>JBGATJ010000025.1:37500-56664 GCA_044229295.1 Pseudobdellovibrionaceae bacterium
GTGCACCTTCCCGTATGAAGCCTGAATCGTTTTTGCTGATTGCAAGGTTTGCAGCGTAAATTCCTCGTTCATCCCCAGATGGACAGTTTGCAAGATATTGTTCCTGGTAGGCAGAGTTAGATTTTCTCATAGAACGAGCCGCCGTGCTTGTTAACCACGTTTCGCAGGTTTCTGTTTCGGGTCTTTTGATGATGCTAAGAAATGCATTTTCTTTATCTGGGGTATCCCGGGTAATGAATTTTTGTCCATTGGGAAACGGGATTAGATTTCCATCCTGGAGGGCTCCATTTTGATTGATTGGCCGCGGAGGATTTGTCTTTGGGTTTGAAATGTCTGTGGTCGTGATAGCTATATGATAGTCCAATGATTTGATCGACGAAAGGAGGGTGGAGAACCTTTCCGCCATATGTTTTTGTTCGAAGGACATGGATCCAGAGTTGTCGTCGACAATAAGTATATCAACCGTTCCAGATCCTGCTTGGAACGGATAAGAGAATTTATCAAGTCCGTTCTCAGTCTGGCATTCAATTCCAGAGTTCTGGCATTTGTTGTAGTTAGGATCCCGGGAGAATTCGATAGGAGCGCAACCCAGGTAATTGTACACTGCAAGTGCGATTAGAATGAACCCATAGTTCCATTTCATAAAGTCTCCTATTGAGACATATTTCAAGGTTTGCGCCAGTTTTTAGGTATGTAAGTATATGATTTTAATTGATAATTTATTGTGTTGGTCGATTTTTGTTGTCGATGATTTGGTCACTTATAAGAAAACTAGGCATCTTGTTGCCATGGCAGAGTTTTCTGCTTTACGATGTTTAAGTGAAAAAAATTGTAGCCATTATTATTGTTGTTGGGAGTATCGGAGTTGCTTATCTCTGTTTTTCTGATTTTGTTTGGACTGTTTCTTCGCCAGGGGAAAGGATTGCACACCTTATTCAGAAAGACCTTTCAAACATGATGGAGTCTGGGTCTCTTGGGAAAGAGTGGGGGCAGATTCGGGAGGTTGAGTTTGTTTCCACGACTCCGACGACTGAAGAATGGCTTAGAAATAAAAAGCCAAAGGTTCATGTGGTTGCTGGTGGAAAATATAAGCTGGAACTCGTGCTCATTGACTGGGATGAGCAGAAAGAAAAAGGCGGCATGATTCAGATGAGCCTTATAGATCTAGAGACAGGCAACAAGGTCGCCGAATTGGGTAGAAATTATTCACTCACCTCGGGTGGGTGAGTGAATTTAGCTTAGTTAAGCAGTCTGAATAAGAATTTGGCTTCCACCGTCGACAGATTTGACTTGGAAGGACATTGCGCTCTTAAAATCCGTCACTAAGTTACCAAAAGAATCTACAGCCTTAACCATGACAGTGATTGCTTGGCCAGCCACTGCTTCTGCTGGAGCAGAGATGATGAGTTTTTTGGGAGCCGCTGGGCTAAATGTTATTTTTTCAGAGATGTTTAGCGACTCGTTGTTTTGGTCTTGGACGGCGATTTCGATTTCCTCTGACTTGCGGTTGAAAACGATGAACTCCGCAGATCCATTTTTCATCGTTACATATTTCGTCACGATAGCACTTCCAGACGTCGAGATTGATAATTCCGAGTCGTGGGCCATCTCATTGCCTTCCGAATCCAGAGCAGTAACAAGCACCTTGAGTTGGTTCCCAACTTCACAGGCTTCTTCCCGTTTGAGAATCAACTGTGCTGGCAAACTTTTTACCTGTTTTGGTGGTGGTGGGGGCGGTGCTGATGGTTTCGCGCACATTCCCTTGAGTCTGTTTAAGACCTCTAAGCGTTTTACTACTGGATTGAATTCCTCCAGGCGGATCCAATCATTGTTGGCTTCTACGAAAATAAAATCGTGTAGAGAATATTGTTGGGCTTGAACTTTGTCACAGATGTCTGGGATCGAAAAAGGACCTTCTGTGATTTCTTTTACATTTACATAGAACTGGGTTTGCATGGCGACTCCTTATCCACTTTTTAGTTTGTGCATTTCCCAGACCAAGGGCGAGCAGGCCTTGAGTCCTGCCAGAGATTTTGAAGGCTGAAATAATTACGAGGGGATGCCTAAATTGTCACCGTAGTGGAATTTCTTAATGGAAACTCTTAAGTATTGAGTGGTTGTTTCCGAATGAATGTTAGGATCGGGAGAGAGACGGAGATATGCAAACTTTATTTTATGTAGCTAACTCTGGAAAACAATTGGGGCCTTTCCCTATCGAAGTGGTCATCAAGATGATCAAATCTTCTGAGCTTGAGCCTACCGACTATATCTACCTAGAAGACAAGCAGGATTGGGTTATGATGGTCGATGTTCCTGACATCCAGATTCAAATCAATGACCAGTTTGCAAAGGCAAAAGAAGCTCCAGGTGTTAGTTCAAGACAAGAAACTAAGGGCTCAAAAGATGTTGAGTGGTTTGTTTTAAAGGGTGAGAACCGATTCGGTCCTTTCTCGTACAGTGATATTATTACTAAACTTCAGGACAAATCTCTTTATGAATACGACTTTGTTTGGAACCCGGGCATGGAGGGTTGGAAACGGGTTGCTGAGACCGATGATTTTGCTCCTGTCAAAGTGCGCGAATACCGTGAAAAAGTGAACGATACTTCGACTTCAGAGATATTTTTTAGACGAAGACACGCACGAGTCAGTTATGGGGGATCGGTTGTCGTCCACGATAACAAACGAACCTATCGCGCGACGAGTGTCGAGATTAGTGCTGGTGGTGCTTCGCTTTTAATTGAAAATGGGTTGATTCAGCCTGGATTTATTTTGTTTCTACACTTCAAACCAGGGGATGGGGTTCCTCCATTCAATGCATCTTGTGAAGTTGTCAGTAAGCAGTTCATTGATCTTGCCGAAAAGCCGGGAAGTCCTATAAAATACGGGGTCAAATTCACTAGTATTAGCCAGGCTACAGTGCAGTCCATTAAAGAATTCACTAAAAAAATGGTCGCCTAGGGTTTTCATTCAGCTCAATTTTTTGCTTTGATTTTCTTCAAAATATGATCTTCGTCGAGTCGTACTTTCTTAAAAATCCGTTAGAAATGCCGATAAGTATTTAAGATTTTTCATTTTTTTGGAAAAGGAAAATTGAAGGTACTGTGATCAAAAAGAGTTTATACTCATTTGAAAAAAAATTTTCGCTTCATCGTAGAGAGTTGCGGTGGCGATTTTTTATTTTACATTTGATTGCGATCATACTTTCGTTGTCTTCACTTTCTTGTAGTGTTTTTGAAGCTGGTGGTGATGGGAGCGGAAGTGGTTCTTCTGGAGCGATGATTCTACTTGGACAATCGAGTGAGAGTTATCGTTCCTGTTACGGTAGTACTCTTTCCTACAACACTCTTTGTGAACCAAGCTCAACCCTGAAAATTGGAACTCAATGGTTTATTTCTGATGCTGGAAATAAGCGCGTGATTGTTTCAAAAGATAGTTTCACGTCATCGTCGTACTATGAGCTGTTGCCACCGCGTACTGCCGGGAAAGTCGTAGGTGCCGATGTCATTTCGCGAGCTGGGCAGATTGCAACCGACGGAAGTAAACTTGTCGTAGTAGATTCTGACAACAATCGAGCCCTTGTGTGGAGTACGATTCCATTTTTGCAAAAATCTGCAGATGTCGTCATTGGGCAATCGGACTTTTCTGGGTTTAGTGCAAACCTTGGGACTTCAACAGCTCAGATGAATTCTCTGAGCGCTCCTACTGGGGCTGTTGTGGTTTCTGGACACCTCTACATATGTGATCGCGGTAACTCTCGAATTTTAGGGTTTAATACAATCCCAACCTCTTCGGGAACGAGGGCGGATTTTGTCCTTACAACACCATGCTACTTTCTTTCAACAAACGGGTTCAATCTGACGGTTGCAACCGATACTGGGTACCAGGTTAAAATCTGGTCGGCGGCTCCCACCTCTGGGTCCACCCCAGTTGATTTGGTCCTTGGCAGTGGTGTGAGTGGAACGACTTCAACTTCGTTTAATAAACCTGTGTCCACTGCCTGGGCTGATAATCGGCTCTACTTAGCCGACGGGACAAATAACAAAAGGATCCTTTACTGGGATTCTCCTTCGGGTTCGAACCTAGATGCTGACGGATACCTCGAAGTTGCCGATACGGTGAGTGTTGGAACAAGTGTGGATCCGTTTTTTCTTCATTTCGACGATATCGACCGTCAGTTGCTAACAATTGAAAAAGTGGGTCATCGACTTCTTAAATATATTGGAGTGCCATCAACCAGCTCGACCGCTTACGAAGCACTTGGCCAATCGTCATTAACAAATCAATATGCCAATCGTGAGTCGACCAAAAATGGATTTAGTCCCGAGGGAGGTAATGATATTTTGGGTGTTGATGATTCTATTTTTGTTGGGGATTATCGAGGGCGTGTGCTCGGTTACAAGCGAGTGTCGCTCAGTTCACCATATATTGTATTGGGCCAATCTGATCTAGTTACCGACTGTGTAAATGGAGTTGGTTGCGGCCCTACGGCGGTTCAAACAGGAAAAATCACTGGGCTTGCTAAAGACAGTTCAGGCCGCATTTACGTTTCTGATGGTCTCAACAATCGCGTTTTGGTCTTTAGCTCAACACCAACGGCAACCGGGGCTGCCGCGGACTTTGTGATTGGACAGCCTTCCAAAACTGTTGGAACTGCTAACAACGGAGGAATTTCTGCGGCAAGCTTAAGCTCTCCTGAGGGAGTTTGGGTTAAAGATACCTATTTATATGTGGCTGATACTGGAAATCATAGAGTACTTAGATACGACTTGCCAATTACTGCCGATAGTCCGTCAGCGACCTTGGTTTTAGGTCAGGCGAGTTTCTCTACGGCGACGTCTTCTACGACGTCCTCTGGTTTAACGTCGCCTCGATCCATCATCACTTTTCAGGATAAACTCATTATCAACGACAATGGAAATCACCGTGTTTTGATTTTTACCGCTACACCGACGGCTTCTGGTACTGCTGCTGACGTGGTTTTGGGCCAAACCGACATGACAAGTTCGTCAGTTGGTGACCTGTCTTCTTTGAGTAAATTCAGCAGTGACCTTGGAACTTCGATGGTGACCTTTGACTCTAAGCTAATTCTCTCGGATCGTACTTATCAGAGAATCCTCGCCTTTTCTCTTTTGGAACCAACAAGCGGTATGGCTGCTTCGTGGTCGATTACAGGCCATTTTACTCCATCAAGCCTCTATACTTCAGATTCTGACGGGTATCTTTGGATTCTTGAAGGCGGCGGGGGCGGAAATAATCGCGTATTAGGTATTGATAAATCGACCTTGTCAAACTACTGGGACAAATAGCTTCTGTTTTATGGCTGGGCACCGCCCATTTTGTTTTGAAAAAAAACCAAATCAGAGACGGTTTTTTCGTCGGAAATTGCAGTTTAGGATCCTCTCTGGCATATCCAGCTCAAGTTTTTAAAATTAAAAAAGAGAGAAGTGTCATGTTGAATCGAATTTTTTCGTTCTTCGGTTGGGTGGTTTGTTTTGCCCTTTTGAGTGGTTTAGCGAATGCCTATGAAAGCGTAACTTTTAATCCCAACAGTCAAAAACAGGTTTTGGTCGAAGGAAGGGGATTTACTGAGCGAACGACATCTCAAGGTTATCCTCTTCGTGTAACGATTTTGAAAAATGGTCAGAGTCTTCATGCTTTGACCTTAAGCTCTGATGGAAGCTTTTCGGACACGGTTAGCGAAGGTGAGGCCCAGACCGGCGATGTGCTTTCGGCAAGGGTTTCGATGTATCCTACGGACGGCAGCGATTACACGTCTCAAGGTTTTTCCTTCCCTGATTTTCAACCTCCAGTGCAATATAATTCCCAAGCCGGCATCTCGGTTTTTCTGGAACAAGGTGTTCTGCAGGTAGAGGGTCGCAATTTTACCTCCAACGTAAAGCCGAGTTTTGAAGCAGAAATTTTTGTCGAGGGTCAGCGAGTTGATAGCGTCTCAATTTCTTCGGGCGGGAGTTTTTCTTATCGTGGGAATTCGAGTGCGAAGGCGCGACAGACAGTTACTGTCAGAGTTCAAGATTACAAGGGCCCGCAGCAGGACATTGAAGTTTCTGAATCTATCCCTTACTGGTATAATCAGAGTGCGAGCCTCGAATTTGGCAGCGTTTCTAACGGTCAAATTACGATTGTTGGTCGCAATTTTGAAAACAATTTGTCTCGGTCCGTCCAAATTAACATTTATGTCGACTCAAAGTTTATCCAGGATATAAACACTAACGAAAATGGGAGCTTTTCTTACACTTTACCAGCTCACACTCTCAACGGTGGGGAGACGGTAAAAGTGTCAGCTCTTGAGTATTTAGGGCAAGGAAATCACTACGTTCAAACTGGCGAAATTCCCCAATTTTATGATGCCAACGCAAATGTTAATTTTGGTAACTTTGAAGATGGCCAATTGACGTTAGTGGGTCGAAATATTTCGCGTATCGATACTGACAGTCTTGTAGCACGGATCAATGTGTCTGGGCCCTACGGACCGTTTACATTAGAAAATGTGAAAACAAATTCAAATGGAAGTTTTTCGTACACATCACCAAAAGGACAGATCGTTTGCGGGAGTGTTGTTTCTGTAGAAGTAGAAAACTATTTTGGGCAGGGCCGCTCGTTCACAGCTCAAACACAATTGCCTCAAGCAGGTTATGGTTGCTGGAACTGGTACACTTCTGAAGAGGTCAGAAATGCGGCTCGAACGCAAGCGGAACATGTTTTCAATCGTCTCGCGCAAACTTATGGACAGCGGGAAAGATACCGAGTTTCATTTGTTCTTGGTTTTTGGCAAGCGTATTCTCAATCACATTTGGATCAATACGTCTATTCGACCGGCCTCAAGGAGGGGCGTAACTATGCCCAAAACAACGGGATCCAAGCCGGTGTGAATGAATCTCAGGCTAAGGCTGCATCTCTTGCCGCTGCGGACCTTCTTGGACGATATCGGAAAATGGTTCAGGATCATGCGGTGGCTCCTGATCTTGAGGTGCGTACTCCTCCTGCGGATTTTTCTTCTATCAATGGATCCAATCCTCACATGCTGGAGCTGGGGGCTATTCTCAGAAACATCTATGCAAACAATCAGAGCCAACTTGATGTTTCATGGAATGATTCTGGCATGACTTTAAAACTTTCCGACCATGGACCTTGGAACCTAGAGACGGTTTTTCAATACGGCAACCAGGGCGGCTATCGATATGACTTTGGCTGGGCAGATGGGGGTTTTGCATTTGACGGATGGGCCAACGACCGTTTCGGTGACTCCTTTGATCATGGATTTTTTAACAACTTAAGCCCCAACCAAAGAGATGAGTTTAGATCTCGCTTTTCCGAGTCTTTGGCTCAACTGGTATCAAATGCGAGTAGCCAGCTTCAGGCGGATAGTTATTCTGCAACTCAAAGCGGAAGCTTATTTGGAAAGCTCGTCGGAGAGCAAGAGTCCCACGATCGTGGGGTGTCTGATGGATATGCCACAGGATTTCAAGAGGCGGCTCGGATTTCTGCTGAGAAAGCGTTTAAAAATGACTACCTTCGAGAGTTTAATATTGGTGTAGGTTACTTTTCAGTAGCGGTAGGAGATGGACGTCAGGCAGCCACAAGTGCCGTTGCTACCTATGGTCAGCGTGAGATTTTTATTAGAGACCTTACTGCTGGATTTCGTGAATCTTTCGCGGCTTCGAAGGTTGAAGAAGCTAGCAATCCTTTCTACACTCAAGGCCTTCAGGCAGGAGAGGCCGAAGCGAGGACCGTTGGGGATGCTAAAGGACTTGAAGTTGCACAAGCTAAAGTCAAAACAATGGTCGGTGATGATGTTCGGAAGAGATTCGTGAACGCTGTCGAAGCAGGTTCAAAAACACCTGATCTCGAGCCCCAGACGCCGCAACTTCAGTATGATGGCGATGTTATAAATCATTCAACGGTTGATATAGAGCCGCGCTTAAACTCTCTTCAGAGTGAGTTTGGTGGCGAGATGTCTTCATTTCCCGCATTTGAAAACAATGGTCTCACATTGAAGGTGAGTGATCGAGGGGATTTGAATCTAAAAAACCTGTATAACCAAGCTCATCCTCAGGAGTATGAGATGTCGCGTGACTTTATGACAGGATCTTTTGCTGTGTCACGATGGTCGGAAAAAGGTTTGGGAGTTCTTCACTATGACATCTACAATTCGTTGAGTGCCTCTCATCGAAACACATACCTTTCGATAGTTTCTTCTGAGTACGAATCTAAGGCGAAGGAACAATTTGCTTCAGAAAATAAAATTCCTAAAGCTTCTGAACGGGGCCAATACTTTGGTGCGGCCGTGGGCGGATCTTATGCTAAAATTCTTGGCCAAAACTCAGGTTTCAATGCTCATTACACAAAGGCCTCGCAAGATGGTTTTCAATCGGCGCTTCCTCACGCCTATGCTGACGCGTTCTCTAATGAGGCTCGCTTTTATAGAGAAAATCCGGTTATTGTGATTGAAAAAGTGAAGCTCACCGATGGCTCAAATGATCAGGTGTTTGAAAAAGAAGAAAACGTCGGTGTTGTGATTACGAAAATCGTGAATCTGGGAATGGTTCCCTCTCGAGAAATTGGCTATGAGATGAAGGGCGATAGTCTTGAGTCAATAAAAGGCTCTCAGAGTTCATTTCGGTTGGAAGGCCTTTCTAAGAAAGACAACTTCGAGCTTAAGGATTTAGCTAAAATCAAAAAGCGAGTGAATGAGAAGAAGACACAGGCTGTTCGCTTTACCCTTGATGGGAAGGCTTTTGATCTTCAATATCGGATCGGTTGGCTGGCCCTTGTGCAGGATTATTCTCTTGCAGCTCCTAATGATCCAGAATTGAAATCTATGAAAGAATCCGTACTTTCGGTCCTGGCTTTGGATTGGAAAGTGTATTGGACCGATCGCGGCTGGGGATTTTTCGATGGAAGTTCAAAGCTTGGTGAGTTTGTGAAGTTCTATGAGCGTCTCCGAAAAGATTCAAAAACGGCTGGCCAGGCTCAACAGCTTGCGGCTCTTTACACGGAAATCGTGAATTTACCGCCTGCTGAGGTTCCCAGTTCGCTGAGTGGTGAGAAGAAAGCGTTTTTGAAAATGGCTAAACGCCTGACTAAATAGAGTGCCAGCGCTGCGTTCGGCAGCGCTGTGTTCCCAATTAGTGTTCCATTAAATTTTTAATATTGAGTTTGCCTTCGGAAACTACTTTTTCCTTTAAATCGGGAATTTTTTCGGCGCCTATTTATCCGTTGGGAAAAGAAATCAGAAAATTACGACGTCTTCCTTCACATTGCCTGTGCTGTCATAGCCTGCAGGGCCTCAGGAATTTTGGAATAGGCTCTTACTCATACCTTCGGTTTTAACGACCGTCTTCTCCAGCTTAGATAATAAATAAGTCCCCCCAACCCGTAACGAAAATCAAGGCACCGCGAAATTAGAACCCTCTTTGCATTTGACATCTGTGACAGTTGAGCGGAATCCGCCGTCGGTCATCTCTTTGGAATAGTGCTCTAATCCGCCTTCACTATTACTATCTTCAAACGTAAATATAACGAGCTTATTTAAAGCCCACTGATAAGCTTCTGCCAAAGACTTTGCATAAGTTGTACCGATGGGCCGTTGAAACGTGAGCTTTTCATTTGAGTTTTTTTTATCGACTTCTGAAAGTCCCTGGATTGAGCACTTATAGGCTTTCAAGCCATACGTAGATTGGATTTTTGGAATCGAATCCGCCACTGAAAATGCCGCTGTAAAAGAAATGATTAAAAAAGATAAAAACTTCATAAAAAACTCCGTGGTTTGGTTAAGGCTGCCTCTATTTATTCTACGGTACACCATTCAATAATTGTGCCTATTGGACTATTTGCCTGCAACTATGGTGAATATTCCTGGGCTTAGACGGTTTTAAAACCACCAATGTCATCAAATTTTACAAAGTTCCCGACCCCACCCCAACCTAATACCTTTTAATTGACGGTTGGTCGATAATTGTCACTTTTCAAAAACACAGTGACGCTTCAAAAAATTTATAAGAGTTGCTTTGAGATAAAAAAAGACCGACCAGCTGCCAGTCTTTTTAGTCATCGACATTTTGAAAAAAACCAAAGGAGCCAATGACATGATGCAATCGTGTTCGACCCCCGCGTAGTGCTTGCAAGTGGGTCGAACTGCTCAATATTTTGGAAGTCGTTTGCCCGAGTCAAATTTGCCTTTTACCCTTCGGAGTCCAAACCTTTGTCCAAAGTGACTATCCTGGAGTGGTGATGAAATTGACAGGGCCTTTTTCCGACTTGAAAAAGGCTTTAGCCTCCGAAAAAATTCCTTATAGATACTTCACATCGGCCAAATCTCGTTGTCAGTTTTGTCCCATTGATTCATTGAAAAAACTTTGACGATACTTGCAGACTGGCGATGCAGTTTTCTTCGATTCCAAACTTTGTAACGGCAGATGGATAGGCAGGTGTGAGAAAAGTTTGAGTCTCCGATTATGCGTTCAAATTACAGGTTTGGACAAAAGGTTCAAAAGCCGATCTTATTGCTTCTGGACAGGAGAGGCGATGAAAAATATTTTAGTATTGCCTTTTATCATTTTTGGATTTCAACAAATTTGTTGCGCTGATTCTATTAAAGTCGATACCGGGAAGAGTCTTTCTAAATTCATGAAACCCGCAATTGAGGCAAAAGATGCTCCCGCGACATGTTGGTTCCTCGGACAAGTCCAAGGATATGCCCTAGCGGTGAGAAATTCTGGCGAAGCCAAAGCCACTAGACTCCTTGAGTTGGCCAAAGATGGTGCCGGAAAATGTGGTGGTAAAAATACTTTAAATTTAAGTGAAACTTTCACTTCCGAAGAATGGGCGCGGCTTTCTGAACTCCAAAAGAAAATCGAGACATTAAGTCTTTAGATTCTAGCGACCGATCGATCAATCAATCAATTCACCTCGCAGATGTGCAACGTCCCCCATCGCGCTTCCAAACCTCTCGCGAGATTTTCGCAGGAATATGCCGAGACGACTTCGGGGTTGGCGTTGCCTTGTGTCGTGGATTTTGTAAAAGAGGATCTTCACGGTTTCTGCAGACTTTCGCCATCTTACGAATCACATCCCGAAAGCTAGCTTCTGGCATCTCGTGAGACCAGATCTCTTGCAGACGCTCTAGGTCTTCTAGGAGCTCGCTGTCGGCAAGAAGATTAAACTTTTTAGAGACCACTTGTTTTTAAGCAAAGGATCCTCACCCACTTGAACTCCTGAGTTGGGAGGTGGTATGTCGGGATTGTCCTTCATCCCTCTAAAGTTTTCGGGATTTAGGGATTTTCTAACGAGCTCTCGTTTGATGCGGTGGTCTTCTAGAAGAGTAATAGGAAAATCAGGCTGCATGAACTCAATTTCCGCATCGTTTCTGAGAGAGTTTAGAGTTTGAGTGTTTCCCTGCACTCAAAGCCACGGACCGAATAGAGATTCAGCTTTTAGACCGCGTGACGCAAAAGTCTCTGTAGCTCTAGAAGCCGACCTTGTCTTTATCAACCAACTGTCGTTACTTGCTTGAGTTTGGGAGCCAAATAATAAGCTCCATAAAGTGAGTGCAAGCAATCCTTTGACCTGCATAAATTCCTCCTTGATGTGTTTGTAACTGATCTAAAGTCTAGTGTCCTGAGTCAGATATTACTATCAAATCACGTGGCTCTTTCCGAACTGGCTTTGTCGCTCCTCCTTGAATTGGCTTTGGCCAGTTCGAAAATATCCTTCGCGATTTTATGTTTGACACTCGTGGGCAGCGAGGTGTTGCTATTATTTTGATCAAATGATTTTGCAATCCGCTCTCAATAAAAAGTGTTTGCTTGAAGTTCGCCGGGGAATGGGCATAATTTGACTTGATTTCAAAAGGGTTTTACTCGATGACTAAAAGTTGTAAACCAATTGAAAATACAGGGAAAGTAGGAGGTGGTTATGGCGTCAGTTGACACGGCCTTAGCAACACAATCCGCCGATGACATGTCTCGCTCCATTGCTATGACCACTCGTCTTGATGACCTGGTAGCTTGGGGGCGAAAAAATTCTCTTTGGCCAATGCCATACGGAACGGCTTGTTGTGGAATTGAACTGATGTCGGTGATGGGCCCTCGGTATGACCTTGCGCGATTCGGTGCAGAGGTGGTTCGGTTCTCGCCGCGACAGTCAGACCTTCTTTTAGTGGCTGGGACTATTGTCGAAAAAATGGCTCCCGTTCTCGTTAGAATTTATCAGCAAATGTTAGAGCCGAAGTATGTACTCTCGATGGGAGCGTGTGCAAGTTCTGGTGGATTTTACCGCGCCTATCACGTTTTGCAGGGAGCTGATAAAGTGATCCCTGTGGACGTTTACGTTCCCGGTTGTCCTCCAACTCCGGAGGCGGTCCTCGACGGAATCATGCTTCTTCAGAAAATGATTGGGGATCATCATCCTCGTCCGTGGAAACAAAACTGGAAGGCGCCGCAAGTATGACCAAACTTGAAGAACTCAAAGGTGATTTGTCGACAGTTTTTGACGTTTCAAAATTCCATTTTCATCATCTTTTTGGTGACGATATTATTGATGTCCCTGCGGCAGCAATCCTGCCCCTGTTTCGACATTTTAAAAGTTCAGAGAGATTTGACTTCCTCATGGACATTTGTGGTGTCGATTATCCTGATCGAGCCAAGCGATTTGATGTCGTGTACCATCTTTTTTCTTCGAAAGAAGCTTACCGTCTTCGGGTAAAGACTCAAGTCGGGGAGGGCGAAAGTGTTGCAAGTTTGATTGGAGTTTGGAGAGGTGCAGATTGGTTTGAGCGAGAGGCTTATGACCTTCTGGGCATTGCATTTTCTGGTCATCCGAATTTGAGAAAAATCTTAACCCACCATCAGTTTGTGGGGCATCCCCTTCGCAAAGATTATGAGGCAGATCGACAGCAGCATTGCACCGAAACTTTGCCTGTGCATTTTGACAACGAGCCTGGAGTTGATGGTCAAATTCTGAACGATAAATATGTTCCGATTAACATTGGGCCATCTCATCCAGCAATGCACGGAACGTTGAGGGTGATGGCGGAACTTGATGGTGAATCCATCGTTCGTGCGAATGTTGAGATTGGATTTTTACACCGCTGCTTTGAAAAAATGGCAGAAACACATCCGTACAACCAGGTCATTCCCTATACGGATCGTTTGAACTATTGCTCGGCGCCGATGAATAACGTTGGTTATTGTAAAGCGGTGGAAAAACTTTTAGGGGTTGAAATTCCTCCGAAGGCGCAGGCGATGCGGGTCATTTTGTGCGAGCTTTCGCGGATCATTGACCATATTATTTCCGTTGGTACTGGCGCCGTAGATCTTGGAGCTTTGACAGGATTTTTTCATCTCTTTACCTATCGAGAAATGGTTTACACACTGTTTGAAAAACTTTGTGGAGCCCGTTTGACTGTGTCTCTCACCCGCATTGGCGGCATGGCGCAAGATGCTCCCGAGGGTTGGTTTGAAGATGTTCTCCAGTTTTGCAAAAAAATGCGTGAAGGTGTTGATGAGATCGATCGGCTTTTAAGCGATAATAAGATTTTTATTTTACGGACCCGAGGGGTTTGTCCGATTACAGCTCAAGAGGCTATTCAGTGGGGTTACACTGGGCCTTTGCTGCGAGCCTGTGGATTTAGCTTAGACTTGCGGAAGAGCCAACCTTACTACGGATATGACTCTCTCGATTTCAATGTTCCTATTGGATCCAGTGGGGACATTTATGATCGTTACATGGTTCGTATTGAAGAAATGCGCCAGTCTTTACGAATTATCGAGCAGGTTTGTAAGAACGTTCCTGGCGGTGACTACACCATTCGCGATAAGGGAATTGTACTGCCTGAGAAAAAAGATGTTTATGGAAATATCGAAGGTCTGATGAACCATTTCATGCTTGTGATCAAGGGGCTTCGTCCTCCGGTCGGAGAAGTTTACGATGCGACTGAGGCTGCAAATGGGGAATTAGGCTTTTATCTTGTCTCTGATGGAGCCGCCAATCCTTATCGTTTGAAGGTGCGTCCTCCTTGTTTTGCGATTTATCAATCTTTTCCGAGTGTCGTTAAAGGGGCAATGATTGCAGATGCGATTGCGACCGTTGCAAGTATGAACGTGATTGCCGGCGAACTGGATCGGTAGAGGTCAAAATGTTTAAATTGTCTGAAGAAAGTCTAAAGAAAGTAAAGCACGAGCTCACACGGTATGAAACGCGCGAGTCTGCGATTATTCCTTGTTTGTATCTTGCGCAAAAGGAAAACAAGGGTTGGGTGAGTGAAGATGTGATTCAACATCTGAGTGAAGTGATGGATCTCCCTCAGTCTCGAATTAACGAAGTTTTTCGGTTTTACACCATGTTCAATCAGAAACCCGTGGGTAAGTATCATGTCCAAGTTTGCACTAATATTTCTTGTGCTCTCAATGGTGGTCGCGAACTTTTTGCGACGCTATTGAAAGAGCTTAGTGTGAAACAAGGAGAAGTGACCACTGATGGTAGATTCACTCTCAATCACGTGGAATGTTTGGGATCTTGTGGAACGGCTCCGATGATGCAAATCAATGATGAGTATTATGAAAATTTGACCCCTCAATCCGCTATGAGCATTTTGCGAGGAATGAAGTAATATGGAGACAAAGCTACTCACTGAACATTACGACAAAGAAGAGTATCGCGGCCTTGAGGGATATAAAAAAAATGGTGGTTATGAGGTTTTAAAAAAAGCATTGAAAATGCAACCCCAGGCGATCACTGATGAGGTCAAGGCCTCGGGATTGCGCGGGCGTGGAGGAGCAGGGTTTCCCACTGGAGTGAAGTGGGGATTTCTTCCTAAGAATAACGAGCCAAGGTATCTCCTTTGCAATGCCGATGAAGGAGAGCCCGGAACTTTCAAAGATCGCTTGATGATGGAAAGAGCTCCTCATCAATTGATAGAGGGGATGATCATTTCTAGCTACGCGATCAGCTCTAAGAAATCTTATATCTATGTGCGTGGGGAATATACGAACTCCATCCGAATTCTTGAAAAGGCTTTGCGCGAAGCTTACGACGGTGGGTTTTTAGGGAAAAATATTTTAGGAAGTGGCTTTGATCACGATATGGATATCTACGGGGGCGCCGGAGCTTACATTTGTGGTGAAGAGACCGGATTAATTTCTTCGCTTGAGGGTCTCAAAGGTCAGCCTAAGTTAAAGCCGCCGTTTCCGGCGGTTCAGGGGTATTTGCGAAAGCCAACTATCGTCAATAATGTAGAGACGCTGGCAGCTGTGATTCCAATTATACGAGATGGAGCGGTGGCGTATCGCAAGTTCGGTACAGAAAAATCTCCAGGCACTAAGCTTTTTTCAATCAGTGGAAATGTTGTAAAACCTGGGAACTATGAAGTTCCGCTCGGTTATCCGCTCATTGACTTGATCAATAAAAATGCGGGCGGTATGCGTCCCGGTCGAAAACTAAAGGCTGTGATTCCTGGCGGAAGTTCTGCACCTGTTATGACAGCCTCAGAATCGGAAAAGGCGACCTTAGATTATGAATGTCTTTCGCAGATGGGGACAATGCTTGGGTCTGGGGCTGTGATTGTGATCGACGACTCTCAATGTATGGTCGATTTATTGGGAGTGCTTACTTATTTTTATCATCATGAATCTTGTGGGCAATGCACACCTTGCCGTGAGGGAACCGGTTGGCTTGATAAAATCGTGCATAGTATTTTGGAAGGTCGCGGGCGTTTGCAAGATATCGATTTGCTTGAGCGAGTTGCAGACAACATGAAGGGGCGTACTATTTGTGCGCTTTCAGATGCAGCGGCTCTTCCGGTTTTGAGTTTTGTTCAGAAATTTCGTGATGAATTTGAGTTTTTCGTGCGCGAAGGTCGCTCTAAAGTGAAAGGGACGGCAAATGCCCAAATGCACCATTAATGGCCAAACTCTCGAGGTCAAGGACGGCACTACAATTATCGAAGCTATGAATACCAATAGCCAGCGAATTGCTCACTACTGCTGGCACCCAGGACTCAGTATTGCGGGCGTCTGCCGTTTGTGTATGGTTGAAATTGAGGGCAATCCCCGTTTGCAAATTGCTTGTAACACAGTAGTGACTGAGGGCATGGCCATTAACAATCAAAGTCCAAAGGTCAGAGATGCCGTCAAATGGGGACTTGATTTTCATTTGATCAATCATCCTTTGGATTGTCCAATTTGTGATCAAGCGGGTGAGTGTGGTTTGCAGGATCAGTTCATGGAGTACGGAAAGTACGATCCTGAAATGGCTGAGAGAAAAGTAAAAAAACGTAAGGTTGTGGATCTTGGACCGAAAATTGTTTTAGATACAGAACGATGTATTTTGTGCTCTCGTTGTGTGCGCTTTACCGATGAAGTGACTAAAACTCAGGAGCTTGGAATTTTCAATCGAGGAGATCGAAGTGAGATTGGAACCTTCGACGATAAACCACTCAATAATAAGTACTCGGTCAACGTCGTTGATATTTGTCCGGTGGGAGCTCTGACTTCAAGAGATTTTCGATTTAAACAACGGGTTTGGTATCTCAAAGAAGGAACCAGCGTGTGTCCTGGTTGCTCGACAGGTTGTAGCGTGAAAGTGTTCTTTAATAAAGAGGGACTTTTTCGTGTGAAACCCGCATACAATCCTGATGTGAATGGTTATTGGATGTGTGATGAGGGTCGTGAGACTTATAAGTTTGTGAATCGTGATTTTCGATTGCTTCGAGCTAAGCGCACCAATGATGGTCAGACTTGGAGTGAGATGTTGCCGGGCGCTGCTGCAAAAGAATTGCTCCCTGTGATGAAGCAATCCAGTGGCAAGGCGGCTTTGATCCTTACGGCTCAGTACACGGTTGAAGAGCTTGAGGCTCTTGTTTCGAGCTTCACGAAAAAGTTTGGTTCGCAGAAAATCTATCACTGGGTGAACAACAAAGAGTCTTTTGAGAGTTTTGATGGCCTTCTCCTTCGTGGAGATAAAAATCCGAATACAAAAGGTCTTCTCAAAGTTTTGGAGAAAAATGGAATCTCTGTGACTTGGGCTGATCTTGAGAAGGATTTAAGGGCCGGATCTATCGACACAGTGGTTGTGGCAGGTCCTGAGAATCAGTTTGTCTATCCTGATTTAGCGGACAAGGTTGCTTTGCTTAAAGGCGTGAAAAACTTGATTTGGTTTTCTGCTTGCCCGGTGGAAGCTCTTCAGACTCGGCAAAAAGCAACTTGGATTATCCCCATGAAAACCTATGTTGAAAAGGACGGAACCTTTATCAATGCTCAAGGTAAAGAACAAAAAATCAAACGTGTGACAACGGTGGTTTCCGAGGCGCTCACTCTGGTAGAAGCGACACGGCTAATGTCTGGAGATGAGTTACTGCTCAGACCTCAAGGAGAAACTTTTGTTGAAGCGCAGAAGCCTGTCGATCGCGTGACTCTTGAGCAACGAAAGAAAAACGAGTTTGTTTTTAGAAGAGGGGCCCTATGAGTATTGTTCATAAGCCATCAACTGCTTCGAAGTGGTTTCTTCCTGGGATTCTCACGGGCCTTGGGATCACATTCAAACATATGGTCTCAAACTTAGCGAACCGAAATAAAATGCCGACGCTTAACTACCCTGAGGAAAAGTATGAGTATGGTCCGCGCTTTAAAGGCAACCATGTTTTGACTGTGAAAAAAGACGGTTCGTTGCGATGTACAGCGTGCATGTTGTGCGCGACAAATTGTCCTGCGGATTGTATTTCTATTGTCGCTTCTGAGCATGACGATCCAACTGTTGAGAAGTTTCCGATCAAATATGAAATTGATGTTCTTCGATGTGTGTTCTGCGGATTTTGCGAAGAGGCTTGTCCTGTGGATGCGATTCGAATGGGACCTGAGTGGCAAACTCCCGGACTTTCGGGATCGGCATTTCGTTACGGGATCGACAAGCTTGCTTATCGACCCGCACTCAAAGGCGGAGTGCATAGTCACGTCGATGATGAAGAGCGTAATAAAGCCGGCATTTGATGATTCGTCGTTTCATAACGAAATTTTATAGAGTGCTTCCGAATAATTAATTGGTCATTTTCAAATTCTCTTTAGTATGGTCGCCCCACTTCGCAGCACTGCGAAGAAACTTAAATCAAGGGGGGAATTTTGACCTTAAAAAATACCGTAAAAGTCTCTTTGGCAGCGGCTGTCGTCGGAATCATGATGGGCTGCAATAAAAATCTGAATACGGCTGAAGAGGTGACATCTTTTGATCGCAATCAAGATGTGAGAACCCAAGGGATCGTTGGCGGAACAGAAGTTCGAAGCGGCGATGAAGTGGCGCAATATATTGTCGGTGTTGCGAATGTGAAAAAGGGCTTCATTTGTAGCGGGTCTTTAGTGACTGGTTCTATCGTTATGACGGCAGCTCATTGCCTCAATGGATCTCCTGATCAGATGGTTATCACTTTTGGACCTGACATGAGAAATCCTGTTGCAGTAAGGCGTGTCACGGCTTTTCAAGCGAGCCCTAAGTGGAACCCTCGTGAGCTCGGGAAAAACGCAGGAGACATCGGTTTCATGCGTTTTGAAGGCGGCCTTCCTGAAGGTTACACTCCTGCCGCTATGTTGATCTCTTCTGACTACATTAAAGACGGCGCGCCTGTGGTTCTTGCTGGTTACGGTTCTGCAGAGGCTTCTCAATCTGAAGATGGTGGCGATGATGGTGCTATGACACTTCGTCAGGTGTCGATCAAAGTTGCTAAAGCTAACTTTACTGAGACTGAAGTGCTTTTAGATCAGAGCCACGGCAAGGCTGCTTGCCATGGCGATTCTGGTGGTCCCGCGTATGTTAAAGCTGGTGGCCAGCTCCTTCTCTGGGGAGTTACAAGCCGCGGTGGTGATAGAGAAGGGAACTGTGCTGGTGGTGTGCTTTACACTAATTCTCTGGCGTTTAAATCTTGGATTGCTAAAATCCTTAATGCCTGGGACCCTCTTCGCTCTTCTAACACGTTTCGCTTTTTCTAAGCACCTCGCCTTTGGTCTGAATACCTTGTGAGATTGAGAACTTCCTTTCTTTGAGGAAGTTCTTTTGATTAGATGGGCTTGATACCCTGCTAGGGAGAGTCCATTGTTAATTCCTCTTGCTGACCTTGAAAAATGGGAAAATTTAAATGGGGATCTCAGGCAGGTCCTTT
>JBGATJ010000026.1:0-55679 GCA_044229295.1 Pseudobdellovibrionaceae bacterium
GGCCGAAGCGAATTGTTGTTTTTACCGATGGTGAGGAACCATGTGGCGGTGATCCCTGCAAAATAGGGGAGTATGTCAAAGAAAATCCCCAGCTAGATCTGAAAATTCATGTCGTTGCCATCGATTTTCGAGCTGGGTCTGAATCGTTGAAGAAAGTGAGCTGTCTTGGCGACACTTCAATTGCCAACAACGAAGATGAGATGTTTGATGCACTTACATCCATCAATGACAATCTTAATAAAGATCGTTTAAATCTCAGGGTGATCAGTCCGGAGCCTCAAGCGCAGGTCCAGTTATTCCAAAAAGTGGGTGACGAATTTAAATTTTACAGATCTTTTACCGCAGCTTGGGGCGCAAAGGTGCCTCCTGGCAAGTATCAAGCGATTGTGCTTCTTGAGCCGCCTTACAGATTTTCTGAATTTGATATCCCTCCTAAAAAAGTTGTCACTCTTAGGGTCAAAGGAGAGGGATTGGTGACTGTGAATTATTTCAATCAGATTTTGGATGTTGAGGTCCTTGACCGAAATCTTAAAGTAATCCGTAAATTCAAAAGTGACCAGCCAACGAAAGTGCCGGATGGAACTTGGAAAGTCAGGGTTTTTAAGGAACCCTTCTATGAAACCGATTTCGAAAAAATCAAAGTCTTTCCAAATGGGAAATATTCTTTGAGCGTCTCGGGTGTGGGAGTGATTAACCTCAACACCAATCAAGTCAAAGGATATTATGTTTACGATGCAAAGGCTGCTTTAATGGGTAACTATTTGCCCAACTACCCCTTGGTTTTAAAAACTGGTGAATACAAAATATTTATGGATGAAAATTGCTCCTTTGAGAAAATAATTGTGGATGAGGAACATAGAATTAAAGATATCAGGTGTATTGGGGGCTTAACTCCGTGAATAAAAAGAAATCCTTACCAAGGTCGTTTTGGGTGATCCTAAGCCTTATAGGCACATTGGTTTTCATTCTAATTTTAGACTTCATCCGTGAAGCGAGCTGGTTCAATTTTTCTTCGCCCCTAGAAACATCGTCGAAAGTTAAATGTAGTGAGGAGGCAAAAGGGCTTCTTGGCACCGGCCTGGAGCTGCTGCAAGTTTCCTCTCAGGGGGCGACCCGCATATTATGGAGTTTTGATCGAAATAAAGCGTCTTTGAGAAAAAGTTTTATGAGGCTAGAAGGGAACTCAGAGTTAAAGTTATATGACCAACAGAGCTTCCAAATCTTTTGTGAGCAACAAATGCGGCCTCCAAGTTGCTTACAAATCTCCGCTATTACTCAAGATCCTAAATCACTGCAGATAAAAATCCAGGCCTTTGAAGACCCCTATTTCGTTGTAAAAATAGAGATGGGGAGCCTGCAAATGCAAGCGTTGGCAAAAATTGAGGAGGGGAAGCATCTGAGTTTTAAGCGCCGACTCGGATTTTGTGGAAAGGATCTTGGTGATTCTTCTTTCTCGTTTTTTCTCCCTGAGAGCTTGATTTTTACAAATGCCAATGGGGTGATTGGAGCTTTTGATTTGGACAAGTCCTCGTTATTCCACATAGCGATGAGCCCTGGTCACCCTGATTCCGTGCGGCTTATACAGCCTTGGGGGCTAGATACGATCGATTGCAAAAAACCTCTTCCTAAATCTTGGATTTCAGCAACAAGTTCCTATTCGCAGCGCCTGCTCGTCGAACATGGCGACGCCCATAATTCAAGTGTCCTCTCAATGGTGGAAAACGACCGGCATGGACTTCGTGCCTCTAAATTAGCGGATTCAAATTCTATGAGTCTTCGCCCCGCCACGTGGATTGATCCCCATAAGTTTGTCCTCTTGAAGAAAGACTGGCTGCAGTCTGTCGCTAAATTAGAAATTTACGAAACTCATGGGTCCCCGGCGACATCGTTAGTAAAAAAAGATGAGGCATCGTTTGTAGTTGCAAGTCATTTATTTGGTTACAGCAACAGTAATACCACGGGTATTTTGGGAATTAAGGTCAAACCTTGGTTTTTTTCTACGGGCACAAGTATGATTTTTGTTGCGCCCAAAAATTCAGAAGCACTGACTGCGCCGTACCCTCTCAGTGCAGGAGATGACAGTTCATTTAAGCCTTTCTTCTGGCATTCATGGGATGATCACCGGTTTTTAAACTTATATGAGGTCTCGGGGCAGGCCGGATGGTCGGTAGATTCCTGTCTCTGGGGCGAGTGATCGAAATTATCAATTAGAATTTACGCAGATATCACGATTCTGGAAAAGTTGAGCGGAACGTCGACAAACGAAAAATACTCAGTTCAATAACCAGTTTATTGGGGTTTGGAGAAACGCGATATACTTTCAATCAGTGTGCTACGATCGATGGGTTTACTGATGTGATCGTTAAATCCAGAAGCGAGACAGCGTTGTTTTTCTTCGATGAGAGCATGGGCAGTTAAAGCGACTATTGGTATATTGTATCCCTTTTTTCTCAGTTCAATCGAAGTGTTTGCTGACCGCCAGTTTTTAGGAATTCAAATCTATCTATTGGATAATATCTGCCAATTGGCGAGATAAAATTCCAAAAAAGAATTTTCGAACTACAAAAATCCGGTCCAATCAAAGCACTTTGTGAAGCTCTGATTTTCTAAAAACAAGAGACTTCTTATAGAAACCAAAACGCTGGCGTTGCTATCGAAGACGGAGGGCTTTTGATTTCAACCTCGATCAATATCTCAATATGAATTTATTCGACAAAAGCATCCCCTAAGCGTTTTCACACTTGATCAAAAATATTTGTGGCGGCGAAATCTGTGTACATCAAGGCGTGTCTTCCCGTAATAAAATTCTCAGTGGAAACTCAAGGATGAAGTTTGTCGCATGAAAAGTGCTACGGTCACTCCAGTTTAAATACGAAGCTCAGAAGTCTGGAGCGGAACGCCACGATCTGATCGTGTGAGGCGATCAACCATAACCCTCTAGAAGGAAACTTGATCATCGAATTTGAAAACTGTGAGAAAATCGTTCTTGGTCCAGGAGATTTTTATAAAGTACAAGCGAGAAAAGTTCATTCTTAGAATCATAGACATTTGGGCTCGACTCTTTTAGTATTCATCAATGCAAAAAGTGCTGTCTTTTTCAACTTCCACCGAGTTTAGGATTTGGCTCAAGAAGAATCACGACGAATCCCTCGGGATTTGGCTTCGCATTTGGAAAAAAAGTGAGGGAGCACCGACATTGACTTTTGCAAAGGCCCTCGATGAGGCTCTTTGTTTTGGTTGGATTGATAGTCAAAAAAAGTCATACGATAGCCGGTCTTGGCTACAGAGATTTACACCGAGGAAATCTGGCAGCCGATGGTCAAAAAGAAATACAGAGCATGCTGAACGTTTGATAAAGTCCAAGAAGATGATGCTACCAGGTCTTCGCGAAGTGAAAGCCGCCAAGAGCGATGGAAGGTGGAACGACGCCTACGATTCATCCACAACCGCCAAGGTGCCAGCAGATTTTTTAAAGGAACTTAAGAAAAATAAAAAAGCCAAACATTTTTCGAGACGCTCAACAAGACTAACTTGTACCCAATTTCCTATCGCCTACAGACAGCGAAAAAAGCCGAAACTCGGGAAAAACGAATCAAAGCTATCATCGGTATGTTGGAAAGAGGCGAAAAATTCCGCTAGTGCTTGGTAATTTCTTCAGATTCATTTAGTGTAAATCCATGATTGACCATATTGCTCTTCAAGTTAGCGACCTCAAAAAAAGCCAACACTTTTATACCAATGCTCTGGCACCTCTTGGATATAAAAGTTTGATGGATGTGCCCAAGGAAAACAAACATGGAAATCTGGTTTTTGGTTGGGAAGATTCCATGCAAACTGATTTTTGGATTAGCGAGGGGCTCCGTAACGAACCGCGACTTCATCTTGCTTTCAGAGCGGAAAGTCGTGAGCAAGTCGATGAGTTTTATAGGGCAGCTCTTTCGGCGGGCGGCAGAGACAATGGTAAGCCTGGGCTAAGGCTCGAATATCATGAAAATTATTATGGCGCCTTCGTTTTAGATCCTGATGATCACAACATCGAGGCAGTCTGCCACACTTAAACTGGTACAAAACACTGTTGGCCGGATTCCCGGATTTCTCCTATTAAAGAGGGCTATTGGCCAGAGGCACAAAGACAGAATCAAAAACGGTTTTTAGATTGCGACCGGCTAAAACTCCCGCGACGTCCGGAACAATGTCCACCAACACTATTAGGTTCCAGCTCGTGTTTCATAAGGAGACTTTCCGTTGCATTTTATGTCTGTTGATCAGGCTCCCCCCAAGGTAAATTAAAGAAACGGCCTGTAAGCCGAGCCGCATTCATACGGGGGACCTTTTATGAGCCATCATTCAAAATCCAAATCCTCTTTGCTTTTATCCGTCCTCACCGGGGTTCTTTTGCTAGCCGGTTGCGGTAACAAATCCGAGTCCTTATCACCTGCCTCTGTCGACGGGCAGACGACCATCGCCCAAGTGGATCGTGCCGCCGACACGTCCTCCGAAAATCCGCCGCCTTCGGTAACCAAAGACACCCAAGCACCTACCATCACCCTGGACTCTCCCAAAGACGGAGACATTATTAAAGGAAAGGTCAGTCTTAAAGTGACTGCCACAGATGCGGGCGGAATTAGCAGTGTCCAGTTTTTTTGGGACAGCGAACCGATCGGTGTGGTCTCGAAAAGCCCATATAGTTTTGACTGGGATACCACAAAACACTCTGATGGCGCCTACACCCTCACCGCCGTTGCGACAGACATGGCAGGAAATAAAAAGACATCGGCTCCTGTGGTGGTCGACATCGCAAACACCCAAGACCCTGGGATGAATCCCAATCCAACGCCAGTTCCCACTCCACCGGCCACAGGTAAGTATCTCAAGGTTCCGCAAAGCTACGGGACCATTCAAAGTGCGGTCAATGCGGCTCAAAATGGAGATGTTGTTTTGCTTTCGCCCGGGACCTATAGCGGCGGTATCGTCATTTCAAATAAAGCAGTGACGATCGCATCACTCTTTCTCACCACTGGCGATCGCAGTTACGTGGATCAAACGATTGTCACGGGGGGCGCGCCGATCATTGCGGTTCAAAACAATGCCGCCAATAGTAGGATCTATGGTTTGCATTTGAAAGCGGGAACCAAAGGGGTCCAGGCCTTTGCTCGAATCGAAGTTCTCTTTAACAATTTCGATAATGTGGGCTCCGATCAACTGAGCTTTGAAAGAGCTGGCGGGGTGGTTCGTGGCAATCGCTTTTTTTCTGCAAGTGATGATGCCATCGATATGGACGGTCCGCTCGATGTTCTCGTCGAAGACAATGTTCTCCTTGATTCAGGTGACGACGGGATTGAAATTCGAAATTTCACAAATTCTGGAGCTGATGTGAGTATTGTGATTCGCAACAATACGATTGATGGAAGTGGAGAAGATGGCGTTCAAATCATCGACTACTCGGGCACCGCTCACCGGAGTTTTGTCATCGAGAGAAATCTCATCACCAATAGTGCCGACGCTGGCCTCGGTCTCATGGATAATGGAGAAACGTTAGAAGATTTTAGAGCGGCAAACATACCAGAAAATGTCCGCGTGATTAACAATACTTTTTCTGGCAATCGTTATGGAATTACCGGTGGGGCCAACATGGTGGCCGTAAATAACATCATCGCCAATTGTTCCGCGATTGGATTAAAGGGTATGGGGGGACAATCGACAGCGACCCACAATCTTTTTGCAAGTAACGGGACCAACTTCTCAGGCAGCAACGTCGATGCCGCCAACACCTTTACTGGGGACCCGCTTTTTACCAGCGACTTTCATTTGCGCGCGGGGAGCGCCGCGATCGACCGAGGTGTGTCTACTTTTTCTTTTGGCGGCGCCCAGGTGGTTAACATTCCGGCCTCTGCCAAGTCAGGAACTAATCCGGATCTTGGGCGATATGAGTTTGGCCTTTAGTAATTATTTAGGGGGACTTCGTGAAATCATTAAGTTGGATCTTTGGCATTTTTGTTTGTCTTATATTCTTTCAAAACTGCAATAAAGTCTCCTTTTCTGATGAGGCGTCGCAAGGCAGTCTCGCCACTCATTGTGCCGTCGGAAAAAAGTTGGGAATCTGGAGTGATCCCGATGGGACTGGAATTCGCGATCCGAAAAATTATTTGGGCACTGTCGTGACTTACACTGGCCAAGACTCGGCAGAAAAAAACTATAATTACTTCAGCGCTTCATCGCACCCAAGAGTTGGTCCTACGCCGGCCGAGTACGCCTCCCACGTTTATTTCTACGATGGGGCTGATGGTCTTCATCTTAATTTTTATTTCAACGTTGATGAAAAGGGATCGCCAGACAACTCGGTTTCTTTAGATCTACAAGTTCAGGGGAATGGTCTTGCCGACAAGGTGGTCCTTTCTGATGATGACCTTGAGCTAAAGATGGCTCGTGAGGAAGGGGACACGCATTTTTACGAAGGCCGGTTTCAATACTGGCACAATACTGATGGCGGTGTGATTGGCCCCTTTCGCGGAGAGGCCTTCAATATCAGGGTCGCGCCCATCTCTTACGGTGATTTGCGAACGGCCATCTTTTACTCGGCAGACGGCTCTCGGCTGATTCTCAAAGACTCCACCGATAACAAACCGACGGCTTACATTATAGCTTTTCAAGGCTATGAGAACTGCAATGAGTGAGTTTCAGAGGAAGTTTGCCATGAAACCATTTTTCAAAATAATGATAGGGCCGGTGCTTTCGTTGGTCCTATTGAGTGGTTGTTCTCAATTTGAAAGTCAGACGGGGAAGCCCGAAGAACAAGGGCTTCTTAACGCCGTCTCTACCAGTGGGCCCCGTGATGAAACGCGGCCCCTCACCATGGATCCTCAAGGAAAGTTCACCTGCTCTCACCCTGAGGCCCGAGGTCTGTCGGCTCGAAACATGCGACGTCTCACAAAATCAGAGCTCATTGCCACACTTACGGATTTATTGGGTGCGACCGTGATGAATGACGGCGCGATCCAAATTCAGTTGCAGAGTCTCCCTGATGATGTCGTTCGTGATGCGGTAACAGATGTGGCTCCGAGTCCCGCAGATAACCAGCCCATGAGCCTTTTAAATATCGCCAATCGCGCCGGTGAAGTGGTCCTTGCGAATGCTTCCATTCAGTCTAAAATCTATGGCGCCTGCAGCGCCCTGAGCCCCGTAACTGTGGAGTGCGCTCGAAATTTTATTGAAACCTTTGGATCTTTGGTTTACCGACGCCCGCTAAGCCCCGCTGAAATAACCCAATTCTTCGCCCAATTCTCGGCGACAGGAGGAGTTGAAGGTCTCACGCGGCTTTTGATCCGATTTTTACTGGCTCCGAGCCTAGCATTTCATGTTGAGGTCGGCACGTCGGTCGTTGATCAGCGGGTTCGCTTGACTGACTTTGAAGTAGCCTCGCGGATTTCCTATTCCTTAACGGGCACGATGCCAGATGCCGAACTCCTGGCAGCGGCTCGCAATCACGAACTCAAAGACATTGCTGGCGTGAAAGCTCAGGCCGATCGCATCTTACACAGTCATCCTAAGGCTAAAAACAAAGTGAGTGATTTTTTTCGATACTATTCAAAAACAGATCAGATCTCCGTTCCTTACGCAGGGGCTGCCAAACTCCTTGGGATCAGCGAAACGGGTCTGGATACAGAAATGATTCAAGAGACAAATGAATTTATCTCAAACATCATCTGGTCAAAAAATGGAACGGTGAAAGACCTCTTCACCTCACGCGAAGTTTTTCCGCGCTCAGACCGCATGGCAAAAATTCTCGAAACGTCAAAAGCTTCAGGTAATACCTCCTCTCTGACTTCGCCAGAACATGCTGGGCTCTTGTTGCGCCCAGGATTTTTTGCAACGAGTGAAGAAACCACTCAGCCTTATCATCGCGCCTTTGTCGTGAGATCTTCATTTCTGTGTGAGACTCTTGGAACTCCCGATCCTCAAGCTGTAGCGGCGCGCATGGACACCGTCGGCGATCTGTCGCAGCTAAGCAACCGGGACCAGCTTGCGGCATTGACAAATGCTCCCCAATGCCTCGCCTGCCACGCGAAGTTAAATCCCGTCGGGTTTGTATTTGAAGGTTACGACCAGCTGGGAGCAAGGCGCGCCCTTGAGAGCGTTTTTAAGGGCGATGGGTCGGTGGCGAAAACCTTTCCCATAGACACCAAGGTCGGTCGAACGTTCATCAGAGATGCCAGTGGGCAAGAGATCATGGCTTTCAATGACGCTCTTGATCTTGTGAACGCGGTCTCAGGAGGAATGAGCGTTAACGGATGTTTTGCCAAGAAAGTGTTTGAGTTTCAGCGTCTGCGAGTGGCCACGGCTTTTGACGACTGCGCGATGACCGATTTACAAAATATTTCAGCCACTCAAGGCACGATTCTTGATGTTTTTCTCAATAGCATTGCCAACGAAGATGTGTTCTGGAAAGCAAGGGGGATGTGATGTATTTCAATCCAATGTCTCGCAGATATTTTTTACGTGGACTGGGTCGCAGTTTAGCGCTGCCTTTTTTACCCTCAGTGATGAGTCGCGCGTACGGGGCCACTGGCCCTTCTGTTCGGTACTTCCAGTTGATCAATGCCTTTGGAATCAGTGGACCAACTTTTCATACTAACAGTTCGGCCTCGGCCTCAGGAGGCGGTAGCGGTGTGCATGGCATTCCTCTTGGCAGTTTGAACGGTGATTATTCAACCATCATCGGCTCAGAGTTTTCGCCATTTAAAAACAAATTCAGTGTGATCAGGGGGCTTCACGTCGCATGCGCCTCGGATCAACACAACACATCTATGGGCACATGCGCGTCGGGCCGCAATCCGAGTGTGGCCAATGACAGCGAGAGAACTCAACCTGTTTTTCCGTACTCGGTAGACGCTGTTTTGGCAGAGGCTTCCAAAATCTATCCAGACGCCACCAACAAACAACGGCATGTTAACTTTTGCCCTGCGGACATTAAGTACAAAAATTTTTCCTGGACGAAAAAAAATGGACAGGCCCAGCAACTTCCCTACACTTCAGAGACCGCCGGCCTCCTCGCCAAGTTTGCGCCTCTGAGTGGACCTCAGGTCAAGCCTTCTGATCCCGCCGTGCAAAGAAAAGTCGCCGTCATGCAGGATGTGTATCAAGATTACAAATCACTCCGAGACAATCCAATGCTGGGTAAGGATGATAAAAATCGTCTCGAGGCTTACATGGCACTGATCCAGCAAATTCAAAATGGATTGGGTGTTGCTGCACCGACTTGCAAATCTTCACAAATGGAATCAGAATCCAACATCGATGCAAAAACTCGCAATCAAATCAACGTGGTCATCGCGGCCATGGCATGCCAGCTAACCCGTGTCGCTTCACTGACAATGTCTACGACTTATGATCCCGTTCATCACGCCTCTCATCACGGAATTGAGTCGATTCGAACGGAGAGTCTAAAGAAGCACGCAAGTTATGTCCGCTACGCGATGTCGCAAATGGATTCGATCAACGATGGAAACGGCACTCTGTTAGATAACTCGATCGTGTTCTGGGGCAATGAGTTTGGCGAAACAGAAGGAAGCCCTCACCGAGTGAAAAATATGCCGGTCTTTCTCGCAGGCGGCGCCGCGGGAGCGCTCCAAATGGGATACTACTTAGATTACCGAGCGACAGGCGGGATGCCTTACAATAATTTTTTGGTAACTCTCTTCAACGCCATGGGTTTGAGCTCTTCAGAGTATGAGCGAGATGGAGTCGTCGGCTTTGGCGAATATAATTCCAGCCTCATTCAAAGTTATGGTTTTGACAAATATATGGGAACTGCCGAGCGACGCAGACCCTTGCCGTTTTTGTATCGGGGAGCGCAGTTAGGATGAGACTTGAGGCCGTCGGGCACAAGTATATGCGGGCCGTGGGCTGCAGCCGGATTTCATTTGCCCGAAAGCGCCAATTTTCAGGACCTCCCCTGATACCTCAGCTGGCTGCCTCCCCATCATCCCTTCCATTTGTACACCGTAGAACGACCCGACCCCGCCTTTTCAAGGCGTCCCGAAATATGAGCGGCGTTGAGCTTTCTGATCACGGTGGCAAGCGAGAGTTGGGTCCAGCTTTGAGCGTCTTTTGCGGAGAAGTAATCTGATAAAGAACGGTCCCTCACGATTTGATCAAAACTTCCGAGATGATTCGCGACCTGCCGGGATAAAACGACTTCGCATCCTTCTGAGGTGATACGATACCCGTTTTTATCCGTCACGATCTTGAGGGGCAGCTGGCTCTCATCGAGAGCCATATGGGTGCGCCTTATCACTTCGTAAACACGGTGGGTGTCTTTGATAGGATCATAGTTATCTTCGGGGAAAAGGCAGTGAAACAGTCGGGTTACTGAAAAGGGTCGGTAGAAATCACTGCAGAGGTGGCTGAGGACTTTTGTGGCCAGACTATTTTTACGAAGCGGAATTTCCCCTAACGACGAAACATGGTTTCGCCAATCGATCCAGAATCCTGATTTTTGGCGTGGACCCAGCTGATAGTGATAGGACTCGACGGCAACAAAACTTGAAGGAGCCAGTCGCAAAGCTCGCGCCCGGTAGCCTTCGTGGGGAGTTCCAAAATACACGCGGTGGAATTTGTCAGCATTTCCCGCTGAAAGCGACGAGAGGAGTTCAATGTCACGAATGGTTTCAAAATCAGAAAGCCCCTCAGCTTCTCGGCTGAGATCAGCGAACTCACTTGCGATTTCTTTTTGATCCTTCTTTTTTGTAAGACTCTGCAGATGGGTCTGCCACTTTCTCACAAATAGCAAATACCGAGGATGGGATTTTGAGAGTGTTTCGTAAGCTTCTTGTAGGGCCGTTTCGGCTTGTGGGTAATGCTTCAGGTAAATGTGCGCTTGAGCCAGGAGTTCAAGGGAGTTGCCCGTTAAAAGTTCAAGATTTTTTGCTTTCAGAGTCACAATGAGGTTTTCTAGAAGGGGGAGTGACTCTTGGGCTTGCCCTGAATTTATAAGAGCGGATGCTAAATTGACGGTGCCTATGGTGCCCTGGTACTCGGTGATGAGGGGGGATTGCAAATAGTCCTTCAGCAGGGGAACCGCCGAGCCGTAGTCCCAGAATGAAAAATAAGAAAACGCTTGATAGAGCAGGGCCTCAGGAAATCGATTTTTATCAATTCGTTCCAAAATGCGAAGCGAGGGAGAGATGACATCTTCTTTGATAAGGCAAGCAGCATGTTCCAACATCACCTGAGGATCTGCGTTTTTTTCAAAGGAAATGAGGGGACGAAGAAACATCAAACCCAAGTGGGGGTTTTGCAGCCGTCTCGCAAGAGCAGCAGCCCGCAGTGTTGTAGGAGCGTCTAGTTTCAATTTCTGAAGTTGAATCAGTCCTTTCAGGGCGACGCTGTAATTTCCGGTGCGCCAGCAATCTTCAATTTCGTCTAAATTTGAGACAAGTTTTTTCATTTTCTACTCAAAATATGGGTTAGATTAATATTCCTATCATTTTATAATAAAGAACAGCGATAATTAATGAAGGGGAATATCGGGATGCATTTTATCGTGACTCTAGGACTTTTTATTTTGCTTTTTTATCAGGCTTGCTCGCCCACTCCGTTGGACTTTCAGGGATCCAATCAAGAGAGCACCAGCCTTCGATCGATTCTTTCAAGCCAAAATGGAACAAGTTACGATGGCAAAATCACCGGGCAGTATTTCAGACGCGCTCCTGGAGTGACCTGTAAGAATTCAAAAAATGGCATTAGCGGCTCTGTAGAAGTGGATGCTACATCGGCCCATTTGTTGGTAGACAATTGTGTTGAACTGAGTGCCAACATCAGTTTACAAGACCCGCGTCTTTATTATTCTTCTTACAATTTAGATTACCTTGCGATCAACGGAGCTATTTTTGCGCGAAACAACGGTTTAGAAAATGACTTTCCAAATATCGAAGCTTGGTGCCACGGCCAACAGGATAGCAAGGGAGTCGACGCCGTTATCCGCTCAGGATCATCGGGCCTAGTGGCCCAAATTCATCGAGGCGAAAAATCCGCATCTGGGCAGTGGCTTTGGGATGCCACTCGCCCCTTTGCGGTGATAGTCCGTCAGGCGGCGAGTGAAACGTCCTTTGTTGCCACCGCCACCAACTTTACTTTAAGTGTTGAGAAAACGACCCTCACTAAATCCTACCGTGGGCAACTCAACAGCACACCCATGAGTTGTTTCCGATCGAATGCGGAACCCGCGATTGCGCCCAAAGTTCAATCGCTCGTCGGTTACTGGGGCTTTGAGCGACCTCTCGGCGACGTTGCGGACTCAACGATGATTTTAGATTCCACTTCGTTTAAATCCGATGGCACAGCAAAAAATCCAGACAACCGAGGAATGACGATTATCGATGGTCAGTTTGGCCGCGCGCTTCGTCTTGATGGAAATGACGACTTTATAGATATTTCGCGAGTGGCTCAGTATGCAGGTTCGAACGTTACAATTTCAGCTTGGTTCATGACGAACTTCCCTCAAACAAAAAGTTATTTGGTCGCCGCTAACGGCGCCGTCAAAGATAACCTCTTTCGATTTGGCTTTGGCAAATGCCTTGAGACATCATCACCCGGTGAGCTCTTAGCAGAAGTTTTTAATTCTACATGCTACTTCAGCGGAAGTACTCCTCTGGACAAACGCTGGCATCACGCGGCTCTTACGTTGTCGCCCTCGGTTTCAAAACTTTATTTGGACGGGGTTCTTAAAGATAGTAAACCCAGTCGTTATCTCTTTTCACCGACAGACCGATGGTCCATAGGGCAAGAATTTGATTTGACGACTCCGGGTAATTTTTTTCGCGGTGATGTCGACGAGATCATGATTTGGAATACAGATTTATCAGATCGAGACATCCAAATTCTTGCCGTTCCCACGTCGGCCCCGTAAGTTATTTTTCTTCCGTTCTTCTTCTCACATTATGTCTATTTGCCTCCTCCTCGGTGAAGTAAATTAAGACATGGGTTTGAAAACAAACTACTGGAGGAAAAAATGAAACCAAAACAAAGACTCATCGCCATCGTTTACCTGACACTTTTAGTAATTTCCATGGCTGCGTGCGGGCCAGCTAATATAGCGGAGTCTCCTCTTTCCGAAGAAGCTGAGACCTCACCCATGGCCAGTAAGATCGCCGCATCTCCCTTGGTGCACTCAAAGTGCCTTGATACCGGAAACGTTGTAGTCGTCAACGATGTTGCTGACGGTAAACTGATCAATATTAAAGTCAATAACAACAACATTTCCTACGATATGCGCGGTGTGAACGTCAAAGCAACCCCGGTCGATCACTTGATTGACTTCGAAACAGCCGGCAATATTTGCGTCACCGGCGGCGCCGCCATCGCGAAATATCCCTCGAGTTTTACCGTGAATTGGGAAAACGTAAAAAGCAAATACGACAAGGGAGGCTTTCACACCACTCACCCCGTCAGCGGAACGACCACCTTTGACCATGTCTACATGGAGGCTGTTGAAGACGGGCTAACGATCTCGCGCGATGTAGGAAACTCGACGCAAAAGTGGGTTTTAAGCGACAGCTATATGAAAAATATCATTGATGACGCTATTGAAAATGACGGCTATCGTTCTGGCAAAGTGAGCAACGTCCTTTCCGAAGGTTCTCATCATTTTTATTCTGCTCGGAATGACGAAGAGCGCGCGCACTCGCTCTTGATTGAAGACTCCGTCATCGGATTTGCCTGCAAACCTGATCCGCGCAATGACGGCTATACTGGAGCCGGAGCTTGTCCAAGAAACTTCAGCACGCAGAAAATGTTTAAGCTGAGCAGCTTAGAGCCCTCTATCACCATGAGAAACACCGTCATTCATTACCCTGCTATCGGCAAAACCGGACCCAAGGGAGTTTGCCTCCCATCCGGAAGCTACAGCAATGTGACCATTGTATGGACCGTTAAAGGCATGGCTTACCCCTGTTCGGCAAAAGCTGGAGTCAGGGTCACGACCGACATTAATGTTTACAACGAGGCGCGGGCGAAATGGCTTTCACAGCACGGATGTAATGCCGATGGCAGTGATTGTGCCTTTTTGCGATAAACGCCCAATCGTATCAACCTTTGAATCTGTAATGGAGCAGATTCAAAGGCCTACTTTCTCATTTTGAATCAAGGCTCGGGATCCAGCAACTCATTCTAAGTGGTGTTACCCCCATCGGAGTTTTACTCTTTAAACGGGGGTCAAAATGTTTTCACTAAAATTCGATTTCAAAACAATCCTCGTTGTTGCAGGGATCTGTGCCTGTTTAGGCTGTAGCGAAAATTTTCAGCCAAGCGATTCGGATTTGAGTCTAACAAGTTTAGCGACAGGCACCCCTCCAATCATTGGTTTACCTCCCGAATGTTCCGCGATGGCCAGTACTGCGGTTCAGAGTTCTCCCGGGCGTTTGATTGGGATTGAGTATCGCAATTCAGTCCGGGACCTGCTGGGTCTGCCGGTTTCGCTGATGACTGAGGAAGAACTGCCCTCTGATACCGAAACCGACTTATCTTTTGCAGGACAGTCGAACCAACAAACCATGGAAAAAGACGAATTGACGAAGTATCTGCGCCTGTCCCTAAAGGTGGCTGATGCCGCTGTCAATGGTTCCTACAATTCCAATTCAAAGTGCCAATCTTCTGAAGCTCCCGAAACCTGTGCCAGGCGGATTTTTCGAAAACTTGCAACGGCGGCTTTTCGAAGACCTCTAGCGGATCCTGAGTTCGAAAACCTGATGAGTTTTTACCGCGCAGAAACTGGGACTGTGGACGAAAAGTGGAAATCTGTCATTCGAAGCATTCTGTTGTCGCCAAAATTCTTATTGAAGTACACAAGCTCGGGGAATTTGGATTCCTTTGACCTGGCGGCACGGCTTGCTTTTTTTCTGTGGAAGAGCGTGCCAGATGATGAACTCTTGGCTGCAGCTCAATCCGATTCGCTCAAAGGTGCTGCTGTATTGCAAAGCCAGGTCTCTAGAATGTTAAAAAATGCCAAAGCCGAAGCTCTTGATACCGATTTTCCGTCGCAATGGTTGGGTCTAGATAACATTCGTGTCACGGCTTCTGGCGCAACCTCTGGAGTTGCTATGAAGAACTACATGTTGCAAGAGACGCAGATGGTTTTTGCTGACTACCGTAAAAATCCAAAGCCATTTCTGGACATGTTTACCTCTAAAAATAGCTACATCAATGAGCCCCTGGCTGGTCTCTATGGTGTTTCTGGCGTCACGGGAACAAATTTTGTGCCGTATACTTTTCCAGATAATGTATCTCGTGAAGGGGTGTTTACTCAAGCGGCCGTTTTAGCTTCAAATGCAGGGGGCGGGCTTGAGACTTCGCCGACAGCGCGGGGGTTATGGATGCGCCGGCGAGTCCTTTGCCAAGATATGGGCGAGCCACCTGATGATGTTCCGTCCCTACCGCCTGCCAATCCTAACCAAACCATTCGCGAGAGGATGTCGGCGCATTTGACATCTCAGAGCTGCGCTGGTTGCCACCGACTGATCGATCCTCTAGGTTTTCCGATGGAACAGTTTGATGCCGCTGGAGTCTTTCGTTCTGAATATCCCAACCGCCGCAACATTGATCCTACAAGCGTTCTGCCTTCTGGCGCCTCTGTGCAAGACTCAGTTCAGCTCGTGAGCTCTGTTGCTAGTGATGCTTATTTTAAATCGTGTCTCTTAGAAAAGTATTCGAGCTACGCCAGCCTTCGAAAAATGAGCGCAGCAGAAAAGTGTGCCCTAAGATCCATGGCAAAAAAAGTTTTTTCAGAATCACCGAGTCTTGAGAAATTGATCGTAGAAGTAGTCACTAGCCCCATTTTTAACTTTTAAAATCACCCAGGAGAGTTTATGAGCCAACCTCTTTCACGCCGACGATTTTTACAAGGATCCCAAGTCTGTTTGCTTTTGCCTTTTTTGGAATCATTTCACTCCTCCATAGCTCGTGGGGCTGCCGCCAAACCCGCACGTTTTTTTGCTTTTTATCAACCCGCGGGTTCATACTCTGGCTCTTTGCTGACGGGAAACCCACATGGCTTTTGGATTCCGAAAGATAAAAATATGGCCAACACGCCCCTTGGCCTTATGCCGCTACAAAGTCACATGCAGGACCTCTGCATTGTTACGGGCCTAGAAAATGCCTCAGGCCGTGAGAGTGAGGCGAATTTTCCAAACTACAAAAATTATCCAGCTCCCACGGGCGCAGATCTTAACGGAGGAGAGTACATTCTTCCGTTCGGTCACGGGCGTGGAACGACTTCATTTTTGACCTGTGGTCAGGCCCGCAGAAACGCAGACCGTACCTTTAAAACGGTAGAAATTTCCAACGATTCTTTTGATCAGGTTTTAGTTAAAAATTTTAAAAGCCAGGGAACTCACAATGGCAAAAGCTTTGTTGTCAGTTTGGACCAAAACAAAGGAGCAACGACCGACGTGACATCTGTCGATTACACGTGCAACATTTCGTACGTCGATGGTAAGGCTTTTTTTCCCATGCGAGATCCATCGGCGATTTTGGATAATTTTTTTGTGGGCGCGACAGGTGGTGATGCCGGGACCCTCGCCTTACAGCGAAAGCTCTATAGCAAAAGCCACCTCGATTACATGAAAGGTGAAATAACCAGTCTCAAAAACAAACTCTCAAAATCAGATCAGAATATGTTCTCCGGCTATCTTGACAGTGTCAGACAGTTAGAGATTGATGCCGACAGCATTGGTACGGGTCTCAATTGTAGTGCGCCGACCAATCCCCCTTCTGGTTCAATGGATGGCAAAACACTGACGTCTTTTTATGTAAATTACGCCAATTTTGCCGCAAAGGCGGCGGTTCTTGCCATGAGGTGCGATCGAATTCGTGTCGGGGCTATGATGTTTGGAAACGAATCCACAGGGATTAATTATAAAGACGTCATCACAGGCGCAGATCGCTACCTCAATGCAGACATGGATGGAGGACGTCACCTCCAATGCGCCCATCACAATAACGATACCGAGCGTTTGAAGCGGCTCGTTTCCATACACCACTTCGAATCCAAAGTTTTTAAGCTGATGCTTGAAGAGCTAAAAAACACTCAAGAAGCTGATGGCAGCGGCAACATGTTAGACAATACGGTTTTAATGATGGGCGGGAACCTCTCTGACGGCAACAGACACGACAATTCCAATGTCGTTCGCATTTTGGCGGGAGGTAAAAATCACGGCATGCCTAGCAACCGAGTGATTACCACGAATGCGAGTCTTACTGGCTGCGTGTTTATGACCATTGCCCAAAAATTTGGGATCAATTTGCCGTCGTTTGGCTCAGGCCTTGGGAAAACTTCCAGCGGGCTCTCAGGAGTTTAGTACACCGTTGGAAATGTCCGTGAAAGTTTTTCCATCACGTTTGTGAGTTTTCAGGCTTTCTGTTACTAAGCCTGAAATCAATTCATCACAAATTTGGAGAACTTATGTCTAAAACTATCCTCGCTCTATCCGTTCTTTTGGCCGGTACCGCCGCTCAAGCAAAATGGACTCTCAACTGCCTTGCAGCGTTGCCTAGCATGGAAGGAAATTTCTATCACGAAGGTTGGACTTTAACTGTTGGTAATAGATCGGTCCTTCTTAAAAACAGAACCCAAGGCTGGCAGACGAAGTATGTTGCAGAAAGCGTTCAGCGGGACAGTATCACTTACATCGCGAAGTTTGCCGATGGCACTGCTAACGTTTTAGATTTGCCTCGTTACGATTTTGATTCTACGTCAATTCCACTTGGACTTAAAATGGATGTAAGCGTGGATTTTGCTTCTGGCGATTCGGCTAAAGCGAAGTGTGTGACTGTTCCTACGCTTTAGTTTTCGGAGTTTTTAATCTCACTCATTCCCGCACTTGACGTCACTTTCTTTACAATGAATCGCATCAGTGGCGTCGCTGCATTTCTTCAAAGCCTGAGCAAGAGCACTAGCTTTAGAATTTCCAGCGGCGACGTGGGTCTTGCCAAAAGATTGAATGGTGCACGTCCATAGATCATTACTGTGACCTTCATTCTTGAGGGCCAACTGAAAGACCTGATCCTGAAGTTGTGCAACCGCTCGCTCCAGCTGCCAAACCCGTCGTCGCAACTCATCATTTGAGTATCCACTGTAGTTCTTGCCGACCTCAATTCGGATGGGTTCAAGCGCATAGGCCTCAGTTGAAAAAACAGCGGGAAAAAGAATAAGAAGTAGGTATTTCATGGAACCTCCGGGGGGGGGGAGTTTCTCAGCCGTAGCGAGAGAATTCAATGAAAATGGAATCTGGTTCGAGCGAATTTGGTATTGTGTATGAGAGGTTTTTGATTTCCAGACGTTTTTCTTGAGAGCGTGTCATACTTACAAATGCCTCGATAGCACAATATCCAACTCGTCACGAAACTCTCAAAAGCAAATGATGTTTGGGATGAATTTTAGTAAGCATTTCAACTAACTTGTCAGTGGAGAATCGGTGATGTCGATAGCGAAGGACTTTACTCATAAGGCTTTCGTCAACACCAACCAGTTTTGCCAATTCTTTGCTTTTTAAATCGTGTTCCCTGGCATAGATCACAAACTGCTTGCAAATTTCATAGCGCAGCTTTTCCAGTGGTGTCGCATTGCGGGACAACATCAGTGAGCCCTCGGCCTTATCAAGTTTCTTTCTCATCTTAGTCAGTTCTTTTTTACTTGGAAATGCCATCATTTCCTCCTATAGGCGTTAACAACACCAATATAAAGTTGGTCTTTTTCAAGTAGCCATATCAGTCGATATAGCTTTCCTTTTAAAAACAAGTTCTCAGTGGTGTAGTATTCAAAATCTTTTGTTACGGCTTCTGCCGTAAAGTCTCCACCATCCAAAAGACTTACCAAGTCGACGATCAAAGAATCAGAAATCATATCGGAATGTTTCAGCTCATAGTGAGCGGTCAATCACAACATATTTTATGTGGCGATTGTTCACAACGATGTTAACTTTAAATGAACGCCTGACCATCAAAAGTAGTCTACACTAAAATGGACAATTTTGTCCATTTATTTTATAAGTTGGATTTCCACATCATTCTATCGCTCACTGCATGTGTAACTTCAAGTGTTCCGCCTTTTGAGTTTTTGGATAACCCTAAATTGGTACCGAAGCCGGTGCCACTCGACAGCTGATTTTGTCGGTCAGTCCTAAGGCATAGGGATTGCAATTCCATCTTTTAAGGAGATCTTTCGATAAGTAGTTAACAGGATCGGGAGGAAGGTCTGTGATCATTTTTTTTACATCTGTTAAACAACAAACGTCTTTTCATTTGAGCAGAATCAAATATCGGAAAATCCTAATTTTAGGGACGTCTACTTTAGCCATCATTTTTTTTTCGTTTTACTGCCGAAGGTCAATCCCGACCCATGGTAAAGTGTTCTAGCGTCTTTGGATCTTCACAGTTTCAAGATCGTGATCGAAGAAACTATCAAAACTTTATGAAGCTGCCAGCCGAACATTCGTTTAAAATGGGATCCATATTAGTTGAAGAAGGATTGGACTACATGACCTTAAGTGACGTGACGACCCCTCCGCCTTATCCGGGAGCTAAAATTCCCACTTTTGGAATGGTTGACCGTAGTTATAATACAGAAAACGGAGAGTATTATTTGCGCGGGATCTCGATGCGTGCGTCTGGAAGACCCGGACCAAAATGGTATCGAGGTTCTGGTTTAGAAGACGCCGTCCCTGGAAAAGGCATGCCAATGCCAGTCCTTGCTTTGTTGTTGTCGCTTCGTATGTCAGGTTTGAAATATGGAAGCCTTAAAGGTTTTTTCGCAGAGGTCGCCAATGAAGAGACGTTGGCAGAGATGGCTTCTCTGCCTTTTGTTGCACAAACTTTAAAGTTAGGTGGAATCCCAGACACTGGATTATTTTTCAAACATTTTTGGTCAACTAAATTAGGAAAGATTATTTTTGGTTCACTACAAATGTCTGGTCATGAAATAGTAGAAGCTCAGTTGGAAAATTTCAGTTGGCAAAAAGCTGACCCGCCGGAATACATTGAAAACTCGGAAGTGAGGAGTCTCCTGACCGCTGCTCCACCGAATACTGTCATCAAAGACGGAAAATATAGAATGCCTTCTTTTGATATTAGGTTAAAACTTCGTTCGATCACAGATGGAACCAATAATATCAGCACTCAATAGGCCTAGAACCCGTCGCTTTCAGCCACTACGCCCGGTGGATAAGCCGGTCGCCGGCCCTTCGAGGGCCTTGCGCCCGTCGATCCTGCGGATGGATTCGAGTAAAATTTGACACATGCATATTTTTGTGTATAATGTATGATTATACCGACTTTGCTGGTGGTCAAGAATCTGGCTTTTATTATTCATACGCGAGATCACGGGTTTCCTCATGTAACCGTTTATCAAGGTTTACCTGATAGATATGAGGCAAAAGCAAAGATCAGGCTCGATAATTTGACGGTGCTGAAAGTTGAGAAGTTTTCCCAAAGAGACGTCGCGGTGATTCTGAAAGTCACCGCTCAATACAAGAATGATTGGCTGGAGGTGTGGAATGAAATCTTCGAAGACCGGTAAAATTAAATACGGGAAAAAGGATCTGCTGGATGAGAGTTATGCGGATCCGAAGAACCATAAAGTTCGGATCACCAGCTTTATCGATGGTGATGTTTTGCTTGAACTTAAAAAACGCGCTGAGCAGCAAGGGACTAAATATCAGACGTTGTTAAATCAACTCTTACGAGAGGCTCTTAAGGACTCACAGAGTATGGCTGAGCGTTTAAAAAAATTGGAAGACGCTGTTTTTCGCAAGAACGCGGGTTGAGGAGTAGAACTGCGACTGCTCGACTCTCGCTTCGCTCGAGGCTCGCGCCTTTTGGGTTTCAGCCACGACGCCCGGTGGATAAGCCGGTCGCCGGCCCTTCGAGGGCCTTGCGCCCGTCGATCCTGCGGATGGGTTCGTCGCAAGTCTCCTCACCGCATCCTCGGATACGCACGGCGTTCAAAATGGCTTTGCCATTTTGACGACGTTGCGTGGTGCCCCGGGCCAGACTTGAACTGGCACGGCCGTTTAACCGAACCCCAGGATTTTAAGTCCTGTGCGTCTACCGATTTCGCCACCGGGGCTGAATTTTGCCAGAGGAAAAAAAACCATGTGGCCCTTTGAAAGTCACCCTATTTTTTAAAAGAGCCGAAATATGAGGCTGACCTCAGGAGTACGAAATCGTTTCAAGGTCGTAGGTAGATCTTGGAAATTCGCCGAAAGCGAATTATGCATGGCGCTAAACACAGGGAGAATTTATGAAATCTGCTTTTCTCATCGGAGCCTTTATTCCATTTTTCAGTATGGCGGCTTGGGCCAGTTTTGATTGCGTAGGGTCGTCTGTCAAAATTCACGTCAATATTGCTGATAACGACTACGAGGCCGAAGATGGAGGCGTTCCATTGCTTCAGACCCAAGACTCTGCTTATCAGATCTTAGACGTACAAAAATCCCGTGGATTTAAAATGTACGTTCCTAATACCAGAGACACAAACCTTGTTGTTCGCGACAACGGAAAAGGCGTTTGGACCGAGGATAACGTCTCTCAAGACGTCCGCTGCAAAAAATCATCTCGTTAATTTTGTCTGAGGTAGGGGCGCAGTCGCTCGCAGTAAGCCTCGGGCACTGGAACTTTGGTCATCGTCTTTGGATCCACGGTGACCTGAGTTGTACAAACCTTGCCGTGAACTTGATCCCCTTGGCAAAACTCCAGCTCCATCTGAATGGAACTGGTTCCGAGTTTTAAAATCTGGAGTTTAACCTCGTAAGTTTGTCCTGCCTTAAGCGGCCGCAAGTAATCGCCCTCCACATGGCGAAAAGGGACTACAACTGTGGGATTTGCAAACCACTCGTCCCATTCAAACCCAGCAGCTAGTACGAATTCCTCGACAATGTCGTGAGCAATTTCAAAAAGGTTTCCAAAAAACATGATCTGGCCAGGATCTGCGTGCCTAAAGAAAATCCTAGTTTTTGTTTGATAGACTTTGTTCATTCTTGGGTTATATCCAGAAATTTTCCGGCGGGGTAACAAAAAATACTAGTCGGCACCTTTACGTTGAAGCTAGGCTACATTCATGAAAATAGTCGGATTTATTTTTTGTTTGTTGCCCGTTTTTGCGAACGCCGAGTGGCGTGAGGTCTACAAGAAAAACGTTGAGGCCGTGACCCTGGTTATGAGCGGTGGGGCTGTCTGTTCGGGGACGCTCGTTGAAGCCGATCTTGTTCTCACGGCCGCTCACTGCGTTGATACTCTAAGGCCGATTTTTTTGTCTTGGTCTAAAAGGCCCTCGCGATTTGAGTCTGGGACTTTAGTTTACCTTGAAGGATGGTCGGACCTTGCCTGGATCCGAGTGAACTCAGGTGCGAGTGTGCGGTTCCCAGTTCCTATCCGCAGGCCCGAAAACACGGTGAGTGCAGGGGAGGAGATCGCGACTATCGGGCATCCTGTGTTGATGCGTCCTTTTAGTCAGCCGCCGATAGATCTGGATTTTACAAATCTCATGTCCAGGGGGATTGTCTCTAAGGTCAATGATCGGGGAGAGATTTTTACGGATATGTCGGTAAGCCCTGGGAATTCCGGTGGGGGTTTTTTTGACGAGTCGGGTGAGCTTTTAGGCGTGATTTCGAGAAAGCGCATCGGCGGTTATGTTGGGCAGATTGGGATCGGTACTGGCCCTGCAGTCATTCACCAAAGCCGCACGCGGTTTAACAAAGAGGATAATCCAGAGATGTCGTTTTTGTCAGCAAGGACGACCTTTGATTTGGATCTGCTACTGACAGAGCATTCGTGGCTTCGGCGTATTGACGAAAAAAAAGGAGACGCTGTTGCTGCTGATTTGAGTGTGAATTTTTGGGATCGTGTTCATGTGTATTGGGGGACTAATTTTTCTGAGCACTCTTTTCGATATAGCACCTACGGAATTGGTTATCGATTTGAGTATCTGTTAGAAAACAAAGTTCCACTCATTTTGCTCCCGACTCTTGAAAGGATTCACTATCTTTTTACAACATCAGATCAAATCGAGTTTGCGCAGTCGGGATATGGTGTGGGTTTTAAAGTTCAGATGATGGCATTTCCTATTTTTTTAAAGTTCGATATTTTTAAAATGCCAGAAGATCGAGTGGAGAGAAGTTTCGCTTTAGGGATTAACTTTTTTTAAAAGGACCGAGGCGGGGCCTCGATCCTTTTTCTTTAATTAGGCTGCTTTTTTATTGTCGACAAGCCCGCGGGATTGAAACGTTGTGAAGCAATCGCCCCAAAACGATTCCTTGAGCTTGGTTTCGCTCGGAGACATTTTCACTTTTGGGAACTCTTGTTTTTCCCAGTAGATGGCAAAGTTTTCAGGAGTGCTGCTTCTTACTACTTTCATCAGTAAATTAAAATGGACTTCGGTGAATGGCTTGTTGTCGATGAGCATCTTTCGCAAGCCCCCTTCTGGGGTTTGTAAGAGGTAGCTGAAAACGTTTCCTACGTCGTAGTTCATTGAGTCTCCTTTTGGAACAGCAAAGTGCGTCCCTTCTTCTATTATCAGTGAAACTCAAAAAACCTAAAAGTCTTGATTTAGTCCTTCTCTAGACTTGACCTTAGGACGTCGGAAGCCTCAAAAGCCGTCTCAATTTAAGACGCTATCTTTTGTCGTAAGATGAACGTCAGGGAGATTTAAGACATGTCCCTAAGTCGTCGATAGGACAACGCAGACGTGGAGGTCTTATGACGGTTTTGACACTCAAAAAAGGCGACCTGGTATTTAAAGAAGGCGACAAGATTACATCGCTCTACGTGATTCAATCTGGAGCTGTCTCACTATGCCTTGTAAGACCTAAAAAAAATATCGAGCTTTTTCAACTCGGTGTGAATCATGTTTTAGGTGAGTCAGGAGTTATTGGTGCAGCCACGCACACTCTCTCTGCCGTCGCTACCGTTGATACGAAGATTCTTGAAATCAGCATTGAGGCTTTCAAAAAAGAATTTGAGATGCTCCCGCAAACTTCTAAAGTGCTCCTCAAAAGTCTTCTTGATCGTAATAAACAGGCGACTGTCGATTTAAAAAATTTCAAAATGGAAAAAGACCCCAGTCCTTGCCCAGAAGATCAAATCGCCAAAGTTTTTGGTGTCATCTATCATACCGCCAATCACAAAGGCGAAAAGGGAGAAAAGGACAAGGCCCTCGTTCGTGTTGATTGGACGATGATGAAGCACTATGCACAGCGAGTGTTTCAAGAGTCACCAAAGCGTCTTGAGCAAGCTCTCTGCATTCTGTGTAAACTCAAGCTAGCGCGCTTTGAAATGGGAAAAAATCCCGAGAACCCAACGGGACCTGACGAAATTCAAGGGGTTGAGTTCTTTAATCTTCCTATGGTAGAGAATTTCTTTGAGTACTACCAATACAACTACTTTAAGGGTGGTAAAACAGAGCTCCTTAAAGTTGACGATCTTTGCATGCAAATTCTTAAAGGCTTTGTAACTTGCAGTGAAGGCGTCGCTCTGGATCGCATGGGAATTGTTTCTATAGACTATGCTGTGGTTCTTCAAAAATTTAAAGATCAGCTCGGCCTCACCCTCAATCCCGATCACCTTACCCGTCTTGAAACAAAGGGCGTTTTTGTGAAGCGAAAAACCGTGAGTTCAGGTCCTGTTCTTCTTCAATTTGAGCTTGCTGAAATTAAAAACTACATCATCTTTTGGCGCTTGGTTAAGGAGATTACAAAGTGGAACGAAAAAGGCTTTGTTGATCTTAATGAACCAGAAGTTGAAATCAAAAAGAAAACTTCGGGCCTCTCTTGTCCGTCTTGTCAGGCGGAGTTGAAAGAAGCCCAAAAGTTTTGTGGTGAATGCGGTCACAAACTCGCAGCGTGATTACTGTCCCCACAGCCTTCTGTATTCGGCCGATGCCTTTGGACTTTTAGTTGTGCCTAGCATGTGTTCGCCATAGTTAGCATAGTTTTCAAAACCAAGAGCGGGCTGAACTCCATCGGACAACGTATGGACGGTATCATTTTTATGTTCATTAAAGAAATTGTACATCCCACGAATGTACGTAGGGTTGTCGCCGACGCTTGGATTGTTGATGCCCCACTCATCCACGCTAAATGGCTTTTTCATTTTCTGAGCGAAGGCATACCAAGTTTCAATCCCGAAGGGCTTATCGACAGTGCCGTTAGTTGCCATACGGGTAAAATTGGCATCCGTGCTATTGCTTAGACGAGTTTTGGGATAGGTGTGGTCGTAATAATCAAGACCCACAGTATCTACATAATCATCGCCAGGGAAATACTCTTGCACAGGCCGAGGAAGTTTAGAAGACTCTCTGATGAAGCTCCAGGAGACGATAAAGGATTTATTTTGCCGAGCAAAAGCGGCTCTTAATTTCGTCACAATCTTTTGGTGAGCTTTTTTATAGGCAGCAATTTTAGCTGGGGTGTCGCACTTAATGATCGACCATGGAAAGTCGTCGTTGAGTTCCCAGCCCACTCGAATGACCATAAACTTAGGAGCGCTAGCAGCCAGTTCGGTTGCCATGCTGTCATAGTAAGAGTCAAACCTGGTGGTCGTCCCAGCCGTTACGTAAGAAGCGCAGTTGGTTGTTACCGCGTTGTCTTGATCTTGTGGAAGAATGCGCAAACCATAGATCCATTGGTTACAGCCATTGACGTTAAAACCTTGCCGACCCATATTAGTGGGATGAGCAATATCATTCCATGTGAGGGCTTTATCTTTATTAACCCCAATGCTGTATTTTTGGCAGAGATCCAACTGTCCTTTTTGTACATCCAAAAAGAAGGCGTATTGGTTGCCAGAGTTTCTTGCACCGCTGGCCCAGTCTGGGCCTGTTGAAGAGGGAGAGATAAGAGAGTCAGCGTATGCGGTTTGTTGGACTAGAACTAGGATCGTAAGTGCGAAGTATTTAAATCTTAGTTTCATTGGGTTCTCCTCTTGAAACTCTAGACTACCTGCAAAAACTCCTTTTACACAGCGCTTTTAAACGATTGTTCAAATTGATACGACAGCGGCGTCGATCTTTTTCGCAGTTGTTTAGCGACTTTATACTCCTGAGTTAAGATCCAGTGACTAAAGGTTCTTAGCACAGCTAGAAACAAGCTGTGTGACGCGAAAATGATCCTCAGATAAATTCTGAACTGACGCTTGAATAAAGCAAGGAGCGTCGCCATCAGAGTAGCTGAATGAAAAGGTTTTGAGGTCGCCCGAGACATGGGACACTTCAATTCCTGTGAGAGCTCCCCAGACTTTTGCTTTCTCTGCCTTAAACTCAGAGGACTGGATCACTGCTGCGAGAAATCCTTCATCATCTGGAGGTGTGGCTGAGAAACCAGTTTGACAAGACAGAACGAAGAGGACGGTAAGAATCATTTTCATAAGAATCTCCTTTTTGGCGGCCATTTTAAAGCCCCCGTCACAGTAAGTATATTTTTAAAAAATAAAATATTGCTTTAATTTTTATTTTATATAAATTCAGCGCTGTGATTTACAGTTTTGATGACTATCGTAAGGCCCTATTATCTCGAATTCAGGCTCTCAAAGAGCTGAGGCCAGATTTTACGCTCACGCAAATTGCCGAAAAGGCCGGGATGCAGCCGAGTTATTTGACCAATGTTCTCAAAGGCCGTGCTGAATTTAATACCGATCAGATCTATCGAGTGGCGGAGCTTCTAGATCTTTCTGCCGATAAGATCGATTTCTTAATTTTGCTCCTGGAGTACTCTCGCACTTCGTTGCCGAGCCGGCGTAGCCTTTTAAAAAATCGCATCGCTGAAATTCGTGCCAAACAGCTTCGAGCCGACTCCGTTTTAGATTCCAAAAAAATGCAAATCAGTGACCTCGAGCAGGCTCAGTACTACCTTGATCCATTTGTTGAGATTATTCACATGTACCTAAACCTCAACTCTGTGGAGTTTGATGTGCCATCTATCAGCCGCCGGTTTGGACTTTCCCAAAAACAAACAGCAAAGATCCTAGATCTTCTTGAGCGTCTGCAGCTTTTAGTTCGCCAGGGGAAAAAGTGGAAGGTTCTGGGCGTGACAAAGCATCTCACCGCGGATTCCCCGTTTTCTCGCGCTCATTTAGTCTCCCATCGCCAGCTTGCCATTGATCGTATCTGGCGAGTTGGCACCGAAACCTGCTACAGTTTTTCGGGAACATTTAGCTGTAGCGAAGAAGCCAGAGAAAAAATCAAAGCAGAATTCTTGAGCTTCCTAAAGAAGTTTGAAAAGTTAGTGACGGAATCGAGCAGCGATGAGCTCTACCAAATCAACTTTGATCTTTTCCCTTGGTGATCACAATATTTAAGAGCCTTTTGTGCTACAGACGTTCGCTTCAGCCTGCGAGGAATCAAATCACAGGCAAGATTGAGTGCGTGGTCTCCAAGATCGAGCATTTCTGAATCCATATACGGATGAAATAAAAATTCGGAGTTCATCTCATTTAAAGCAATATCAAGACTGAAATAGGCGACTTCAAGGAAGGCTTCCTCGTCTGTGAGTTCGCTATCGGAGGCCAGTGCGATATGGGCGCAGCCTTCGTCGCTAAAAGGACCTTGATCAAGGCAGCGTTTTTTTATGGCGCGAATTTTTTTAAGGAGCTCAATGAAGCTCAAATGCCGAGACCATGCGCTAACCGCCCGGTTTTCTAAGACTGATAAGGATTTTACGTCAGAAATAAAAAAGAGTGGATAGTCGCCAAACCATTGTACCAATCCCTGCCGCAAGGAAAATACCGCATCATAAGAGCGAACAGGATCCGCTCCTAAAAAGGGATCTTTATAAAAGAAAAATCGCGTGAACGTTCGAACGGCATCCGAGTTTTCGTGCCCGATCGCTGCCCCAAGGATATAGAGCTGCTCGTGGAAAACCAAAAGAGCTTTGTTTAAAGAGTCCAAACGATCAAACAGGTCTTGGATGAACTCGACTTTTATTTTCGGAAAGTCGGTAGGTGGGCCATTTGGCTTATGGCTCAATTGAGCCGTTCGCCGAGCAATCATGATGCGAAGGCATCGGTCCTCTAATTTTATAAGCGCATGGGCATCGTCAATGAAGGCAATTCTTTGAGCGGGCTTCCAGGAGGCAAACTCAGAGAGATTCGCAGATTGGCTTAATGCAAACGCAAAAACAGGAGAGGTGAGTCTCACATTTCTGTGAGCTTTTTCAAGAAGAGACAGCCAATCCCCTTGAGGAGACATCAAAGATCCTACATCCAACTTTTGCGCTTCATAGCCTTCCAGCGATTGGACGCTTTTCGCATCTGCCAGGATTGTTTTAAGAGTGCCGTCGCCGCCCCGATACTTATCTGCCGTTGCCTTGTCTGCAAAACAGATCACGCCACTGCCACCACCGGTGGTGCTCAAACCCCCGGCCCAGGCATGCAAGCTAGCCCCCATAGCGGCAAATATTATTAGACATAGTCTCATAGCGTGCCTCAAAATAGAGTGATCATAGTTCCATCGGGCTCGACGCCGTCAACTGTAAATACGGCAGTCCCTTGTTCAAAACGAACTTCAAGAGCCTTTTTTACCCCATTAACTTCAATCACACCTCGTTTGGTTATACTGATGATAGAGGGGCCAAGGACCATCAAAAAGCCAGTGTTGACGATTTCATCTTGGGTAAAGACAGTCTGCTTTTTTGAGATGCGGATCGGGTTTGAAAACTCCGGGAAAAACCTTACAACAGCCAGGACGCCTTTGGCTATAGACTTCAAATTGTCGAGAGATGGACCGGCGAGAATTTCAACATCATCTGAACCCACGACCTGATTTTTGGAGCGAGAGAATTTGATTTTAATGCATTGACCTTCCGTGAGGTTAAGAAATTTTTTCCACTGATCCATAAGGATTGGAGGGGGGCAAGACGCTTGTTCCTCGGGTAGAGCAAAAAAGTGTGTGGGACGGTCCGTGAGTTTTTTGGGGTCAAACCCAGGTGTGAAAAGACTTTCCACAAACCCCTCTGACATTATCGAGCCAAAGGGCCCCATGTGGGGAAGCCCAAACACATGGCCAAGTTCGTGAATAAGAGCAAAGTAGAGAAGAAGGCCAGATTCTTTTTTCCATACGTTAGGCTCTAGTCCTTCTGAATCATAGGCTAGTGGCCCATTTGAGGGAGCAACGTAGATATACCCTTTGCCAGTTAAGTTTATGGCCGAATAAGAGTCGCGAATCGTGATGGCAGCTATATCTTTCGGTGATTCCACCTGTCGCTTTTGCGCATCAGAAAGCACTCCGAATTGAAACGTTAAGTCCACTTCAGGAGAACAAGGCACCTCCGTAAAGTGTTGAGATGCAATTTTCAATTTGTTATTACTCAAGGCATATTGGAAGTCGGTGGCCCAAAAATCAAGGGCCTTTCGAATTTGGATCCTGGCTGAGTTCTCATCAAGGCCAAAGTTTACGCGATCGATCTGCACGCAGTATTTTACCTCGGTCACGTTTCGTAAAAACCAAGGGTTGTGGGAGTCTTTCAGCAAAAAGCCGCCGCCACTAGAAAACGTCCCGTCGGCTGAAGCCAAGGAAGAAATAAAAAGAAAAATCAAATTTTTCAAGAAACACACTCCCTCCGCTGAGATAACATCGCGGGGTTTTGCAGACAACCCCGCGCCTTTGAGTTTTAACTATTTTACCAATTGGCAGCTCAAAACCAACTGCTTGTCCTGTTTACGAACGACAAGAGTTAGCAAAGACCCAACTTCAGTAGCCGCAGCCGCAATTTGGTCTTTCTGGTACACGAACGCACAAGAAATGTAAGCAGGAGTGGTTTTAAGAGTGACACACCCAACAGACGTGTCTGGTGTGAGATCGATCGACTTGTTGGGAGCAAGTTCGGTGTCGAGTTCAAACGCCGCGAGAGGGGCTTGGCCGGCGGTGCCAACGACGTTGCACTTGTAAGCGGCTGCGAAGGACTGAGATGCAAAAAGCACGGCGACAAGAGTGGTGAGAACGGTTTTCATAGATACTTCCTTTTTTGCGTCGGGGGGTTGATTTATCGAATGACGCTGTTTCGATGGCGTCAATATGCTGCAGCCGTTAAGGCAGGTAAATTAATTAGTACAACAATAAAATAGAAAGTGTTATACTTAAAGTTAACATGAGAATCTATGAATATAGCGATTACAAAAAAGCCCTCCGTGAGACCACCGAACAAATTCGCGAAAAATTTGGGAATCGGTACACCTTTGAAAAAATGGCCCATGCCTGCGGCATCCAAAAAACCTATCTTTCCCGGGTGCTCAATGGGGACAGTCATCTCAGCGCCGATCAAGTCTTCACGGCTTGTGAGTACTTGAAGCTCTCTGAGGAAGAGACCGAATTTGTAGGACTTCTCCGCGAACTTCAAACTTGCTCTGTAGCTGCTCGTAAGTCGCGCCTCACATCTAAGATTGAGAAAATACGTTCCTCTCATTTAAAAACCGAAAATATTTTGCACATCAAAAATGAATTGCAGCTGGGAGATATCTCCTGGGAGTACTATTCAGATGTTGATATTCATCTTGTCCACGTCCTGCTGAGTGTCCCTCGGTTTGCTTCAAACCCCGAAAAAATCTGCGGGGCCTTGGGCCTTTCGCAAACCCGTTTTGAGGAGATCCTTTTTAAGCTCAGGCGTTGGAACCTGGTGGAGATGACCAAGAACAAGATCCATACTAACGAGTTTGTCAGACACCTGCGCGAGGATTCCCCGGTATTTAGTACTTTTGCAGTGATGCAAAGACTCAAGATGCTCAAAAAACTCCAGCAAGAAAAATCAAAAAATGACTATTTTTTCTCCGCCTTTTTTTCAGCAGAAACAACCTATCAAGAGAAGCTTAAAAAAGAGATCCTAAAACTTCTGGCAGGAGCTAAAGGGCATATCGAAAACGCCAAGGGCGAAAATGTCTACCAGCTGAACATTGATCTCTGCTTATGGGGCTAACATCTCCGGAGACAGGAACCACGATCCTGCCATAAGCCCTCCTAAAAAATAAATAAAAATAGCCGTAGCCTCCGTCCGCTGTGGGAGAGTTGTGGGAAATGGGGGCAACAACTTTTTGTTGTCCCCATTTTCCATCACTCTTCCATGCGCCCTACACCATCGCCCCAAACTTTTTCCAAAAGCACAAGCCAAAATCGATCCAAAAAACCAAACCAAAAAATTGACTTTTTCAGAGGAGAAAACTATAAAACAAGCAACGTGAAAAACGAAAATCTCTTCTCCAAAGAACAGCAAAAAAATCTGAATCGAACCTCTCACGGAGGCACTCTTTCTAAAGGAAAAAGAAAAACAACAAGACCTCTTGCGCCTAACAAATTCCATCACGCTGTCTTAAAATCCGACAAAGCCCAACTGACTCGCCACCAAGCAGTGATATGTTCCTATCTCCAAAAATACGCAAAAAAGAACTTCGTGGAAATCTCAGGCCTCCAAGTGATGGGAAACCACATCCATTTTAGTTTTAGATTCAAAAGAAAAGACCTGTATAAGAACTTCATCAGAGCCGCTACAGGGCAGATCGCCTCATACATGATCAAAAAAGTGAATTGCGCTAGCCATTTTTGGACAGAAACTCTATTCACCCGCGTTCTTAAAACGTCGCTAGAGAATTGGATTTTGCAGAATTATCTGCACGCCAATGAGGTGGAGAGAAAGTTTGGTTACGAAGCTCGCGAAGAAGTGCGTGAGGATGGACTGCGGCTGATCTACGAGAGCACGGCTTAGTTTGCCCAGACAGTGATTTTTTCCATCGGATAAGAAAATTGCACACGGCCGCGGGAGTCTTTGCGGCTTTCTGTAAATTCCAAAAGATGCTTTTTAAGGCGCTCTTTAGGCTCGTCTTTGAGCATTCCGATAAAATACATTTCTTTGTTGTAGTTCCAGACCTCTTCAGGAGTGAGATCAAAGTGGATTTCAAATTTCTCTGAGCGAATGTTTGATGAAAATCCCAGGTCAGCTCGAAACAGCTCTTTGAGCCCTGAGAGGTGATAAACTCTCGGATCGCCGACTTTTGTTTCTCGGTAGAGCGGAAAAATAGAGAGCAAGAATTTTCTGATTTCAGCAGACATCTCTTCCAAAAATCCGGCGCCTCTTTGAGAGGAGCCAACAATGGCAGAAAAACATCCACCGGGTTTTAAGAGACGGGCGATCTCGCTAACAACGGGCTCAATCGGCTCCATAAGCATCAAAGCCATGTGGCATAAGATGGCATCGACGGAGCGGGAGGCGCACCCTGTGTCGCTTGCAAGCTTTAAAAAAAGGTGCACGCGCGGATCTTGATTTTGTCTTGCAACAGCTAATTCCTCGGGCGACATATCTATCCCAAGAAGGCGACTCCCTGGCGTCAGCCGAGGAAGCACAAATTGAAAAAGGTGGCCATCTCCGCAAGCTAAATCAACCACGGTAACATTGCGATCGACGTAAGGTTGTAATGTCTGCGCAAGGACCTCATAAGAAACAAGCCCATCTTTGGTGCGTCCAGGACAGAACGTCGACGCTGTCATGCTAGGAGCGAGTCGATGGGCCTCTTGAAGATGTTCCAGCCATTCTTCGCTACTTGGGAGCTCGTTTCTGAGAAGTTTATCGCTAAATTGAGACAACTTCTTTGATTTCTGGAAGGGCCTCTTGCAGGCGAGTTTCAATGCCCTGTTTAAGAGTTTGAACAGAGCTCGGGCAGCCGGCACAAGATCCACGCATGTGCAGGTACACGACCTGATTTTCGTATTTTGCAAAGACGATGTCGCCGCCATCAAGGGCTACGGCGGGGCGAATTTCGCGTTGGATGATGTCTTTGATGAGCTTCACTTCGGGAGAATCATTTTCATTAGCTTCGCTAGCAATGCTTTCTGACATAATGGGCTCGCCATTTTGAAAGTGTTCACGTAACAGGCCAGCAAGGGGCTCTGCCAAAACCTCCCAATCGACCCAGTCTTGTTTAGTGACGGTGATAAAATCCGTTCCGATAAAAACGCTGTTGGTCCACGGGAAGCCAAAAATTTTTGCAGCAAGGGGAGAGGTCTCGGCCTCGAGCGCTGTGGTAAAGTCCTTTGGCTCATCCACCAACTTGAGATTGGTCAAAAATTTGAGAGTTGCGGGATTTGGAGTGGCTTGCCACTGAACTTCGATTGAATTTACCATGAGCATTCACCTTTTTTCATTTGATTTAGCGCAAAAACCTGAGCTAGTCTCCTGAAATTCTAGACACGCTACCATACTTCATCGAGCTGGTAAAAATCACATGTTGTTTGAAGTCACATCGTTACGAAGGGAGACCTTATGACACCAAGGGTTAGGGAGATTTTAAGTTGGTACGGAGCTGACACTCCAGGGGTTTTAACAAATCTATCTCGGATGCTCAATCACGGCCGCCTGAAAGGCACAGGCAAGCTTGTCATTCTTCCTGTGGATCAGGGATTTGAGCACGGTCCTGCGCGAAGCTTTGCCGTCAACCCTGACGGTTACGATCCTGCCTACCACGTGAGCCTTGCCATTGAATCGGGATGTAACGCCTACGCAGCTCCACTAGGTGCGATCGAGGCGATTGCTCGGGACTTTGCGGGCGAGATTCCTCTGATTCTCAAAATCAACAACTCTGACACTCTTTTTGGCTCTAAATCTCCGATTTCGGCACTCACCTCAAGTGTTGACGATGCCTTAAGACTTGGCTGCGTCGGAATTGGTTTTACGATTTATCCTGGAAGCCCTCTGCGTAAAGAAATGTACGAGGAAATTGCATTTGCCTCCCAAGAAGCTAAAAAAGCGGGCCTTGCCGTGATCATCTGGTCTTACCCTCGTGGGGAGCAGCTTTCTAAAGAAGGCGAAACGGCTATTGATGTGATCGCTTATGGCGCCCACATCGCAGCTCAGCTCGGAGCCCACATTATTAAAGTCAAACCACCAACGGCTCACATCGAACAAGATGCCGCCCGAAAAGTGTATCAGGCTCAGTCGATCCGCATTGACAATCTTGCCGATCGAACTCGCCATGTCGTTCAAAGCTGTTTCAACGGTCACCGCATCGTGATTTTTAGCGGCGGGGAAACCAAAGGAACGTCAGAGCTTCTTCAAGAGGTTCAGCAAATGGCTCAAGGAGGCGCTTTCGGGAGTATTATGGGACGAAATGCGTTTCAAAGACCTAAAAACGAAGCCATCGATCTTCTTCACCGCGTGATGGATGCCTTTGCAGGCAAATCGTTGTAGTGGAATTGATGACGGAAGGACGTCCTATGCATGAAGAAAACCCCCTGCGCGCCGAGAAAAGAAAAAAGCTCCACCAGCTTAAAGAAAAGGGCATTAATCCTTTTCCCTACGATTTTTCGCGAACAGGGTCTCTCAAAGATATTCACCAAAAGTTTGCGCACCTGCAAACCGGCGAAAAGCATTTGGATGTGACCCATCGGCTCGCGGGTCGAGTTATGACCTTGCGATCCATGGGTAAGGCCTGTTTTTTCAATTTGCAGGATCAAACAGGCAACCTGCAAGTTTATGTCAAACTCGAGGAGCTTGCTCCACAAGATCGGGTGGCTTTTGATTTGCTCGACCTTGGCGACATTGTTGGAATTGAAGGCTTTGCTTTCCGCACGCAAAAGGGCGAGCTGAGTGTTCACTGTCAAAAGTTCAGTTTGCTTTGCAAAACTCTTGAGCCACTCCCTGAAAAGTTTCATGGGATTGCAGACGTTGAAATCAAATACCGCCACCGTCATCTTGATTTGATCTCTGATCCTGAATCTCGAAAAGTGTTTGAGGCGAGATCCAAAATCGTACGCGAGATTCGTTCTTTTTTGGACGCGCGAGGATTTCTTGAGGTCGAAACGCCAATTCTTCAACCTCTTTACGGCGGAGCTGCGGCCCACCCATTTACGACCCACCACCGAGCTCTGGATATGAAGCTCTACATGAAGATTTCCCCCGAGCTTTACTTAAAGCGGCTGATTGTCGGTGGTTTTGAAAAAGTTTACGACATGAGTAAGAATTTTCGGAACGAAGGCATCGATCGCTCTCACAATCCTGAGTTTACGATGTTAGAATGGTATGAGGCTTACACTGATTATAATTACCAGCTCAAACAGTTCGAGGAATTGACCTGTCATCTCGTTATGGCCATGAAGGGCAGTTACAAGTTTGAATATCAAGGGAAAGAAATCGACTTTACTCCTCCGTGGCGTAAGCTCACGGTGTATGATGGAATTCGTCAGTACGCTCAAGTCGAGCCAAAGACGATCACAGACACAGATCTTGATGTCCAGTTGGCTAAACATGGCAGCGAAAATGCAAAAAAAGGTCGGTTGGGTTTACTTTCTAGAGGACAAAAACTCATGGAGCTCTTTGAGCTCACCGTCGAGCAACACCTATGGCATCCAACCTTTGTCATGGATCATCCTGTTGAAATCTCACCGCTCACCAAGGCTCATCGTACCGAGCCTGGGCTTGTGGAGCGCTTTGAGCCGTTTGCAGCTCAAATGGAGATTGGTAACTCTTACTCTGAGCTCAATGATCCTGAAGAGCAGCGAAGTCGGTTGATCGAGCAAGAAGCTAAGCGCGCCAATGATCAAGAGGCTCACCCCATGGATGAGGATTTTCTATTAGCTATTGATACGGGAATGCCGCCAACAGGAGGCGTGGGTCTAGGCGTTGAAAGAATCGTTATGATTCTTACAGATCGCCCGAGCATTCGAGATATCATTTTGTTCCCAACGATGAAGTTAAAGTGAGGAGATTTTTTTGAAAATAATTTTGGTGATCTTGAGTTTGGCGCTCACCCAGTGTGTGAATCAACCTCCTAAGCCAACAGTGCTTTCTGAATCCCCGGTGTTACGGGCGCAAACTGCTGAGCCTGACGAAATTGTACTTAGCGATAAGCTTGTGATCGTCGATGCTAGACCTTATTTTGAATACTCCATGAGTCACCTTCCCAACTCCCTGCATTTGCGCTGGGAAGACTTTTCTCAAGTGAAAGAGCCGGTGCGAGGCCTTCTTGAAAAAGACACGTTTTTTCTCACCCGACGCCTGGCGCGCCTTGGGATCTCTCCTGACACGCCGGTTGTCGTAGTGGGTCGTGGCCCCGCAGGTTTAGGAGAAGAAGGCCGCATGGCCTGGACGCTTAAATACCTAGGCGTTAAAGATGTTCGATTTTGCGTTGTTGATTATTTCCAAACCAATCTCGTGAACAGCCCTTCGGCCCCTCTTCCTAATGCCCCGATCTGGAAGCCAAACATCGATGAGAGCCTCGTCATTTCTCGAGATGAGTTTCTCAAACATGTCGTTCGCTCTAAGGATGCCGAAAATTCGATCCTTATCGATGTAAGACCCTCCCTCGAATTCTTAGGAAAGGTGAAGCGTTACGCATTCTCTAAGAGAATTCCTGACGTGGGAGCCATCAACATTCCTTGGACAGAGTTTTTTACGGCCAAGGGTTTTCCTAAGGCTGACTTTCGCGAGCAGCTTACCTCCCTTGGTATCACTCCCGAAAAGCGCGTCGTTGTAGTTTCCGACTTTGGCGCAGAGTCAGCTGCCGTGACTTTGGCTCTCAGAGACCTCGGTTATAAACGCGCGACTAATTTTGCTGGCGGATACATGGAGCTTGTCGGCAAACTCCAGTGATCTAAGTGCCTATCCAAAAATTCTGCCCTGCTGCACAGAATTTTCGGATAGGCTCTAAATTTTTTTTTACTAGGCACTCTCGTTTATAGAAGCTATAAAATATTACGCCCCTAGGGCTTCATTATGAGGAGAGCATCATGAGATTAGCATTTTTTATTCCATTTTTGTGTTGGATCGGTCAGATGTCGGCGCTTCATGCGCAGACTCCAGATACAACAAGTCGCGCGCCTGCGCCAACCGGGTACACCATAGATCTAAAAGATCCTGTGGGTTTTTTGCCGACGGTCGGTTTAGGGACAGGCTACATTGCGCCTAACGAGCGTTATCAAACAGAAGGGGTTCCAACTCAGATTAAACTTTTGGGATCTTACTACTTTGATACTAAAGATTGGATTGCCGATTTTGGACTTGGATTTTCTCGAGTGGGATTTTCGCAGACCTCAAATGCTGACAGCGTGATTTTAACGGGATTTATCGAAGGTGGAGCAAGGTATCAGCTCCAAGATCGCTGGCAAGTCGGCGGTGTCACGGATGTTTTTGTGGGACGAGGGGAGCGCTTTGGCTCAACTTCTAAAGACCTCACTGCGTTTGTAGGACCTGAGATTTCAAAAGAGTGGGATTACAACAGCAGCTATCTTTTTCGGGTTGGAGCTCGCGTGATGACGGATCTCAATGTCTCAGGTGAGTCTGTCAATATGGCGCTTCTGACTTTGGATATTGGTATGGACCCAGGAAATCATCCTGGTTACGTGGTCCGCGAAGAAGCGGCTCCCACACGCACAGTAAGTGCTGCTAACACAGTCCCTATCGGTGGTTTGATAGACAAAGAGCGCGGTCTTCACTTTCAATCGGGCACTGTTATCTTTGATCAATTGAGTAAGAAAAATATGAATCGCGTCGCCAATGCCCTTAGCCGAAATGCTGGACTCTACGATCGCATCGAAGTTGTTGGACACGCGGATCGACGAGGATCAACTCCCAGCAACCTAGCGTTGTCAGAGCGACGTGCGATTACGGTGGCTCGAGCTTTGGCGTTTGCCGGGGTTCCAAAAAGTAAGATTCTTGAGAATTGGAAAGGTGAAGCTGATCCTCTTTCTCATGCGAGCACGCCATCGGCGCTGCGCCTCAATCGTCGGGTAGAGCTTCGACTTCATGGCGTCAAGGACAAAGAAAAACTCAATGAGGTTCTTTCGGCCCTTCGCTAGTCTTTTGAAGAGGCGTCAAACTGTGGTGACGCCTCTTTTTTGCATTTGTGTACAGTTTTACACAAGATCTCCATTCCAGAATCCGTGAAAGTTATTAAAATAAAGATTCGACCATCATGAGGGTGGGTCCCGTCAAGACAGAGGAGGGTCTTTATGGATATGGAAAATCAGACTGAAATCGCAGCAGACACGTCGCCAGAAACGACGCCGGTCAAAGAAGGGTTGCGACGAATTCTCATCGCCGAAGACGACGTCTCGTCACAGGCTCTTTGGGAAAGAGTTTTGCAAAAAATGGGTTCGCCTTACGAGCTTGATTGGGCGACATCAGGAGAGTCCGCGCAGCGTTTGTTCTATTTAGCACTGAGAAAAAATACGCCTTATGACCTTGTGATCTCAGACTACTACATGACAGGATTTAAAACAGGATTTGATCTTTGGAGAGTCTGCCAAACCTTGAAGGTTCCATTTCTTTTAGTGAGTGCAGCTTCTTTAGATAAAATCGATCTTTGGGGAGCGGATCCCAAGGTGGATTTGCATTTCATGCAAAAACCTCTTTTTATACCAGAGTGTCTAAAGACGGTTGAAACTCTTCTTGATACCCAAGCTCATCCTTAAGACCATCAATAAGCATCATCGGCAGGAGGGTGAAAAGGATTCTTCGGCCCCGGAACACATCATCAATGAGCCGGGCGTGGGGTACCGATTGGTCTGGCCAAAATTACTTAGCTTGCAAGTCTTTACCGCAAGCGGTGCAGAAGTGATGGCGATCTTTGCGCAGGCTTGCGTGAGTGTCTTGAGTGCAGTTCAACCGAAGCATGCGATTGAGGGGCTCCCCACATGTCGGGCAAAATTTAACAGGCACGTTCAAGCGGCCGTGGTTCATGTTCAAACAGCGAACGGTATTTCTAGTCATGGTATCTCCAATTCAATGAGTTTATCATGTCCGTCGCGGAATAGGTGGCTTATTGTTTAAGAAGGTCACCGACGAGTTGAGGGAGGCCGACATTTGTCACTTCGATGAGAGGCGACTCCGTTCAGTTGGCGTTCGCACTAGTGATTGGGACCACCTTCAGCAATTCCTTAGGCATGCGCCTGCTCCTCCTAGGCTGGAATCAACGGCAGAAATAACCCAAAGGTCTGAAAATCTAAGGCATTCACTGAGAGCTCGTCGTTGGATCAGAAATGGATCGTGCGACTCCGAGGATAGGACTTTAAAGCCTATATTTAGCCGATCGGGATCCCTAGATGGATTTGCATTTCATGCAAAAACCTCTTTTTATACCAGAGTGTCTAAAGACGGTTGAAACTCTTCTTGATACCCAAGTTCATCCTTAAGACCATCAATAAACCGGCCCATACGGTAAAGTCTTTTCTCAGCCTCTTTCAAAGAGGCTTCTAAATGAAACTGAGTTTTAAGTTTAAAAAGTTTCGCGTAAAAATGATCAAGAGTGTACTTCTGATCATCGGGACTGCGATGATTGCAGAAAGGATCTTTTTCGTGAAAAAAGGGTCTTCGCAAAATCCCACTCATAGCAAAACACCGAGCAATACCAATGTACCCAAGAGCATCAAGCCGATCCGCATCTTGAACAATTTTTGCCTCAAGAGTTCGAGGCTCAAGCCCCCGACTGAAACTGTGGGCCTCAATGGCGTGATGGATGTCTGAAAAAAACTCTGGAGACTTGTTCTTACCGTAACCAATAGATTTGAGATAAGCACAAGCAGCTGTCGCGGAAATTTCTGAGGCCTTGGACCTCAACGGAGAATCTTTGGGAGTGGTCACAAAGTCATGAAAAAATGCAGCCGGCAGCACGACATCTTCGCGAGCCCCGTAGTGCCTTTGTAGGTCTAAGGCATTTTTGACAACCCGTAAGACATGTGAAAGGTCGTGAGATGGGTCGCCGTCGGGAACAATGGACTTTGCTTTTTCTAAGAAAACATCATACCAACTTTTCACTGGATTGTTGCCTCAGAGAGTTTGAGAATTTTTTTAACGAAGTCATAAAGCACAAATTGGTTGAGCTTTTGAGAAGAGCTCTTCCAAGAAACAGCAATGCAACCTACTTTTCCAGATTGAGTTTTTAATAGGTAATTCATGCTGAGCACCCCGGGTTCGATCCCCCCTTTGTAGCCTGCGTACTGCCAATAAGAGGACGGACTTCCGTGAACAAGAGGCACATTCAGAGAAAGCAGCTTGAGGATCTCAGGAGACTTTGTGTCGTTGAGGGCAAACAGCGCCACACAGACATCGTCCGTTGAGCCAAACCACTCTACGGTATCGACTTGCGATGGAGCCTGCATATCAACGCCGTTGGTCCCAACAAGATCAAGGGGAAGGGTATCAATTTTCTGAAGCAGTTCAGATTGCCGGTTGTCATCACCTTCCAAAAAAGATTGCATCAGACTTTGCGGGGCCGCCCATTTCAGTTTGTAAATTTGAGCTGTGGACAGAAATGGCGTGTTGTCGGTCCGAAAACTATTCCTGAGATTTTTGAGCTCCTTTTCAACATTCCCACGACCAATGAGCCAAAGCAGGTGGTCGCTTGCGGTGTTGTCGTCAGCAGCCACCATCTTTGCTGCGAATTCGGAGATGGGAGCAGGTTTGCCAACCTCCCAAGTTTGCATTTCGCCGCCGCCTAACGAGCGCATAGACTCTCGAATGGACATCTCTTGGCGCCAAGTGATTCCACCGGATTTAATTTTTGCGGCAAGAGCCGACAAAATATAAAGTTGAAATGCGTTACCAAGAGGATTTTTTCGAGTGGGTCGCAGCACCTCTTTATGGAATCCTTTTTGAGTTTTCACGGTAAAAGCAACTTCACCTGGAAGGTCGTCAAAATAGCGCTTGGCTTCGGCCCAATCCGAAATCGGCCTGTGAATGAGATTGATGTCGTCGAGATGAAGAAGCGTGAGACGCTCTTGAGCATTGACAGAAAAATCTAATGTGATTTGATTTTTCGCCAGAGAGAAAAAGGTGTACTTCGCAACTGACCCATCGTTAGAAACAAGCTCGGCATGATCGCAGTCGCCAAGCACTTCGTGCATCTCTTGCAGTTGAAAAAATAAATCTGCCATAAAAGGACGGAGCTCTTCGGCAAAAACTCCGCGAATGTTCGGTTCATCAGATGAAAGAAGATCGCCGCAAATCCGATTGGCCACACCATTTAAGTTGACGGTGGCTTGGGCCAAAACCAACTGAGGAATTAAAACACAAAATGCTAAAACCATTTTTGTGATCATGGGGTTCCTTTCGTATGAAGTTGTGCCGGTATATACAAGAAAGGAAAGGGAATTGCACCTAAAGATGCCCTGTGTTTTTTAATTAAACCCCGAACTTCGCTCGGCTGAGGCTTTAAACTTATGCCTCTCATCACTCCAGGTGATGTGAATGTCCATGGGATGGCAGCAAACTTCACAATCAGAGATGAGAGTAAAATCAGTTCCCTCGTCAGTTTCAAAAAGCACCGTCTGACGTTCAAGGCAAAAAGGGCATCGTATGCGGACTTGCTCTTGTGACATAGGTGCAATTTATCAATTCCAACAATGGAGGTCTAGCCCCTTACCCTATGACGCCATCAGCCTTCAACATATACAAGTCCACGGTAGGATCTTCTCAGCGAGAGGAATTGACCCAGTTCATTACTTAAGTCGCTTCAAAACCAATCGTTTTGCCTAAAATCAAGCATCAGTGGGAGTCCATGACGGCCACTGGTTTTTTCTTGAATCGCAGGAAGTACAGCGGCAGTCCCGAAAACGCGAAGATGATCATAATAATATAACACAGCTGAACGAAACTGAGCATGAAGACCTGGGTTTGGACCCTGTACATGAGCACCTGAAGGGGAGCGCGTTGGTCTTGGACTAGGCCAATCTCGTTTTGCAGTTTTATTTTTAGGCCTTGGGTGCTTTGTTGGTATTGACTTTGAACCTGCGGGCTCAGCGAGGAAACTTTGCTTGAGAGATCGACGTAGTTTTGTTTGCTGTGAGTGGTGAGCAGTGTTGCAACAAGCGCGATCCCCATGCTTCCACCGATTTGGCGAAACAGATTCATAAGACCTGAAACTTGGCCGAGGGCGCTGCCAGAAAATTGGCTCAGGATCGAAGAGTTGATGGGGACAAACAAAAAGGCCATAGCAAATCCTCGGATAAAGAGCATGCCGAGGAGTTCTCGCGATGAAGATTGAGGGGAAAATGTCGTCATGAGCAGAAGACAAAGTTCAATGGAGATCAGACCGATGGCGATGAGCATTTTAGGGTTTCGCCCGGCCTGCATCATCTTTCCAATGAAAGGCATCATAAACGCGGTTAAAAGAGAGCCAGGGATAAAAAACAGACCGATCTGTGTTGCAGTGAGGTGAAAGGTTCGACCCATAAACACAGGGAGAATAAAAACCACACTGTAGAGAAAAAAGCCAACGGCCGACATTAGCAAAACCCCATTGACCACCGTCGCGTCCTTAAACAGGCGAACATTGATGATCGGGTTTTTGGCTCTAAGCTCCCACCAGACGAATGTAGGAATGCAAAATGCCGATGTTAAAGCCGTAGTAAGAATTGTACGGGATGCAAACCAGTCGTCGACCTCGCCGCGTTCGAGAACATACTGAAGGCAGCCAATTCCTAGGACCAGCAAAACCAGTCCGACAGAGTCAAAACTAGAGTCGCTGACTTTTTCATTAGGTTCTTTTTGTCGATCAAAGATAACAGCGCCGCCAACCACAAGTGCAAGAATTCCAAGAGGCAAATTGATATTGAAGATGGATCTCCAGCCAAATTCGTCGGTGAGATATCCCCCAAGAACAGGGCCGAGCGTTGGCCCAATCATCACGCTCATCCCAAAGATAGCGCCGGCGATCCCGGCTTTTTCTTTTGGGAACTGTTCGTAGATGAGAGTTTGTGAAGTAGGAAGGAGCGCGCCGCCCATCAGGCCTTGAAGAATACGAAAGATGGTAAGAGTCAGGAGATTGGGCGCAAGTCCACAGGCCACTGACGTGACCGTAAACGCAGCAATACATCCGAGGTAATATTTTCGACGACCAATGCGCTCTCCTAGCCACGCAGAAACCGGCAAGACAATGGCGTTGGCAATAGCGTACCCCGTGATCACCATGCTGATGTCTTCAAGGGTGGCTCCGAGATTTCCCATCATTGTTGGAAGGGCCACGTTGACGATGGACGTATCGATAATTTCAAGTAGCGATGCGAGCACCGCTACAAAGATGATTGGTGCCGATGGCTTTTTCATAAAATCCTAGTGCCTTCGAACTTTGACGAAAGCTGATAAGCCCATCCTTAGAGTTTCAAGGTCGTTGTCAGAAACTGAGTCGAACACGATTTTCACCGGAACTCGCTGGACAACCTTCGTGAAGTTTCCTGTGGCATTGTCAGGAGGAAGAAGCGCAAACGTAGCTCCGGTCGCGCTCCCGATAAGATCCACTTTCCCGTAAAGGTTCTCGAAGAGATAGCGTCGACAGTCATCTCTACAGGAGCTCCAAGTCGAATGCTCTCAAGATCTGTCTCTTTGAAGTTGGCGGTCACCCAGCGATCTTTATCTCCAACAAAACCGATGAGGGGCACACCTGGTGAAGCAAATTGGCCAAGTTCTGCCGATTTTTTTGCGATACTTCCATCTTGAGGGGCGCGAACCTTCGTGTTTTCAAGGTTCAACTGAGCTTGGGCGGTCTGTGCAGAGAGGGCGTCATATTTGGACTTAGTCTCAAGGTACTGAGTTTGAGCCGTGTCATAGCCTTGCCTTGAGATAGCCCCTTTTGAGAAAAGATCTTTGAGCCGATGAAAGTTAGTTTCGGTGTCTTTTCGTTTTGCTTCAAGAGAGCTGAGCTCTGCTTTCAACTGGCTCACAGAGTTTTGGTAGTCGCGATCGTCAATCTGGAGAAGAACGTCTCCTTTTTTGACTCGCTGACCTTCGCTCACTTCAACGGCAGCAATGAAGCCGGGAACTTTAGACGCAAGCATAACCGTAGGAGCTTCGACTTGAGCGTTGTCAGTTGTTACGAACGTGAAGTGGTCGTAGATAAAGTAGATAGCCAGAATCGAGCCAACGACGGCAACGGTTGATAAGATGATTTTTTGCTTACTCATGACTTGTCTCCTTGACCAGTAGCGAGTTCGAGATTGACCCAAGCTTCGATAGCGCCAAGCTGGGCATTAATAACGTTAGCTTTTGCACGAAAAAGTTCTGTTTCTGCATCTAGAAGATCCGTGTTTGTGCGAGTTCCTGCGCGCCTGCCCTCGCGAGCAAGGCGCCACGTCTCCGTGGATTTGCTGACGTCGCTCAATCGAGTTTTGTAGACCTTGCAAAAGTAAAGGAATTTACGTTTCCAAAACTCAACGTCTTGTTTGGATTTTAAGTCGGTAAGTCTCAGACTTTTTTCTGCCTGATATTTTTGTTCCGTAGCCTGATGACTTCGAGCCACTGAGGCAAACCCGTCAAAAAGATTCCAAGTCAAAAGAACACCTACCTGATAGGCATCGCGGAAATCCTCGTGTTGAATCTCATAGTGATCGCTTCGGTTGTTGTACTCTTGATACTGGCCAAACAAGGACACTCTTGGAACAAGGTAGCGGCCCGCAGCTTTGTCCTGATATTTTGCTGATTCCACACGGTGGCGAAGCGCCGCCACATCAGATCGACCGGACTCGCCCGTGATTTTCTGAATCCAGGTTTCCTCCGGAACTAGCAAGGTTCCAGCTAAAGGTCTTAAATCTTCGTCATTGCCAAGGAGTTCGTTGAGCTTAAGGCGGGCCATATCGGCATTATCCTTAGAGTTTAAAACCTCGGTCTGCGCTTCGTTGACTTGAACCTCCACACGCAAAACATCGTAATGAGTCGATAAACCCGAAGACTTAAACAGCTTTGTGTCTTTAAGATGATCCTCAAAAGTTTTTGACGACTGTTCTGCAACGTCTTGCAGGCTTGCGTAGGCAAGGGCTTTGTAGAAGGCTAAAGTGATTTGGCGCTGATGTTGAAAACGAGCCCAGTTAAACTCCTCACCAGCAGCGTCCTCGCTTTCACGCGCGGCCCAGTAGCGATTGCTTGTCGCAAAACCATCAAAAATCGGGAACTGCAAGTTCAGCGTGTAACTCGCTGTCGGAATGATCTGGGGAATATGACTTTCGACAGGGGAGCCTGGAAACTGCACGTCAGTGAGCGCATATTTTTTATCTGTAAGTAGGCTAACTCCGGCTGAGAGACTAGGAAGATGGCCAGAAAAACTCTCGACTCGTTTCCAACTTGCTTCCTCTTTTTGTGAGGCTGCTTTTTGTACCGCTGGGGACTGTGAAAGACCTTCATTGAGAGCGCGCTCAAGCGTAAGCTCATCTGCCGAGGCAAGACCTGCTACCAGAGTGACCGCCACCATTGAAAGCCGTTTTGAATGTGAGGATTGGCGTACTGACATTGATTTCTCCTGTATATAATTCTAAGAGAAAATAGTTTGTAACGCAAACTATTTGGTGTATCATCTATTTACTATGAAGAAGAAAAGTGTAAAAACCAGCGATTTTAAGATGGATCAAGATGTAACGCCCGGTCACCCAGGTCTTCGAAACTACTTTGGTTATTGCTTTTTCAAAGCGGCGCAAAAGTTTCGATCTCTGTTCAACGAAAGGCTTTCCAAGTATGGTCTGGTCGCGCCCCAATATGGGATCATGACAATCCTTTCTCATTCTGAGTCACTCAATCAGCTGGGACTTGGGGAGCATATGGGAATCGACAAGGCCACGATGGTGAAGATGATCGACGTGCTTGAGGACAAACGTCTTGTCAAACGCTCGGAGGACAAAAACGACCGGCGAAATAAAATTATCGTGATTACCCCAAAGGGGAGGACGATGTTGGAAGAACTTGATCAGCTTCGAAAATTAACGGAAAACGATTTTTTTGCGCATATTGATAAGAAGGACCGGGATGTGGTGGAGAGGGTCATGACCCTCCTCCTTTATCGCGACTGAACTGGTCTCTTTGATTGTGCTAGCCTCCGTCTCGGACGCGAGACGGAAGCTATTGACGTTATGATATTAATAAATTGAATTTCACGTCCGGTTCGGCCGGTGGCACAATCATGTGCCCCAGTTTGTGATGGCGGCTTCGACGGTTTCTTGGGCTTTCTTGGCTCGCTCTTGATCGCGAACAAAGTTCTTCTGATCTTCCTCCGGACTATCGCTCCTATTCTGAAGCTCGACCTTAAGATAAAGATCCATGCTCACTTTGATTTTTTGCCAAATGGCAACCGCGCGGTCTGAGTTAAGCTGGTCCTGAAGTCCGTCTGCCATGGGCTCGCCAGTTGCGGGATCCAAGAACCCACCAATCTGGTACCCGATCTTATCTTTGAACTTGAGCCGAGCGATAAACTCAAACTTCTGGGCCCAATCGATAGCTTCTTCAACCATGCCGACATTGCTGAGGGACGTTGCAAGAATGGAGTTGGTGAGCAGAATCTCATCGATAAATTTCGCTCGAAGCATCAAGAACGCGTAAGCCGTGTTTTCGCGGTTTAGGCTACTTTTTTCTCCGTTACCGATGATTTCCTTTTCGATAATGGCTTGGACTTTTTCCTTACTGGCAAATGCGGCGATGATTTGGAGGGCTACGAATCGAGCCATCTTTTCATCATTATTTTTTTTCACGACCTCGGGAGCAAAGGGAGCATCAGAGCCGTCATCTTTTAACGTCCTTGCGGGAAATCCCTCGTTGATTCGCTTGAGCCAAAGATAAGTGAGGTCAATGAGCTCCTCGGGAGTTGCAGCTTCGGCAAACTTTTTACCATAAGGAACCATATCAAAAGGAATGGGGGACATCACAACCCAGTTCTCGGGCTTTAAAAGATTGTCCAAAGGAATGCTCAACTGTTGGTCGTGAATTCCTTGATTCGTCTTGACCATTTGGTCTTGCATGCCCTTCATCTGGTCGTTAGTTAACTTGATCTTTTCATTAGTGTCAGTGATTTGCTTGTTGGTATCGTCCATCTTTTCTGGAATGGAATTCGCAGAGTCGATGGCTTTGGTTGCTGAACAAGCGGCAAGAGCAAGAGCTCCGAGCAAAAAAAGTACTTTGAGAGATTTCACAGCGGGCTCCTAGTTAACTTTAAGAATTTGTTTTTTCAATTTAGCAAGGCCATCGTCAGCGGGAGTTCCGAGCCACAAAGCTAAGATTTTTTGCGCCAAACCGCGAGGTCCTTCAACAACGAAAGCTTTTCCATTGCCGTCTTCATAGTGGATGCTGTCAGTGCCTGAAGCATTTTGTGTAAGTACAAAAGAAAGTGTTTGTCCTACCTTCGCATCACCACCGGCTTTTACGTTTGCTAAAAATTGGGCGATGCTGGCGTCTTTAGGATCGATCTTGTTAGCGATGAAAGAGTCCACGAAAGCCATTTGAATTTTATCAGCGTCTACAGTTCTTAGAAAAGTAAGTGCTACGGCCACTGTCTGCATCTGCTCCGTTGAGGCAAGGGCCAAATTCATGTCGTGGTTGAGTTTTTCTGGCTGGGTAGATAAAATCTGATTCACGTAAACTTTGACATCAGCGATAAGCACGCGCTTGCTGCGAAGGCCGGCGCCGACAGGAAGAAGTTCTACATTCTGGCCATCGATGCTTGCAGTTGCTTTTTTTGCAATGCTGACGCGTTCGATAGCTTCTGTGCCAGGTTCAAGAGTCAAAAGTGCAGCCATAGAGTAAGAGCTGAACATCAATAATGCTGATACCACCCAAGTTTTCATGAGAATTCCCTTCGATTTGGAGTTTGTTTGTGTCGTAATTGGCGATCGCGTGAAAAAATGTCAATCAATATGAAAGCAAGAGGCTGTTTTTGAAGGAATGACACGCAACTCTTACTCTTTTACCTAATTTGCGGCTGGAAAACGCTTAAAATACACGAAAACCAACTGGAGCCTTTGCTCTAAGAGCGAAATGTGTCTTTAACTTAAAACTTGATCGACAATTTTTTACACATCTGCTAGCACAATTATGTTATTGTAGTTTCAGATGGGCGAGGGGTTTTCTGAGAAAAAGACAGCCTGTCTAAAAAGTGCCGCAGAAATTAATGGTCATTTGCATCTGCGACAGGGGTGCACAGAGGAGGAATTATGAAATTTAAAGATCTCAATCTCGAGTATAAAGGTTTTAAACCGTCTCAAGATCTTAAAAATCACATTGATGGTCTTACTAAAGAGATTTTTTATGAATCTCCAAGTCAGTCTTTTTTAAAGGCCTCATTTGAGCGTGAAGATGATTTATTTAAAGGCATTATCAAAATTCAATCTTCAGTAGGTAACTTTTTTGCAGCTGCTAGTGGCGAGCAAGTCAAGGATGTTTGTGCAAACTTGATCACTGCCATTCGACAAAAATTGAATGAGTGGAAAAAGGTTCGATTTTTAGACGGTAACTAAGTCTGTGTAAATCAACCATAGGAGGGTTTTTCGCGGAGTCCCGTTTAAAACCACTGCAGATCGCTAAGGGAAAAGGAGAGTTATACTCTCCTTTTCTTTTTCTCGCCCCTCTTTGCCTTCTCCCAAAACTTTTCCTTTTGCGCATCCGTTAACTTTTCAAAACTAGATAAGTCTGTTTTTGACAACTTGAGCATGGAAAAAAACCTGCGCTCAAACTTCTGGTTTGTGGCTCTAAGCACGCCTTCAACATCCCAATTCATATGCCGTCCTACTTGGACCAGAGTGAAAAGAAGATCGCCAAACTCCTCTTTCTGACGACGAGAGGACTCTTTTTTTCGAGCTCCTTTAAATTCGCGGAGCTCTTCTGAGACTTTCTCAAAAACCTGATTGGCGTTTTTCCAGTCAAAGCCGACTTTGCGAGTTTTTTCACCAATTTTCTGCGCCCGTTGAAGAGCTGGCAAGTGTCGTGGAACTGAAAAGGAATCGGCCGCGGGTTTTTTCTCTGCCTTTTTGATCTTTTCCCAGTGAATCATCACTTCGCGCGGCGTTTTGGCTTTGCCTTTTCCGAAGACGTGGGGATGGCGACGGATCATTTTTTCCGTCACATTTTGCACGACCTCACGGAGATCGCCTTTAGATTTTTCTTTAAGGAGCTGAGCATGCAAAACCACTTGAAAAAGAACATCCCCTAGCTCCTCAATCATATTTTCAGTGTCTGAGCCTTCAAGGGCCTCTACAAGCTCATAAACCTCTTCGATGGCGTACGGGACTAAAGTCTTGTGATTTTGTTTACGATCCCAGGGACAACCCCCTGGCCCTCGCAATCGCTTCACAACGGTTTCTAGCTCTGTGAAGGCTTTGCCAGATCCACCATACCCTTTTTTCATGAATTCTCCCTCTGCGTCTTAAATCTCGAAGTTATTGTCTTATGGGACCGACCTGGCCTAATGAACAAGGTGATTTCGACATTATCTAAGACTTAAGGTAAACTTATCGCGTATGCAAAAGTTTAAATTTGGCGGCAAGAAAAACGAGGCCCCGCAGAAACGGTCCAAGTATGTTGACCACAGCTTAAAGTTTGTGGAGCAAGTCAATCAGTTGGGTCTTGAGAAAACCAGAATTGGTCGTTTCTTGGCAATGTTAGAAGGCCGATTTAAAGTGAAACGTCTGACGATTTTGTTTTTCTTTTCGCTGCTTCTGGCGTTTTTTCTCACCTTTGAAATTGAAGTTCCCTACAACTTTGAAGTTGGACAGGTTGCCAAAGTCACGATCAACTCTCCTGTGAGTTTTGAAATGGTGGACCAAGTCACCACTGAAGAAAAAAGGCTCAAGGCTGAGATGTCAGTTCCGTCGTTTTTTGACTTTGACCCTACGGTGAGTGACCGCATTAGTGGGAATATCTTTAAAGGGTTTAGAGCCATGCGGTCTCACGTGCGTCAGGTCACGTGGAGCCGGCGATCTGTGGATGAGATCTTTAAAGAGTTTTATCAATACAAATCGGAGTTTGAAAGCCATCTTGGCGTTTCGGTTTCGGATTTTCTTTATGATTGGTTGATAACTAATAAGTTCAATCCTCGGGTGGAAAACATCCTTATTCGAATTATTGAAGGGTGGTTAGAAAATCGAGTCGCTGACAGTCCCGATAGATTCATTCCGCCAAGTCAAAACAACCTTATTGTGCGTGTCGTAAGTAAGAGCACGAATGGCCGTGAGTTTCTTTTGGAGAAATCTGACGTCTGGGACATGCAAAATCCGGAGCGGTTTCAAATTAAGGACGTCAAAGGGGTTGATTCATTTTCTTTAGAAGACCAAGACCATTTGTTGAAGCTGGCTCGTCTTTTGGTTTTCCCAAATCTGACTCCTAACAAACAGGAGACCTCGCTAAGGCGACAGAAAGCGCGCGACGGAGTTTTGCCGATTCTAATTTCTGTGCGAAAAAATCAACCGATCATCACCGAAGGCACTTTGATCCAGAACTCACAGATGGCTTTGATCCGCGAAATCCAGCTTTTGAAATCAGATCGTCGCAAGGATTTTGTTTCTATAATGCTTACGATGCTTTTTGTGACTTTGATTTTAGTTTTCTTCTCTTATCTCAGGCGTTTTTCTCTGAATAAAGTAAAGGTCGAGTCAAAGGACCTTTATGTGATGGGGGTTACTGCTCTAGGGGTGGTGATGCTCACCAAGTTTTTCCTTTTTGTGACCGATGCGGCCTTTGTTTCGCGCTTGAGCCACTGGTTACCACCATCGACATTTATGTATCTTGCACCGGTTGCATCAGCTCCTATGCTTGTAGGGCTTTTGATCAACTCTGGAGAAATTGTTTGGCTTTTTACTGCATTTTTATCGGTGGCACTTGGGATTATGGTGGAGATGAATTTTTCGCTGATGCTGGTGAGTTTTGCAGGCGGAATTGCAGGGGCTCGGGGAGTTTACGGCTGTAAGAAAAGAAATGACATCTACTTTGCGGGGGTTCGAACAGGTCTTGTCAATGCGATCATGATCTGTTGTGTGGTGACGATTTCGGAAATGGATCAGCCCGGTCTTTTCCGAGAGCTTTTTTGGGCCGTTCCAGCTGGATTTTTTTCTGGGATTGCTTCTTCGCTTGTGGCGATGATGCTGATCCCTCTTTTGGAATCTCTGTTTAATTATACAACGGACGTAAAACTTTTGGAGCTTAGCAATTTGAATCATCCTCTTCTTAAAGAGATGATTGTTAAGGCCCCAGGAACTTACCATCACTCGATGATGGTGGGGAGCATGGTTGAAGCTGCTGCTGAAGAAATTGGCGCAAATCCACTTTTAGGAAAAGTGATGTGCTACTATCATGACATCGGAAAGATGGAGCACTCAGCGTATTTTATTGAAAATCAAAAGCCCGGCCATAACCCTCACGATTTTATTTCACCTTATATGAGTCGTACGATTTTGGTTGCACACGTGAAAGACGGAGTGGAGCTTGGTTTGAGGTATAAACTTGGCAAGCCGATTATCGATGGCGTTTTACAACATCACGGCACGACAGTGATTTCGTTTTTTTACAACAAAGCCTTAGAACAGCAAGATGACAGCGAAGTAGAAATGGCTGAAGAAGAATTTCGCTACCCAGGTCCGAAACCCCAGTTTCGCGAAGCAGCGCTTTGTATGTTGGCCGACAGTATTGAGGCGGCAGCAAGGTCGCTGGATGAGCCAACTCCCATGCGCCTTCAAAATATCGTTAAAAACATCATTCAACGCAAGTTTATGGATGGACAACTTGATGAATGCAACCTCACTCTCAAAGATCTCACACGGGTTGAGACTGCCTTTATTCGAATTCTCCTTGGGATTTATCATCAACGTATCGACTATCCAAAGAGTGCGGGCGGTATGGGAGAAGTGAAATCTCGCCTGGGGCCCAAGGGTCCTGCCACGGCATGAGTCTGCTCGTTATTAACCAGACGTCGCATCGTGCGCCAAGGACATTCCTCAAGGGGCTGCATGCTCAAATGGTCAAAAAACTTCCGAAAAAGCATGCGCGTGACTTGAAGGGAGAACTTGTTGTTGTCTTAGTGGACAAAAAGCAGGGACAAAAACTCAACTGGCAGTTTCGAAAAAAAAACTACGCCACTGACGTCCTTTCCTTTGCAAGCCTTGACCCATCCTCTCTTGGGGAGCTTGTCATTTGTCTTCCGGTGATTCGCAGACAGGCTTCTGAACATGGTCTTACCTTTCGCCAAGAGCTTGCCTACATGTTGATTCATGGGGTTTTGCACCTGCTTGGCTACGAGCACGAGACGAGTGACACTGACGCTCGAAAGATGTTTCGTCTCCAGGATCGCCTTTTTGAAGACTTGTTTTATCCTCTTAAACTTGATAAACCTTAGTCTCAAAGTGGGGATTTACAATGTCATTGGTTACCGAAAATCCAGAGGTTCGTAAACAGCTTAACGCCCTTTTCGAGTTCTCAAAAGAGCTCCGGGGGTATCTTTGACTTAGATGTCAAAACCAAACGCCTTGAAGAGATCAAAATCGCCAGCGAAAATCCAGACCTTTGGAATCGCCCCGCTGAAATGCAAAAAATAAATAAAGAAAAAGCCCTTCTCGAAAAAACTGTCGACGAATGGAAAGAGTTCTATGGACGTCTTGAAGACGCCTCGGTGCTCTTAGATATGTGTATTGAGGCTCAAGATGAAAGCTCATTTTCTGAAGTCAAAAGCGAGACGGCGCATCTAGAAAAAATGGCGCAGCAGCTGGAGCTAGCGAGAGTTCTCAACGGTGAGCTTGATGCTAATAACACCTATCTTTCTATCAACTCTGGAGCCGGCGGCACCGAGGCCTGTGACTGGGCGCAAATTCTTATGCGTATGTATGTTCGCTATGCTGAAAAACAGGGGTATACCACGGAAGTTCTTGAGATGACCGAGGGCGAGGGTGCGGGCATAAAGTCAGTCACCCTGTTGATCAAGGGCCCTTATGCTTACGGATATCTCAAAGCGGAGTCGGGTGTGCATCGGCTCGTGCGTATTAGTCCGTTTGATTCCAATGCTCGTAGGCACACAAGTTTTGCCTCAGTTTTTGCTTGGGCGGAAGTGGATGACGATATTAATATTGAAGTGAACCCCGCAGATCTTAAAGTTGATACTTATCGCTCCAGTGGAGCCGGTGGACAGCACGTCAACAAAACAGACTCTGCAGTGCGTATGACACACATACCGACGGGTATCATCGTCCAATGTCAGAGTGAGAGAAGCCAACACTCCAATCGCGACAAGGCTATTAAGATGCTCAAAGCGGCTCTTTACGAGCGAGAGATTGAAGAGCGCAATCGAAAAAAAGATGAAATGAATTCTGTTAAAAAAGCGAATGAGTGGGGGAGCCAAATTCGCTCTTATGTTCTGCATCCCTATCAGCTGGTGAAAGATCATCGTACAGATTTTGAATCTAATCAGTCAGATCGAGTGCTTGGTGGGGAACTTGATGGGTTTATCATGTCTTACCTAAAATCGAGCCTGACCCAAGGCTCAGCTTCGTGAACCGTCTGCTTTTTTGGCTTTCTTTTCGGATGCTAAAAACTCAAACTCTCAGGGGAGGAACGGGGATTCTAGCTCTGGTTGGTTTGACCGTTGGAGTTGCCTCTCTTGTGGTTGCAATGGCAGTGATGAGCGGCTTTCAAAGCACGCTTCAACGTGCCGTGATTGATGTCAGCGGCGATATGATGGTTATGAAGCGCGGAAAAATTTCTGAACCTTGGCAGGAGTTTGAAGATCGCATCCGCAGTGTTGAATCAAGTCTTGTATCGAGCACGCGATTTTTAATGGTTGAGGCCGTGGCTGCCGGTCAGGGACAAATCTCTGGCGTTCTCATTCAAGGATTGGATTTTGATCGTGTTGAGGGCGTGTTAAATCTGAAATCGCGAATGACTGAAGGACGCATTGAAGATGTTCGCGAACTTCCGGAGTCGGCCCTTGTCGGGGCAGGACTTGCGAAGAGGTATCATCTTAAAATCGGAGACTCTCTCAAAGTTGTTGTACCAGTTGCTGATGAGTTTGATCCGAATAGCTTTCGTCGAAAAGTGGCCAGTGTTACCGTTCGTGGAATTTTAGACTTAGGAAAGTACGAATATAATGAGCGCTACGTGGTTGTTCCACTGAAGCTAGCGCAAGATTTAGCCTCTGTCGGTGATAAATACCAAGGCCTCATTCTTAAATTTCAAGATAGCGAAAAAGCAAGAGCCATTGCAGGGCGATTGTCGGAGACGCTGGGTGTTGGATATTGGGTCAAAGACTGGCGAGAGATTAACGAAAACCTTTTTGCAGCAGTTGAGATCGAGCGGCCCGTGATTTTTTTCGTTCTCCTGGTGATCGTCATTGTTGCGGCCTTTAATGTTTCAAGTCATCTATTTGTTGGTGTGATCGAAAAATATGCTTTTGTCAGCGTCCTTCGAACTTTTGGCTTAAGCCGAAATCAGGTGTTGAAACTGTTTTCGATTCAAGGGGTTCTCTTGGGTTTTCTAGGAGTTTTCTTGGGAGTGGCGCTTGGCCTCATTTTTTGCTCGCTAGTTATGTACGGGCAAACTCATTTCGGGCTGTTGCCTGGAAGCGTGTACAAGCTTGATAAAATTGACGTCCAGGTGCGCTTTGTGGATTTGATTTTTATTGTCGTTGCAACCATGGTGATTTGCTTTTTATCAACTCTTGCTCCTGCTCGAAAAGGTGCAAGCTTAAATCCAGTGGATGGGCTAAAATATGAATAGTGTGAGTTTGCTCAAAGGCGAAGGTCTTTATAAATCCTATCCTCAAGGAAAGGGCGAACTTGCTATTCTGAAAGGGCTGAGTCTTGAGATTTTCAAGGGCGAATCTGTTTGCATTCTTGGCGCCTCGGGCTCGGGCAAAAGCACCCTTCTGCACATTCTTGGGACGTTGGATTTGCCGCAAGCGGGAGTGCTGTTTTACGAGGGCAAAAACATCTTGAATTTCAGTGAGGACGAGCTTTCCAAATTTCGTAATCACGAAATGGGTTTTGTGTTTCAGTTTCATCATCTTTTGCCTGAGTTTACGGCTCTTGAAAACGTGATGATCCCAGGAAAAATTCAAGGGCTTTCGCCTCAGGAGTGCCAGGCGCGAGCTCTTGAGCTATTGACGCTTTTAGGTCTTGCGGATCGCGGTCATCATTTTCCTTCGGAGCTCAGTGGCGGTGAGCTTCAAAGAGTCGCGATTGCGCGGGCGCTCGTATGTCGGCCTAAAATTCTTTTTGCTGATGAGCCGACAGGAAATCTTGATTCTCAAACGGCGCAGCGAGTGCAAGATCTGTTTTTTGCTCTCAAAGAGCAGTTCCAGCTGACTCTTGTTGTGGTCACTCACGACTTGCAATTTGCGCGGCGGTTCCCTCGGACTTATCGCCTGCAGGATGGGGTTTTTACTTCAAAGGGATAGCCTTAGAGGCATAGGGCATATCGGCATATGTTCATGGCATAGGTGAAAAGGGAATGGGAGAAGGCAGAGCATCTTTTTCGATAGTCCGGATTAGTATGGTTGTTGGTGACGGCACCGGCGCCTGTGGTGAATGGCACTGACTTAAGGAATGCAATTTGAGGCAGTCAGGCAATCTGGCAGCCTGGCAATCAGCCCAGGGTCAGGTTCTGGCAGCTTCCCCGTCGCTTTGCAGAGTCGGTAGAGTTGCGCTCCAAGGAAATGACTGAGTTTTGTTAAGTTATCTTCTTTGAACCCGCAATTCGCAAAATGGCTTTCGATTCTCTTTAAAGATCGAAACGCGATTGAGCTGATTTCGACAGAACTGAGCAAAAAGAATCGCAGAATTGTAGGTCAGGAACTTGGAATCCAATTCAAAATCTCCTCGGAATTTTTGAGCCTAATGACTCCGGGAAATCCTAAAGCCTGATCCCGAACCTGACCCTGGGCTGATTGCCAGGCTGCCAGATTGCCTGACTGCCTCAAATTGCATTCCTTAAGTCAGTGCCATTCGCCTC
>JBGATJ010000100.1:0-8648 GCA_044229295.1 Pseudobdellovibrionaceae bacterium
ATCGCGCATTTATTCCTAACACTCTGTCTTTCAAACAGGGAGAAGCTTGGCTTTTGACTGGGCCTAACATGGCCGGTAAGAGCACGCTCATGAGACAAATTGCAGTGACCGTACTCCTTGCGCAGATGGGTGGCTTTGTCCCAGCTGCAAGAGCCCATTTGCCAATATTTGACAAACTTTTCACTCGTATTGGCGCCAGTGATCAGCTCAGCCAAGGGCTTTCAACGTTCATGGTTGAAATGAAGGAAGCTGCTGAAATTTTAAAAAGTGCAACGCCCCAATCTCTTGTCATCCTCGATGAGATCGGTCGGGGGACCGCCACCTACGATGGCATGAGTTTAGCTCAAGCTATTTTTGAATTTCTCATGCGTGAGAAAAAATCAACGCTCCTATTTGCAACGCACTATCATGAACTTTGTCAGCTTGAAGAGTCTTGGCCTCAGCTGCAAAATAAACACATGGGGATTTTTGAGTCTAAAGGACAAATTGATTTTCTTTACACGCTCAAAGATGGTCCTGCGGAGAGGTCTTACGGAATTCACGTCGCAGAACTTGCCGGAGTTCCTGGAGCGGTCACCCATCGGGCCACACAGATTTTAGAAAGGCTTGAAGAAAAAAACAAAAAGCGCACAGGCGCCCAGCTTTCTCTCTTAGACTTTACTCCGTCGATCCCTGAGCCTCAGGCAAGTCCCTTGGAGGCTGAACTTGCTTCACTGAACATTTCTCAGCTCACTCCGCTCCAAGCTCTCAACTGGCTATCGCAGTGGCAGGAAAAAATGTTGGGCTTTCAGGCGGCCAAGGATATCAATGTCCAGGGCCACTAAATCCTTTTTAAGTAATGAATTAATGGACCAAGCGAATGAGTCGCTCATTCCCTTTTTTGAGCCCCCTGACGGCGATGAACGAAAATCATTATCTCTATCTCCGCAGCACTTTTCGACTTGGCTTGGATCGGTACTAGAAAATCAGATGAAAGTAAATTCCCATTGGATCAATGCCGGACCTGTGGCTCTTGGCTCTTGGGCCCGGGGAGAGCTTTGCCCCCAATCCGATATCGATTTGCTTTTCTGTGGTGATGAAAAAAGCGCGGCCCAAGTTGTTGCAAACTTCCAGAGCCAAGGGCTCAAGGTGCGAAGCCGCTTGCCTCAAGATCTTAAGGATTGGACCGTTGGAGTCAATAGTTTTGATATTCTCACTTTGCTTGAAGCCAGGGCCCTTGTGCCAAAAGCTCAGGAGCCGTTGCTTCAGCAGCAGCGGCGCATCTGGGAAAAGCGATCGTCTTTGCGAAAAAATCTTTTGGCTGATATTTTGTCAGAAAGAAAAGCGCGAAATCTAAGGTACGATTCAATTTCAAACTTTTTAGAGCCCAATATCAAGTACGGCCCCGGCGGCCTTCGTGATATTGGCCAGGGCCTGCAGATTTATTTGCTCTTTAGTGAGAAGTTTGCCCAGAGTGATCATGCCCTCCAGGTTTTAAAATACTACAAAACATTTTTTCTGCTTCTCAGGCAAAAGCTGCATTTAAGCTCCCACCACAGTGACAGTGTTGCAGCGGCGGAGCAAGTCGGACTTGCACAGTGGTTTGGTTACAAGAGTCTTAAAGACTTTATGCGCGAGATTCAAAAAGGCCTTCAGCGTGGACTTTTCTATTCCAATTATATTGTAGAAGTAGCGCGCTCCTCGGAAGCCGTTTTAACAAAATGGCGAAAAACTCAAGTTCCAAATTTTCAAAAAGCTTTTGAACTTTTAAAGAAAAACCCGGGCCAGCTCAATCAGTATAAAGTGCGCTTAGAGCTCGATGGCAGTCTGAGCAAGCATCAAAAACTTCCGGCAGCCGCGCGGGTCAAGCTGGTTAAAGAGCTGACCTCGGCAAAATCAACGGATGCTTTTTTAGTGGCAGTGTTTGATTCAAGACTCATCGATCGTCTTGTTCCAGAAATCAAACGCCTTGTGGGTTACGTGCAACACGATCAGTATCACCGATTTTCTGCAGATGCGCACATTTTGCAAGTCATGCGGGAGCTCAAACGTCTTCGCGCTCGGCCGACGCTTTTAGGTCGATTGAATTCCTTGGTTGCCGGATTAAGTGCGAGAGATTGGGACATTCTGCAGCTGGCAGCTCTCTATCATGACCTTGGGAAGGGCTTAGGCGGGGACCATTCGCACAAAAGTTTGGATCTGCTCAAACGAGATTTTAAAGGAGCTTGGGTCAGTGAGGTGGCGTGGCTTGTGGAGCATCACTTGATTCTTAGCGAAGCTGCCTTTCGCCGAAACCCAAGAGCGGTGTCGACATGGGAGTACTTGCAAAAAACAGGACTTACTCCCGAGCGTTTAAAGAGGCTTTGCCTGTTTACGCTGGCAGACATTAAAGGAACCAACCCCGAAGCCTGGAACGATTGGAAAGAGAAGTTGATGTACGATCTGGTCGCACAAATGTTCTCCGGCGCTTCGCCAGCGCCAAAATCTTTGGCCCATCGATTTTCGAAACATAAGATTTTTATTCCACCGACCTTAGCCGAGCGGTTGGATCCATTTCTGGTAGAGCAGCTCCCCATGACGGTATGGAAATCTGAACTTTCGCACCTTTCCAAAATGACTCCTGTGCAGATTTACCCCGGGGGAAAGGATCAAAAGTGGATCCGATTTTACCGCCCTGCCGATCAGCAGGGCTTATTTTTAGAATTTGTCTCGCAGCTCTTTGCAACCGGGGTTGACGTGCTTCATGCGCTGGTGATGACGGTTCCAGATTGGGGAGTTTACGATTGGTTCAAGGTCCGCACCACGCAAAGTTTGCCCAGGCTGGAGCAGAGTTTGGGGGCTTCGGCCAAAGCTGTTCCTAGCAGTGCGATCAAAGTCAGCTCAGTGGATCTTTTGTCATGTGATGAGGATGAGTGGGTTGTGAGTTTCAAGGGTCAGGATCAACGTGGATTTCTATATAATGTGACCAAGGCCTTGGCTGAAACAGGTTCAGAAATCTCTTGGGCAAAACTTCACACTTGGGGAAGGTCCGTCGATGATGTCTTCGGAATCACACCACAAAACGACAAAACTGCATTTCTGGCGCTCCTTAAAAATCGCCTCCTAGAAAACCCGTTGGTCTAGTTTTTTACAAACTGTCATGAGAGGGTCTTGCGGAATTCTTTGAAACCTGTCAGACTTTTTTACAGGGGTCTTTAGTCAAAGATCCTTAGGCAAGATGTCTAAATATTAACCTTCAGCGGGAGGGAGCAAGGATGCTCAGAGATGTATTAATCCAAAAAGGATTGTCCAACAGAGAAGCCGAGGTGGCTGAACTGGTATCAAAAGGTTTGTCCAATAAAGAAGTGGCAAATCAATTGTTCGTCACAGAAAAAACTGTGAAGTTCCACCTCACAAATATTTACAAGAAAATGAACGTGAAATCTCGCGCTCAATTGATTGTATGGTGTCTTCCTCACCTTGGTTTTGTGGAGAGCGAAATTCGCGAAAACACAACTCCAGCTGCTGGAACCCAAGCTCAAGCCCCAGCTGTTAACACCATTCCTGCCGGGAATGCGACTGTTGCCGGAACAACCACTATCATCCCTGGTCAAGTGAGAAACATTGACATTGGTGGTGGCGGAAACCGTGGCGGCGGTACTGATATCGGCGCAATGGGTTTATAACTTTTAAAATTGAAGCGGAAGCCAACTCATGAATCCACGTCCTTGTGCACTCTCCCGAGTCGTAATGACAGAGTTGGTTCTTCCGAGCCATACAAATGCCCTTCATAGTATCTTCGGTGGCGTTGTGATGTCGTGGATCGATATCGCAGCTGCCATCTCAGCAGGTCGCCACTCGCAATGTGATGTGGTGACGGCAAGTATCGATCGTCTTGATTTTATCGCCCCCGTCTATAAGGGTTGGGTTTGCAACCTCGTGGCCTCAGTAAACTACGTTGCCAGAACTTCGATGGAAGTCGGAGTTCGAGTCCAAGCCGAGAACCCCAGAACGGGGGAGTGTTTTCACACGGCCTCTGCCTATCTCACTTTTGTTGCCATTGGTTCCAATGGAAAGCCCAAGATCGTTTCGCCTGTTCTTCCTGAAACCCCCGATGAGATCCGTCGTTATAAAGAGGCTGAAATACGCCGGCAAAAGCGCGTTGAGACTCGCCAGCTTATCAGTCAGAGCCAGGCGCAAAAGCCTTGAGGGGATCGGGACCCAGGTCTCTAAGGACTCAGCTCTCTGGCCCCGTTGGTGAGCCTTCATCGAGCTTCGTCAAGTGTCGAGGAATTACAGAATTTCAATCGCCTCTCTTTGCGAATCACAAGGCATTTTGAATGTGCTCACCGAATCCAAAACTTGAAAGTGAACTCTACTGGGCCAGAGAGCTGAGTCCTTAGAGACCTGGGTCCAGAAAACGGAAGGTTCGGTCAGTACTTAAAAAACGGGTAGCGCCTCTAACTCAAAGAGCCTCTCGACCATCTCCCAGTCCTTCTCGGTTGCAGAGCGAGCAAAAGCATCTACGCAGCTAAGATCTCTTTCTAAAAGTTTTTTATTCCGGTAAACGCCGTCACTGCAATTTGAAGGCGGCTTTTTATAAAGGTCACTCAAAAGGTCAGTAAACATGGTCATGTCAGCGGGTAGTTGCACTCGGCAAGCCATAATTTTTAGGGTCCGCTCTCGCATCGAAGCAAGAGTGTGCGAGCCCTCTGGCATTTTGATTTTCATGCATTCATCAGCCGCCACAGACTCTGTCGATGACGGCCGTAACAAAAATGCGACTTCAAATAAAAGTCCCGAGACGGCATCATTACAGTCGCGAGAGAACACCTCAGAAACTCGGCAGCGAGTTTTTGCTCGCTCCAGCTCAGTGATGGCCCGATCGCGGTATTGAATCCAATTGAAGCCGGTTTCTAACAGAGCAAGCCGCGCGCGGATCCCCGCCACCCGAGAGGCATCGACCTTTGACCTTTCAGCCTGTTGCAACTGGTAATCATAGCGTTGGATCAAGAGCTTTTGGAGGGATTCCATCTGGTCTTGGCTGGCTTGGCTTAGTTCAGCTTTGAAGGCATCGATTAACTTCACTGCCGCTTGGTTGGCGTATACGGCGACCTGATCCGTATAAGCTTTAAAATTTTGGTCTTCCATTTCACTGGCGCAGTATTTGACGAGGCTTGATATTTTCTCGTCAGTTTCAAACACGTCAAGACTCATTTGGGCTTCTGAGCGAAGGCGAACTAGTATTTTTTCTTTATGAGGATCTAGAGGAAGAGTGTTGGGGTTTTTGCCGAGCTCTGTGCATGCACCGCTAACTGCGAGCGATAGTGCTGATCTCGGAAGGTGAAATCCGTTTGAAAACCGCATTTCTTTTAAAGCCTCGCCAAGCACCTTTCGGAAAGCTTCACCGTAGGTTAAATTCGAGTTTGTCCCTTTATCTAATTCCTGTTCAAGGACACGATAGTAGCCGACGGTTCCGGTATAACTTTGTGAAAAATCGATCTCATTTACAAATGCGCTGTCTGGTCGACTTTTTTTGAAGTTTTCGATCTCTTTTTTTGCGTAACTGCTAACGAGTGCTGATCTCACGGTTCCTGTCTCAACCGTCGAAGAATTTGCAAAGACCTGAATTTGAGGAATGTCTCTCAGCTGCTCTCCGATCACTCCGCTAAAGCAGTTCATAGATTGAAGAGTCACATGAGCCTTGGGGTTATTTTTCAAAAAGGCCTTGAGGGCTACTCTGAGATCACCAACACCCATCGATGAGGCTAAGATTTTTTTTCGACGCTCGGCTGCGTCTACTGAGCCCCAATCAAGGTCAGGATCTTCGAGGATCAGACTTCCATCAGTCGTGTTCACCGCGACAAATCCAAGGTTTGGCAGACTCCAGTGTTCGAGCGCGTAGTCTTGCTGGCCGTTGAGTTTTTGCGTTTCACTTAAAACGATTTTTGGATATCGCTGCTTAAACTCTTCGGGAATTTTCACGATCGATCCGTGACCAAGAAAATCCACTCGAAGATCTTCAATATCTCGAAAGCTGTTTAAAATGCGAAAAAAGTTCTCTGACACCGGCTGCATAGCAGGGCTCGACTCCGGAGTCAGTAACGACACGTTCTTAAAGCCGAGCCTCGTGTAGAGCGACTGGGCTTTTTGTGCGTATTGGTCCATATCCTGTTGGAGATTTCCGATGTCCCCGAATTTGAGAACCACAGCAGCACTCCGTTCGTGAGACGAAGCCAGTGCTGATCCGCAGATCCCTAATCCTAATAAGACGAGAAGAACATTTTTTCGCATACAAGTTCCTTATTTTTCAGATTGAGAGATAGCGACTTCTTTGGTGAAAATTCGAGATGATTGCTTTTTTGTGTAACATTCAAAAACCGAGCCTGCGTGAATATTTGCTAGAAGCGAAGACACCTCACCAATGTTTGCAAGGCTTGTCGTGCAAACCGTGTTTTCGCCAATAATGGTAAGAAGAGCGCTGCCTCCCACATTAGATCCACGAACACCGAGAATCCGTTGATCTGGTTGCGGAACATAAACTTTACGTTGCTCATCAGAGGTCATCACTCTGAGTGTGCCAAACGCAGTGTCTGCGGCATGAGCTTGAGCTGCGGTCACCAAGCTTAGGATAAATATTTTAAACATCTTAACTTCCTTTGTTAGGGGTTTATTGGGGTTGGCATCCGATGTAAATCAACGTTCCATCGGTTAAAGTTTTAGTAATAACAACACTTCGGTTAGTGAGCGAAAAACTCGTCAGTTCCACGCCATTTGTTGATTGTTCCAACAGGTTGGCTTTTGGTAGGACTGTTCGTCCGCTATCCAAACGGTCTACACTCAAGGTAAAATGGTAGTTAGAAAGAGTTGGAATCTCAATCGCCTGACTTGATCCACTCCACGGAATTTCAAGAGTGACGGTTTTGCTCTGACTCCTTTGCCCTCGCCTCTGGACGTTCATCTCGCATCTGTCGTAGAGAGGTTGATATTGAGAAATATCGACCTCGCGAATTTGTTCGGGACTAAAGATGGCCTCTACAAGATTTTGGATGGCAATAGCTTCGGGGTCGCTGGTTCCAAAGAGATGAGAAAGTTCGTGAAAAATCAGAGCTACTATTTTTCGATTGATGTTTTCTGCAGTCACTTTTTTTGCGACTTTCATGGCACTGAAACAGATCTGAAATTTCTCGGGCGTTCCGGTGACGCTTGCGGCTTTTTCTTCGGTACTTCCTTCATAAAAGCAGGGCTTACTTTTTTCGATCCTCATATTGCTTAAAGCATCCACGTGAGGGAAAGGCATGCCTGGGAAAGTTTTCGCGAAGTTGGTGAACATCTTCATAAGAGCAATATACTCAAGCCGTGTTGGAACGCTAGGATCGCTACCTTTGAGTTTTTCTAAAAGAGCCAATCGCTCCGCAAGGCCGAAGATCACAAACATGGCGCTGGCGGAATAGGCCTTATAAACTTGGTTTGCCACTATCTCAGGTGTTATCGGAATGGAGGGGTTGATGTCTCCGCCTGAAGAAATCGTCGGGCCAGCAGAACTTGTTAGGCAGCTGAACAGCACTAAGACAGGCAAGATGAATTTTGCGATCCATAGAGGCTTCATAGAGACCTTTCAATAGGACTTCATTCAAAAACTGCTCCATTTATAAGGCCCTTGACAGCGCGCCGCAATGTATTTATTATTAAATTAGTAATAGAGTTTTACTAAAATATTTAATATGAAAAAACTAAGTGTTTTCGAATATCTAGATTATAGAGTTTGGCTTTCAGACTTGGTGAAGCTCAACCAAGAAACCTATGGCTTTAAGTCAACGCTGGCAGATTACCTCCAGTGCCAGAAGTCTTTTCTTTCGACGATTCTTTCGCAGAAAGTCCATATGACATTAGATCATGCCGCCAATCTGGCATCGCGGATGGGTTTTTCTGCAGATGAGTGTGAGTATCTGATTGAGCTTGTGACTCTTAACAAATCGGCGCAAAAACCGCTGCGGGATTTCTGCCAGACTCGCCTCAAACAAATCAAAGAGCGGACTGAAGATCTCGCCAAAAGATTTTCTCTTAAAAATTTTGAAAATGAAAAGGCTTCTGTCTATTACTCTCACTGGACTTTTTGTGCCGTTCACATTTGCATGATGAGTTCGGGGTTTCAATCGATACCAGAAATAAGCCGGAGGTTAAAGCTGCCTGAGGATTTCATCATCGAGGTGGCAGAGCAGCTTGTGGACTTGGGTTTGCTTGAAAAAAAGGGCGCTATCTATGCTGTGCAGCCTGAGGATTTGCATGTAGGAAAAGATTCCCCTTTTCGCAAGCAACATTCCCTCAACTGGCGACTGCGAGCCGTAGAGAGCTCAATCCCTCCTCATCGTGAAAACATTCACTACACGGGTGTCAGCCTTCTCAGCCAAAAGGATTTTGAAAAGATAAGGCAGGTTCTGTTTTCAGCCTTGGACGAAGTCAGAAAAACGATTTCAGACTCGCCCTCTGAGGAAATTTACTGCCTTAATTTAGACTGGTTTAAGATTTAACAGCAGGATATCACAGGGCCAAGATAACAGCTGTAAGAGGCATTTGTTGCTTTATCGTCGAGGATGGCTCGCAAAGACCGTGAATGTCTTCGGTCCGGTTTTACAGACATAAAAAACCGCTTGGAATTGTAATTTCCTGGGGCGTCAGCTGATCCAAAG
>JBGATJ010000101.1:0-8507 GCA_044229295.1 Pseudobdellovibrionaceae bacterium
AGCAGGCTTCAAATGTGGCATCAGAGAAGGTCTTTTCGCAGGACTTACAGAGAAACCGACGAAGTTGGATTCCATCGATTTTTCGAATGAAGGAACCAGACGCGATGACAGAGGTAGAAACAGAGCAGTATGGGCAAACCATGAACAGGGCCAGGTGCAATCCCGGGGCGAAGCTCAAATCCCACGAAAGCCCCCCAAACGTCCGAAATTCCGACCAACAGTATCGTGCTCCAGTTTACTTTTTTTTCGGATTTGGGGCATCTGGGTTATCCTCCCCAATCCCCTGAAGTAACCCCACCCAAGCACTGATGAGAAATCCCGGATTCTCAGGATCTCGACGAACCATGGTCCGCATTACAATCGAAGCCATGGCCACGGCAATCATCAAGAGTAGGACATACTCAAGAACGATCTGCCCTGATTGACTAGTATTCCGCCAAAAAACTCTGCTGGATGGCTCGATTCTCATTTTCCCATTCTACCAACATTTCCTTGAAAAAGTCCAAAAGGGTTGCCTCATCAAGAATGTCATTGAGCACGCGAAGGCCGAGGATGGTGTCGTTGCCAAGCTGATTTTTGAAATGAATCTGATTTTCTGGGGCTGTGGGGCAGGCAGTACAGAATGTCTCCGAGTTGGGGTAAAGCATGATCAAGCAATTGCAATCGAGCATTTTTGAAAGAGTCTTAGCCTTTTGCATGTGCTCTGAGCACTGTTTCGTCAGGAAAAAATAAATTTTCAGTGCCATGGCTTCGTGGACTTGTGCGAAATAAATTCGCAGTGGCCCATCAAAGATGGCTGAATTCAAAGCCGCGTTAAAGTAAGTTGATTGCATCAATGATGAGTAGCTCGTTCCCATAAGCCCGTTTCCCCTTTTTAGGTTTCGACCGTGATCCCCGTATCTCTAGCCTAGGAAAACATATTTTTGTTAGGCAAAGCTTTTTAAGGGAATTTCAGATTTTTCTGGATTTACGACCCGATGCGCAAACGTCTTTCGGTCCCCGGACCTTTAACGGCAAGGAGGAGCTCATCCACCGCGCATGAACCTTGCTGTCGCAAAGCAACCAAGGAGTCATTATGAAATTTTTCTGTATCGTATTTTTAGCTACTCTATCGTGGGGTTGTTCGAAGGCACAAAAGGCCGAGAATCTAAAAACGGCCGAAGAGGCCTCGCCAAATTTGGAACCGGCATCCCCTGGAAGTTCTTCTCAGAGCTCCTCTCTGGCAGTTCAACTCGATCAGGGCGCCATGAAGTTGACTTTGAAGTCAGGGCAAGGGCCTCTCGCCTTTGATTTTAAAAAATCAGAAGAGGCTAAAGGATTCATAACCCATCGGACTGGTCCCGCTGAAATTTCTGTGAAACTTCCTGTTGGAACGACCTTAGGCCAACGGGATTCAGAGGCCTCCTATATTTATGTGTACGCCCTTGATACCGAGGGAACCATGGAGCTAGCCGTTTCCTCTCATCAGTTCGAAGATGGTCAAATTTTGAGCACTCGGACTTTTAGCGCCGGTGCCGATCGCGCTGATGCCGTTTACTCCGAAAAATCCCATCAAAAAGTTTCCTCCTGTCTTGTAGGACGATTGCTTTCTCTGCAAGCCACCGCGGGAATCTACAACCAATTTCCTCAAGAGATCACCCTTGCTCCACTCCCACCGGCTTATCCCGTTGAGGTTTTTATGGCTCGTATTCCTGGATCTTTGATTCCAGTTGCCGAATCCGAAACACCCTGGATTTATGATGGAAGATACAATTCCCCAGGGAACTACACTTTCAAGCTCAGAGGTTTTGATTCGGTCCCGAGCTGCCATATCAGCCTAGAAAGGGATGTGCCTTATCGCCAGTACACGATGGCGCCACAGATTCTGTCTGTGACGGAGGACGAAATCCACTTTGCTTGGGCCCTGGTGAACGAGCTCAATATCGGGGCTGGGGAGCATCTTATCGAAAGTGATGATGCTTTGGTCTTTCACATCATCTGTGCGGCTCCTCAAAAGCTTGGTAAGCCTCTCAGGTAGGTTGCCTCACAGGGAAAATTTCCGATTTCGTAAAAGAAGTGCTTCCAGCTTTCTTTGCTGAGGAAAAAATCTGCGGACTTCCCGACCTCAAGGCTGCCAATTTCATCCTGAAGTTTTAGTGCGTAGGCAGCTCCCACAGTGTAAGCGCCGATGACTTCGGGAAGAGTCATCTTCATCTCAAGGCGAGCGAGAAGTCCAACCAAACTCACGTCTTGAGAGGGAGAACTTCCGGGGTTAAAATCGGTTGCCAGAGCAACACGGGCGCCCCGATCAATCAGCTCCCGAGCTTTAGGATATGAAACCTTCATATAAAGATCGGAGCTTGGAAGCAAGACACAGGTCGTTTCTGAATTTGAAAGAGTCTGAATGTCCGAGTCGTTGATCTGCAAAAGGTGATCGGCCGACACAGCTCCATATTTAACAGCCAGCTGGGCTCCTCCGGAATGCGTGAGCTGCTCAGCATGAGCAACGATATCAAATCCTAAGTCTTGCGCCGCTTTGAAATATCTCTCTGAATCGCTTTTTTCAAAAAAACCGTTCTCGATAAAAATGTCGCACCGGCGGGCCAGCTGCCTCTGTTTTAACCGGGGCAAAACGTCGTCAATCAACTGATCGAGGTAGGCTTTGCACGAAGCAAATTCGGGAGGCCTTGCGTGAGGTCCTAAAAATGTCGGCACGACACGCATCTTTTTTAAAAGCCCCATGCACTTGAGCATTTTAAACTCGTTTTCAAGATCTAGGCCGTAACCAGATTTGGACTCAAGGGTCGTTACCCCTTGTTTTGCAAACCTATGCACTCGATCCTGGGCGGTCTTTACCAACTCTCTCAAGGGCGCCTGTCTTGTCTGGCGCATCGTCGAGAGAATTCCTCCGCCTTGCTTTGCAATTTCAACGTAGCTCACTCCTTGATTGCGCATTTCAAATTCTGCGCTTCGATTTCCAGAAAATACGGAGTGCGTATGGCACTCCACAAGGCCGGGAGCGACCGTGAGCCCTTTGCAATCATACTCTTCTGCGACTCGTTTTTTAAACTCCTTGGGAAGGTTTTCATCGGGACCCAACCAGACAATACGGCCACGAGAGACAACTAGGGTTTGGTTTTTTTCTAACCCGAGATCGGCTTCAGTGACACCTCGGCCTTGTTTTTGGCGCGCTCCTGACAGAGTTAAAATCTCCGAGATTTTGCGAAAAACCTGGAGATCTTTCTTATTTTTTGGCTTTGCCTTGGTTGGCGACGCTTTCGATGGCTTTTTTGACCTCATCTGGATCTCCGAGGAATTCTTTTTTTAAGAACTGTAAGTTTTCGTCAAGGTGATAGATCAGTGGGATTCCGGTGGGCAGGTTCACGGCCATGATCTCTTCTTCGCTCAGACCTTCGATGTGCTGGATCAAAGCCCGAAGACTGTTCCCATGAGCAACGACCAGAACCTCTTTGCCATTTTTTAAATCAGGGACGAGCCGGTCATTCCACATGGGAAGCACCCTTGCGACCGTGTCTTTGAGGGATTCCCCACGAGGCAAAAGTGTGGGGTCAAAGTTGAGATAGCGCCGATCAAACCGCGGATGAGATTTAGAATCATAGTCCATGAGGGGTGGAGGCGTAGAGTAGCTGCGCCGCCAAATGAGCACTTGCTCCTCACCATGTTTGGCTGCGGTTTCAGATTTGTTAAGACCCTGCAATTCGCCATAGTGGCGCTCGTTAAGGCGCCATGAGTACTCTACGGGAAGCCACATTTGATCCATTTCCTCGAGCGCAATCCAAAGGGTTTTCACCGCACGTTTCAAAACGCTGCAATAAACTTGATCAAATTCGAACTTCGCATTTTTAAGATGCTGTCCTGCTTTTTTTGCTTCATCCAGCCCCTTCGTAGAGAGAGGAACATCCACCCAACCTGTGAACCGATTCTCCTGATTCCACTGACTCTCACCGTGACGGACAAATACAATCTGATACACACCAACTCCCTTTCAAACGTCTGCCTCGACCGACCTTAAGGGAGTTTCTTACTACGAAAACCGTCAGAGGCCAAACTCTAGACTAGGACCACATGCAACCAAATGCGTTATTCAGTGACGAAACGACCGTTTTCGGGAAAAATAGACAGGTTCATCTTCAATTTCCTCTCACAAGGAGTCACCATCACGTGGGACAACAAGGTTTTGCCAATCGAGCGAATCTCGAATACATCGAACAACTCTATCAACAATTTCTAAAAAATCCTGAGGGCCTGACTTCTGAATGGCGCATGTTTTTTGAGGGCGTCGAATTTGCTCAGGACTCAACATTGGGACTTTCGGATAAAGAGCTCAACGTTTACGATCTGATTTCGGCTTACAGAAATTACGGACACTTTGAAGCAGATCTCGATCCTTTGGCCAATAGCTCGGCTCCTTCAGACCAACTGGCTTTGCAGAAATACAACCTCAAAGAATCAGACCTTGATAAGACATTTAAAATCGGAGCTATTTGCGGCAAGCCCGATGCGACCCTCAAAGAGATCATTGCCCATTTGCGCGCTTGCTACTGTGGCAAACTGACTGTTCAGTGCGCAGAAGCGATGCCAGAGATTCGCAATTGGTTCATTCGTGAGTTCGAGCAAGACAAAGCCAAATGGAAGCTCAACGCAGAAGAAAAAAAAGAAATCTTCCACTCTGTTACAAAAACAGAATCTCTTGNGTTCCTCCACACTCGTTACGTCGGTGTGAAGCGATTTTCGATTGAAGGTGGAGACTCCCTGATCCCGATGCTCGAAATGTTGGTTAAAAAATCAACTCCGCTCAAAGCCGAAGAGATCATGATCGGCATGGCCCACCGAGGTCGCATCAACGTGCTTGCGAATTTTATGGGGAAAGCCCTCGAGTTTATTTTCTCAGAAATCGACGGCAACGCCGAGCCTGAAGAAGCCATCGATGCTTTTGACGGCGACGTTAAATACCACTTGGGATACTCTTGCGTTAAAAACACTCCCACCGGCCCCTGCGGAGTGACTCTCGCGTTTAATCCTTCGCACTTGGAAGCCGTCAATCCCGTTGTCATCGGAATGACCCGAGCGGCTCAACGCCGAAGAAAAGATACCAAAGAACGCAAAAAAGTCATTCCAGTGCTCATTCACGGAGACGCTGCTTTTGCGGGTCAAGGAGTCGTTGCTGAGACCTTTCAAATGTCCCAGGTCAAAGGCTATACTGTCGGTGGGACTTTGCACATCGTCGTCGACAACCAAGTGGGCTTTACGACCAATCCCGAGAATGGGCGAAGCTCTCACTACTCTTCAGACATTGCTAAATGTCTTTTCACTCCCGTGCTTCACGTCAACGGCGATGACGTTGAATCCTGCGTTCGCGCCATGGAAATGGCTTTGCGCTTTCGTCAAGAGTACGGCCGTGATGTTGTTGTTAACATCTGCTGCTATCGAAGATTTGGTCATAACGAAGGTGATGAGCCAGCTTTTACTCAGCCGTTGATGTATGAACTCATCAACAAACACCCGACTCTTCGCGAATTGTATGGGCGCCAGCTCATTCGCGAGAATGTGATTGATCAAAAGGTTTATGACTCTCTCTATGAGGAAAAGATCAATAACCTTCAGAAAATTCTCGATGACACTCGAAAAAATCCACCTAAGGTTCCAGCCTTTAAGTTTGAAGGTTTTTGGAAGGGTCTCAGACGCGGTGAAAAGTCTGATTTTGGAAAACCGACTGACACGACTTTTCCGATGGATAAACTTCGTAGTATTGGAAACCTCATCGGGCAAGTTCCGCAAGGCTTTACCCCACACCCCAAACTTCTTAAGCTTCTTGAGAACCGCCGTAAGATGGCCGACGGCAAAGAACTTCTCGACTGGGGAACAGCAGAACTTTTAGCTTACGGAAGTCTCCTTACCGAGGGAACATCAGTACGCCTCACAGGGCAAGACTGTGTTCGCGGAACTTTCAGTCACCGCCATAGTGGGTTTTACGATGTTAAAACGGGAGAGCTCTACAATGCCCTAGATACTATCAACGGCGATAAAGTGGAGTTTTGCGTGTATGACTCCATCTTGTCTGAGTACGGCGTTTTAGGTTTTGAATACGGCAATGCTATTTGCGATCCCACCTTCCTCACTTTGTGGGAAGCTCAGTATGGCGACTTCAGCAATGGCGCGCAGATCATCATCGATCAATTCTTGGTCAGTGGGGAATCAAAATGGCAACAAATGAATGGCCTTGTTCTCCTTCTTCCTCATGGATATGAGGGCGGTGGGCCCGAGCATTCCAGCGCGCGACTTGAACGTTTTTTGCAAATGGCCGCGCAGTACAATATTCAGGTTTGCAATTTGACCACTCCAGCGCAGATTTATCATGCCATTCGCAGGCAGATGCGCCGACCTTTCCGCAAGCCACTCATCGTCATGTCGCCTAAGGTTTTACTCAGACACCCTAAAGCCAAATCCTCTCTTGAAGACTTGGCCGATGGAACGTTTATGGAAGTTATTGGCGACACGACTCAAGAAGCAAAGGCCGTTGAGAATCTCGTTCTTTGCAGCGGAAAAGTTTACTATGAGCTTCTTGATGAGCGTGAAAAACAAAAGGACAAAAAGACCGCTATTGCGCGCGTCGAACAGATTTATCCTTTTGCAGAAAAGGGCCTGACAGAAATTTTTAAATCATATCCTAAGATGAAGACTGTCACTTGGGTTCAAGAAGAACCTAAGAACATGGGAAGCTGGACCTACATCTATTTTGAGATCGATGCACTCCTAGAGAAGCTAGGTCTTACAAAAGTGGACTTTAGGTACGTAGGACGAACTCCACGTGCAAGCCCAGCAACCGGATCTCAGGTCAAACATAAAATTGAACAACAATCTTTGCTTGAAGCTGCATTTAAAGTTTAAGGCACTAAAAAGGGAGCACAACGTGAAATCTGAAATTATTATTCCTGCAGTTGGTGAGTCCATCACCGAAGCCACCATCGGCGCCTGGCTCAAGAAAAACGGAGAGTTCGTAAAAAGAAATGAGCCTGTGCTCTCTCTTGAAACCGACAAGGCCAGCGTCGAGGTCGCAGCCGACGCTGATGGCGTTTTGGAAATTAAAGTTCAACAAGGTCAGACGGTTCCTATTGGATCTGTAGCTGCGGTTGTAGATACTGAAGGCAAAGCGACGGTCAGTTCAGGACCCCCTGCTACCAAAACAGCGTCCGCTCCTGCAGAACCAGCGAAGGCGCCAGCACCAGCGCCTGCTGCTAACGCAGACTTGCGAAACCACTTAAGCCCTGCCGTTCAAAGAGTTGTTAGTGAACGCGGCTTAGATCCTTCACAGATTTCTGGAACAGGACGCGGCGGCCGTTTGACAAAAGGAGATGTTCTTGCAGCTCCACAATCAGCTCCTGCAAAGGAGGCTCCAGCGATAGAAACTCCTGAGGTTCGTGGGCCATCCAAACAAGGTGACGTTCGCCGTGTTCCTATGAGTAACATTCGTAAACGAATTGCAACACGTTTGGTAGAAGCTCAACATACAGCTGCTATCTTAACAACCTTCAACGAAATCGACATGACCCGAGTCACTGAATTTCGTAACAAGTACAAAGACTCTTACAAAGAAAAATACGGCGTCAGCCTTGGGTTCATGGGGTTTTTCGTTCGAGCCGCCATTTCTGCATTGAAGGCCTTTCCTGAAGTCAACGCCTCTATTGACGGAACTGATTTAGTGTACAAAAACTTTTTTAACGTGGGCGTTGCTGTAGGAACCGAAAAGGGTCTTGTCGTCCCTGTGATTAAAGATGCTGACCAACTTTCGATTGCCGACATCGAACTTGCGATCAAAAAGTTTGTGCTCAAAGCTCGTGACGGCAAAATTTCTGTCGACGATCTAAGTGGTGGAACATTTACAATCAGTAACGGTGGTGTTTATGGATCTCTGATGTCCACACCGATTCTGACTCCTCCGCAAAGTGCGATCTTAGGAATGCACAAAATTGAAGATCGCGCCGTCGTCGTAGATAAAAAAATCGAAATCAGACCAATGATGTATGTGGCTCTCTCTTACGACCATCGCATTATCGATGGAAAAGAAGCCGTGAGCTTTCTTGTTCGAATTAAAGAATGTATCGAAAATCCAGAACGTATTTTACTTGAAATTTAAGGAGCAGCTTTAGCTATGGCAGATTTGAATTTTGATGTTGTAATGATTGGCAGCGGCCCCGGTGGTTATGTGGGAGCTATCCGTGCTGCCCAGCTTGGTTTTAAAACTGCCGTCATCGAAAAAGACAAAACTTTCGGTGGAACTTGTCTCAATGTTGGGTGCATTCCCTCTAAGGCACTTTTGGAATCCAGTGAGCACTTCAGCGCTGCTCAACATGATTTTGCCAGCCATGGAATCAAGGTCGGTAAAGTTGAGCTCGACCTCAAAGCCATGATGGATCGCAAGAGTAAAATCGTTGGTGGACTTACTAATGGCGTCGCTTTTTTATTTAAAAAAAATAAAATCGAATAGCTCCGAGGAATTGGTCAGCTTA
>JBGATJ010000102.1:0-8458 GCA_044229295.1 Pseudobdellovibrionaceae bacterium
CAGCTGGCTGCCAGATTGCCGGATTTGCCTGATTGCCTAAAATTGGATTCCTTAAGTCAGTGCCATTCGCACCTGAAACGGCTTCGGTGCGGTTTGAGGTGAGTCTATTGCGACTCAATGCTTGGCCGAAGAACTTCCATCAAGCGGCGACTCGCGTTAGGCCTGTACACATCCATTCATTTTAATCAAAAACAGAGCTAAGATAACCCGATGAAAATTTACGCCATCGCCCTTATTCTGTGACATGGCTCATGAAGGCTTCAAAGGATAACAATGCCAGAACTTCCAGAAGTTGAAATTGTAAGACGAGATCTCGCCCAGTTTTTTAGCAAACATCCAAAGCTGCTCAAAACCGAGACGTTTCGTGCCGATTTGCGCTTTCCATTCCCGAAAACTCTCAAGCGGCTTCATGATCAGCACGTCCTTGCCGTTCGGCGCCGAGGGAAATATCTTCTTATCGAATTTGAAACTCACACGCTCCTTTCTCATTTGGGAATGACAGGCTCGTGGCTCAGGCAGGTCAAAGATTCAAATCACTGTCACTTCGCTCTTTATTTAGATCAAGGCGCCAGCCTTTTTTACAGAGATCCCCGCCGATTTGGCTTTGTCGATGTATTTCTGACCAAAGACGAAAATAAAAATGCGTTTTTAAAAAATGTTGGTCCTGACGCTCTTGATCCTAATTTTAAAGAGGAGTCATTTTTTCAAGCGCTCAAGTCGCGAAAAACATCTATTAAAAACCTAGTCATGAATCAAAAAATCATTGCGGGAGTTGGGAACATTTACGCGTGTGAGGCCCTTTTTCTCTCCGGCATTTCTCCAAAAAAATTAGCTCACAGAGTTTCTAAGCCTCAGGCGTTTCGCCTTCTTTCAGAAATTCGAAATGTGCTCACCACAGCCATTGAAAAAGGCGGTTCTAGCATTTCTGACTATGTCAATACCGAAGGACAAAAAGGGGATTTTCAAAACTCTTTTAGGGTTTATGACCGTGATGGGCAACCTTGCTTGGTTTGTCAGACAAAAATTCGCCAGTATGTCTCGGCAGGGCGAAGCACCTACTTCTGCTCCCGCTGCCAAACGTAATCTCACCTTGCGAAGGCTGCAAAATTGAAATAAATTTCCTTGCATGAGATTTTCGTGGAAGGATCGACTTTTTCTTTTAGATCCTGGATTTTTAAGGACCTGGGCGGCTCTCAGGGGCACGCTGACTGTTGGACTTTCATTTTTAGTCCTCTATAAGTTTACGTCATCAATGCATCAGCCCCTGTCGTTGGCCTTCATTGGTGTGATCCTGGCTCTATTTGGATCTATTGCCGTTAAAGATGCAGATTTGGTAGAGCAAAAGCTCACTTTGACTTTGCTTCCTGTGGTCGCAAGCTTGAATTTGGTTCTAGGGCTTTTACTCGCGCCCCATCGGTGGATCAGCTCGATCGTATTTCTCCTCGTCACTTTTACGGCTATCGCCATCCGTCGATTTGGCAACCGTTACTACGCGCTTGGGATGATGGCCTACATGTCGTATTCGTGCTCGCTGATGTATGTCCTTCAGCCACACGCTCTTTTGTGGGCGGTGCTTTCGGTTTTTCTAGCCGCCTTAGTGATTTTTATTTTACGAATTTGGGTGATGCCTGAGAAACCGACCTTATCCTTTCAATGGACGCTCCAGGCTTACAGGTTGGGGATGGCGCTTTTCATGCGCGAAATGGCAGAGCACAGACGTTCTAAGGTGAGCGGGGAGATCGCAAGACCCCTTTGGCGCAAACACCTTTTGCGGCTACACGATTTGTCGGTGTCGCTGGATGATTTTTTAGACCATGGGCATCGGCTCAAACTTTCGGCAGGTCAGATTCGCACCTATAGGGGAATGGTGTTTGAAATGGAGCTTGCCGTCCGCAGAGTCATGGAGGTGGTTTGGTATTTTTCGCAGTCGCCAACCCTTTCGGATCGTGAGAACTTGCAAATGGTTGAGTGGGTAGAAAATGCCGCCAAGGATTTTACAAATCAGAAGAGTTTTTCTTGTGAGGAGGAACCACTCAACTCTGGTTTTAGTGAGCTTAAGTCGGCGCTTGAAAGCTTAGTGAATGTGCACCAAGCGCCAGACCTTAGTGACATCGGAGTTTTGCAAAACAAACCTGCGTTTCAAAAAGCCGTCACTCGCGAGCTTCACCCTTCGACCAAACAAGCTATCCAGGCAACCCTCGGGACCATGATGGCTATGTTTTTAGGGCGAATGGTGTCGGAGCAGCGGTGGTACTGGGCTGCGATTACTGTTTTTCTTTTGTTTTCCGGCGCGACTCGTGGAGATCAGCTCAATCGGGCCCTGCAAAGAGTGATGGGGACTGTCGTTGGGCTTATTTTAGGATTGATGCTGGCTCTTGCGCTTAAGGATTTTGAAAACTCTCAGCTCACGGTGATTTTTCTTTGTCTGTTTGCCGTGATTTACACTCTAAGGTCCGCCTACTTTTGGACGACTCTGTGGTTCAGCTGCCTTCTTGCGATTTTCTACGGGCTCCTGGGCCAGCTTGATCAACATATCTTATGGCTTCGGGTGGAGGAGACTTTGGTCGGAGCGGGCGCCAGCGCGCTGATGGTGCTTTTTATTTTTCCAATTTCTACGAGGGGGTCAGCACGCCTGCAGCTCAGTCGTCTCTTGAGAGCTCATGCTGATTTGCTTTCACATTTTGCCCAGCCGCAAGCCGAGGCCATGTCCCGCGGGACGAGGCGTGCTCAAGTAAGGCAGCTTGAAAAGACGTTTGCCGATTTACGTCAACTTCTGGATCCTTTGGCCAGTCAAATGTGGGCGACTGGTGGTAAGTCTAAGACCAGTGCCCAGGGGTGGCTTCACGAAGTTGGCGCGCTTCTTTATTACACCCGTCACTTTGTGGTGTTCTTTACGGATGAAATTTCCGCACAAGACATCGCATTTGCAAAATCTGAATCCCTAAGAATCAGCGAAATTTCTCGCGGCCTCGCCGACGTGCTAGAAAAAACCGCTAACAAAAACTTAACCCAATCTAAAAATGAATTTTGGGTGGACCCACCAGACTCCCCAGCAAATCCTTTATCCGCGCGGTCTTTAGCGCGTATCGAACAGCTTTTGATTCATTTAAAATCTCGATTGAATGCCAACTGATATGTCTCAATCTCACTGATGGCGAGTCTCGATTTTCAACATTTTTCCTAAATGGGATTTAGAACTGACTCTTATTGACCGAATCTGCTCATCAGAATTCAAATGTGTGAAATTTAGTTTACAATATTAACACGAGATTAACAGGTGGTTAAAAATGCGTCAGAAAGTTAAGAGTTTGGCGGAACTAGATTTGTTTTTACTCAACACCTTAGATCCTAGTCCCGCCGATGTTCAAAGAGTTGAAAGCTGTTATGACCTTTGGAAGTCTTCTTGGGAAGAGACATTCACAAAGCTCAACGTGGACGGCGGCTCTCATTTATATGCAGATGATTTTTTAGACCGCGAAGCGATCGCGCTCTTTGAAAATGAAACGCCAGTTGCTCTATTTTTTAATCACACAGTCACGTTCACACCTTCGCAGTTGGGGCACTCGTATTTTAAGCATTATCCAAAAGACATTTTCCCTAAGCTTCAGGAATTGGGATTCAAGCGCTGCATGATTCTCTCTTATATGACAGTGCTTCCAGCTTTTAGAAAATCAGCCACTGACATTCCAATGTTTGAACTTCTTTTTAGTCTGGGTGTAAAGCGTTTCCAGTCCAGACCTCAGGAGTGTCTCCTTGGTTACATTCGTAAGGACCTCAGCTTTCACGAAAGCTTTGCTAGACACGGAGGCATTAAGCTCACTCAGAGCCACGTTTACAATGTTGACGTGGACTATCTTTACATGACCCAGGACTCTGCCCACTTAAGTCCTACGCCAGAAGTCGCACATACAGCGCAGCACCTCTGGGAGAAAATGCTTTTTAGAAATAAGTCCGCAGGATCAACAAAACAAAAACAAGCCGCATGAAGACGGTTTGAAGGAGACAAAATGAGAAGCACCATGGATAAAATCATGCAAGATTTGGTTGAAAATGTAAAAGCCCAACCGTGGGAAGACGCCGAGTTTTACAAGGAGTACTTGGCTCAGTCCTTTTACTACACGGCCTATTCTGTAAAGATGCTGGCGCATGCAGCGTCTCTGACTTCGCCCGAGCAGACCTCTTACTACAAAAGATCTCTGCAGCATCTGCGTGAGGAGTACGGGCATGACTCTCTGGCTTTGGCAGACTTAAAAAAACTCGGTGGCAAGATCGAAGATCATAAAGAGCTAGGACTCACTCGTTCTCTCTATGAGCCGCAGTTTTTCAAAATCCAACGCCAGCCAACGGCTTTGCTGGGCTATATTCTTGCTCTTGAATACTTGTGCGTGAGTTATTATAAAGAGCTTCACCAGCGCTTAGAAGCTCACTACGGAAAAACAACGACTCATTTCGTGCGTGTTCATGCCGAAGAGGATCCTGATCATGTCGATAAAGCGATGGCGCAAATCGAAGCTCTGCCGGAGGCAGAACGAGCTGCAGTTTGGATCAATTACGAGCAAACTTGCCGAATGTTTGGCGCATTTCTTACGGAGTGCGCAGCGCAGGCCCACCAAGGCGCTGTGGTTCCCCTTAAATCGGCACGACGTTCGGAAGGTCGCGGTAGCTTGAACCCAGGTTTGAAGCGCGTATCGTAGACGCCCAACCCACGCGCTCGTTAGAGATCGCATTGTACACGGGCGCGATAGATCCAAGTTTCAAAAGAAATTTGCGATGATGGGAATCCAATTTTTCAATGAGATGGTGATCAGGGACATTCCACGGTTCCGTACGATCACTGCTCAGTGTGATTTCAGCGGTTCGCTGCTGAATCCGATCACTGCTCAGTGTGATTTCAGCGGTTCGCTGCTGAATCTTCTCGTTAAACCCGGCCTCGCGCTCAAACAGCTCTGGGTAGGGGAGGATGCATACGGTCAGCAGATCGTATGAGCAATGCCGTAAAAACTCAAAATTTCGATAGATCTGAGTTTGAGTTTTGAAATCATAAATTTCGATAATATCGCCTTGAGAGACGTGTTCTAGGAAATCCTTAGAAACGCGTAGGTTCATCGAGCGGCAGGCTTTGTAGAGCATGAAGGAATCAAGATCGCTCGGGCCGATCTCTTTGGGCGCTGAGGCGATGATGTTCAACGCAAACGCAAGGGCGTTGAGAATCAGTTCCTGATGGATGGGATCTGAGGTTTTAAATTTGGCAAGAGAGTGGGCTGTGTATCCTTGGATTTGAAGGTCAAAGCGCCGCATTTGCTGGCAAAGTTCATCCACAACTTGGATGATGGAGTGTGGCTTTTTTGTAGCTGTAGCCGATCGCATTTTTTAAAGCTCCTTAAAAGAATATATAGGTCCATAGGGATTGAATGCAAGAATTGATTCCACAGCTTAAAAACCCGCTCTGGCTTTGTTTTTCCTGGTTTTTTGTGATGGAGTTTCTAAAATTGGAGTCAGTCAGGTGTGTTTAATTTTTAGGCATTTAAGAAGGAATTGGACATCGAAGCGATTTAAATGAACAGTTAAATCAGAGGGGGCCGCTGATGCTAGAGGCGTACTTTGCAAAGCTCATTGAAAAGGTGGAGGCTTCAGACATCTCCAATGCAGGTAAAGATCAGAATGGGTTTTACCAGCCCACACGAACCCTGCTCCTTAGGCACCTGCAGGCGCTTAAGGACCTGCATGGCAAGCCGCGGGCGCGGCCCATGGTGGTTTCGGCTTGGAGTTTTGTTTCGGAGAATTTGCCGCCGGAGTGGTTGGTGCTTTCGCCGGAGGAAAAAGCGGCCCTTAAAAAGGTCCTAGCTGGAACCTAATACTGTTGGTGGGTGTTGTCTCGGGTGTTATGGGAGTTTTAGAAGGTTCCCATCTAAGAACTGCAGTTATCCGCCTTTAGAAAATCTTGCCAGACGGCTTCTATTGAGGGAAAAATCCGGGAATCCGACCAACATTATTAGGTTCCAGTTTAAGGGAGGTTCCGATGCCAAAATCCATCCACCTGCGCCAAGCCATCGCCGATGATGCTCCTTTTTTGGTGGCTGCCGAAAAAACCGTAGCGAGCACGCCAGCCCTTCTTGCCTCGCGCCCTCAAGAGCTCGACGAAAAATCCTTCCATCAAAAAATTCTGGCTCTCTCCAAACAACCCAATGCGAGGTACATTGTTGCGGAGGACGAGGGACGCTTGGTCGGCCATGCTTTTTTGGAGCCGATGGGTATTGAATCTGTCAGTCACATCGTCCGTCTTACGATTGTGGTTCACTCAGGGCACGCGGGGCGGGGAATAGGCCGGGCCATGCTCTCGCATTTGATTGAATGGGCCAAAGCCGCTCCACGCGTTGAGAAGATTGAACTCAACGTCAGAGCCACGAATCTTCGGGCCATTGTGCTCTATCAAAAATTTGGATTTAAAGTCGAGGGACAGCTCCAAAGCCGAATTCGTGTGGATGGCGATCACTTCGTTGATGATTTGACGATGGGGCTTTTCGTCAAGAGGCGACCTTTTTTTTCAACCGTTGTTAGCTCTGCAGTCGGATGGGTGGTGTCAACACGCTCGGAGGTCGTGGATGATCGTTGGGATCAGGAGACGGTCTCTGTGCAACTGGATCCAGATCGTTTTTCGCCGGAGGCTCTTGCAGGGCTTGACTCATTTTCGCATGTTGAAGTGATTTTCTTTATGGACCAAGTCCCGAGAGAAAAAATTGAAACTAAAGCTAGGCACCCGCGAAATGAGCTGTCATGGCCAAAAGTGGGCATCTTCGCGCAGCGAGGTAAAAATCGGCCCAATCAAATTGGAACTTGCATTTGTAGAATCTTAAGCGTCGAAGGTCTGCAGGTGCATCTCCAAGGACTTGACGCCGTGAATGGCACTCCAGTTCTGGATCTTAAGCCGTGGGTGAAAGAATTTGGTCCTCGAGGAGAAATCTCTCAGCCCTCCTGGATGACAGAGCTTATGAAAACCTACTGGAGCTAAGTGTGCTCATTCTTTCAGCGAAGTTAAATGACCGATAAAAAAACATGATTACGATAAGCTTTATTTATTGACTTGTGTGGGTTTTTAACTAAATTTGGTGCTCCATTTAAACGAGCGACTCGCTAGCTCAGCTGGTAGAGCACTTCACTTTTAATGAAGGGGTCGATGGTTCGAATCCATCGCGAGTCACCACTCACCAAATGTTTTTCAAACTCAGGTGAGTTGACCGTATAGTCGCTTGTAAAACCCCCAGGGTTCCCATCGTCTAGAGGCCTAGGACACCTCCCTTTCACGGAGGATACAGGGGTTCGAATCCCCTTGGGAACGCCAATCTTGTTTTTCACTCATTTCAGCAATAGTAGCGAACGGTTTTCTCAAACCGTATCGCAGAGTTACGCCATCTAATATCGGGTTCCAACAGACCCTTTTCAAGATTTCCAGTCGTTCTGTCATGCTTCCTTTTTTCCATAATTCTTTCGCTTCTTTAGCGAGTTCCAATACAGTTTCAGCAGTTAGCTTCCAAGCATCTGAAATTTTGTACTGAGCATCTTCCAAAAGTTTTGTATAATGCTTTTGGTCTGCTTCGATTTGTTCAAGCTTCACGGCATAGTCTTTTTCGCTAATCACTCTATCTGCCAATAAATCCAAATAACTCAGTCTTCTTTTATGAAGGTCCTCTAAAGCCTTCCTGTACCCATTCATTTCAGTGGCTATAGCCTCCTTTGCTATTCGGTCCGTTTCATTTAAAGCATCTGCAATCTCTTTTGCTCTCTGTTCAGAGATACTAATTTTATCAAGCGCAGGTTCAAATGCCTTCATTAGTTCCTCCTCAGTTGTGTACATACCTTTTAAAGACTCATGGACCCCCCTAGAGTTCGAGCATCTGTAATACTTGAATTCCTTTTGTTCCCCAGTTTCCTTAATCTTCTTTTTGGTATGCTCACATACTATCTGCAATCCACACTCTGGGTGACCACAGCGAATCCAGCCTCCAGAAAATATGCCTTTTTCTACTGATGCTCTTCTGTGGACCCTCTTATGACCAAATCTCTCGTCAACAGCATCAAGTAATGGCTTTGGAATTATAAGCTCGTGTTTGCCTTTATATTCAATTCCCTGCCAATCAAATGTGCCTCGATAGAACTTATTCTTAAGCCGAGCTTCGATGCCATGCTTTGAATAGGCTTTGGCTTTTGATGGCACAACAAGACCCTCTTCAATTATAATTTCACGAATCGAGGCTACCGAATATCCTTGAGCACATAATTCAAATTCCCGTAGAACTTGTTTAACCACTCCTTCGTTGGGATTTTTAATGATTGTTGACCCTCGTTTTCGTGGTCTGCCATTTTCATCCAACGGAAAGCTGTGAATATAACCAAGTGGTGCATGATTATTCGGGAACCATCCTTCTTCAGCTTTTCTCCTCATGGCATCGACAACTTTAAC
>JBGATJ010000027.1:0-15479 GCA_044229295.1 Pseudobdellovibrionaceae bacterium
AATTCTGCAGATTTTTTGATCGATGCCATCGATAATGTGACAGCTAAATGTCACCTCCTTGCCACGTGTCTCAAGAAGAGAATTCCCGTGATCACGTCAGGTGGCGCTGGAGCGCGGATGGATCCGTTGCAAATTCAGATGCAGGATTTATCGCAAACTCACGACGATCCTCTTGCCCAGCAAATTCGAAAAATTTTACGTCAAAAATATGAATTTCCCAAAGAGGGACCGTTTGGCATCCCGTGTGTGTTTTCAACGGAGCCTGTCCGAGATCCAGTGGACCTTCACTATGACCAAGGCCAGGGGTTTAAGTGTGTCTGTCCCCAAGGGCAGAATGGACAGCACGAGTGTGAAAAGCGAAATCGCATTTACGGGACGGCAAGTTTTGTGACTGGAACCTTTGGTCTTGTCATGGCATCGTGGGTCGTGCGGCGCTTAACTTCGGAGGTCTCGTGAGTATTATATTATTCTTCCTCAGTGGTTTTTTTATCTTTGTTGCCGGCTGCATTGCGATCACTTTGACCGTTTGGAATCTGAAAAACGAATATCAAAAAAATAAGAAATCCGTTGACCGCGCAGCCCCTCAACCGTGAGACTTTCTCTGCTATACATATAGAGGAGGTATTGCAAATGGTAAAGTCGGTTGTCATCGCGTCGCTTTTGTTCGGAATTTCTCTCGCTCATGCAGAAGAGACTTGGAATGTAGATAAAGATCATGCTCAAGTTTTATTCAAAGCGACTCACTTGGGGTTTAGCCATGTGTATGGTTGGTTTAAGTCGGTGAGCGGGACCGTCATGTTGGATGATAAAAATCCGGCAAAAAACAGCGTGAATCTTGAGATCGATGCTGATTCTCTAGACACCATGGTCACGAAGCGAGATCAGCATCTCAAAGGTCCTGATTTTTTTGATGTGAAGCAGTTTCCAAAAGTGACTTTTAAAAGTGACTCTGTAAAAAAACTCGATGACAAAAACTACGAAATCAAAGGCAATCTCACTCTCCATGGAGTTGCTAAACCCGTAACCCTGACCTTCAATCGGTTCAAAACTGGCGAAGATCCTTGGAAGAACACAAGAACTGGCGGCGAAGGTAAGTTCACTATCAAACGCAGCGACTTTAACATGAAATACATGTTAGAGGGCATCTCTGATGAAATTGAGATTGTTGCCTCTATCGAAGCCATTAAAAAGAAATAGGTGACTCGTGTTTGGCGTGCCTTTTGAAATTTTGCTCAATCAGGGAATACTTGCCGCTGCGGTCGGGGCTTTTATTTTCGTAGGAGCTTTTCTTGGGGCGCCAGTGCTACGCCAAGTGATCGTTTCGATTTTTCCTATTGCTTTTTTAGTGGGCTATTACCAGGTTCTTGGTTTCCCTGGGTACTACCCTAAAGATCCCACTGAGTTTTTATTTTTCCTTGCCATTGGTGCTGTCTTTTTTGATGGCGCCTTAGGGGTGCGTCCTGATTTTGGATATTTAGAAGTTCTTTTGGTGATTTTGATTTCGGTGTGCGTGGCTTTGATTCCGTATCCTGTGATTTTTGTTTGGGCTGAGAGCTGGAAAACCAGTTGGCCTCTTTTGATGTTGGTGGTCGTCGCACAAGGTTTTGCCTATGTTTGGTGTCACCACTTTCAAAAAGACTGGCGTCTTGCGGAAGCCTGGATTTTTTGGGCCCTTTGTTTTTTCTTTGCGAGTGTCTATCTTCTTCTCAATGGAAGTGCGCTTCTAGCTCAGCTTGCGGGACTGATCGTGGCTCTGCTTTCGGGAGGGATAGCTGCGGTTTTAATAAAAAAAACCGAGGTCAAAATTTTAGCTCACCTGGGATTTTTGGTTTTTTTCTTTGGAGCTTTTTGCATTCAATCCCATCTGCGTCTTTCCATTCCTTGGTGGCAAGTTCTTCTCCTTATAAGCCCCGTGCTCATCATGCCCATTTTTCGAGGTTTTCGCAGCTGGCGAGCTGTGGATTTGGTAAGAACTGGGATTGAGCTTCTCTTTGTCTTTACTCCCGTTGCTATAGGGCTAGGCTTTCTCGCTTGGGAAGCCATGCAGACGCCGGGTTATTAATACGGCGATTCTTCCGTTTTCGAGACCCGGCTCTCTAAGGACTCAGCTCTCTGGCCCCGTTGGGTTCACTTTTTTGTCCAAGGCACAAGACAGATTGAAGATACAACCTCCAAGGTCTTCGCCTCATTTTCTGGCTTCACCCTCACTTCCCTCTACCAAATTTAGTGCGACACTTGACGAAGCTCGAAGAAGTTGATCGATCAGATGTCGAGGTCCATTTACTTTTGTACAACTCTTATAAAGTTGGAAGGCCATGGTACGCTCTAAAATTCATGCGCTCACCAACTGGGCCAGAGAGCTGAGTCCTTAGAGAGCTGGGCCCCGAAAACGGAAGATACTCGAGTAGGCTTTCTATCGAAGCGAAGTAAGCCAGCCCCCACCTGTCTAACAAATTACGTCAGGGCCTTAAAATGGCTTTCTTGCATTAAAAAATACGTAATAAAAACAATGTGTTGCAGCATCAATCTGATGGCCCTGCTTTTGCTCTTCTACAGTTACGGAGGATCTTATGAGGCTTTTAAAATACTTCCTACTGGCTTTGACCTGTGTTTTTGTATCAGTGGGATGCCAAAAGAAAAATGACGATGCTCCTGAGGTGAACGAGGGTGGTCGCCCGGGTTCTGCCAATCGCGATGGTGGCTTTGCCCCCAATCAAGTCTCTAGTGGTCAGGCTTTTTCGGGACTGCCTCGCCAAAACTTCGTTCAGGGTCAATGGGGAGAGGTTTATGTGGATCCTACAGAATCTAACTTGAGCCTTTTCCAGAAATCAGTTGAATATTTAGTGTCAGCGACAATGGACCCTCAATTGTTAGGTCAAGTCAGTGGGAGATCTCGAGATAATACAGGAGTTCGATTTCAAGGTTTTGTGGACACCCAAGCCAATGGTTCCATCAATTTACAAAACACAAGTCTGCGTCTTGTGATCTGGGATGATTTGGTCGGAAAGACAGCTGAAGATGGTAAAACCATCAACGAAATTTCTATCACATTTGGTTCGGCAGCCAGTGGAAGCATTCAAGGCAATACTATTCATTTGCTTTTCAAAGATGAAGTGCCTCCAGAGCAGCAGTACGGAGAAATTCGTCTTGACGGTACCTTCCAGGCGGATGCATTTCGCGGAACTATTGGCTTTACCAACTACAAAAATGCGGTGCCTGGCGAACAGCCCCATTCTGCGAATCCTATGGGCAACTTCATCATCAGCACTTGCGGCTTTTTAAACTGCCATCAGTAGATGCGCGATGAGCCAACTAGACCTTTTTAGTTGCCTTCAAATTCATTTTTCCCTTGAATAGGGCAATGTTGCTCACCGGTTTTGACGAGTCCATCTTAAGTTCCATTTTAGGTGGATTGTCGGCCATCGATATTCCGCATTTGACTTTGACCTCTGCCGAAGAGGCCTCGGAGTTTATCAAAAGTTATGGTTATGACCTTGAGAATCCTGAGGATCTCAAAAAGCTTTGGTATTTCCACCGAAGGGCTTTGGTTCTCATTCAGGAAAAACTTTTGATTGACGGGGAGTCAGTGCCTCTTGACATCGCTGATCCAAAAATTTTAGGGGATCTTCGGCGGCTCCTCCTGCTGGCAAGTGACCGTTCGACAGAAAACAAAGAGCTGCAGCGATGGGCCTGCGCCACCTTGAGGGTGATGCATGTTTTTGTCCATGCTGAAAATGACCTTTTTAGTTTTTTTGCCGAAGAGATTCAAAAGCAGATTTTAACGCCTCTTGAAAATTGCATTCGCTTTGAAGGCTCTCCTGCGCATCCTGTTTTTAGATGTCCTCAGCGTGGTAACGAGGGAGCTTTGAGTCTTCATGGTTTTGAGACCAAATCTTTCAAAATGTCCTCGAGCACGGTTATTAAACTTCTTGCTAAGTCCGACATGCTTGCCATGAAAATCTACGATAAAATTGGCGTTCGATTCATCACGCGCACTTTGACCGATACATTTTTGGTGTTAAAGCTTCTCATTGATGAAAATCTCATTTCTTTTCCTCATGTGATGCCTGATCAATCGTCTAACACGATTTATCCCGTCGATTTATTTTTAGAGGAAATTAAAAAAGCTGAGGCCCTTGGCCTTTCTAATGAAGAACTTGATTCCCATTTTAAAAAGATTCTCGAAGACGAAAAGCACAACATGCAATTTGTGCGTAAAGAAAACACGTTTTCTGGTGGAAATTATCGCTTCATCAAGTTTATCGCTAGGAAACTGGTTCATATTCCCTGGGATGATGGCCGCATCCAGCAGCTGTCGTTTTTTTATCCGTTTGAAGTGCAAATCATGGACCTTGACTCTTATAGGAAAAATGCCAGGGGTGCTGAATCTCACGATCAGTACAAACTCCGGCAAAAAAATGCGGCACGCAGAAGGGTGTTTCTCACACGAGCTGGTGAGGGCTGATCGTGCTCTGGTATTTTCTGTCGTGCCTGAGGGCTGTATTTACGCTTTTATTTTATCCGTTTTTTCTGGTGGGTTGTTCCGCAGTGGCGGTGGTGTTGATGCTACTGGGGCTTCCTGTCAACGGCATGATTTCCTTTTGGACCAGAGGCTCGCTCCTTATGACGGGCGTGAGAATGAATGTAAAGGGATGGGAAAACATTCCCAAAAATCGGGGATTTCTTTTGCTTTTCAACCACACCTCGTTTTTTGATATTTTCATCATCCACAACTTGCTTCCGCAGCTTCGCTTTGGGGCAAAGATCGAGCTATTTAAAATTCCTATGTTCGGCAGAGCCATGCGAATGGTGGGAGTTTTGCCGATTGCTAGGAACAATCCAGAAGAAGTTTACAAGGTTTATCGCGAGGCTGAACCCAAAATGAAAGCAGGGCAAATTTATGCGCTAGCTCCAGAGGGAACGCGGCAAGATGGAGGCGCCATTGGACCTTTTAAGGCGGGGCCTTTTATTTTTGCGATCAACACGCAGGCACCCATCGTGCCTTGCGTGCTTCGGGGCGCCCATCATATTTTGCCAAAGCATCACGTGCTCCCGAATTGGGGGTGCTGGCAGCGAACCGTCGAGGTTGAGTTTTTACCGCTGGTAGAGACCTCTCAATATAATCTTGAAAATCGCGTGGAGCTGCAAAATCTTATCCACGAAAAAATGCAGCAGGCTTATCTCGACAGGACTTGCCACTGAGAGAGCGAAGGATCGGACTGCAGCCAGTATTTGCGATTGCCGGTATCAAGCTGCAAACTCACCAAATCCGATTTTTCCCCTGAGAGTTTTAGATCCAGCAGCTTAAGATGCCTTGGCGGAAGACCCGACTGCGCTTGAATCGCTTTTGCTAAATTGTCCCACCGGATGTATTCCTCAAAGTTTTGGCCACGATCGTGACTGACGTAAGGACCAACGTAGATGGGCCCGTGGTTAGAGATCGCAACGGGGTAGTCTTCGTCGTTAAAGAGTTCAATCTTACGCCAGGCTTTTCCATCTTCGGTAAGAAAAACTCCCTTTGCTGAGATAAGAGCTAACGTTTTTTCAGTGGGTTTTTTTCGTTCCGCAAATGCGGCTGACCGGACCGGCCGGCGAAGGATGTCGTCGGTAGAGATGGCTTGCGGGACGAGCTGAGGAATATTGGACTTCCACCAAATGGGTCCATGATCGGGAAGTCGACTCATGACCCAATGATCTAAGTGTCCACCCACGACCTGGACTCGATGGCGCGTCGGTAAAAACGAATCCTGAAGGATCACTGCCATATCTTGGCGGGTTCGTAGCGATAGGGCCTGGCGGAAGTGAATGAACGATCCATCTTGCAAAAATAAAACTGGACCCCGCCTGTGATCGATGGCGCGCCACTTTCCAGAAGAATCTTTGACCTCGTAGGCAAAATCCAAACGAGAAACAATTTGCCGAAGGTCCACATATCCAAAAAACTGATCCATTTGCACAAGGGCCGAAAACTCCAAAATTCTATGGACTCGAAGCCGACTGTGGGGGGGGAGGAGTGTCACTGACGCTCCTTCTAACGAGGCCTGTTTAAAAAGTTTTGTAGGGACAACGGTGATCACCATGCCTCGGTCGTCTTCGGGAGCGGTGAGTTTATCGGTGTCCATCCAGCCGTTCAAACTTGTTCCGATGACTCTCACTTGGGACCAGGGTCCCTCGACTTTGATCAGCTCGAGGGGACTGGTTTGGTCAAGTGCCTCAAGGGCTAGACCTGGCTCGACAGGGTCTTTCATCAAAAAGCTTGGCGACTTCAAGCGAACAGAGCGTGACGATTCAAGGCCAAGGATCACTTGCGACGCCTGCACCCAATGGCGCTTGTCTCCGCTTTGCACAAGAAGCCATGAATTTGTTTTTTGTGTCACTTGCGAGTCTTCTAAAACTTTAAGAGGGGCTTGGCCCGAAGAAAAAGGACTCTCCGGTCGTAAGAAAAATGGAACTGCTGGAACAGCGCCTGCAAACTTTGGCAAAGCCGCTAAGAGCGCACACAAAAAATAAATCCTCATAGTTTCATTTTAGAGAGTCCAAAATCGTTGCGAAAGGCCAGAAAGACCGCGCTTAATGCAAGCAGCCAAACGTCTAGGTGAGGATCTTGATTTGGCTCCGGCTCCCGTATATTTTGTGCACAACAAAGTGGGGACCTATGGAAAAAATTGGAATTGTTGGCAGTGGTCAAATGGGCAATGGAATCGCGCAGGTCTGTGCGCAATTTGGATATTCCGTAACAATGATGGATGTTGCTGAAAAAGCGTTAGAAAAAGCGATGGCGACGATCAGTGGAAGCTGCGATCGCCTTGCCAAAAAAGGCCAGATGACTGAGGAAAAAAAAGCTCAGCTTCTAAAGGCGATTCGAACAACAACTCAAACTTCAGATCTTCGTGACTGCGATATCGTCATTGAAGCCGCCACCGAAAATATCGATTTGAAAATAAAAATCTTCAAAGACCTTGATCAGCAGATCAAAAGCGGCGCGATCTTAGCTTCAAACACGTCGTCGATTTCGATCACGCGTTTGGCAGCTGCGACCCAGAGACCAGACCTGGTTGTTGGAATGCATTTTATGAATCCTGTGCCTTTAATGAAATTAGTTGAAGGCATTCGCGGTCTACAGACCTCAGATGACACTTTCAATAAAACTAAAATGTTCGCGGAAAAATTAGACAAAGTGTTTGTTGAATCCGTGAAAGACATGCCTGGGTTTATCGTGAATCGTATTCTCATGCCTATGATCAATGAGGCTATCTACACTCTTCACGAGGGAATTGCGGATCCCACCTCCATCGACAATGCCATGAAGCTAGGAACCAATCAGCCCATGGGCCCGCTCACTCTCGCCGACTTTATCGGCTTGGACACCTGCCTTGCCATCATGCAGGTGCTTCATGAGGGTCTTGGTGATGGGAAGTACAGACCTTGTCCTCTCCTTGTAAAGTATGTGGAAGCAGGTTGGCTTGGTCGAAAAACAGGACGTGGCTTTTATAAATACGAGTCCAAATAATGTAACATAAGGATTTTTCATGATTCAGCTCACGCACCCTGTTCGTATCGTCACTGCGGCTTCTCTTTTTGATGGTCACGATGCGAGCATCAATATTATGAGGCGGCTATTGCAAGAGGGAGGAGCCGAGGTCATTCACCTCGGCCATAACCGCTCTGTGAGTGATGTCGTGAAGACTGCTTTGCAAGAAGGTGCCCAAGGCATTTGCATTAGCAGTTATCAGGGCGGGCACATGGAATATTTCAAGTACATGCGCGATTTGCTAAATCAAGCCGGCGCTTCTTACGTAAAAATTTACGGTGGGGGCGGCGGAGTCATCATTCATTCTGAAAAGAAAGAACTCGAAGAGTACGGAATCGCCCAAATCTTTCACCCTGTCGATGGTCGAAAATTGGGTCTTGAAGGAATGATCAACATGGTCCTTCAAGGATGCGATTTTGAGATTCCATCGGGCCATCAGGCGGGCGCCAAAATTTTTGACTCTGATCCCATCCCAAGTTTTGAGTTAGGTCGCGCATTGACGGCCATTGAAAACTCAAGGGAAGCAAAGGATCCAAAAGACTTAGGCCTTAAAGACTTTACTGCAAAAACCACGGCGCCTCTGGTTTTAGGAATCACGGGCACCGGGGGTGCTGGCAAATCGAGCCTTATCGACGAGTTGGTGCAGCGGCTTTTAAATGCCTACCCCTCGATCAAGTTAGGTGTGGTGTGCGTGGATCCATCGAAGAGAAAGACGGGCGGCGCCCTTTTGGGGGATCGCATTCGAATGAACTCTCTTTCTCGCGACCGAGTGTACATGAGATCAGTGGCATCGCGAGGATCTAAAAGTGAAATTGCGCAATCACTGCCTCTTATTTTAGATTTTTTAAAAAAATTAGATTTCGACTTACTCATTGCTGAGACGTCAGGGATTGGCCAGGGAAACATGGCCATTACCGAGGTTTCTGACTTGAGCCTTTACGTGATGACTTCCGACTTTGGAGCTCAAAGCCAGCTTGAAAAAATCGACATGATCGACTTTGCAAATTTCGTCGCCGTCAATAAAGCGGATAGGCGCGGGGCCCTTGATGCTCTTCGAGATGTGACTAAACAATATAAGCGCTCACGAAAAATTTTTGATGATCAAATCAAAGTTCCTGTCTTCCTCACTCGAGCTGCGCAGTTCAATGATGGTGGAGTGAATCAGCTTTTTTTCTCCATCACATCTGAGCTTGAGAAACGCCGTCCCCAAAAGTGGACCCTTCAAGAAGACTATAAAAAAACGGTCCTGGCAGCTGGTGATCATATTATCATTCCGCCTGAGCGCCAAAACTACCTTGCAGAAATTGTTCAAAGCGTTCGAAAATACAAAAAGCGCACTGAGACTCTTGCCCAGCAAGCCTCGCAAATTCACGCGATTGATATCGCCACAGGGTTTTTTCCAGAAATCAAGGCTTCTGGCTCGCAGAAAATTCAGAATCTCAAAAAAGATTTTAAAGACGAAGAGTGGACAGCTCTTGAAAGCTGGCCGCAGCTAGAGGCAACCTATAGCGCGGAAAATTTTGTGTTTAAAGTGAGGGGCCGCGAAATTCTTCAACCTCTGACGCGCAAAAGTCTCAGCGGTACGGTGATTCGCAAAGTGTCTCTTCCAAAATTTAAAGATTGGGGCGATCGTTTTCGTTTTCTAAAACTCGAAAATGTGCCAGGACAGTTTCCGTACACTTCGGGAGTATTTCCGCTAAAGCGTCCTGACGAAGACCCCAAGCGAATGTTCGCCGGTGAAGGAACCCCAGAGAGAACGAATCAGAGATTTCACTTTCTCTGCAAAGGTGAGTCGGCCCACCGCCTTTCGACAGCCTTTGACAGTGTTACCCTCTATGGTCATGACCCTGATCAGCGCCCCGATATCTTTGGTAAAGTGGGTGAGAGCGGTGTGAGTATTTGTACTCTCGACGATATGAAAAAGCTCTATGCAGGATTTGATCTGTGTGCTCCGTCAACAAGTGTGAGTATGACGATCAATGGTCCAGCTCCTATGATCCTTGCTTATTTTTTCAATACTGCAATTTCGCAGCAGCTGGAGAAAAAACAAAAAGAACTAGGGCGTAGACTCACAGGGCAAGAAGAGCAGCTCGTTAAAGCGCAAACGCTCACTCAGGTTCGAGGAACGGTTCAAGCGGACATTCTTAAAGAAGATCAAGGGCAAAATACTTGCATTTTCTCAATTGGTTTTGCGCTTAAGATGATGGGCGATATTCAAGAGTACTTTGTAAAAAACTCGGTTAAGAATTTTTACTCGGTCAGCATCTCAGGCTATCACATTGCGGAAGCGGGAGCGAATCCGATCAGCCAGCTTGCGTTTACTTTATCTAACGGTTTTACGTTTGTTGAATACTACAAATCGCGGGGCCTAAAGATTGATGATTTTGCTCCCAATTTGAGTTTCTTTTTCAGTAATGGGTTAGATCCTGAATATTCTGTGCTTGGACGCGTGGCTCGAAGAATCTGGGCTGTTGCCATGCAGGAGCTTTACGGCGCCGACAGCAGGTCCCAAAAATTAAAATACCATATCCAAACTTCAGGCCGGTCCCTTCACGCGCAAGAGATTGACTTCAACGACATTCGAACCACACTTCAAGCGCTGCTTGCTATCTATGACAATTGCAATTCGCTCCATACCAATGCTTATGATGAAGCCATTACGACTCCCACTCAAGAAAGCGTCAGACGGGCTATGGCTATCCAGCTCATCATCAATCGTGAGTTTGGAATGACGATGAACGAAAATCCTAATCAAGGAAGTTATTTTATTGAGGAGCTGACGGACTTGGTGGAAGAAGCTGTTTTACAAGAATTTATGAAAATCAACGAGCGCGGTGGTGTTCTTGGGGCTATGGAAACTCAATACCAGCGCTCACGCATCCAGGACGAAAGCCTTTATTACGAGCATCTCAAGCACACGGGTGAGTTTCCAATTATCGGAGTGAATACTTTCGTGGATCCGAAAACTTTAACTGATGATTATGTTCCGCCAAAAATTGAGTTAGCCCGTGCCAGCTATGATGAAAAGAATGCGCAGTTAGACAATTGCAACTCGTTTAAAACATCTCACCACTCGGAGGCGCCTTCGGCATTAAAGCACCTCCAAAAAGCTGTTCTTTCTGGACATAATATTTTTGAAGCTTTGATGGAGGCCTCGCAAGTCTGCAGTCTTTACGAGATGACCAAAGCGCTTTTTGAGGTGGGGGGACAGTATCGAAGGAATCTCTAGCTTGGTCGTCCCGTGTCCCGGGTGTTGTGTCGAGTGGCACTTGCTTACGATACGACGTTATTTGGGGCAATCAGGCAAATCTGGCAATCGGGCATTCAGCCGAGGTTTCAGGGAGTGGCTTCAGGTCTGGGCTTTGTAGATATTTTTGTTGCTTTACAGAGCTTGTAGAGTTGGCCGCCCAAGCACTGCACTGTGATCAGCAGCTCCTTTTTTTGGATATCCGCTATTCTTAAGATAGCTTCAGATTCTCTAAATGATCTAAGTGCAATAATATAAAAACGATGTCTTTCTCTTTCTGTGTCGGCGGCGCTACCTTCTGCCAAGTTGAGGGCAACAGATGCGGATGATCTATTGAGTTGATCTCTTAAATCAAATGCCAGTTCGAGTTTTCGGCACAGCCGAGCAAATCGTATGGCGGATTCGTAGGCACGAAACTTGGAATCCAAAGAGTCTCCAAACCAAAAGAGGAGAAAACAAAGTTTTCACTCTCATTCAAAGCAAAATCCAGGCCAGGAAACCACCCCCTGAAACCTCGGCTGAATGCCCGATTGCCAGATTTGCCTGACTGCCCCAAATAACGTCATATCGTAAGCAAGTGCCGTTCGACTGAATACTCAGCGGCATGCAGGCGCTCATAACTAATTCCCAGACATGTCCTTGCGTTCAATATCAACAATTCCAAGCTCCTTGCCTGAAATTGTTGAGGTCATATGAACATCTTGGTCGATAACCTCATAAGTAACTTGAGTTGGAGAGAGTTGCATTTTAGGACACTGGCTCTCTTCTTCGTCTGTCACAGAAAGTGACTGATAAGCACCTCCTCGAGACCTCATGTCTTGGCTTGCAAAAAAGGTGCGAATTCCGCAGGCATCAGTCTTCATTTCATCAATCGGAAGTTCCACATCTAAAATCTTCCCAGAATTTAAACAGATGGAACTCTCACACATGAGGTCGCTTTTGAATGTGATGAAAAGATGCAAAGTTTGTTTAGCAAGGTCGATAGTCAGAAGGCCATTTTGCGCATTATTATCATCGGTTGTAAAACCAAGAAGCTGCGGATCAAAACTGAAGTCGTGAAGCTCCGACTGGAAGGGAACAGGTCGTAGTGGAGGGGAGGCCCAAGATATTGTTGAGATTGTGACAAGAATGCCCATTAAGATAGAAAGTCGTGATGCCATAATTCCCCCACAAGACTTTTTGGAAGCAAAGAGTGCGCCACGTGGAAGTGAGTTTTATTTTGTTTGAAGCTTTTCTTAGTTCCAAAACCAAACTTCAAAGCCCCAAAATGGATCCGACTACTTGACACATTGGGTGAAGTACTGACCAGATCCCTTGTTAGAAGTATCAACCGGCATCTCTAAAGTCAGATAACCTGTGTCAGCCAACGTCACGGCCGTCGCAAAACTTGGTGACTCTTTGCCAGAGAACTTGGCAGCAACTGCAAAGTGACCTGGAATATCTTCTGATTCCACAAATTTGAATTTTGAGTGAGCTTTGATGTAAGCGCAAATGAGATGGAGTTTCTCTCCTTTATACGTTCCACAGGCTGCAAAATCTCCACGCGAGTTGATAACCACGGTCTCGAATTTTTTTTGTTCAGAATCCACGCGAATATTTCCGAGCTTTTCTCCGCTTCCATTATTCATGCGAAAAACGTCACATTGAAAAATATCTGCAAGCGATGCTTGCGAGAAAAAAAGAATCAAACTTATTAAAGAAACCTTCATAAAACCTCCAAATTTAGGAGATTAGATGATTGCCAAAATATGAAGTCAACTCAATGGTAGAGATTTGACACCTATTGACCAAGCTCCATTTTTGCGATCGTGTTGAGCTGCATGTTGCTGGTTCCCTCATAAATCTGACCGATTTTGGCATCGCGCCAGAATTTTTCAACAGGATACTCTTTGGTAAACCCATTTCCACCAAAGAGATCAATGGCCAGTGAGGTGATTTTTTCGGCAGCTTTTGAGGAAAATAATTTCGCCATCGCTGCCGACAAAATAAAATCTTGGCCAGCATCTTTGAGGCGAGCAGCGTTGTAAACCATGAGGCGAGCGGCCTCAAGCTCCGTTCTCATTTGGGCCAGCTGGAACTGGACGCCCTGAAATTGCGCGATGTTTTTGCCAAATTGTTCGCGGGATTTGATGTAACCGAGCGCTGATTCGTAAGCTCCCTGAGCGATTCCGACCATCTGAGCGCCAATGCCGATGCGCCCTTCGTTGAGAGTTTCAATCGCAATTTTATAACCTTTGCCAGGCTCTCCTAAAACATTCGCCGCTGGCACCTCGCAATTTTCAAATCGCAATTCGCAAGTTGAGCTGGCCCGAATGCCGAGCTTGTCTTCTTTTTTTCCTATAGAAAATCCAGGGAATGATTTTTCAACGAGAAATGCCGTGATGCCTTTGTAGCCCTTGGATGTATCAAGAGTCGCAAAAACGATGAAAAGGCCAGCCTCTTTGGCGTTAGTAATCCAAAGTTTGTTACCGTTAAGAATGTATTTGTCGCCCTTGGCGTCGGCTTTGAGTTTAAGAGCAAAAGCGTCTGAACCTGACGTGCTTTCAGAAAGAGCGTAGGCTCCCACCCACTCTTTTGCGAGTTTTGGGAGATACTTTTTTTTCTGTTCGTCAGAGGCCCAACGCAGCAAAGCGTTGGTTACAAGGGTGTTTTGCACATCGACCAAAACACTGACAGACCCATCAACACGTCCCAGTTCTTCAACGGCTAGGCACGCCATGGTGAAGGAGCTCCCAGCGCCGCCAAAAGTTTCTGGAGACTCGATGCCCATCATGCCCATCTCAAAAAGCTGCTTCACGATCTCAGGACGCATCTGAGCTTTTTCATCCATTTCGGTGACATGGGGTTTGATCTCCGATTCCGCGAATTCGCGGACAGCGTCTTTAAAGGCGCGTTCATCTTCAGAGAGCATCGTCAATGCGCAGTGGACTTCAGACATATTTTCTCCTATGGGCCTAACCTTAAACCGTTTTTTAGGTTTGAGCAAGATGCGTTTCTATTGACGACGTGGGGGCCTGTATCGTAACGTTTCGCAATGGATCCACTCACAGTAGCTAAAGATATCGCCGTTTATTTCATCCCATTTTTGTTTGCCCTGTGTTTTCACGAGTGGGCCCATGGAATGATGGCCAAACTCAAAGGCGATCGAACCGCCGAGATGATGGGGCGCCTCACCCTCAATCCTGTCGCTCATATGGATCTTTTCGGGACTTTGATTTTACCAGTCGCGGCCATTGTGTTTCACCTTCCTATATTTTTCGGCTGGGCCAAACCGGTTCCGGTGAGTGAAAGGAATTTGAAAAATCCAAGATCTGATCTATTTTGGATTGCCCTTGCAGGACCTGCTTCCAATGTGTTTTTAGCTTTGGTAGCGACGGGCCTTATCGCTCTTATTGTTGCAAAGTTCCCCACGGTTCCCGTGCTTCTTGATGCGATTGTGATTTTACAAGTTTTTATCATGACCAACCTTTTTTTGGCCATCTTCAATCTCATCCCCGTTCATCCGTTAGATGGTGGGAAGGTCCTTGCGCGATTTTTGCCGGAGGCCTGGAATCGACGGCTCGAGCAAAATGAAGCCATGATGAGTATGATTCTGATGGTTCTTGTGATGAGCGGGTCGTTGCGATTTTTAGCGGTGCCAGTTTTGATGATTCACTCTTGGTTATTGCGTGCTGCCACGGGTGGTTATCTGTGAGTGCAAGACTCATGAGCGGGATGCGCGTGACTGGGGCTCTCCACATTGGTCATTACTTTGGAGTGCTCAAAAATTGGGTCGCCATGCAAGATCGATACTCCTGCTACTTTGGAGCGATGGATTGGCATGGAATGACCACAGCCTACAAAAACTCGATGGAGATCGATGCCTGGATGCGTGAGATTATCGCCGACTGGATTGCTTGGGGAGTGGATCCGCAAAAATCCTGCCTTTTTGTGCAAAGCCTGGTGCCAGAGCATCTTGAGCTCTTCATGATTTTTGCAAATCTCACTCCTATGGGATGGCTCGAGCGTGTCCCCTCTTGGAAAGATGCTGAAGAAGAAGCTAAGGCCTCCGACACTTACAACTTAGGACGTTTTAGTTATCCCGTTTTGCAGGCTGCAGACATTGCTATGTATCTCGCGTCGAAAGTCCCTGTGGGAGCCGACCAGGTGGCGCATTTAGAACTCTCACGAGAGATCATTCGTCGGTTCAATAAGATATACAAAGCGAAAATTCCAGAGCCGCAAGCGGTTCTTACTGAAAATCCACTGGTGTTAGGCTTGGACAACCGCAAGATGTCAAAATCTTACCAAAATGATCTTCCTCTGACCTGTGAGGAAAAGGTCATGAGAAAAAAAATCATGCAAATGGTGACGGATCCCAAGCGGGCCAGGCGAGAAGACCCTGGCGATCCCAACGTCTGCAATGTCTACTCCTACCATAAACTCTATTCTTCGAAATCAGATTTGGAGTGGGTTGTGCAAGGGTGCACCACCGCCGGAATTGGTTGCGGAGACTGCAAAGGCCGACTTGCAGAAAATATCAACAGCGTGAGCATAGGTCCTCGGGAAAAGAAAAAAGAACTCTTGAATAATCCAAAGCTCCTTGATTCAATCATTGTTGAAGGCAGTCAAAGGGCTCAAAAAAACGCACGTGAAACGATGTCTGTCGTGCGCGACGCTATGAAGTTCCACTCGGGCCTTAAATGACTCCTCCTTACAGGA
>JBGATJ010000027.1:15499-41735 GCA_044229295.1 Pseudobdellovibrionaceae bacterium
AAATCCAGCTGCCTCTTTTTGAAGGGCCACTCGCTCTGCTTTTATATCTGATTCGTAAAGAAGAGATGAGCATCTTTGATATTAAGATTCATGAAATCACCCAGCAGTATTTTGACTATATCAAAGTCATGAAAGATTTAGATATGGAAGTTGCTGGCGAGTTTGTTGCGATGGCGGCGACCTTACTCCAGATCAAAAGTAGGATGCTTCTCCCGCAGTATGATGAGCACGGCGAGATCATTGAACAAGAAGATCCTCGCAAAGAACTTGTTCAGCGCCTTTTAGAATATCAGCAGTTTCAAGAAGCCGCACAAAAACTCTATGAACGTCCTTTGGTCGGGAGAGATATGTGGGTTCGCGGGGTGCGCGAAAGGCTAGATGTGCCCGATGAGGAGATTGTCCTTGAGGACAATGCTCTTTACTCGCTGATCTCGATGTTTCGTCGAGTGATGCGCTCTTCGCAGCGTCGTCTGCACAAAGTCGGGAGCCGCGCCCAATCCATCGCGAGTCGTATCTTAGAGATCAAAGACCGCTTGATCGTAGGGCATAAAATTATCATGACCACTTTAGTTAGCGCCTTAGAAGGACGTCGCAGTCAGCTTCTAATTACTTTTTTGTCCGTTTTAGAACTGGCAAAAATGGGGTTTGTCAGTCTCTACCAGACAGAGAATTATGGCGATATCTTCGTTGAATCTTTACGTCCCGTTGAACTTGCCGCCATCTCCAAAGTTGAGGAGTATGATAATATCAATTCGCAGCCGGCAGAGCTTTTAGGGGATCAAGCTCCAGCCTCTGATATGGAAGCTGCAACGGAGGAGACTGTGCCGTTACTACAGAGCGAAGGTGCTGCTCATGAAGAGTTAAGTCTGTCTCTGATGTTTGAAAAAGAGGACGACGGTTTAGAAGTAGATCCCAACGACATAGCCACTGATGAAGAGATCCGTCAAGCTGAACAAGAGTTGGCAGCTATGGACCAAGAGTCTCCTAACCCGGGCTTTGAGCCCGAAACTGAGGTGTGAAATGGCCAGCGCCGAAAATAAAAAAGCCTCCGCAAAAAAAACAACATCCAAAAAAAGTAAAAAAACTCAAGAAAAGCCACCCGCAGGGTTGGCCGATATTGAATGGAACTTAAGACAGGAAGTTTTCATTGAAGAGCCTGTCCAAGAGGAGCTCGTCGAAGAGGCGATAGAAGACACCGAAGCTTTGGATTTTTCTGAGCGTGTTGATGAGGAAATGAACCATGAATCCATATTTCATGAGGCGATGGAACCTGGTTTCTTACCTTTATCACGCGAAGAGCAGCTGGGCTTAGAAGAGGTCGAAGAAGAGGCTGCGCCAGAAGACGCTGTCGTTGATTCTGAAGCTGTCAATGGCCTTGCCGGAACCGAGCTCGAAGGTTTTGAGTCTGCCGCTATCGAAGAGTCTGAATTTGTTGAAGTTGAAAGGCTTCAGTCCATCGTTGAAAGCATTTTGTTCGCTTCAGATCGTCCTGTAAGCCTCGCCTCAATTCGCCAGGTTTTCAAAGGGACCAACATCAAAACAGAACACATCCGAAAAGCCCTCAACACCCTTTCTGTTGATTACGCAAGCGGTGTTCGTGGCGTCACTTTGGAAGAAGTCACCGGTGGCTATCAACTGAGAACTAAGTTAGATAACTTGCATTTTTTGAAGCGGACTTTGAAGGCCAGGCCGTTCAAGCTCTCAGGACCTGCGCTTGAGGTCCTTGCCATAGTGGCTTACAAACAGCCCGTCGTAAAAGCAGAGATTGACCAGATTCGAGGAGTTGAGTCAGGACATCTCTTACGCGCGCTTATGGAAAAAGGCCTTGTTAATTTTGATGGTAAGAGTGATCTCCCTGGTAAACCTATGTTTTACTCAAGCACCAAAAAATTTCTTGAGGTCTTTGGTTTAAGAAACCTCAAAGAACTTCCTTCACTTTCAGAAATTGATGAGCTTCTCCCTGATGGAATTGGTGATGAAGAGACCGAGAAAAAAACCACGCTGGATATGATTACTGATTCTCTCTCGCAACAGGCGGGAACAACGTACTCCCAAGGTGAAGATGAGCTTATGAATATCTCATCGCAACTTGAAAACATTCACACCAGCTCTGATTTCTTCGAACAAGAAAAGCGAAAAGAGCAAGAGCGAAAAAATGCGGATAAAGCAGATCGCCTTCGAGAAGCCCTCGAAATTGGCCAATCCCTCTCGACACGAGACAAGAATTGGCTGATGAGATACGACCAGGCTCTTTCTCAAGGTCAGCAGTTTGACGACGATACTGCCACGGTTCAAGCGGCTGCTCCTCCCGTTGAACTAGCAGAAGAAGTCGAGGGAGACGATCCTATGAGTGAGGACTTTCTCAATGATTCGTCAAAGGATGATCTCGAAGACGAAATATGATGGGCAGGTCGAAGCTTGAGGCAATCAGGCAAATCGGGCAGTCAGGCTTCAGCCGAGGTTTCAGGGGGTGGTTTCGGGGCCTGGATTTTGCTTTGAAGACTCTTTGGGTTCTGAGTTTCGTCTCTATGAATTCGCCATTCGATTGGCTCGAGTTATGCCGAAAACTCGGATCACCGAGACGGCTGATTTAGGACCGTCTCGAGCCAGATCCTGATTCCTGAGCTGAATGCCCGATTGCCTCCAAAAGCCACGTATCTTAAGTTAGTGCCATTCAAACAGAAGAGCCGTTCCTTAAACTTGCGGTGGCCCTTTTTCTTGAGGGTTCAGTGACAATCGGTAAGCGCAGTGTTTAGAGCATGCGTTTTTCTTAAGCGGATCAACAGCTGAATCTGATGAAATCAAAGTTTCTGTCCCGCAACGATGGCAGGTGATTTTTTGGTCGGCGGGCTGTCCGTCGTGGGGGCATAGCTTGTATCGAATTGAAGGTTTGAGATCTTGATCAACAGCAACCCGATGATCAAAAACAAAACACTCACCCTCAAATTGGTCGTTGGGACTTTCTTCAAGATATTTTAAGATCCCGCCTCCCAATTGGTAGACGTTTGTATAACCCCGCTGTTCAAGTTCGAGAAGGCCTTTTTCACATCGGATGCCGCCCGTGCAAAAGATTAAGAGCTTTTGATCTTTTTGGATTCCACGACTCTCGACAAAGTCAGGAAACTCCGTGAACCGATCAATAGGTGGAATCAAGGCCCCTTTAAAAGTTCCAATTTTGCTTTCGTACCAATTTCGAGTGTCGATCATTACGAAATCAGTTTCAGATTTGAGGACCTCGTTCCATTCTTGGGGAGTGAGGTGTCTATGATCCATTTTTGGGCTGAGGTCAGGACGGCCCAAGGTGACGATCTCGGGGCGCAGTTTCACTTTAAAGCGCCGAAAAGGAGGGCGATCGGCACAAGAGTTTTTCACCAGAAGATCTTTAAGATCATATTTTTCTTTGAGGCTCTCAATGAAGCTGTCCAAAATTTCTCGCTCGGGATGGCTGACCGTCGCATTAAGACCCTCAGTGGCTAGGATCATAAGTCCATCAATGCCAAAGTTTTTGCCTGATTGCTCCAGCTCCGTTTTTACCGAAGCCACATCATTCATGGATTTAAAAAAATAAAAAGTGGAAATATGGTGAGATGCCATCGGCGCTTTTTTAATAGAATTCACTTCGGCGGTCAACGCTTGAACACTTTGGATTTGATCCATTTAAAATAGTCGGGGAAGTAGGGATTGGTTACAAATGCCTTATCAAAACAGTTGGACGTTGATTTGATCACGCCTACGAGGTGAAGCTGATTTTTAATAATGTCATAGATGGGTCCACCTGAATCCCCCTGGCAAGTGCCCTTGCCACCAGACTGATCGAGAACTAAAAGATCAGGGAAAAATCGATGGGGGTAAACAAGGTAGGAGAACTCCCCAACACCTTCGCCCAAATAACCATGAAGCTTGACTTCAACGGCTCTCAGCGTCCCGGTATCAATGACCTTGGTGCGATCTGACGTTTTTCCATATCCTGCAGCCCATAGCACATGATGATCTAAGTTCGGGGCGCCATCGGTGACGAGCACAGCAGGTTTGTACCCCGCAGGGATTTGGGTTTTGAGCTCCACTAAACCAATATCATGGCGAGAAGAAAATCCCCCAAGCACCCCGTTATGAGGAAAGCGATGGATGGCACGCACGCCGTAATAGTCGTCGGTGGTTGCTGCAGCTACGGAAGGAGCAAAAATAACAAATGCCTGAAGCCCGCGCTTATTGATACAGTGATCAGCTGTCAGGATGAATTTGTCGGAAACGATTGTGCCAGAGCACAGAGAGGCAAGACCGGCGCCTTTTGAGCCTTGAAGGACCATAACCGTGGACTGCGCCATTAAATGGGGGAGCGCGATCGTACTCCCGCCCACGATAGCGTGCGCCACAGTGGAGAACCACAAAACGGCAAAACTCATAGAAAACATGGGTCTCCTATAACAAAGTGCATTTGGTTTGTGATTGAATATGAAGCCTTCATGAATATATTACTTCCGTTGATCTCCCGGGTTCTTGCGTGATAGTTACATTGGTCCGACCCTCTGAAAAGGACACTCCATGGAAGTCACCGGGCCCACCCGCGATGAAATTTTAAGGCGACGAACTTTCGCCATCATTTCCCACCCAGATGCGGGTAAGACAACTCTCACCGAGAAGCTCTTGTATCACGGCGGAGTCATTCACGAAACTGGCGAAGTTAAAGGCAAATCGGGATCTAAAGCCGTCACTTCAGATTGGATGGAGTTAGAACGGCAAAAAGGGATCTCTATCACGTCTAGCGTGATGAGTTTTGACTACCAGAGTTTGCGAATCAATCTTCTTGACACTCCGGGCCATAAAGATTTCGGTGAGGACACTTACCGGGTTTTAATGGCCGTGGACAGCGCAGCCATGCTGATTGACGTGGCCAAAGGCGTGGAGGACCGAACTAAAAAACTCTACGACGTCTGCAGTTATCGGCACATTCCTATTTTTACGTTCGTTAATAAATTAGATCGTGAAGGGAAATCCCCCTTAACTTTAATTGATGAAATCGAATCGACGCTGAAAATGCACTGTCACCCCGTCACTTGGCCGCTCGGAACGGGCCAGCGTTTCAAAGGGATCTACAATCGAGTCACTCAGCAAATCATTCTCTATGATCAACGGCGCGAGGGTGATGAGGTTGAGATTTTTGATGTCAACGGCCGTCTGGAATCTCTGCTTCGCGAAAAACTCCCGAAGGATGAGGCCGACGAAATTCTTGAAGAGCTCACCCTTGTTGAAGGTGTGCTTCCGCCTTTTGATGAGGCGGCATTTTTAAAAGGCGAAATTAGTCCTGTCACGTTTGGAAGTGCCAAGCAGAATTTTGGTGTTGATATTTTTCTTAAGTTTTTCTGTAAGTACGCACCACTGCCTGCCTCACGAACGACGAAGGATCAGCAATCAGTAAACCCACTTGAAGCCAATTTTTCGGGTTTTGTTTTTAAGATTCAAGCCAACATGGACAAACGTCATCGCGACCGGGTGGCTTTTATTCGCGTTTGTTCAGGACGCTTTGAGCGCGGTATGAAAGTCAAACACATGCGCCTAGATCGTGAGCTTAGGCTTGCATACTCCAACCAATTTGTGGCGCGCGATCGCGAGACAATCGATGAGGCTTTTGCTGGCGATATCGTTGGGGTCAATGACTCTATGAATTTTCAAATCGGGGACTCTGTCGTTGAGTTTGGCAAGCGGGAGTTCGAGGACATTCCAAAATTCGCGCCCGAGCTTTTTGCTCGGCTGACCGTGCAGGATGCGATGAAGCGCCAGAAGCTACAAAAAGGTTTAAAAGAACTTTCTGAAGAAGGCGCCATTCAGATCTTCATTGATCCTGTCATAGGGACCCAAGATCCTATCGTTGGAGTGGTCGGGGAACTTCAGTTTGAGGTGCTCATTCACCGGTTGAATGATGAGTACAATTTAGAAGTACGCCTTGTAAGGCTTCCTTTTACTGTCGCCAGGTGGCCAAAAGACAAGGGCGGCACCCCCGTCGATAACCTTAAAGGCAATTTCACAATTTACCGTGATGCTATCGACATGCCGGTAATTCTGCTGGCGCAAGAGTGGGATCTGAAGTGGGCCGAAAAAGAAAATCCCGATATTGAATTTCACACCTCTATTTCGAGGGCGCGATGAGCAGTGTGCCGTTAAGCCTTACAGATATTTCAAAATCCTACCCTTCGGCCTCAGGTCCCGTTAAAGCCGTAAGTCATGTGAGTTTTGATGTCAAAGAGGGTGAGATATTTGGTCTTCTTGGACCTAACGGGGCTGGGAAAACGACCATCATTTCGATGATTACAACTCTCGAGGAGCCCACTGAAGGCGTGGCTAAAGTTTTTGGTGTCAACGTGCAAGAACGCCCACGTCTGACGAAATCTCAGGTGGGTGTTGTCCCACAGGAAATTATCAATCACGGATTTTTTGACATTGAAGAGATCCTCACCTTCCACTCAGGCTATTTTGGGCTATGGAAAAATAAAGAGCGGGTGGATTATTTATTGCACAAACTTTCGCTCTGGTCTCATCGCAAAAAAAAGGTCAAACAACTCAGTGGCGGGATGAAAAGGCGTCTTCTCATAGCCAAGGCCCTGGTCCACAGTCCAAAGCTCCTTCTTCTCGATGAACCGACGGCGGGAGTCGATATTGAGCTGCGGGAGTCCCTGTGGCGGTTTGTCCTGGAATTAAAGAGTCAGGGAGTGTCTGTTCTTCTCACGACGCACTATCTCCAAGAGGCTGAAAATCTGTGTGATCGGCTGGCGATTATACACAAGGGCGAGCTGCGCGAGGTCGGGCAGACAAGAGAAATCATTTCTCGATTTACCAAACGATCTGTGGTGCTGGAGTTTTCGGAGAATGTAACTTTGAGTTCATCTCCTTACTTGGCGCAAGACAAAGGGCCGCTTAAAACCTTTTTGATCCCCTCCGAAATTGCGGTCGGAAAGTGGCTTTTTGAGAATCAAATTCCTATGAATAAATTAGTGGACATTCGAATTAAAGAAGGCAGCCTCGAAGAGGCTTTTACAAAAGTTTTAGGAAATCATTCGACATGATTGAACAAGAGCTTCGTTGGATTCCATTTTTTATGCTTTTACGGCGCGAGATTTCTCGCTTCCTTAAAGTCGTTGCGCAAACTGTGGTCACGCCATTTGTTAGCTCATTTTTGTATCTGCTTATTTTTGGAGTGAGTCTTGGATCTCAAGTCAAAACTGACCACGACTATCCTTATCTTGCGTTTCTCATTCCTGGCTTAATGATGATGACACTTTTGAACAACTCTTTTCAAAACTCCTCAAGCTCGATCATTTCAGCCAAGTTCAGCGGAGACCTGGAGGACTTAAGAATTGCCCCGCTGTCTTACCAGCAAATTGTTTGGGCGCTGTCAGTAGGTGGACTGATTCGCGGGTGGGTTGTTGGCATTGTCACCCTTGTTGTCGGACAGATTTTTTATAGAACTCTTTACACGCAGTGGCTTCCGATCGAGCATCCCTTGTACTTGCTTTTATTCTGCCTTCTTGGCGGCCTCACATTTGCAAAACTTGGCATCGGCGTTGGATTTTGGTCCAAATCCTTTGAGCAGGTGAGTGCCTTTGGAGCATTTTTACTTTTGCCTCTGACTTATCTCGGCGGCGTTTTTATTAGTATTCGAACGCTCCATCCCTTCTGGCAGACCCTCTCTCAGTTCAACCCGCTCTTTTATTTTATCAATGGCGTTCGTTATGGAATGCTAGGGGCAAGCGATGTGCCTGTTGAGACTTCCATTGTTGTGTGTTTTGCAAGCTTGATTGTTTTTCACATCTTTGCGGTTTTCTGTGTGCGCAAAGGTTCATTTGCGAGGTGGTAAATGTTTGAAGGTTTGTCGGATAAAATTTTAGGCAGTATCAAAAAGGTCAAGGGTCATCACAAAATCAGTGAAACCAATATTGAAGAAGCGATCAAAGAAATTCGTTTGAGTCTTTTAGAAGCTGACGTCAATTTTAAAGTTGTTAAAAACTTCACGGACCGAGTGAAGCTTAAGGGCCTCGGCCAGGAAGTTCTGGGTAGCCTCACTCCTGGACAGCAGTTTGTGAAAGTCGTTCACGATGAACTTATCAACACTCTCGGCACCGAAGCTGTGTTTGTCGATGTTCGCAAAAAGCCCTCTGTGATTTTCTTAGTGGGGCTTCAAGGAGCTGGTAAAACAACCACCTCCGCTAAACTTGCGCTCTATCTTCGCCAAAAATTGGGCAAAAAAGCGGGCCTGTTCCCTGCCGACGTGGCCCGTCCGGCAGCGATTGAACAGTTGAAGGTTCTAGGGCAGAGCCTTCAGGTCCCAGTCTACCAAACACAGGCGACGGATCGCCCTGATGTTATCGTAAAAAATGTTCCAGCGTGGGCCGAAGAAAACATGCTTGATGTGGTGATCGTAGATACGGCTGGCCGACTGCAAATTGATGAAACGCTCATGAACGAACTCAAAACAATGAAAGAGGTCTGTTCTCCCCAAGAGATTTTGCTTGTGGCCGACAGCATGCTTGGACAGCAGGCCGTTGCTGTTGCGGAAGGTTTTCATAAAACTCTTGGGCTGACAGGCCTTGTGCTCACGAAAGTCGATGGCGATTCTCGAGGAGGAGCCGCTCTCAGCATTCGCGAGGTGACCGGCGTGCCCATCAAGTTTTTAGGACTGGGTGAGAAAATTGCGGCCCTTGAGGTTTTTCATCCCGACCGCCTTGCCTCACGAATTTTGGGGATGGGCGACGTGCTGTCCCTAGTAGAAAAAACCCAAGAGGTCATTGACGAAAAAACAGCCCGAGAATCTGCAAAAAAAATGGCGCGCAATGAATTTGACATGGAAGACTTCCTCCAGCAGATTCAGCATTTGAAAAAACTCGGGGGCCTTGAAGGGGTGTTGAAATTTCTTCCCGGCATGGGACAGATCACAAAGCAACTCAAAAACATGACTCCGCCGGATGAGGACATTAAAAAAATAGAGGCCATCATTCGGTCGATGACCCCCCAAGAGCGCAAGAATCACAAAATTCTGAATGGATCCCGAAGGTTAAGAATTGCAACAGGAAGCGGAACCCAAGTTTCTGACGTGAATAAATTCGTCAAACAGTTTGAAGAGTCCAAAAAAATGATGAGCCAAATGATGAAGATGGGCATGGGACGAGGAATGAAGCTTCCTTTTTAACTGGGAATTAATGGCATAAGGCATACGGCATATGCCCTCTTCAAAGATTCTGACTGCCTGCATGCACTTTTTCCCTTTTCAACTTGTCACCCCTAGAGAAACCATGTAAATCCGTACCCTTGGGTTTACCATTAAGGAGCAATCATGGTCGTCATTCGTCTTGCGAGATTTGGAACAAAACATCAGCCAAAATACAGAATCACTGTGGCTGACTCTCGTCGTTACGCTACCAGCAAATATTTAGAAATTATCGGACTTTATAACCCTACACCTCAAGGGCAAGACAAAAAGCTAGTCTTGGATTTGCCAAAAGCAAAAGAATGGATGAGCAAAGGCGCCCAACCCACAGATCGAGTCAAAACTTTACTTAAAATGGCAGAAGCTCAAAAGTAAATTGAAAGCCAAGTTAACTCGAGGTAAAATTTAATCAGGCGTAACTCGAGAAGTGAGGTAGTTAATGGATCATTCAAGCCTAAGAGATTTAGTGGAGTTCATGGCGAAATCGCTCGTGGATCGCCCCGAAGAAGTTGATGTTAACGAAGTGGTGGGGGAGCAGACCACCGTTATTGAACTTAAAGTGGCTAAAGAAGATCTTGGAAAAGTCATCGGTAAGCAGGGAAGAACTGCCAGGTCCATGAGAACCATCTTAAATGCCGCCAGCACAAAATTGCAAAAGCGGAGCGTTTTAGAGATCGTAGAATAGTCAGTTGGTAAAAAACTTTTTGTTAAAAAAGGGGATTTAAAAAGTCCCCTTTTTTTTTAAAGCGAGGGTTTAAGAAAACGCCCTCTAAGGAGTGTAACCCTTTGTCTGAAATAGGAACCCCTACCAAATACAAGCAAATTGGCAAAGTTAAAGATGCCTTTGGTCTTCAAGGGGAACTCTACGTTCTTATTTTTTCAAAAGATGTCAGTTGGGCCAAATCTCTAACGACTTTTGTCCTGGAGCATCCGGCGACTCGAGAGCGGCTTGTGATTTCTGGGACTGTCAAAACCGCTCCTCACAAAAATGGCCTTCGAGTCAAAACCGCTGTCTTTGTCGATCGAACGGCGGCCGAAAAAGTCCGCGGACATTTTTTCTTGATCCCTGAGGAGCTTCTTATCTCTCGCCCAGGTGAATCCATTTACCTCAATGAAATTGAAGGATTTAGAGTGCTTACTGAAACCGAAACGGTGGGCGTGGTCACGGGCTTTTCTTCCAACGGAGCCCAGGATTTACTGCTTGTCACCAGCGGCGAGAAGCGCTGTGAAATTCCCCTTGTTGAGCAGTTTATCGTTGAGATCGATTTCCAAGAAAAGTTTATCATGATGAACCTTCCTCCTGGATTGACGGATCTTAGCTCTTTGTAACATAACAGTTTTATGGTCCTTAGAATCAATGTCCTTACCCTTTTTCCAGAAATGATCACAAGCTACCTATCTCTAGGACTTTTAGGGCAGGCCGTAAAAAAAAACCGCCTAGAAATTGAAACCGTAAACCCAAGAAATTTTGTCCACGATGTCCATCGAACTGTGGATGACAGACCCTTTGGCGGAAGCGACGGAATGGTGATGCTAGCCTCTCCGCTGAGGGACGCTTTGAACTCCACGTCGCGCAAGGGGAGAGTGATCTACCTTTCGCCCCAAGGTCCCAAATTCGATCAACGAAAGGCAAAGGAGCTAGCTTCGCTTTCTGAATTTACTCTGATCTGCGGTCGTTACGGAGGTATTGATCAGCGGGTGATCAACTCTTGTGTGGATGAAGAACTCTCTATCGGAGACTACGTCCTGTCTGGAGGAGAGCTTGCAGCGCTCGTGGTCGCAGAAAGCATTTCGCGATTTTGCCCCGGCGTCTTGGGTCACGCCCAGTCTGCCAATATGGACAGTTTTGAAAATGGGTGGCTAGAAGCCCCTCAGTTCACGCGCCCGAGAGACTGGGAGGGCCAGTCGGTTCCCGAAGTTCTGACCTCGGGCCATCATGCTCAGATGGTAGATTGGCAACTGCAAACATCAGCGTTAGTCACTCTGAGCAAACGGCCCGATCTTTGGAAGCACAATGGACAGGCGACAGATGCCAAATTTTTATCTCGCCTCTGGGAGTTTTGGAAAAACATGCCGGTTGCCGAGAGAGCGGTTTTAGGATTACAAGAAGAGCCTCTTACGACTCATCTCCGAGAGATTTGCAAAAAGGAGTTTTCTTGAGCTTTGTCCCGCAGCTGGCATTGGCGCTTGTCCACCACCCGATTTTAGATCGTACCAAAAAGGTGGTGGCCACCAATATCACGAACTTTGACATCCATGACATCGCCCGCGCCGCGACTGTGTATGGGGTTGATAAATACTTTATCGTGCATCCCATGAACGAGCAGCTCATGTTCGTGGAAAGAATTTTAGATCACTGGCGAGTCGGAATAGGTTTTAAATTCAATCCATTTCGTAAAACCGCTCTCAATGATGTGACCACAGCTCCCAGTTTGGAGGCGGCGCTCCAGGCCTGGGGACGCAAAGACGCCATCGTTGTGGGAACCCACGCTCGGGCTGTGGAGGGGACGGCGCCGATTTCGATTCCTCGGCTGCGGGAACTTATGCACGGAGAAAAAAAGTCGGTATTTTTGGTGTTTGGGACGGGTTTTGGGATGACCGATGAGCTGATGCAGGGATTTGATTATATCCTGGAGCCCATTCGGGGGGCGCCTCCCCAAGATTACCGACATCTTTCAGTTCGATCGGCCGTAAGTATCTATCTTGACCGCCTTATGGGACCATGGTAAGCCCTTCACTTTGCGCGCGAAAACTGTGAGGAAAATATGCCAACTGCGTTGATTCGAAAAGTCATTAAACATCTAGGTGGTTCCAAAGAAATAGCTCCTTTTCGTACCGGTGATACCGTGAACGTATTCGTTAAAGTTAAAGAGGGCGAAAAAGAGCGTGTTCAGGTTTACAAAGGCATTGTCACAAAAATCCAAGGATCTGGCGTCGGCCGATCTTTCACTGTTCGTAAAATGAGCAGTGGTGTTGGTGTTGAGAGAATTTTCCCTTTCACAAGCCCTGCGGTAGAAAAAGTTGAGCTTGTCAGTCACGGAAAAGTGCGAAGAGCGCGTCTTTTTTATCTCAGAGATCTTCGCGGTCGAGCGGCGAATGTAGACTCTGAACTTGCCCAAGAAGCTTCGTCTTCAGCAGCAACTGCACCTAACGCCTAAAATTTAATAGTGCCATCTTTACGTCGATTGTTATCAAATCCAATGATCATTGGGGTTGATGAGGTTGGACGAGGGTGTCTTGCGGGCCCCGTTTACGCGGCGGCCGTTCGCTTTCGCTCTCGACATGGACTCAAGCACTTTGCCGACTCCAAAACCCTGACTCCCGAGCGTCGGACCGAGCTCGCCGCAGTCATTTTAGAGCGCCATGATGTCGGAATCGCTTTTGCCTCAGTAGATGAGATTGAGAAACATAATATCTTAGGTGCGAGCTTTATCGCTATGGTTCGCGCCATTGCTCAAATCTCAGGAGAAGGGGGCCATGTGATCGTGGATGGAAAAATGAAAATCCGCGGGCTTAGCCAGGTCTATGAACAAACGGCTGTCATCAAGGGCGACCAGCTCGTAAAGCAAATTTCAGCAGCTTCCATCGTGGCAAAAGTCACTCGGGATCAAGTGATGAGTGACATGGCAACGCTGTATCCGGGATATGGTTTTGAAATTCACAAAGGCTATGCGACCGAAGTTCATCGCCTTGCGCTCCAGACCCAAGGGCCGTGTTCTTTGCATCGACGTCTCTTTAAAGGCGTGCGTGAGTTTTTCCCTGAACTTCAAATTCAACTCGATCTTTTGTGATTTCTAGCTCCGAAAAGGGTCTTGCCGCTGAACGCCGAGTGGCCAGGGCCTACCAGGCTCGCGGTTACCGCTGGCTTTTGCATCGCTACCGACATGCTTTGGGCGAGATTGATCTCTGCCTTGAAGATTCTCGGGGAAGATTGATTTTGGTAGAAGTTAAAACTCTTTCTTGGAGTGAGCTCGCGGGCGCTCGTATGAGCCGCAAGCAAAGGTCACGGCTTTTTCGGGTGGCCGAAAGCATTCGACACAAATCGGGCCGCGAAGTTTGTTGCCATCTTGCTTTTGTTCATTCCTCCGGGCAGATCCAAATTTTTGAAGATGGGTTTTAGGATTGACAAGGACTCATGCCTCCGCGGCAAAATAAGAGGAGTGAATCTAAAAAATAGTGCCGTTTTAATTTTAGTTTTTTTGAGCCTCCTTTCGCCTCGTGTGAGTTGTGCTGATGAGCTCAAACAATTTTTGAATTACTGCACCTACGGAGCCTTGGGCGGGGCGCTTCTTGGGACGGCAACTCTTGCCTTGAGTGAGGATCCCGGCAATCAAACCAAGAATATCGCTCGAGGAGCTTCGCTCGGACTTTACGTAGGCATTGGGTATGGGCTCTACAAACTCAATAGTGAGGTTCCTCCTCCTCCGGTGGTTCCGGACGAGGAAATCACGAGTGTTTGGGGCGTGAGCGTTTTGCCCGTGCATGGGGAAGCGAACTGGTCTGCTTTTTTTTCGAGGTCGTTTTGACCAGGACCTTGGGGTAGAAAAGGTCTTTAATTGAGCTGTATTAGTAGCTCTACAGGTGGAAATCCAAGAAACTAGAGACTGTGAATCTAGCAAAATTTGGTTTTATATTCTTATTGGGTTTTGGACTTGCCGCTCAAGGAGCCACGGTAAAACCTAAGACGCGACCAGTGGCCACGCGTAAGGTTGCAAAAAAGCCAGTCGGTCGAAAGGTCAGACTGACTCCCGAGATGATTTCTTTTGCGGATTTTAAGAAACTTTCGTTTGAGAAGAAGAAGTTTTATCTTCGTGGGCTGCGCAAGCTGATGTATCAGGCAAGTCGCTTTTCTAAGAAAAAACGAAAGGGCGCCCTTTTTGCCGATCTGCCGAGAGCCGGAGTTGCTCCGTTTCAGGACCAGATCTGGTCCCTTCTTTTAACTCCAAGTTATGCGGAGGATCCGCCTAAAGGATATCGTTATACTTTGCCGGATGGTCGCACCATTTTGCCGCCGAATGTGCCGCTTCCGACCTGGAGTGAGCAGTCTGTCCCTGGTCGACCTGATCAGAAGATGATGGTCCCTTTTTACGATCCTAAGTATTTTACCCCGTCGGGTGCTCTCCTGGCTCCCTATGCTCCTTTTAGTGCCGTTGCGCCAGCTGCCCCGCCATCGGCACCAGAGGCTCCCGCTGCCGTGGCACCTGCTTCTCCGGATGGTCCGGCAACGTACTCCCCAGTGTCACCTGCTCCAGAAAACCCTGTCGCCACCAGCGATGCAGCGCCGGGCCCCGAGGTGGCAGCTCCCGATGTTGCAGCTCTTAACACCGATAGGTTTGAGCATTTACGAGAGACAACTCATCCTGATAAATGCGGAACCTACACGCCTGAATGTTCGGGAAGAGATGAGAAGCGGGCTGACTTTTATGCGACTGGAATGGATGTTTGCATTTTTGCTGGGAGCTTTTCGCACTACAAAGGTGGCGTGCCTGCACCTGGAGGTTGTGAAAAGCCAGTGTGGGGAGATTTCAGGTGCGAATCCTCAAGCGATGTCGTCTGTAATCCTTTAGTGTTTGGTGGCAAACCTGGTGGTGGATTTTACTGTGTTCCCGCATCTCCTGATGCGACAGAGTCGTGCTACAAAGACACACAGTCAGAAGCGTCCATGGATTTTCTCAAAGGCTTAAGTGACGATCAGTTAAATCAGTTTCGTGGTTCGTGGGATGAACTCAAAGCTGGGTTTGACAAGGTCTGCGCTGGATCTGGAGATCAAAGTGCGTTTGGGTTTTTCTGTTATGAGTGTAAGGCGATTTTCCAACGGCTTATCGAGTTGAATGTCGTGGTTGTTGGAAGCGACGACTGTACGATTCCTGAGTGGGAGGCCTACAAGTCTCGCGTAAAAGGGGCTGCTCCGGCTGCAGCGGCTCCAGCAGCAGAGGCGCCGGCGGCACCCTAATTTCCCTGACCGCCATATTTTTTCAAAGCGCTCGTTGAGAGCGATGTCGGCTTCACTCCGTCAAACACAAATTCGAAATTGATTCCGTAGACGTCTTCGGTTTTTTCTTCTTCGATTCCGTCTTGGATGCCCGTGGTGTATTTGGTTTCGTGGCTCAGGGCAATCGTCCAGCAGTTTCCAGGGGGCCGAATGAAAAATAGGTTTTGCCAACCTTTAAAGGTGCTCGATTTTTTCTCTCTTGGCGTGTCTCGGTTGAGGGGAGCTGGGTTGAGATCGTATTTAAACGAAGTGTACCAGGTCAGGTATTTGGTGTTGAATCCAAACCGAGGGGCGATGGTTTCTGTTTTTCTTTCTAAATTGAGATCTTCGTCTTTAAACTCATAGCCCTTGTAGTAATTCAGTCCGACAAACGAGCCTGCGTCGGAGTTAATGACGCCGTCACTTTCGTAAGTCGCCGTGTTTTGATATCCGTAGTAGAGAACTTTCATTAAGCTTGTGACGTTCTCAAGGCGGAGATCAAAAAGTAATTCTGTCGGAGACCAAGGACGTGTGCTTCCGCGACTTGCTAGCTGAGCGTCATAGGACTGCGAAGCTCTAAAAAGAAGGATCTGCTTATAGATGGGCTCTCCCGCTGTCCAGCGCTTTCGGGTGAGTTTATTATTGAGGATGAAGGTCACAAGGTTCCTGTTGTAAATGCGATCGCGCCCGTCAAATTGCAGGCCGTAAGGGCTATCGATGTCTGCGTCTGAGACCGTGTTTCTTCGAAAAAATGGAACTTCCGAGGAGTTGGCTCCACCAAAAAAAGGATGTTCGGGGAGGCTCAGCCATGGGATGTTGGTGTAGGCAATTTCAGGTTGAATCTCGTGCTTGTAACGAGTTGCCGTGACCTCGTCTTTGTTGCCAAAAACGCTAGACCCTGTGGTTCGAAAAGAAATATCGCCTCTCACGTATCTTCGTGTGACTCCCGGGAGTGAGGTTGGTCCATCTGATGTGTAAACGCGATCGATAGGGAATTGATACTGCGTTTCGCGGTAAGAAAGGCGCGGCATCACTTCTAAATACCGTCCTAGAGAAAAGGGTCTTGAAATCGATGGCGTCATATCTAGACGTTGACCCGCACGGATCGCATCTGTTGAGTCAAACTTTCCATCGTAAAATGGCGACAAGCCTGGAGTATTGTCGAAGTAGGCTTGGGTTTTACAAGTAGGATCTGCAGGGTCACAATTAGTGACGTGCTTTTGCCCAGCGTAGGGCGATGCTGGATCTGCAAAGGCAAGATTGTCGTAGGCTGGCCCAGATCTGACAAAGTTGGTGTAATCGACATCAAGATTGTAAAGGAAATCACTGTCTGCGATTCGCTGTTCTGTGGTGGCGAGGCGAATCTCAGGAAGGCGGTGAACAGAGTCCCGGTTTCCTGCAAGGGGATTGGATTGTAGCATGTTCTGATAGTAAGAGGTATCGACACTCCAATGGAAAAAATCCTGGTTACGCGTCAGCGAAATGCGATTTTCCATCGCAGGTTGTCCCTTGTTGAGAGTTTCTCTCTCAAAGTCCATTGGGTATTGCAGGTCGCTGGCGCGATTTATAGAAGCTCTCTGAACGAATCCTTCAGGCAATAAGTAGTAATGTTCATAGCGGTAAAACCAGCGCAAGAAATCGCGACCTTTTTCGCTTTGAGGGCGGTAGTCATCAAGCCTTGGATCTGTCTTGAAAACCCGGTCATTGAGAAGAGCGCCGTTGAATTCTCCGCCGCTGAGTTCACTCAGGCGGTAGCGGTAGTTGAGAAGGCCCTTGGCGCCTCGATACTCGTAGTTTTTCAAGGTCCACGTCGAGTCTTGGCTCCGGCTCATAGCCCAGAACAAAGGCTGCGAGACTGTAAGGCCTGAGACTGTTGAGAATTCAAGTTCTGGGGTGAGAAGGCCGGTTTGCCTTGTGCTCTTCAGTGGAACAACAAGGTAAGGAAGCCAAAAAACTGGGACGTTTCCAAAGCGCAAGAGAGTGTTGTTAATGTGAGCGTAGCCTCCGAGAGTGGCCTTGATTTGACTTCCAGAAAAGCTCCACCCTGGTGGACAGGTGGTGCAGGTGGTGTATTTTCCTCCGACGGCTACGTATTCTTTTTCGCCGGTTTTGTGGATCACATCGCCCTCAAAAACAACTTGCCCTGAGACGACATAGCCTTCGTAAATCGTCCCCACGTTCTTTTCATAGTTCATAACGACTTTGTCGCCGTGGATGGTGGCCGTGGGTGTTACGAACACGACGTGGCCCGTGGCTTCGACCTCTTTGGTATTCAGATGAACAAGGGCGTGATCGCAACTGAGATGTTGATTTTGAAAGACGACTTGAACGTCGCCGTCGAGTTGCACGATCCCTTTAACGGAATCACGAAAAAGTTCTTTAGCATTGATGACGACACCTTGAAGTTTTGCTTGAGATTGGGCCCATGCAGGGGTCGTGAAAAGTGCCGTGACAAGGAGAAAAATATAAAACATTGCAGGTCATCCTACTGAGGAGGGCCTCGCTTGTCACCGACTGACTAGAAGTCATTGCAAAACCTTCTACTTGGTTTTCATGACAAAAACTCCGTCCCAGTTTTCTGGGGGAGGTTCTCCGAGGTAATCTTGGCAGCGTTCGACATAAAGCGTTGATACCGGGTCGTCGGGACGTACATTGAGAGCCGCGTTAAATTGCTCGAGAGCCTCTTTAAATTTTTTCTCGTGATAAAAGGCAAATCCAGCTGAGAAGAGTTCGATGAGCTGTTTGGTTTCGGCTTGTGGAGGGCCTTCGCCGATCAATTCATAAATTCGGATCGGTTGGTTTTTTCCTTTGACTCGAACCCAATCGATCTCTCGAGTTGTAAACGCATTTTTGACATCGTTATAAGTGAATTCGCTGATAATGATGCGAGTGCCGTACTCTTTGTTGATCCCTTCAAGGCGCGATCCGAGATTTACAGCATCTCCCATCACGGTGTAACTCCGAACAATGTCTGAGCCCATGTTACCGACGCTCATTTCGGCGGTGTTGAGACCAATTCCGATATCAATATTTGGAAGACCTTTTGCTTTGAACTCTTCTTGCAGCTGCTTGAGCTTAACGATGGATTGGAGCGCGCACCTACAAGCGTATTTTGCGTGGTCTTCGAAAAAAATAGGTGCGCCAAAAAATGCCATGACTGCATCACCCATGTATTTATCGAGTGTTCCCTTATTGGCAAAAACAATTTCGGTCATTGGTGTGAGGTAGTCGTTGAGGACTTTTGAGAGGACCTGAGGATCAAGCTTTTCAGAAATGGTTGTAAAGCCCCTGACGTCGGAAAAGAAAACAGACATTCTCTGCTTGCGTCCGCCCAGCTCTACGTTGTCGGGATCTGATAAGATTTCGTCAACGATTGCGGGGCTGACGTATTTAGAGAATGTGCTTCGAAGGTGTTTCTTTTTTCGTTCTTCGGTGAGGTACTTGTAAAATGTCATAAAAGTGTAGAGGAACAAAATCAATCCCATGGGGATCGCGGTAGTCGCTACAATTCCGTGTTTGAAGAGGACAAGTCGATCCACGGTATACAAACACATCACGGCAAAAATCGTGGCTAGGATTCCGACAAGGGCGCCCACATGATTGAGGAGAAGACTAAAGAGAATGCCGAGGATTGCGACTGCCGCGAGCATGTATTTTTCTTCCGAAGGATGGGTGCGAAGAAAATTTTTCGTCATTAAATTATCAACGACGTTGATATGGGTTTCGACTCCTGGATAGATTTTCTCAAAAGGCGTTGCTCTCATATCGTAGACACCCATAGCCGTGGCACCCACAATAAAGATTCGATCCTTTATAAATTCGTCTTTGTTCACAGTGAATCTGGCGACCTGATATTCCTTGTCCTTTTCATTCCAGACCCGCTGCTCGATTTCAGCTGTCGGTCCGTCATGAAAGAGATCAGAGGCTCTAAGGTAAGGAAACATTTTTTGAGGACCAGCGTAATTGATTTTGAGCCGACCTCGGGAGTCCACTGGTACAGAATAAGAGGCATCAGTCTCTGGGTTTACGATTTTAAGTTCTGTGACAATTTTTTGGTTGTAGTTGTCGGGGTCAATACCCAAGAACACATGGGCCTGAAGGCCGTGGGCGACCAAAAAAGTTTGTAAAGCCAGAGAAGGCGTGTAGTGAAACCCGGCACGATAAACGAGAGGGGACTTACGGATCGTCCCGTCAGTGTCGATCTCAGCATCAAACAGAGCGGTGTGCGCAGTTTCTTTGCGAAGAGTGTCGACATTCACAGTAATGAGCCTTTTTTGCAAAAGCGGATTTCGAAATGAGTAGAGGAAGAGCTGATCGATGGCCTGTCCAAAATCAAGCGCTGCTACATCGGGGAAGTCTTTGAAGAGGTCTTTGTAAACAGCCTTTGATGTTGCTAAATAGGAATCGCTCCCCTCGATCATCCACGAGTAGCAGTAGGTCATGTATTCGACATTGAGCGAGGCCTTTAGCTGAGCTTGCTCTTGTCGGTTGAGCTCTTCAAGAGTGGCTTTTCGAAACCGCTCTTTAAGCATTTTCTCGGTTGTCTTTTTTTGGATGTCATCAAAAACTGTTTTTAGCGGAGCTTCAAAGGAAACACTTGCGAATTTATCGGCGCTGTCGACGACAAAAACAGGAAGCTCCTGAGACTCTATCATCTGAAAGGCATCGGTTCGTTTAAAGGCTTCGTGGAAACAGAGATCTTGCGCCGGATGGTTACGGGCAATGGTGTCTTCACTGTAGGCTCCCAAGACAAGCTTGTCGCGATACTTTTTTATGACCTCGGCAAATCTTTTATCGGGCTGAGAGCGTTCTTTTTCTTGATTGAGAAATTGCACAAGATCGGGGCTGGCGTCTTTGAGCTTGCCTTCGACTTGCAAAAGGGTGTCGTAGCTACTTTCAATTTGCGGCTCTGAAAACACGATATCGAATCCCAGGACCTTAGCTCCATGTTGCATAAGACGATCGACCATAAAGGCGACTTTTTCGCGGCTCCAAGGCCATCGTCCTATTTCATCCAAGGATTTTTCATCAATAGAGAGAACTGCGATTTTGCTTTCACTGGGTCTTGGTCCACGATTGATAAAACGCACGTCTAAGGTCTTTTGATCAATCCACTCAACGAGATCAAAGATGGCACGCTTGGTACTGGTTTTGTCAAAATCATTCGTAAGTTCAAAGAAAACGTAGGAAAAGTAAAAAAAGCCCCCGGTGATGAACAGCCCCAGGACGACAGGACTAATGAGGTAGGAGATGACTTTATTGATGATTTTTTTTTGTTTTTTATCGGGTGCTGAGGGAGGTGCCGCTTTCTTTTTTACTTCCATATTTTAGATTGTGAAACAAGAAAGCAGGGCTCGTAAAGCAATAACTTTAATGGGCTTGCTAGAGTTTCGTCCACTTGAGTTTTATGAATCTGAAGTCGATAAGGTTTTGGGGGGATTCGATGAAAGCGTCCATAGAAAAACAAGGCGATATCACGGTCGTAGTTTTAGCTGGAACGGTAAACCTTGAAGTCACAGATCCATTTCGCCAAGTTTGCCTGACCCATCTGCTTCATGAAAAACTTGTTTTCAATATGAAAGATCTCAACTTTGTAGGTTCAACAGGTTTGACTTTATTTGTTGGAGTTATAAAAGAGGTGAATAATCTCAATGACTTCGGTCTCAAGGTCGTGGGAGCAAAACCAGAATTTCGAAGACTCATTCAGGCTCAAATCGACGAGGGGCCTCTCCATTTTTATGACGAAATGTCGATGGCTTTAGGGAGTTTTGGATTCATGAGCTGAGGTCTGGATCTCACCTAAAAGCCGCTCGATTTTTTCAAGTTTGGCTTTGTTTTGATGGGTGATATGAGACGTCAGTTCTTTGTTTTCCTGGGCGAGCCCACTTTCACTGGCAACAATATTTTTTTTGATTTCAAAAGTTTTGGCCAAAACTTCTTCGGCTTTTTTTCTTTGCTCTTTTAATTGCAAACTTAATTCAGCGTTGATGCGCTCAAGGCTCACCATCTTTAGCTTCAACTTCTCGTTATCCTGATTTTTTTGCTCCCACATCTGGCGCATGTGATCCAGTTGAGTCGTCATGACATTGTTTTCTGATTTTTCGCGGTCGCACTTTAAATTGGCTTCGTCTTTGCCGTGAAGAGCTGCTTCAAGGTCAGCTTTGAGGTATCCGATTTCACTTTGAAAAGACTGGTTCTCTTTTTTTAAGTTTTGAATTTCCTGAGTGCGCTGTTCTTCTTGATCACTGAGGTTTCGTTCAAGAGTGATAATTCGATTCTGCAAATCTGAATTTTGGTTTTGCATGAGCTCAGCGACTTTTTGCTCATGCGAGAGCGCTTCGGTAAGCAAAATAAAATCCGATTGAAGTTTCAAATTCTCGGCTTTTTGACTTTCGATTTGCTCGAGAAGCGTCGCCTGGTTGACCTCATAGGACTTTGTCTGAATTTTGATATTCTTAGAGATTTCGAGAATTTGATCCCTCAAAGACTTAATGAGAGCTTCTTTTTGCAAAGTCTTAGACTCGAGCTGGTGATTTTGTTGCCAGAGCTGCGTGATTTCTCGTTTGAGGGATCTCAGCCAAGGGCGTACTCCAGATTTAATGCTTCTGCGATATTTGAGGTGTCTGCCAAGGGCTTTTTTTAAATCCGAATTTTCGGCTTTAACAAAGGCGTAGTCCATCTCTAGAAGTTTTGCTCGCTCTTTAACTTTAAGAACCTCATTCTCAAAGCTTTGATTTTTTTGCTTCCAAAGATCGTCTTTTTCTCGCAAGACCAACATTTGATCCGTGAGACTTGAGTTTTTAGCTTGAAGTTTTCGAACTTCTTCGAGAGATTTAGCATTCTCATTTTCTACAAGGGACAACCTCCGCAGTCCCACTTTGATACGGGCCATGAGATCTTCATTTTGGCTAATAAGTGCGTCAATAGTTCCAGACTTTAGAATGTCTGAAGGAACATTTTTAAGATTCAGCGGCTCAGGGACTTCGTTAGGCAGGGCTGGAAGCCGCTCTTCAGAAGTTTCATGGACATCATGCGTATCGGTACGACCCGCCTGGGATACAAAATTCAATTGGGCTAGATTAAACGGCTCGAATGAGGATTCGTCCATAAGTCACTCCTAGACAAATGTCCTTGAATTCAGTGTTACAGGCTAGGCTAGCGATGTCAACGGGACGTGACTCATACTGGGCCATAGTGGAGGTGCTGGTTAATCTCGTTTAATATTTTTTCCAGGACCTTCCGATGAGTAGGTATGGGCGCGAAAAATCTTGAATCGGGCGAGATGGGTATTGAGACCCTTAAATACAACGTCATGACCAATGTCGTGGATCAAAACTACGATACTGCTGTGAGTGAAATCAGAGCTTTTTACGCAGCCAAATCTGACCATCCAAAATTCAAACCAAAAATCAAACGATACATTGATCATTGCGTCGATCTGATAAATGCCATTCGCGCCAAGCGAAACTTTCCTGGGATTAGCTCGCTCACAATGGCCAAGCAACAAGAGCTTACAGAGAAGGTCAAGCAGCACTTCGATGAATTACAGAAATGTATTAAAAAGATTGAAGAAGTTCAGATCCAGCTGAAGCGAGAGGACTTTCGATCCACTGTCTGGGTCGTAAGGGCGGCAATGAATGCCATTCTTTTGATTGTGCTCGTAGGGCTTTTCGTGGATTTGTTCCGTGGGGGGCTTTTGAAAACCATCTTTGTCGTGTCTGATGATTTGATGGGCGAGCTTTCGAATTGGATTTTTGGGCTCTTCAATTTTTAAAGGATGGGACGGCTGTCGCTTCGATTGGAGCTTAGCGAAAGAGTGTTATTTCTGTATTTAGCCGGCGCCTTTTTCGTTTTCTGGACCCAGGTCTCTAAGGACCCAGCTCTCTGGCCCAGTTGGTGAACGCATGTAACTTGCAAACCGGTTTCTTCATGCTGAAAAAATTTAGAGCTTATACCCTGGCGGTCCAATTCTATAAAAGTTGTACAAAAGTACGGGGATCTCAACATCTGATCGATCAACTTCATCGAGCTTCGTCAAGTGTCGCACTAAATTTGGCAGAGGGAAGCGAGGGTGTTAGTGATCAAAATCGAAGAAGGTACTACAGAATCTCAATGGCCTCTCTTCGCGAATCACAAGCCATTTTGGATTTGCTCACCGAATCCGAATCTACATTACAAGCCAGAAATTTAGGCGAGGACCTTGGAGGTTGTATTTTCAATCTGTGTCGTGCCTTAGACAAAAAAGTGAACCCAACTGGGCCAGAGAGCTGAGTCCTTAGAGACCTGGGTCCAGAAAACCTAAGGGTCATCGGCTAGCGCTGATTTTTGATATGATCGTAAACACCCTGTAAAACCGGAAGTGTCTGTCCATAAGGCAGCTGTTTATTATTCACGTAAATACTAGGAGTGCCTTGTACTCCTGCAGCCGTTCCTTCCGCGGCCATGGCGCGAACAGAGTCTCTTACAGCATCGCCTTCAGAGCATTTTTTTAGCTCCTCGGAGGGAACTCCAAAAGCAACAGCCTGGTTGTGAACTTTCTCTCGCTGATTTCCCGCGCTGACAAAAAGGTCTTCTTGGTTTTCAAAGACCCAGTCATAAAGCTCCCAGCCTTTCTGCGCCAACTGCTCTGAGCAAAAGACCATGTAAGCGATATCACAGCGAACACCGTCTCCACCTTTGGGCATATCTCCATTGCACTGGCCATCAAGAGGATAGGATTTAAATACAAGTTCGACATCGGGATGAGCCTCTTTAAAGGCGTGAAGAGAAGGGGCGGCAAATCTGCAGTGAGGGCAGCCAAAGTCTGCAAATTCAACAACTGTGACAAGGGCTTGGCCCGAGGCTTTTTTCTTTAGACCGGTTTCGGGGTTGAACGTTCTCACAGGACCGCTGGTCCAATCGTTCAAGCCTACGTTGATCAAATTCGCGATAGCTTTAAATCCTTTGGCATCTAAGAAGGCCCTGTGCCCAAGGAATCCACCTACAGGAATGAGGATCAGCAAAATTCCTATCCATTTTGCTTTAGTAAACCAATCCACGATATCAGATTTGAGATGTCTCAATTCCGACAGTGGAGTAAGGCGCGAGACCGAAAAAAAGCTGATAAGTGAGGTGGCATAAGCACCAACGCAGAACAAACAGACGTGCCCGACCAAGGTCAGAGAGATCGTTCCCATAACGACCGACGTGAGTGCGATGAATGTTGATAGAGCGAGCGCCGTTCGTTTTGCAAGAGGCGGATTTTCGGTCCATTGAAGTTCACCAATGAGGAAAATCAAAAGTGCTACAAAGTTGGTGAGAAAGCCCAGAAGAGCCATAGGAATTTCAAAAAGATGAGAGTAGTTACTCGCGGCAACGGCATCACAGTTAAAGGTCTGGTTGATGTTGCACACACTTTTGCTTCCAGAAACTCCCAGCCTGACGTCGTAAAATTCATTTGTCAGATAGAAGTGAAGTCCGCAGGCCACTAGAAAAGAGAGCAAGGCGAGGTAGAAGAAAAGGCGAGATGAGTTTTTCATAACCGTATTTTATCAAGACAATCCTATTTGAAATCAACAACTTCTCATGTCATGATGGATATAACGCAGCTAGAAAAGAGTCGCAACGATGACAGCATCCCGAGCCAAGACATCTTGGTTGGCGCTTCGCAAACAGCTCTATAACCAAGTTCGGGCGCAGGTGCAGATGCGTCTGAAAGAATCCTATAAAGAAATCCAGTTGATAGAGTCGGTGACAGAAAAATGGCTCAAACGGCCATTTCAAAGAATCAATCAGAAAAATTTTTTTAATGAACTCAAAGCGTACCAAGTGGTTTTCCTTGGGGACTTCCACGCATTGAGACAATCCCAGCGGCTTCACGTTAAAATTCTTGACCGACTTGGGCGTCCTTCGCAGCTCACTCTCGCTGTTGAGTTCTTAGAGTCGCGGGTTCAGCCAGCTATTGATGATTATCTCGCAGATCGAATCGACGAGGAAACATTTTTAAAAAAGGTGAGTTGGGCAGAGCACTGGGGATTTGCGTGGCCGCACTACAAGCCTATTTTAGATTGGGCGAAAAAATTCAAAGTCAAAGTTGTTGGTCTGAATCAATTCCACAGATCGTGGAGTCTTAAAACTTTGCGCCAGCGAGATCGCCATGCATGTCGTCTTTTGCTCCAACATTTGCCGGAGGAGCCTGGCGAGAGATTGGTCGTAATTTTTGGCGAATACCATCTTTCGGACCAAGGTGTGGCTGGCATGATTGATCCGCAGTTAAAGGCGCAAAAACTTCGTTCTGTGAGGGTTTTTCAAAACTCTGAGTCCGTCTACTTTCGTTTGGCAGAGAAGGGGCTTGAAAGCACGGTCGACATTGTGAAGTTTAAATCTGGCGGCTATTGTGTTTCTTCAGTGCCGCCGTGGGTGAAGTGGCAGAGCTACCTTCTTCACCTCGAAAAAGCGGAGGAAGAAAATTCTGAAGACTCAGATACAATTGATTACACCGATCATGTCAGTCAGTTCGTGAAGGTGATCACTCAAGAGTTGGAACTGGCATCGCACTCACATCGGCAAGTCGAATTAGGGCAGATTTCTGTTTTTGGTGCTGATCATCCGCACCTCAGTAAGGTGATATTCTCTCGATTGTCGCCGGTGGAAGTGCTGATCGTTAAGGATTTTATTAAACGTAATGAGAGTTTTCTGCTTCCACCATTTGGCCGAGGTTTTTTAGCAACGCCAACTGTGAATCAAACGGCTCAACTGGCCTCTGAGTTTGTTCATGCTCAGCTTTGTGGTCGCAAAAAACTTCATTGGAACATGCCTGAAGATTTCACGAGGCAAATTTGGATTCAGTGCGTGATTTATTTTGGTTCAAAAATCATCAACCACAAAAAAAAGACTGACACTCTGTTTGATTTGAAACTCCGTCTTGCGGCGGAAAAGGGGGAAGCTGCAACTCAAGAGGCTCTGCTGTTAGCATTGAGGCAAAAAACTCATGAACTTTTGACTCAAAATCTCAAAGGCATGTCCATTGTGCCGTACCGGGCTCGGCGGAAGTCCAGTTATTTTGAGGCAGCTCGGCTTTTGGGAGGCAT
>JBGATJ010000027.1:41747-52859 GCA_044229295.1 Pseudobdellovibrionaceae bacterium
CAATGGATTTAGAAATGGCAAAGTGCAAGCAGAGACAATCGTCCATATCTTGCGCCACGATTTGGAAGATCCAAATTTTGCTGTTTTTTATGAAGAGATGGTAGAGTTCATCGAAAACTTACCACTCCTATTTAGAAGTAAAAGGGAGAAGCTCTAGCAATGGAAAAAAAAGAGCAGTGGTATTACAGTGAAAAAGGCAAAGCCATGGGACCTGTTTCCAAAGAGCAGATCATGGAGTTGCTCAGTCGTGGCGCCCTAAAAACGACAGACCTTATTTTCAAAGATGGCTCTGATCAATGGAAAAAAGTGCACGACTGTTTTGCTCTTGAAACGGAGACTGCAAAGCCACCTCCGCAAGATGCAAAGCCCGATAAGCGTCCTTTAATTCCACCTTCAAGTGAAGTTCATTCTCTGGTTGCGATTCCAAAAGAACAGCACACTCTTGCGAGTGAGTGGATCTTGCTGACAAAAAAAGTGACTGGTAAAGAAACTCGCTTTGTTCAGACTGGTCCGCACACCACTGACGAAGTTAAGTTCAAAATTTTAAAGTTTGAAGTGAACTTTGATGATCACATTTGGAAAGAGGGCTTTGAGCGTTGGATGAAAGTGAGTGATATTCCTGACTTTGATCAGCGCGAGTTGAAAATAAACTCCACAAACAAAAAAGATCTCGATAACGTCCTTCAGCTTACCGTGGATGAACCAACCGAAGTTGACATTCACGAGCATACAGTTGCTTTTTCGGTTGTAGAGCAGTTCAATCCAAAAGCCGAATCTTCCCCTCTTAAAGAAGAAATCCAACCACAGACAAAACCCCATGCAGCGCTGGGTTTGGTAATGCCGCCGTCTTTTGACACCTACAAAAAACCACCAGCAGCTCCTCAGCACGTTGAATCTGATGATTCAGAGGTTTCATGGGAGGATAAAACTCTCTTTGGTGAAAAGCAGGCTGCCGACTTTCCAGTAGAGTCAGATTTCGTGATTTACCAAGAGCCAGAATTGATGGAAAACACGCAAATTGGTGAGCCTCAATCGCGTATTGTAGAAAATCCCCTTACTAACGAGGCTGAGTATCCAGTTCTTAAACCTAAAAGATCATGGGCTGGAGTTTTTGCAACTTTGCTTTTTGTATCAGGACTAGGAGTTGCAGGATACTTCGCAATGAAGCATCCAAAACTTGCGGTGGCTGTGACAACTCAGTTTAACTCACTCACGGCCATGATACCTGGTATGGGATCTGAGGTGAAAACGCCAGTGCGTCCTCACACCGAGCAGGCCTCTACAGCTCGCGAGTCGATTCCCGAGCCGCCTCCACCGCCTCCTGTTGTCGCGCCACCACCACCCGCTGTCCCTCAGGCGAAAGTCGAAGAAGTTCCAGTAGAGGATGTGCCAAATGAAGAAGTTGTCGAGAAAGAAGTTCCAAAGCCAGTAGAGGTGGTAAAAGAACCTCCGAGAGAAGTCGTTAAAGTTAAAGAACCAAAAAACCTTGAACTCAAAATGGAAGATCTTTCGGATTTGAAAAATGCAAAACTCCGTTTTTCTATGGATGTTCCTCCAGGAACTCCCATGAACATTCGTATTCAAGGGAAGACTGGCGAGATTCTCCGTCATGTGGCCTTTGATAAACGCATGAACATAAAAAAAGGCAAGGGGCCTTTGGTTCTCAAACTGTCGGAGCATTCATTGGGTGAGGGAAAGTATTGGGTGGATGCTAAAATCGGAGCCGTAAGTTTAAGGCGTAGTTTTTTTTACGGGCAAAACAACAATGACTTTGAAAAAGAGCTTGCTGAGCATCGTAAATTTATTAGCTTTGAGCAACAGCAAGAGAGACAGAACTTTATTAAAACACTGAAGGCTTTCCAAAAAAACACGGAAGAGTTTGTAAAGTCCTCGCGAAAGGGTAAGGTTAATCTTGCAGTATGGAATAAGACCTTTAAGAAGCTCAATAGTGATCAAATGCATCAGTTGGACTCATCACTGAATTACCTTGCGTATGCTCCCTTGTGGGACACGCTCAAAGGCATTCAAGCGAAATTGCTTGATGCCACCTCGGCTAAAGAAAAACGAATTCCAGCAAACGAGATCGGCAAAGAAATTCTCAATGACTTGACAAAACTCAAGACCGATACCACGCAATATTCCATTTTTAAAAATTACAGAGAAGAGTAGAAAGTCTATTTAACGACTTTTTTAAATTCTTTTCCGGGACGAAATCTCGGCACTTTAGTGCCGGGAATGGTGAGCTCTGCACCCGTCTGAGGGTTGATTCCTTTGCGTTGGCGGCGTTGAATTCTGCAGAAGGTGCCGAAGCCCACAAGCTTGACGTCTTCGCCCTTAGAAACAGCTCGCTGAATAATCTCAATGGCTGCGTCTAACACACACTCCGAGTGCTGCTTAGTAAGCTGAGTTTTTTGGGAGACCTTTTCAACAAGCTGAGATTTATTCATACCTTCTCCTGCATTCCATGCGCGGCGATTCTGCTCCGTGGGAAAAAAGGTAAATCTGAGGACAAATTCGGGTCAAGAAATAACAAAAATGGTGCTTTGAATAACAAGAAAATATTAAGCTTGGTCCAAAGTAGAGACTAATTACACTAATTTGTCCTTGACTCCACGTTAGCGAGTTTGCATTGGAGCCCGCCCTTTGTCGCCTTCTGAACAGCTCTAGGTCCAGACTTGAATCGGAAAAAAATTTTGGGAAAGGGTTTTCGCCTCGTCTCTAGAAGTGGTTTTGCCGATAAGAAATTCATGCAGCGTACTCAGTCCGCTTTTATGGTATTTATTCTCTGTCTGACTCTTGGTTTGATGGGGCTTTTCTTTGTGTTTCAACACCATTTCAGTGGTGTTGATGATCTCAAAAATGAAATTGCTAGTCTCAAAGCTCAGCTCCGTGGACAGGAGATGAAGACGGAGCTTGCGCAGTACGACCTCCGTGATTTTGCTCAAACCGTTGCATTTTTAATTCCCTCTAAAGACGATCCTCAAGGTCATAGTTATCAGGTTCGTAACATTGCTAGCCTTGTGCAGACTCCTGCTGAGTCGCTTGAGGTTCAGGGGAAAAGGGCTCAAATTATGAAGGCTAAGAAGACCTTTCAGCGCCATGATTATGAGGCGGCTCTTCATCAATTTAAAGAGCTTTACAAGCAAGATGTGGGGGGAATTTACTCGGTCGAGATTAGGTATTTCTTAGCAGAATCCTACTACATGACAAAAAGGTATGGCGACAGCCTTAAGATCATTCAGGAGTTAGTGCAGTTGTTTCCTGAGCATGATCTCACAGGGTACGGGCTTTTGCGCCTTGGACAGATTTTTAACTATCAAAATCGTGAAGAAGAAGCGATCGAGGTTTTTCAGATGATTCGGCAAAAGTTTCAAGTGCCAGAACTGAAAGCACAAGCCGACCTCATGCTTAAGAAAGTTCGCAAATCATGATACTTGTCTTACTTCAGCTTTTCGGTTTTTTTTCGCTCGCATGGGGCGAAGAAAATTTCATCTCGATTCCGCAAGATTGCATGGCCACCAAAATCACTCCGTGCACGCTCGGTTCAGATGAAACAGCGCTCCCGTTTTTGCAAAAATTCACGTACGTGGTTTTTGACCCTAAGAGCACGGCTGAAATTAAAAAAAATAAAAGTCTGAGAATCATCTCAGGGAGTTTATGGATTAAATCAAAGAAAGTCGACGTTGAATCTCCTTTTGGAATTGTTCAATGTCGGAAGTGTACGATGCATGTGAAAAGTATTGCGGGCGCGAGGGATTCTCTTGCCGGGCGCTTGGCAGTTCAAGTACTTCAGGGCCACGTCACCATTGTAAATCCCCAGAAGCCGGGCCTTGAATTGCCGTTGAGCTCGGGATTTGAAATGTGGGTTTCGGGCGCCAACGGCCAAAAGGACTGGGACTATGGAATTCCTCGACCTTTCCCGTTTGAAACCGTTCTTCAGGAATTTGGCGACTTGCCCAAAACTGTTGCAAATGGGCTGACTCTCAATTTCAAAAAGCTGCCCTTAAGTTGGAACCAAGCCCTTGATGAAAGTCGTGAATTCAACAAGAACGTGATTGACCCTTGATGAAAGTCGTGAATTCAACAAGAACGTGATTGAGAGGGTGATTGCTTCTCAAAAAGAAGAAGAGGAGCGAATTAAAGCTCGCCTCAAACGGCAAAAAGACGAGGAAGCCCATCTTCGTAAAACCTATCGGGAAAAGAACTATCTGGACGTGCAGTAAAAATGCATAAATGCTAAAATAAAAGGGTCTTTCAAGTAAGGAGGATCCGCTATGTCTTCTGTAGGAAGTGCGTCTGAACGGAGTCGGGGCGACGAGGTTCGCCGAACACGCGAAGAGTATGAAAATAAAGAATCCGAAAGCGTTAAACAGCATAAGAGAGAGATTCGACGACTCACAGAGCAGTTTAGTAAAGAGATTCAGGAACTCAAAGAATCTCATGCAGATCAAATGGAACATTTGAAGGCACGCACACGTGATGTTTTAACTGAAAAGGATCAGGAAAATCAGCAAAAAATTTCTAACATGCGAGCGGCTTATAGCGAATCGGTAAAGAAAACTGCTGAAGAAAATGAATTTCAAAAAAATCGCCTTCAAGACACAACAAAAAAGCAACTTGAAAAGCAGAAAATTACCGAGTCTTTAAAACGGGATGCATTAGAGACAAATTATAAGAATGAAATTCAAGAAAAAAATAAAATGTACGCCGATAATCTTGATGAAAACCGTAAAACCGTCCGTGACTCTTTAGACCAGCAGCGCGAGCGAATGCAAAAACATCAAAATGCAGAACTGGATGTTGTTCGTGGTGAACGTGATGAAAAGGTTGCCGGTTTGTCTAAAGATCTTAACGAAAATCGAAGATACTCAGAAGCGCAAAAGCGAGCGACGGATCGTGATCATCGCAGTGAGGTCGATAGGCTGCAAAAAAATCACGAGCAGAACACGAGAGAAGATAAACTGCAGTTCGATGCCATCATGTCTGTTCAGAGAAATGAGATGCGTTCTGAATTACAGAGAATGAATGAGAACTTAAATCGGAAATATCAAGGAAAGTATGATTCAGCTTCAGAGGCCCAGGAGAGCTTCAAAGAGAATGTACAAAACCGCCAGGATCACGATATTCGCAGCCTTGAGGGTAAAGTACAGGAGCTCAAACGCCAAAACCTTCTCAATGCCATCACGCAAAAGAGCCTCGATAAACTTGAAAAACAACATTTGACCGATCAGTATGAGGATAAGTATCACGAGTTAGAGCGACGTCAGGAAATGACGGTGAACGAACAGAACCGACTCAGGCACAAAGGGATTGACGATGTCACTCGCGAGAAAGAAAGACTTAACCAGCAACAAGGTCGATTCTACATGGATAAGTTAGATACGGCAGACATCCGAAATCGCGAAGCCCGAGCCCAAGCAGAACTTGCTCATAAGTCCGAGCGCGAACAAATGATGACACAAACTGATAAACGCGTTAAAAATGCATTCAGTGCCGCTGAAGCGAATCAAGAAAAGACGGCGCAGTACTACGAAAGTTCTCTAGATAAAATGAAGGGTCAATATCAAGACAACCTTAGGGAATCGCGAGATAATCATGTTACCGAGCGCATGGCTTTACAGAATCGGCTCACGGAAAAATATCAACAGGCCGAGGCTCGTCATGTTGAAAAACTTAACGATACTGTACAAAATTATGAAAAGACCCTCGCCACTACCAAGTTGGAGCATGAAAAAGACATTAAACGAATGAACGAGCAATTTAACTCACGTCTTAATCAGCGTGAAAAGGAATTCAACCTCCAGATAGAAAGTCAGGACCAGCAGATCAAACTGAAGCTCGCAAGCCAAGAGGAGTCTCATCGCCAAGAGCTTGATAAAATGAACCAGAGACATAAAGAAGAATTAAATTCGTTGGCTCAGAAAATGAGTTACCTATCAAAGAAGGCCTAAGCTATGTTAGCTGATCGTCGTGTTAAAATTGTTGCTACTATTGGACCGGCGACTCAATCTAAAGAGGCTCTAGAAAAGGCGATTCGGGCAGGCATGAATGTCGCTCGCTTGAACTTCAGTCATGGCTACCATGAGGATCATCTCAAAGTCATCGGGCACCTCAGAGATCTATCGGCATCTTTGAAAGCTCCTGTGACGATCCTTCAGGATTTGCAGGGCCCCAAGATTCGGGTAGGACGGTTTAAAGGCGGGTCGATCACTCTTGTTGCTGGAGAGAGTCTCATCATTACGCCGGAAGAAATTCTGGGCGAACCTGGATTGATTCCATCAGATTTTAAAGAGATTGCTGAGAGCGTTCGTAAAGGCTCAAAAATATTACTTGATGATGGTTTGCTTGAACTGCGTGTGGATCAAGTTGAAGGTCGAAAAGTGACCTGTACAGTTATTTTTGGTGGAATTTTAAAAGATCGAAAAGGCATGAATCTTCCGGGGGCGAAACTTCCTATCGATTGTCTTACGCCAAAAGATTTAAAGGATCTTGAGTTTGGTCTGTCTCAAGGTGTGGATTATGTAGCGCTCAGCTTTGTAAGATCGGCCAGAGACATTAGAAAGCTTCGAGAAATCATCGAAACCCATCATAGCTCTGCCAAAATTGTTGCGAAAATTGAAATGCTCGAGGCTATAGAAAATTTAGAAGAGATTGTCAGGCAAAGTGATGCTGTGATGGTTGCACGCGGTGACTTGGCCATTGAAGTAGGGCAGAGTCAGTTGCCTGGACTTCAGAAAAAGATCATTCATCTTTCAAATCAGCTTGGAAAATCAGTTATCACAGCCACGCAAATGTTAGATTCTATGGTGAATAATCCTAGACCAACTCGTGCAGAAATCACTGACGTTGCGAATGCGGTCCTCGATGGTTCAGACGCTCTCATGCTCTCAGCTGAAACAGCCAGTGGAAACTATCCCTTTAAGTGCATCCGCACCATGCATGAAATTATTAAAGAAGTCGAAACTTCGGTCAGTAATTATTATCGAATCTCCCTGGACAATGAGTTTCTCAGCGTCGCAGCCAGTATTGGCGCAAGCGCCAGTGTTTCCGCATTGAAATTGGGGGCTGCCGCAATTGTATGTCTGACAACCACGGGCAAAACCGCGAGTATCATCGCAGGATTTCGTCCACGGGCGCGGCTGATTGCTGCAACCGATGACGTCCAAGTTCTCAATCGCCTGGAACTCATCTGGGGTCTACAAACCCTGGCAATTCCTGCTTACAAAAGTATTGATGAAGCTTTGAAACATATTGAGAGTAAACTCATTGAGTTTGGACTTGCAAAAACGGGCGACAAAATTATTTTCACTTATGGCGATCCGGTGGATAGTGGGACCAAAACAAATGCGATGAGAGTTTACTGTCTTGAAGCTTTGAATCGTAAGCGGCTTTCTGAACGAGATTTGCCGCTCCGGTGTCAGCCTGAGAACGAGGTTTAAGGGGTTCGCTCTTCTGAGCGGCGGCGTCCTGCGGTGGTTCCGGTGTGATTACGCCAATTGTATTGGGGATCGATTTTGGTGCGATTTTGCCAAGCATCCCACTTTTTTTTGGGAAGCTTATGCATGACATTTCCCTGTTCATCAAAGATGTCTGGGTTTTTTCCGAAAAGAAAATCACCCACTTTTTTTAGAAATCCCATCGTTCTCCCCTTGAAAGTCGTCTTTCAAGATATAACGACTGTCTGAGTTCAAAGCAAGTTTTTATATGACTTCTAGATAGAAGCGGGATTAGCGCAGGTATCTATGACAGGGATTGCAGCATCTTCGGAGACTTTTTGTTCGCCTCGGGTTCCCGTAAAATGATTGAAACAATCAACTGCTGCACTCTCAAAAGCCTCAGAATAAGTGTCTGCTTTTTTCTCAACAGTGTAACTGAGGTTCTCATACTTGAATTCGAATTTGAAAGTTTTAAAGTTGCGGTTAGTGGCCGCCATGGTGTTGATTCCGAGGATCAGAAAAAGAACGAATGTTAAAACTGTATTGCGTTTCATAAAAACCCCTTTGTTACAGATCTAAGGAGCAAAGATGCGGCCAACCGGTTTCAAAATTCTCATTTTGAGATGGTATAAATATCTGAAACATAATGGTTTTTTTGAATCTCAGGATGAAACAGTTGAGCGCGCGTGGGATGCCGATTTTGGGCATTCACTGTCAGGTTTTTTTGTCAGATTCATTCGCGATAAGATTAATTCGCAATATGTAGACGAGAAAGATCAAGCACATTCATCTCGTTAAGTGTCCAACCTTTAAATTTTGGCCGTGCAAGTGATGTAAAGTGCATACGGCCCATGGGAATGAGCAGGTGATCATCCATCAAAAACGCAATGCCCTTATCACACCATTTTTTTTTCTCGCGCTCATCAGTTGCGCTCGTTAAGTTTCGCAGTATCGAAAGATACGGCGCTGAATTTATTTTTAGGTAATTTTCTGGATTATCGGGGCCGAAGGTTTCAAGAGCTGCAAGGCAAGTGGGGCGGTCTATCGATACGCCTTTCCTAAAGATTGGCGGGGGAGTGGTTGTGAGGAGACGGATGTAAGTTTTATTGTCGTAGCCTTGAATTTGGATGTTAAGACCCAAGTTTTTTTTCCACTGATTTTGCAGCCACTCTGCGGTTCGCTTGATGTCATCTCCGCCAAGGAGGGAAAAGCCTAGTTGAAGTGGCGCTGCCTTTTTTTCCGCCGGGATTTGCGCAAGAATTTTTTTAGCCTCAGCTGGGTTGAAAGTATAGCAGTGCATGGAACTTACTAGTTTCTCGGAGAGACTAGGACACCCCGGGAGGCCCGGCGAGAAAAAAATCTTTTTAAACTCTTCATAATCAAGGGACAAAGCTAAGGCGCGACGTAAAAGAGGTTGCTCCATGAGAGGCCCAGTAAGACCAATATAATCAAAGCGATTCATGGGCGTCTGAAAAAAATCGGGCCTAGACTGATATTTTGGAATCAGGAGTGCTGGCAATCGACGAAGAAATTGAAGTTGTCCACTCTCATAGAGATTCAGAGCCGTGGAGTCTTCGGTGATAAAGAGAGCCTCGACCCTCGGGCGAGGCTGAGGTCCTGAGGGATAAAAGGGATTTGATTTTAACTCAACTTTGCTGCCAGTGATCCATTTGGAAATTTGGTAAGGTCCCGAGGTTACAAAATTTGCGGCGTCTTCGCGAGAGGGAATTTCAACGGTTTTTAGAGGTCCAAGAACATGACTTATGGTCTTATAGAGAAACTCAGGGTCGGCTTCTGAAAACTCAATTTTAAAAGTCTGGGAATCTAAGGCAGCCGCTCCGAGGGTTGTAAATGGAGCTTGGCCCTTAAGTATCGCCGACGCATTTTTTATGTGAATGAGCAGATCCGCTCTCTCTGACCTTGTGCTAGGATCAATAAGATGTTGAAAGGCGCGGACTAAGTCTGCTGCGACTATCGGACTTCCATCACTCCATTTAAGATCATTTTTAAGGTGACAGGTCAAAACAAGCGGAGATGTAAATTTACAGTCCTTGGCAAGATCTGGCACTAGACCATTTTGTTCATCGAATTTATAAAGCGTACGAATTAAGTTATTAAAAAGATAGCTAGAACCTCCAGAACCACGGTGTTTGGCAAGATCCAAAGAGGTAGGCTCGCTCGGAAGATGAAAGGAGAATACGGGATCTAATGCCCAACATCGAAAACCAAAAATAAGTAAAAGGAGGGTCCAGCGCATTTGTCTCAATATGTAACATAAGGGTTTTTCAAAACCAATCAATATGAGACGCATTCCTCAATCCTTGTAGTCCATTTAAGCAATTTCTACTAAAATAAAGTGATGGGGGAATCATGAGCCAAAACCGATATATTTCATCAGCTTTGCTTGTTTTGGGCGTGGTCGTTTTAGTCACTCAATACACAAATTGTGACAAATCAGGAGAGTCGACTCTCTACTCTAGCCAGGACGCCAATTTTTTAAACAACACGTCCTGCGATCTCGATGACAAAGTATGTATCCAAACCGGAGCTAACAAGAACGAAATTGAACTGCGAATACTTTCTGCAAATCCGTATATGGTCGTTGCTGGTGATACTAAGGTCGTTATAGGCGGAGAGTGCAATATCTCAAAATTTCCAGACAGCGTGATCCGAACCGTGTTAACCGATCCCGACAATAATCAGGTTATCGCAAGGGATGCCAGATCTGAATGCGCTGGCGGGCGGTTTGATGTGACCCTTGATCTGCCTCTAGGTTTCAATGTTGTTAAACGTCTAGAGTTGAAGGCAGAGATTTTTGCCATCGACAAGGCTGGAAAAGAGTACTCCAATTCCTACCTCGGCCAAAAAATCATTGATGTGATTCCATATCACTAAGCGAAACCAACTGGTTGCTTCGTTTTCGTAAAATCCAGAGACTTTGTTTGCTATTGATGACAAGCCCGTCTTTGAGAAGGACCGGTCTTGCATTCCCTCGACCTTTCCAAGGATTAAGAGTCGCATCACCAAGTTGCAGGAAAACTCCACGCAAAGTTGCTGGTGCAACCTCCAAATAAGGTGATGACTGAACAGTTCCCTCATTTTTTTGAGCAAGAAAAGTCCCTTGCGAAACTTCGGTCATAAAAAACCGGTCATAGTCCTCATGGCTTTTGTAAGAGGTCGGGAATGAAAAAACTTGCGCTAGGTCAAATCCCCTAGTCGTTAGAATCAGCTGCCAAGCCTTGGCTTCATTTTTTTCATAGAACGAAACCCAAAGACTCTGATCGGAAGCGATGGCAAGAGAAGAAGGCCTTTTAAGTCCGGGAGCTTGCCATTGATGCTCAGCCTTGCCAAATTCATCCATCGTTAAAATCGCAAGATGTTGGTCAAGAGGCGTCTTTCCTAAGATAAAAATCAATGGCTTCCCACTCATGGAAGTTTGTAAAATGCTATTTTCACCGCTACTCAAAATAGAAAGTGAAAGTGTTCCTTGATTGCCAAAACGTAAGTCGGGGTGCCCTTGAGAATCGTAGCTTTTGAGCGCGTCTTTCTGAACACCGTCCCTTCCAAGAATTAAAAAGTTGCTGTGGGACCCCAGCACGAGTCCGTGAGAATTAAATCTTGAAGTGAGGCCTGTTTTTAGAATCCCATTCTGCCCAAAACCACCGTCAAGCTTTCC
>JBGATJ010000103.1:0-8405 GCA_044229295.1 Pseudobdellovibrionaceae bacterium
CGTGGTTAATGAAGCGCGATCAAGTGGCGCCAATGTCGTTGTTGATATTTCATCCGCTAAAATACGGGTAGAGTGATTTTTACCTCGGAGCGGTCAAGCGCTCCAGGGCTGGATCACTGAATATAAAGGATATCGCGATCTGTAAACGACAGGCCCGGCCAAATTAGAGGCATAAGAATAATTTATATCGTCTCAGAACGAGAAAAATTCTGCTGACTATGGTCTAAAATTCACAAGTTTCTCCCGCAGGTGCTTATTTCTTTTGATAAAATGGAATAAGCCACAGGAGGAGACTCGGATCTTATGAAAGAAGCCAAAGATCTGTTCTTAAATCCAAGAGAATACTTTTCACTTCAAGTCAAAGATGGCCTTATTCATCGAAAAATTGATACCCATCCCGTGGTGGAAGGTTATCTCACAGATCTTTTAAGTCACTACGTCGATATTCGAAATCTCTTTCAACAAGACGACGAAACAGGGAAGTTGCGCCAGGACACTCTGGCAGAGCTTCTTCTTAAAGCGAGCTCCTCAGAGGTTGGCGTTAGAATCGAACTCCTCAAGAGGCTTGGTGACAGCGCGCTTTACATCAGTGGTTTTTTTGGTGACTCTCTTGAGCGAAAAATCGTGGACATCGACTACTACATAGAAATGGGTGGTACGGCTTATAGCTCTCTTTCAAATTGCGTGCGTGAGGATACGATGAGCTGGGTCTATAGAGAGTTTTCAACCCGTTTTGTCGACTATGTTGACGTCCTAAACTACATTAGCCAAAAGTCCTTTGTTCAAAGTGATCAAAGCATTTTACGTCTGTATGACCGCTACTTAAGAACAGGGTCTGATCTAGCTAGAGATGCTCTCCACGACCTTGGTGTCATGACCATGCCCCTAGACCAAGCGCGAAAAATTAAACCAAATTAACCGCCTTTGGTTTTACCTTATCTGATTGATAGACCTTTAAACGTTATCCCGCTATGATAACAGAGTTGCAACAAGGGGCTAACTTCGATGTTTAATATGGGCTTTTCCGAGATGCTGTTGCTGGCGGCGATTGCGTTAATTTTTATCGGGCCAAAGCAACTTCCAGAAATGGCGCGCGTGCTTGGGAAGTTCATCAATGATCTTAAAAGGACGACCAACGAAGTCCAAAGCGCATTTAAAAACCCCGATTGGTACAATCCAAATACGCCGCCGCCACCTGAAAATGATCAACAACAGCAGATGTCTTTCGCCGAAGATGAGCATCATCACCATGATCACTACGATCATCATCATCATGAACACGAACCGACGGAAGAGCAGTTGGAACTAAATCTCGATGCTAATGAAACGCCAGTGGCACAAAATCCTGAAGACAAGAAAAAAGAGTCATGAGCCAAGAGCCTGAACACGCACAGATGACGTTAGTTGATCACCTTGGCGAGCTCAGGGTTCGACTGATTTACTCAGTTTTTTGTATTTTTCCGATAACGATTCTTTGTTACGCCTTTAGCGATAAGATTTTTGATTTAATTAGAGCGCCCATTCAGCCTTACTTGCCAGTCGGTGGCCTCATTTTTACAGCTCCATTGGATCTTTTTGTCGCTCACATGAAAATTTCGCTGCTTGCAGGAGTCGTCATCTCGTGTCCATTTTGGGTTTACCAAGTTTGGATGTTCGTCGCGCCAGGCCTATACACTAAAGAGCGCAAGTACACCCTTGGGTTTATTTTTAGCGGAAGTGTTTTATTCATCGTCGGAGTATGTTTTGCTTATTTTGTAGTTTACCCGGCGGCCTTCAAATTTCTTTTGACCTTCGGAGGCGGGGTCGAAAAACCGATGATTTCGGTGACCGAATATCTCTCGTTTTTTATCACGACGACATTGATTTTTGGAGCTGCGTTTGAATTGCCATTGATTCTTGTGCTTTTAGGAATGATGGGCATCATCGATCAGAAGTTTTTAAAAACCAAGCGCAGGTACGCGATCGTGGCTCTTGCCGCAGTCTCTGCGGTTATTACGCCGCCGGATCTGCTGAGCATGCTCTTTATGTTGATTCCGCTTTGTATCCTGTACGAAATTTCTGTGATTTTAGTTGGGATATTTGAAAAGAAAAAGGCCGCCGAGCAAAGCGCTTCCGAGGATCAACCTCTGTAAAGGCGAGGCCATCTTTTAACAAGGGCTACGGCAAGGAGCGTTCCTGCTATTCCAAACCAAGCTCCAAAACAAACATCTGAAACAAAGTGATTGTGGGTTGCAACCCTCGTCCAGGCAAATAGGATCGCCCAAAGAGCTGATAGAAACCTCAATTTTGGAAAAAAGATCCAAATCACAGCGGTCCCCGTAAATAAAACCTGAGCGTGACCCGATGGCAAAGAATGAAACTGCCAGTCTGAGCTCAAGGGAGAAAATACAAAGGCCTCAAAGTTATCTGTGACGTAGGGACGCTGCCTGCCGACGAGATACTTGATCGGGTACACTAAAATTCCAGAAAGAATCAATGACCAGAATCCTAGAATTGAAAAATCCCTGAGCCATTTGAGAGGCTTGAGTTTTGGTAAGAACGAAAAAATGAGAACGATTAAAAAAAAGGAGAAATAATTTACTCCCATTCCTACATCGGTTGTGATCTTAGCAAAATCCCGCATGAGTCCAGGCTGGTGATCGCGAAAAAACACCGCCGTTTGTTGGTCGATAAAAAAACTCCAAAAACCAATAGGAAGCAGGATAAGGCTGCTAGCGAAGAGAGACTTTTTAATCGAGAAGTCTTGGATATCTGCCATTAACTCTTAGTTAAGATCCTCAAATTTGATGAGAACTTCGCCAGACTCAACGCTGTCTCCTTGCTTGACGCAAATGTCTTTGATTTTTACATCGCGAGCGGAGCGCATCTCATTTTCCATTTTCATGGCTTCCATAATAACCAGGGGTTTATTGGCTTTTACAACATCACCAACTTTGACGAAGATCTCAATGATTTTACCTGGCATGCCCGCTTTAAGCTCTTCGTTTTGGCCGAGATCTCCGCCTTTTTTTAGGCTCTCGTGCAAAATCATTTCGTCATTAAAAATCGGAATGACTCGAAAAGAGCCTCGCGTGAACACTGTGTACTCAGTCTCAGAACCAATGACATCCATGAGGTAGGAGCTTCCTTTAAAAAGAAAGCTGATGTATTGCTCTGCTTTTTTATAGTCTGTTTTTGAAATATCGTGGATGACCCAAGGCTGACCTTCTTCTTGAATTGAAATCTTCCACTCAGAACGGGTTTCGCTCACGTCGATTTTAAAATGTTTGCCTTTGAGTTTTGCTTCAAAATACATATCAAATCCTCAAATTCATTTTGCGGCCAACCTTTTTCCATTGGCTGACAAGATTGAGACTTCGCACGTCTTTACCCTTACGATCTGTATATGCAGTAATGGCTGCAGCGATAAGAAAGACGTGGTCGTCGATGTGAACGAACATCTCAGGCTCGGTGATCTGAAAGTTCTTTTCTACGAATTGAGTCGTGTAGCTACCATCAATAAAGTTGGGGTGATCTAAAACCGATTTATGTAAAACAATATTGGACTTAATTCCGGTAAGAATAAACTCGGTGAGGGCCCTTTGCATTTTATTGATAGCTTCGGTGCGTGTTTCTGCCCAACAGATCACTTTCGCAATCATGGGATCATAGTAAATTGGAACTTCGTATCCAGGATAGGCATATGAGTCGACTCTCACGAATGGCCCTTGAGGATGGCGACAAGCGCGTATCACTCCAGGACTTGGCTTGTAGGTGATCGGGTCTTCTGCGCACACGCGAACTTCGATGGCGTGTCCCTTCTGAACGATGTCAGACTGTTTAAAGCTTAAGGGATTGCCCTGGGCCACGTTGATTTGTTCGCGCACGAGGTCAACACCTGTCGTAAGCTCTGTAATCGGATGTTCCACTTGAAGGCGGGTGTTCATCTCCATAAAGAAAAATTCTTTGGTCTTATTGTCGAAAATGAATTCAAAAGTCCCGGCGCCGACGTAGCCGATCAGTTTTGCTGCGCGTACGGCAGCTTCGCCCATTCTGATTCGAACTTCTGGAGGGACAGAAGGACTTGGAGCTTCCTCAAGAATTTTTTGATGACGGCGTTGGACGGAGCATTCTCGCTCATAGAGGTGAACGACGTTACCGTGCTTGTCTCCGAAGATTTGGATTTCGATATGTTTTGGGTCATTGATAAAGCGCTCGATATAAACAGTTCCATTAGCAAAATAATTCTGACCCTCAGACCGGGCGGCTCTAAATCCGCTCTCCAACTCATTTTGTGAAAAGATCACGCGCATCCCTTTACCACCGCCGCCGGCAGAGGCTTTGATGATCACTGGGAAGCCGATTTTTTTGCAAATCTTCTCAGCGTCTTCGAGAGAATCTACGGCGCCATCGCTTCCGGGAACAGTTGGAACTTCAGCCACCTTCATCAAGGCTTTGGCTGATAATTTATCACCCATCGCCTCGATATTTTCAGGAGTGGGACCAATAAAAGTGATTCCAGCAGCTTCGACAGCTCTGGCAAAGGTCGTATTCTCTGATAAAAATCCATAACCGGGATGAACAGCATCGGCTCCGCACTGTTTAGCGACGTCTAAAATGCGTTGAACGTTTAGGTAGGATTCCCGACTTGGCGCAGGCCCAATATTATAAGCCTCATCCGCCAAAAACACATGGAGACTTGAGCGATCTGCATCGCTAAAGACGGCAACAGATCGAATGCCCATCTCACGACAAGCTCTTGTGACCCGAATTGCGATTTCACCGCGATTAGCGATAAGAACTTTCTTGAAGGTTTTGATCTGGTTGTGAATCGATCCGTTTTTCACAGCGGGATGTTCCCATGTTTTTTGGGCGCATTAATATCGCGCTTGTTTTTCAACATCTCGATAGCATCGATCAAACGCTTTCGCGTCAGTGACGGATCGATAACTTCATCAATGTAACCGAGCTCAGCGGATTGATAGGGATTGTTGAATTTAGTCTCATATTCTTTTGTGAGCCGAGTGCGTTCAGCGGAAGGATCTTTGGCTTTAGAGATAGCCTCTCGGAAAATAATGTTGACGGCACCGTCGGCTCCCATAACTGCTATTTCTGCAGACGGGAAGGCGAGGTTGACATCACCGCGTAAAAGCTTTGAACCCATGACGATATAGGCACCGCCGTAAGCTTTGCGCGTGATCACAGTCACTTTGGGAACTGTTGCCTCCGCGTAGGCATACAAAAGTTTTGCGCCGTGAGTGATGATGGCGTTCCATTCCTGATCCGTCCCGGGCAAAAACCCTGGAACGTCAACGAAGCTTACTACAGGAATATTAAAAGCATCACAAAATCGGATGAACCGAGCGGCTTTGCGACTTGCTTCAATATTTAAACAGCCTGCCAAGATTTGAGGCTGATTCCCAACGATTCCTACACTTCGTCCATTGAGACGTGCAAAACCCACAATAATGTTTTGGGCAAAGTGTTTGTGCACCTCAAGAAAGTATCCTTCATCCACGACCTTCGTGATTACCTGGAGCATGTCGTAAGGTTTTTTGGGATTGTCGGGAATAATATCAGCTAGAGCATCAACAATGCGATCTGGAGGATCTTTAGTTCCTAAAGTTGGTGGATCGTCCAAGTTGTTGGAGGGTAAAAATCCTAAGAGTTCACGAATGAGAAGAAGGCAATGTTTGTCGTCATCTGCAGCAAAGTGTGCAACTCCCGATTTCTGACTGTGGGCTGTTGCCCCGCCGAGCTCATCTTTAGTCACATCTTCGTGAGTGACAGCTTTGATAACATCAGGTCCGGTCACAAACATGTAGCTGGAGTTTTTCACCATGAAGACAAAGTCTGTGATGCTAGGACTGTAGACCGCGCCGCCCGCGCAGGGTCCCATAATCGCACTGATTTGAGGAATGACACCTGAAGAGGTCACATTGCGAGTGAAAATGTCGGCGTATCCTCCGAGGGCCTCGACGCCTTCTTGAATTCTCGCGCCGCCAGAGTCGTTAATCCCGATGACGGGAGCGCCATTTTTCACGGCGAGATCCATAATCTTGCAAATTTTATTGGCTTGGGTGCGGGACATGCTTCCACCAAGCACGGTAAAGTCTTGGCTAAATACAAAAACGAGTTTTCCATTCACTCGCCCATGACCAGTCACGACCCCATCACCTAGATTTTTTTGATCTTGCATTCCAAAATTCGTACAGCGATGGGTGACGAATCGATCGGATTCAACAAAACTTCCAGGATCAAGAAGCACATCGATGCGCTCACGGCAAGTGAGTCTCCCGCCTTGTTTGTGCTTTTCAATCCGTTTGGCTCCGCCTCCTAGCATTGCCTGTTCGTTTCTGTTCTCTAAGTCTTGCAGCTTGTTTAAGTTATTGTCAGTAAAATCCAATTCATTCATGGGACTCTCCAATTGATCTATCAAGGGTAACTGCGGCCATAAAGTCGTGGGAACGGGATCGATTCACGAACGTGAGGTAGGCCACAAATCCACGCGACGGTTCGTTCAAGACCGAGACCGAAACCCGAGTGAGGGAATGTACCGAACTTTCGTAGATCCATGTACCAAGCAAAGTCTTTTTCCTGAAGTTGGTGCTCGTGAATTTTGCGCTTTAAAACTTCAACGCTCTCTTCGCGCTGGCCACCGCCGATAATTTCTCCGTAGCCTTCGGTAGCAAGAAGATCGCAACCCATGGCATAGCCGGGCTCTTTAGGATCTTCTTTCATGTAAAAGGCTTTAATAGCCGCTGGGTAGTGGTGAACGAAGACTGGCTTTTCATACTGTGAGCTAATGATGGTCTCGTCAGTGCCACCAAAGTCATCGCCAATGACAAATTCGGGATTTTCTTTTTTGATCATATCACAAGCCTCGCGGTAGTGAAGGCGAGGGAAAGGTCCCTTAACTTTTTCGAGCTTGGAAATATCGCGCTCAAGGGATTTGAGTTCTTCAGCTTTATTTTTGATGGTGCGTTGGACGACATACTCTACGAACTGCTCCGCTAAATCCATGTTGTCATACATGTCGTTAAAGGCGACTTCAGGCTCTACCATCCAAAATTCGATAAGGTGGCGGCGAGTTTTGGATTTTTCCGCCCGGAAAGTAGGGCCAAAGCAATAGACCTTCCCAAAAGCAGCAGCCGTTGCCTCCATATAGAGTTGCCCACTTTGCGAGAGAAACGCTTTTTCATCAAAGTACTTGGTTTCAAAAAGCGTGGACGTTCCCTCGCAGGCACTTGGAGTAAAAATGGGGGCATCTGTCAAGGTAAAGCCTCGACCATCAAAAAAATCGCGCACGGCTCGAATGATTTCAGCGCGAACTCGCAAGATCGCATGCTGACGCTTGGATCTCAGCCAGAGATGGCGATGCTCCATAAGGAAATCTGTGCCATGCTCTTTGGGAGTGATAGGATACTCGACAGCGGGACCCACAACTTCAAGAGTTTGGGCACCGAGTTCAAAGCCGCCGGGGCTGCGCGGTTCTGCCTTCACAATTCCAGTAATAACGACGGAAGTTTCCTGGGTGACCTGTTCAAACGTAGTCAGAGCGCTCTCGTCGCATTCTCCACGGAAATAGACACATTGGCAGAGGCCCGTTCCGTCTCTGAGAAGTAGGAATTTGACTTTTCCCGATGAGCGTACATTATAGGCCCATCCTTTGAGCTCCACTTTTTGGCCCACGTGATTTTTGAGATCTTCGATATAGAAGCGCATAGGTGACTCCGAATCTGTCGGTTTCACCTAGGTAGTACCATGAGATTTTCGAGAGAATCACTTTAAATTCGGGCGCGCGCCACGCCGCAGAATTACTCTGGAAGTCGTTTGATTTCGGTGACGGCTTTGACCAGATTCAGGCTTCCTTTGGAGCTTGTAGAATAGGATCCTGGATCGACAGAGTTCAAAATGGCATCTCTGATTTGCGCAACCGTAGCTTTAGGCCGCAGTCCGTAGAGGAGCGCAGCAGCGCCGCTGACGAAAGGCGTAGCCATGCTTGTCCCGCTTAAGGATTGATAGGACGAACCTGGTTTTAAACCAAAAATTTTATACCCAGGAGCGGCGAGATTGGTAGAGACAAATCCAAAGTTCGTGAAGCTTGCCATATGGCTGTCAGGGGTGATGGCAATCACTGTCAACATGTTGGCAATTGCAAACGCTGCGGGGTACTCAGGATATTGATCAATATTGGATGTTGAGTTCCCGGCGGCAGTTACAAACAGAATGTTTTGCGGGGCGAGTTCTTCAATAGTTGTACGCAAGATTTGGCTGCAAAACGTGCCACCCCAACTCGCGTTGATGACTTTGGCGCCTTTGGCCTGGGCGTACTTGATGGCAGCAATGGCTTGATCAATGGTGCCGCCAGTATCTTTGCCTGTCGAAAGGTTTTTATCGATAAACTTTACGGGAAGAAGTTTGGC
>JBGATJ010000104.1:0-8261 GCA_044229295.1 Pseudobdellovibrionaceae bacterium
AGTTTAAAATCGGCTTGGAATTGATTGGATTTTTTTAGAGAAGAATTTCTGGAAAAATCGAGCGATGCAGCAGCATCCCTACTACCACGGTCATCCCTGACCACATCGCCCCTCCCACTTTTAAAGTCTAAATGATTGTTCACCGAAATTACAAAATATATTTTCGCTGAAATGAAAAAAAATTTACGACAAGGATTCGCAACCAGGTTGCCAACTATCTGTAGTGTTCATGTGGAAGTGCAAGCCCCGAACAATGTGTGAAGAGTTTGTAAATCTATTTGGTCGCGCACCATCTGAGCGCCTTCAAATAGAAGTTGATTCGAGCCCGAGTACTGCAAATCTTGGGGATGGCCTGGGACAACAGCCACCGTCCGACCCATCTCTCTGGCATGAGTGGCTGTGAGGCTCGTCCCACTGCGGAGCTTTGCTTGGACAACGACAGTAATAGGAGCAAGTCCCGCAATCAGACGATTGCGCTGTATGAAATGGTGTTTGCGCATTTCAGACTTCAAAAAATACTCACTTAAAAATCCACCCCCAAGATCAAGAATTTCATCACGTAAAGCCTCAAGGTTCTGAGGATAAAATCGATCCTGGCCCGCCGGTAAAACGACAACGGTCGGGCATCCACTTTGGAGGGCCAAAAGATGCGCGAGCTGATCGACACCGCGAGCCCCTCCACTGCAAATGACATAGCTGCGATTTTTCAGGAGAGATCCAAGACTCATCTCGATCCAATTTCTCGAAAGCGGGCTGGGATCCCGGCTCCCGACAACAGAGAAATCAACACGGCTCAAATTCTTCACGTCTCCCTGGTAGCTGAGCCAAATCGGAACAGGACTCACTTCAAGAAGGGCCCGCGGGTAGGCTTCGTGCCCTGGAAATAAAATCTTCCGATCTGTCTGCTCGTGGGATGACACCTCTTCGTCCACATGTTTTTGCCAATGGAATTGCCTGGCGTGATTTTGAAGCCGTAAAAATTCAGAGTCAAAATTAGGTCCTAGCAAAACATCTTCGCAGGTAAGGTTTTGCTCCTGGATTTGAGATTTTAAGAATAAAAAAAGATTCAAACTGCTTTCGCGGGTTAATGCAAAAAAAGTCGCCAATCGACAGAGTTCCTTGTTCACAAAAAATTATGTTGCAACAAATGCGACTCCTTCATTTTATTTTTTAGTTATTAGAAGGGCGAACTGGTCAGCTTTCGGATCCAAAAAAATTCCAATTTGGAACTGGTGCATGGTTGTCACTAGAAGATCTCTTACTAAAACGCATGTATTAGAAGACAGCGCACTTATTGTTGGCATCATTTTCGCTTATTAATGAAGTGTCATTTAGGTAACGAACCACGGAGGATTCGCCCAATGAAAACTAGCATCTTGATGGCCCTCGTTTTTTCTCTGGCCTCAGTCCAAGGCCTAGGATCAACCACTGAATTTCACTGCACTGGAGTGGGAGCCGGAAATAAGTTTTACCAACTCGAGGGAAATTTGAATCCAGAATCAATAACGACCCTAAACGTGCACGAAGGAATTGGCCCTGACTCTTACCACCTTAAAGAGCAAGTGATCTATGCCATCGAAACAGCAAAAATCACTCCGGGCGGAGCGGATCTCAAAGGAGTTGCGACAAATTTGGTTTTCGCAGGCGGGGGAGTTGAGCGAATGATCTTTAGCCTTCCCGTGGCCTCTGACGAAAAAGCGGTTTTAATGAGGCAAACCCGTGGGTTTGAGAATCTTGATCATGACGAAAAGATTCTCTTGAGCTGCGAGACTCAAACTAATCCAGAAGCTCCTGTTTATTATTTTGAGAAATAGTTAGAAGGCCTCATTCTGAGGTTGGGTGTCGGTAGGTTCCCCTCCTAAATCGACGCCCTGCTCGTCATACTGAGCCGTGGGATTTTGACCTGCGGAAATATCCTCTAGCTTCGTCGCATAGGAACCGAAAGCTCCCGTTTTATCTCCGGTGCGAACCTCTTCATTGGCCCAAAGGACAACAGCTGTTGAATATTTAGGTGTGACTTTCAAAGTTTTCACCATCGCGATTTGTCGAACCAATCGCTCGACACTTGAGTTTTTCTTGCGCACCTGCGGATTTGCAAGAACAGGAAGGAGCATTCCAGGATTGATTCCAGCCTCAGCTCCCTTATTCAAAAATACGATGGCTTGAAGACCATAAATTTCACGATGTGTGTTTGAAGATCCGCCGATGATCGTGGTTTCTATAGTTTGTTTGTTTCCCGTTTGCTCCATGCTAAATCTAGGAATCGCGCCGGTGATTAAAATACCGCCGACAGAAACAGGATTGACTGTTTTCCTCACGATAGCGCGGTAAAGATTTTTAGTGACATCCACAGAGCCAATGACTTCAACCTCGCCCTGAACCTCGTAAAGGTCGGCTCCGCCAAGGAGGCGCTCGGGGTCATTGACAACTCCAAGCTTTCGCACCACCGAAAAATGTTTTTCAGTTCCAGCCTCAAGTTTGACATAAACATATTGAAAGTCGCTCGCAATTTGATCCGTTGTTTCTGTTTCGATGATCGTTCCCTTAGAGATCAGCGGGCTTTCAGTAACGAAGTGGTCAAGATATAAAAGAGGCGTCGGATTTCTTTGGTTTTTGATATCAAGAATAAAAGCGTCAGCAGAATTGGGAGGCAGAATCTCCATCGCCCACTGTGGAAGGCTCGGAGGAATTTTTCCAACGGGTTTGTAAGTTCGCAGGGGCGCAGGCAGGCTCGACTCATTCACAGGGACAACGGGCGGTTGCTCAGGTAGCTTCTCGCCCGATTGCGACCGTGCCAATACCACAGCCGGTGCTTCTCCCGATGAGCCGGGATAAAAATTAATGGAACTGTCCGGTAGGATCTCGTGGGGGTTAGTGATGTCTGAATTTACAGCCCACACTTTGGACCAATAATAGCCGTCGCCAAAAAGAGTCTCGGAAATTCCCCAAAGAGAATCTCCTTTTTGGATTTTATAACTCTCGTTCTTACGATCTTTAGTGATCAAATCCCACTGCGTTTCAGACAGGGGGTTTTGATTGTATTGCATGTAAATCTGATGAAACCGACTCTCTCGATTCTTGGCGTACTGTTCAGGATCCACGGGCGCCTTTTCAAAGCGTTTTTTCTTGGCCTTGGTTTTTGCGACTTTCTTGGCCACGGGTTGAGGTGGCGGGGGCAAGTCTTGAGGTTGATTTTGAGGTTGTCCTTCTTCGACCACTGGCGCGGGCGGCGGCGGTTCTACGGGCTGCTCGTCAGGGATCATAACAGGCGGAGGTGGTTCCTCGCTCTCTTGGGCGCGCGCCACTGAGGTGAGCAGTACCAACGTGAGTGCATAACAAATGGATTTTGTAAAAAAAACCGCCACTCCAAACATCCTTGTCCTAGAGTTGATTTACTTTATCAGTTTCAGTTCAGCACCGGCCTTGAATGCCTCAGGGCTACCGGCAAATTTCTTCTTTACTAGTTCAAAATTCGGTTTTGCAAACTGAGGAAGATTCATTTTTTTAAATGCAACTCCCTTCGCAAACAGGCTCGCTGAGGCACGCTGACTCAATGGGTATCTTGTCAGCACTTCATTAAACACGCGAACAGCAGGTCCGAAGTTATTCTGCTTAAGCTCCATAACTCCCAAAACATAAAGAGCGTCGTCGGCAAAAATACTGGTCGCGAATTTGCGACGGAAAAGCTCTACCAATCCCCTGGCCGACGGCAAATCTTGCTTCTGCTCCGCAGCCAGAAGTTCGGCGTAAGCCTCTTTCTCTGTCAGTTTCTTCCAACGATCTTCAATCACAGGGACTTCTTCGACCCCAGCGTGACCAAGAACCATTTTGCGGTCTCGTTGGTCTTGGGCCAGACTCTCTTTGGCCTTCAATTTTTTCTCTAACAGAACGACTCGCTGGGAATCGGACATGGCCGAAGTTTTTTTGATCCGGGGTGTGGCACATCCGGAAGCCAAAATTAAACATCCACAACTCAATAACCAAAAATTTTTTCTACATCGAAACATGAATCAAGTTTGACATGTCTCAACATGATCGCAAAGACCTATTTTTTGTGACTTTTCCACAATCACTGTGGAATTGTACCCTCACCCAAGACCTAGACTTTAGATCGGACCTGCATTTGAGCGTTTTGCTCAATTGATGCGCACTAAATAAATATCTGATATTATTAAAATTTATTGGATTTTTTAGGCTCACATGACAGCGCTATAACAGATCTTAAATCCGGTTTCAGAATCAGCATGATGTGTCACAATGGACTTAAGGCCTTTTGCCGTTGGACCTAGCCTTGCTAACTCTCAGTTACCAATGGTCATTTTCATTTTCTGTGCCCTTCTTTTGCCTCTGTTAGAAAGTGAAAAATGGTTTTCTGGGATTCTCACGGTTGCCCTTCAAGTCCACCGTCTCTGCCTTGGCCTGATCCCAGAGGATTCCGCATATCGATCCCTCCACCAGTCGCTGATTTGCGGAGCCGCGCTTCCAGAGGGATCTGTAAAAACTCAGCTCCAAATGGCCTCTCTTCTTCATCTTTTTGTGGTTTCGGGAGCACACCTTGTTCTCATCGAGACAGCTTTACGAAAACTGCCAGCGCGACAAATGAGATCCTCTTTGATTTTATTAAGTTTAACAGTCTATTGCTTTGCTTCACTCTTAAATCCGCCCGTTGTCAGGGCTCTTTTGAATTTGATTTTTAGTCGGCTCGACCGATTTTTTAAAACCAACTTGAGTGCCTGCCATCAAACCCTTCTTGCCGGGGTGTGCTGCGCCCTTTTGAATCCGATGTGGGCGCAGTCCCTTTCTTTTTTATTGAGTTGGTTTGCAGCATTTGGAATTGCGGTTTCGCTGGATTTTAAACTTAAAAATCCAATTGCAACCACATTTTTAATTTTGGCGCTCGTGGCTTTGCCTCTTGGTAGCCCTCTGCCTCCGCATCCTCTTCTTGTGATTTTCAATGTCGCTATGACAGCGACCTTTTCGGTGTTCATTTTTCCGGCGAGTGCCCTCATTGTCCTTCCTTTTATGGTTGGCATTTCAGATGGCGCAATGAGGCTTTTTTTAAATCTTCTGGCTCACATTTCAAGAGAACTTCCTTCATCCTCAAATCATTTTCCATCTCCCCAAAAGATGATTTTTCTTTGGGCTTTGCTTTTAAGCTTGCACGCCCTTATCCACCTTTTTTCAGTTTTCCGCCGCCGGAGGAGCTCATGAGAATCTGTTTTATTTTTTTCTACCTTTTGTTTTCCTCAAGCTCTATCGATGGAGAATTGGTTCGCCACGAATTTGTCGTTTGGAACGTCGGCCAAGGACAATGGGTCACGTTGATCACCCCAGGAAGCTGTTTGCATTTTGATATGGGTGGAGAACGATTTCCTCGAGGTGTTCAAAACGAGTGCGCTTCAAAGCAAAACATCGTTGGGATTTCTCATTGGGACCTCGATCACATCAGTTTTTTAAAAAAGGCAAAACGCCTGTTTCCGAGCCTTTGTAGAGTTGATTCGGGCATGAGTGCGCCTGAGAGCCCCCAAAAAAGAAAGCTGATCAGCGGAGTTCCCATCTGCCAAGAAAATGCAAAACAATTTGGTCTCACTTTGCCTTGGGGCAACGACCGAAACTGGTCCGCCATCGCTGAGTTTGAAAAACGGATCCTGGTCAGTGGAGATGCTCCACAAAAAGAAGAAGCCATCTGGAGAAAACAACGCCCTTTAGAAACAAACATCGCTATATCTGTTCTTGGTCATCATGGAAGTCGCACGAGTTCTTCCCCGATATTCTTGCGGGGTTTGCCTCACCTTCGGCAAAGCATCGCATCTTGCCGAACGCGAAAATACGGACACCCTCACCCAGAAGTTTTAGCACGTCTTCGTTCTGCTGGCGTCGCCGTGCTAAAAACTCAAGACTGGGGGAACATCCACTTTAGCCTTTGAAAGGTCGATATTCCATATTGAGGTCACGGGCTACCGGCTCGTAACAAACATAGCCGTCGTAGACATTGAGTCCTTTAGAAAGAGCAGGATCTTTTGTGATCGCCTCTTCAAGACCCATACGCGCAATCATGGAACCGTATCTGAAAGTGGCATTGGTGAGTGCGTAAGTTGAAGTGCGAGCGACCACCCCAGGCATGTTCGGCACACAGTAGTGGATCACGCCGTTAATTTCATAGGTTGGTGTTTGATGAGAAGTGGGGCGGCAGGTCTCGATACAGCCGCCTTGGTCAACAGCCACGTCCACAACCACTGAGCCTTTAGACATAGAACCAATCATGTCCGCTGAAACAAGTTTTGGAGCTTTTTGACCAGTGATCAAAACGCCGCCAACAAGAAGGTCAGACTCACGGACAGACATTTCAATGTTCTGAATGTTAGAGAATAAAGTCGTGCAACGACCTTGGAAAACATCATCGAGATATTCCAGGCGCGCAAGATTGACATCAAGAATAGTAACATCAGCTCCTAAGCCCATGGCCATTTTAGCAGAATTTGTACCAACAACCCCGCCGCCAATGATGGTCACTTTGGCAGGTCTTACGCCGGTCACTCCACCAAGGAGCACCCCTTTACCACCATGATCTTTTTGGAGATAAAAGGCACCGATTTGAGTGGCCATTCTTCCGGCAACTTCACTCATGGGAGTGAGGAGTGGCAAGCTATGATCAGGAAGCTGAATTGTTTCGTAGGCAACAGCTTTGACTTTACGCTCACAAAGAACTTTGGTGAGTTTAGGTTCGGCCGCTAAATGCAGATACGTGTACAAAATCAAATTCTCTTTGAGCAGCTCGTATTCATCAGGAAGTGGTTCTTTAACTTTGATGATCATGTCCGCGCGCTTGTAAACTTCGGCCTTGGTGTCAACGATCTGACCACCCGCTCGCTCGTACTGTTGATTCGTGATGCCACTGCCGACGCCCGCTTCTTTTTCAATGAGCAGGGTGTGACCTTCCATCACAAGCTGTTTGACACCCGCTTCGGTAAGGCCGACGCGATTTTCACTGATTTTAATTTCCTTTGGAACTCCAATGATCATTTTGCACTCCTGTGGGCGTGTAGGGCCTAATTATTACCGAGTGGCTTTGATTCTGGCAAGTGAGATCAGACTATTTTTGACCGGAGGCCCACAGGGAATGAGAGTTTGCGGTCATCCCTCCGCGTCATCCCTCCGCCCATTTCCACCAAGCGATGGCTACGAGGAGTTTCAATGATTTTGCGCACTAGCCGATTCATGACGTCATGTCCGGCCTTGTAAAGGACGACGTGACCAAGAAGGGGCGCGCCAAGGGTGACAAGATCACCGAGAGCATCTAGCACTTTATGGCGAACGCACTCATCAACAAAGCGAAGACCTTCGGGGTTAAGCACCTGTTGGTCGTCAAAAACAACGGCGTTGTTCAAACTCCCACCTCGCGCAAGACCTTTTTTCTGAAGTTCTTCGACGTCTTTAAGAAATCCAAAAGTTCGTGCCTTTGCCACTTCTTGGGAAAAGGAAGTTTCATTGATATCGATATCGAGTTTCTGGCGGCCGATCGCTGGATGAGGAAAATCAATCGTACAAGTCACGCGAAGCCCCTGGTAAGGCAGCACGTAGGCATGCTTTTCTGTGTCTCCGTAGTGAATGGCTTCGGTGACGTAAAGATACTTACGCGGCTCTTCTTGATCTGTGACACCGGCATCGACAACAGCTTTTAAAAAGACATCGGCACTCCCATCCCCAATGGGAATCTCAGGCCCATCGAGCTCAATGATCACATTATCAATGCGAAAGGCCGCAAGCGTCGAAAGACAGTGCTCAACCGTTGCAATAGAAAAAACCGAACCACCGATAGTCGTTGCAAACTGGGTTGCTTTTACGAACTCAGCTTGCGCCGCAAGGGCGGGTCGTCCCGGCAAATCAGCTCGCACAAAATAAACTCCAGTGTTCACCGGAGCGGGGCAAAAAGTGAGAGAGCAGGGAGCTCCAGTGTGTAAACCGACTCCTTTAACTTTTGCCTTCTTTTTCAAAGTTCGCTGTAAAAACATGTTCTTATCGTTTTACCTTTGAAGTTGGATGGCGGCAAGATCTTTTGTGCGAGGCACCAGTTGCTGGATCAAAGTCCCCATCTTCATTGTTATATGGTTTTGGCCGATGGAAGGGCATGAACTGCAAAGTCACCTTACTGCTTTTGGGATTTTTGGCCAGTGGATGCGCCTCGACCACAGATCCTGAGTCTCGTTCCAAAGCCAGGAGCGCCGCTTACGCTGCCGATGGATTCTACATCGATAACCCCA
>JBGATJ010000001.1:0-22151 GCA_044229295.1 Pseudobdellovibrionaceae bacterium
AAAAAATCGACTCTGCTCGCAATTAAGCCGCTCTGGAAAAAGTGACTCAACTCACTTTTTAGTATTACTAAAAAAATCACGACTATTTTAAGTAAAAGATCTTGGACGATCTTAACGCAATGTATTATTTTCTAACCATCGATCCAACAACAAAAAGGAATGGAAAAAATGAAAAAACTTATTCTCGTCGTCACTGTATTAGCCGTCTCTACAGACGTTCTCGCGATCACAAAAGGGGCGCGAATGCGCCGATCTGGTATGATCGACCGTAAAGCTCAAGCGGAAGCTTTGGTAAGAAAGACGGAGCTTGCTCAAGCTCGAAAAGAAGTCCGTGAAAAACAACTGACGCTTTTACAAACACGCCGATTGGCCCCTATGAGCCAACAACGACTCATGAATCGCGTTGCAACTTCGCACGCTCCTGTTCTTCGCTTTGTTAAAGATCAGCCCAACTTGTTGTTGAAAATCGAATCTGTTGAACAGGTTTTAGAAATTCAAAAAACAGGGCTTCTTGGAAGCGTTGATGCTACAAAATACACTCCTGAGTACATCCAAAGCAATATTGGTTCTGCCATCAACATCCAGTTCAAAAAAGATGGCACTCCAGATGTTTACATCATTGGAAAGAGCACCTTCGATGAGAAGTATAGACCCACTGACGTTAAAGAAGTTGAGACAAAAAATCCCAACGTTTTTAAAAGTCTAAAAGCAAACCCTCAGTTGAACGCAATCTACGAGGCTCAGTCACAGAACTTTATCGGTGGACTTAAAATGACCCCTGTTGAAATGATGAGATTGTCTGATCTTGGTTTCAAAGTAGAAGAAAAAGCTAACATTCAATCTCCTTGGAATGATGTTCAGAGCAAGCCTGCAGGTAAAGAAGGCTACTTGGTTCTTGAGAAAGAAAAAGATGGATCGCTTTCTAAAGTTTACTTGGTTAACGAAGAGAATGGTCTTCCAATCTCTTACATCGCCGCCCCGTAAACTGGTATACACCAATGTTGGCCGGAACCCCGGCCAACAGACCTCTTCTGAAGGTTCATAACCCCTTTCTCGACAGCAAATCCTACCGGAAAAATACCTAAGAAATGCCTCATGATATCGGCCTGTCCGGCCTAAAAACTAACAACAGTATTTTGCCCCAGCTTATAAAGATTTCATGAATCTACTGGTCCATTCCTCTCAAAAACCTTTCCGTGTTAGCTTGTGCTCTCAAAACGAAAGGCTATTAAACATGAAATCACTCATCGCTATTGTTATTTTACTAAGTACATCTCTCGGCATGGCTGCGGACGTCACGCCCGCGTTAGCAGAATGCTTGGGCGCCCGAAGCATCACCTCTAGCAGAACAGAAACATGGTACCTTGTTTATTCGTTAGCTGGAACCGGTGAGCAGTTCTGGGTCAATGGCCGTCAGCTGATCGAGCGTGCAGGTCGTGAGAACTACCTTCGCTGCATCAACACTACTCACTAATTGTAAACTGGAAAGACCCGGCCGCGCGGTCGGGTCTGAACGTCAATAAGAGCAGAACTCCCTCGGAGAAGCGCAATTGAGCGCCAACCATCGGCTCACAATCCCTGGAACATTCTCCGGGAATTCATTCCAAGTCATCTTAAACTGGCACTGGCTCTTCGATCCCTCGCCGTCCTTTGAAGCTGTAAGATTGCCGTCGATATCCAAATGGTTCACCGTCACGACAAGGCCGATGTCCGCCAGGCCCCAAAGGGAGTACGGCATGACCTCGATATTTAGCTCCGGTAAATTCGCTAGTGGGGTCCTTAGGTTCAGCCGATAACTCTGATTTTCAGAATTGTAAGGCAAGGGCCGACTCCAGATCTCCTTAAGCTCCTGGCTTTTGGAAAACTCAGAATAACTCAATGTGCATTTGAAGTCCGATGGTGAGGCCGGTGGCCGCCCGAACGCATTTGTTGAAAGTATGAGAATGAGGGGGATAAAAATTTTCATAAAAACTCCTTATCTATGGGTGATAACATAGTCCTAGTGACTCTAGCGAAGCACAATTGGGCACTCCCACGTCGTTCTCTACAGAGAACGATTTTAAGTCAGAATTGAGGGAAAAATCGTGACTTTACGCAAGCCTGATTCTAGCTTGATCTTGTTTTTAAAAAAGGAGATTTTTATGAAAACATCGGCCGCGCTTTTGATCCTTCTAATGTCGACATCAGCCTTCGCAAAAGGCTTTTACTTACGATCTGGCTACTACGATGCTGCTCAAGAGGCTCTGATCTTAACAGTTCAGTACGGTGGGAAACCCGTCACCTTTGACCTTCGATTTTCGGATCCAGGCTGCATACAACCGAAAGATGTAGGATTCATGGCCTGCTCCGCCGAACTTACGATGGTGGGCGACCCTGGCGATGAAGAAAACTCGACCCTACAACAAGTTCGATTTCAGCTCCCTAAAATCCCGGCGGGGAAAATCAGGCCTATGAGCTCGCTGACTGTGAACGCACCGGGAGCTTCCGTAGAAATTGAAACTCTCTACAACGCCCTTGTCACAGGCTCTATCAGTGGAGCACTGAAATGAAGTCCTTACTTTTAAGCCTTCTGCTGACGCTGAGTTTTACGGCTCACGCACAGAAAGTCATAAAAATTGAAACTCCGTTTAACCTCGACTGCCCTCGATCGCCGATGAGATTTTTTATTAAATCCATCAAGGCTGATGGATCAGATGTGACTCTTCGCGAGTACGGGATCGTTGTTGAAGCTATCGAGAAACACGTGTTTCGCTTTAGGATCGACTCGGGATCGTCAGGAGTTGCTATCGTTGGACACCCCTCGGTGCTGGCTTATACGGCTCATCCCCGTCTCAAAATCAAGACGTTGATCGAAACAGAATTTCCGTTTGCCCAAGTTGAGATCTGCCCCATCCTTGAGGAAAGCCCCACTGTGACAGGATCCAATTGATTCCGATCACTCCGTCGCTTATTGAGTCCAAGGACTACCGACATTTTATCAACGGTAGGATCGCCCAACTGAAATCAGGCGAAAAGGGATTCTCTTATGAAAAGCTGGCAAGAAGAGCTGGATTTGCTTCAAAAAGTTTTGCTAAAGATGTTGGAGCTGGTCGCAAACGACTGACTCCCAGGTCCCTCCCCAAGATGATTTTGGGCCTTGGGCTTCACGGCGCCGAAAAAACACTGCTTCAACATCTTGTTGGAATCGAAGAAGATGGAAACTCGGAAGCTGTTCAAAAAAAATTAGAAAAAACCCGCCAGAAGCTGCGTAACTTAGGACTCAAAAAAGCACTGAAAGAAACCGCAGCAGACGTCGTCTACCAGAGCCTGGCAACACTGCAGGTCTTTACAGCGCTCGGGGACTTTAACGTCGGAGCGACCAAAGAAGAAATTCTTGATCGCACTAGCCTCAGTGTGAAAGAAATTGAAGAAACGCTGGAAACTCTCAGCTCCGAAGGCCTTGTTACAATTCAGAACGATCGGTTCTGCGCCTGTGACGACCACGTCACGTTTAGAAACTTAGCAGATCATTTGAATTTCAAAAAAATTTTCCGCCAGGCTCTGAATTTAGCAAGATCTCAGGCTGAAATGGATTTTGCTAGTCGCGAGAAATTGTTTTTGCAATCTACCTTTCCTGTGCAAAAAGAAAATCTTGCACAGCTCAAACAACGTCTTCGAGACACGATTGAAGAATTTGTGCAAGAAGCCTCAGACTCTCCCGGCAATAAGATTCAAGTGCTTCAGCTAGCCATGTTCTAATAACCCTGGACAACCTCAAAGGGTTTCGCTATAGCGAGCCAAACCCTCAAAAAAGGAGTCCTTGATGAAAGCTCTGAAGCTGGCTTTTACGCTAACGCTTGTCGCATTTGGCACAGGCTGCAAATACGATTACATCTCAACACCTGATGGCCGAATTCCCCCCGAGTTTCTAGATCAAGCCAAATTGATTGAAGGAACCTACGATTCGAACTTTTTTAACCACACCAACAAATACAAAATTCGTTTTGAAGGCGCTCGCCCTATCCTCACGACAAGCCGTGATGTGATCGCAGAGGGCTGCGACAGTCGCATTGGAAAACTCTCAAGCTTTGAGCTTCTTCCAGCCGTTAATAAAGTAAGAGCCACTTTCGAATTTGACTCCGCCAATTGCCGTGGAACCACGATGGGCCAAGTCCTGAAAATTTCCTTCCCTGTTGGAGCGTCCACCGAAGCCATTGAAATTTCGACCCTGCAAGACACTTACTGGGGAACGGACTGCAGTGGACCAGGGAAGCAGCATGAATGCAGCAGCGTCATGCGCTACCGGTACACCAAAGGCACCTTGAAACGGATTTAACCCAAAACTTTACACAGCCGTGACACTCGGGCGACAGAACTATAATACACCAGGTCCCATGAAAAGCTCGATGCTACTTCTTCTCTTGGCGCTAGGACTTGCGTTTGCTGCAGGATACGTTTCTTTGCAAATCACGCAAAATCCTGGCGAATCGTTTCGATTTTCTTTAAGTGAAATTGCTCAAGTTAAGAGACAGTTTCGCGAAAAAACCTCGGCCCTTGCTGAGATAAAAACAACTGGGCTTTTCCCAGCCGAGTCTGGTCTAGAACTCATTGATCCAAGAACATCCCTCAATAGCTACAAACCGCAAACCTATTCTCAAGTTTCTGCCGTTTTTAAGGCTTTGAAAACCTGTAAGCCAGACCTCATTAAAGATCGCGCTCTTCAAAAAATGAAAGTTTGGGTGAGCTATCGATGTGGATTCTCCCACCGGCTCCCAAAAGACTTTTTTGCACGTCCCCCTTTTGTGTCATCTCTGGGGCGGAGTTTTGCTTCGCTCGCCTACAACCTTCCAGAATTTAAAAATGAACAGTGGCTTGAGGCCCACATTCCGGTTTTCCACGTGCTAGAGTTGCAGGAAATTCCCATTAAACTCGATCCTACGCGAGAGATTTTACGGGAGCTCAACCCCGAAGAACTTCTCGCCATAACTTCGGGACAAAACTGGATTAGCACAAGGCTTTACATTCTCGTGAAAAGAACTTCAGAGCTGCCGTCGGACTTTCGGCATTCGCAGCCGACCATCGACTATTTAGTCTACAGCAAAATCCGTTGGGATTCCTTCATTGCCTCCTTCAATGCACAGACAAAGCCCGGGGCACTATGTGCCGTCCGTGATGACGGGCTCTGCTGGTCGCGCATTAGAGACAGCGCAGAAAGTAAAATTCGTTGGACGCTTGGAGGCCTATTTGCGTTCGCACTTATCCTTGTTCTTTTTTGCTCTGCTCAGATTTTAAGAATTTTAAAATCGCAAAAGCGACAAGAAGAAAAAAAGCGCTTTGCCCTTCAAGCACTCACTCATGAGCTACGAACGCCCTTGTCGAGCCTTGTGATTTCATCTGAACATGTTTTGAGTCAATTTGATGAACTCCCTCAAGACTGTAAAGAATCGATCTTACGCATGGCCAACGATGTCCAAAGGCTCAATCGAGTGGCGCAATCAAGTCGTCACTATCTCACTGCCAATAACTCTAAGAGTCTTGTTCCCTTTGATTTTGTAAGAGTTCCATCGATAAATGCATTTGTCTGCTCCACTCTTGAAGACTATAGCGATCAGATTCTCATTACGCCACTTGCTGTCGATGAGCCCTTCACCCTTGACACCTATTGGATGAGCGTATGTCTTCAAAATCTTGTGCAAAATGCCTGTCAACATGGTCTTAAGCCAGTCACGGTAAAGCTGCAAAAAAAGAATAGATCGTTGGTAGTATCGGTTTCTGATCAAGGGCAGATCGATATCTTGGACCGATCAAAAATTCTAAAACCATTTTTCAAACGTGCCAAAAGTTCTGGGATAGGCCTTGGCCTTACGATTGTTGAAACGATCACAAAATCCATGAACGCAAAATTGAAGATCTCATTTGCTCCGACAACCTTTGAAATATGGCTTGAGGAGGCGACGTGAATAAGCGCGTTTTACTCGTGGAAGACGATCAAAATATTTCCGCTTCTCTGGCAGAATATTTGCGCTATGAACTCTTCGAAGTCTTAACCACAGAAACGATCGCTGGAGCCAGAGCTCAATTGGCAGCCTCTCCTGAAATCATCATCCTTGATTGGATGCTACCTGATGGACACGGACTTGATTTTCTAAAAGAAGTTCGAACGCAAGGCCACTCCATGCCAATCATCCTCCTTACAGCAAGGACTGACCTCACTGACAAAGTACTGGGTCTTGAATCCGGCGCCGATGATTATCTCACAAAACCGTTTGAGCCCCGTGAGCTCGTCACCCGTATGCGGGTGCGCCTGCGAGAACTCCCAGCAAGTGGGAGCTCTAAGATTCATTTTTCACACATCCAAGCTGACCGATCTCAAAGGCGCGCCTTTTATAAAGGCCAGCATTTGGACCTTACAAAACTCGAATTTGATCTCTTGGTCTTGCTCCTAGAGGAACCAGGCCGCGTTTTTACAAGAGAGGCGATCCTCAATCAGGTTTGGGGATTTGATCATTTCCCTACGACAAGAACCGTCGACAATCACATCGTTCAACTCAGACAAAAAACGGATCCTGATATGTTCGAAACAGTAAGGGGTGTTGGCTATCGATTGATCGCCGCAAGAAGTGACTGAACTTTTACCAGCCTGTGACACAAGGGCAAAACTTTTGCGCGAGATTCGCTGAAAGAGGTCACTCTTAACCAAGCCTCTAAAGGAGATTTAAAGTGAAATACGTCATCATTGCTGCCCTTCTATTGAGTCAAAGAATCTTTGCTCAAGGAGTCTGCCCCAAGACTCTTCCCGCAGATATCTGTGAGTTTGAAACTAGAATGTACACGGAATTAGACTTCAAAAATACGGATCAGCTCAAAAATACATTCCTGGAATTTAAAGAGCTTCTGATCAAGCACAACGAAGATTCCACATTAATTCAGGATCATCTTATGACCCTCGGGACCCATCTCGTCGAAGAGTCCTATGAGGAGCGAGCGCCAAAAAGAATTCTTGCCGAGGCTGATGGAAAGTCCAATCTCCTCAAGATGTTAAAAAACCTTAAAGCTTGGGAGAAGAAAAATGCACAGATAGTGCCTCTGGATTGGCATCTTCCGGAAGGTTTTATTATAGCCGTCGCCAATCTTGGGAGGTCTTATGATTCATCCACAGATCGAATTCGCTACGCAATATCGTTGTATGTACCCCTCGAGCACCCTGTCGATGTTGAGCAGCTTAAAATTTCTCGTTTTGGGGGCGCTGTGGTTTTTGATAAAGCTTCCGGCATCGGGGATTGGAACGAAGAGCAATCACCTTCTGCCAAGTTTCATTATGTCAGCGCCAATAGCCCTCGTCAGGACAGTCCAATGTCAGATGGACTCTACACCATCACCATCAAAGTCAGAGGTCAAAGCCCCACCGAAGGTTGGTTTTTTCTGCACGGAACTCCTGTAACAAGCCCAGTCGTGATCACACCTCAGGTGAATGAGACTTTCCAAACCGCTCGTCCCACTTTTACTTTTCAGGATTTCAAATCCACACATGTATCAATCGCAGATGGCCGAAAACTCACAGTGCATGTTTTTCGTCAAGGCGACAATGCGACTCTTTGGAGAACTTCAGTCATTAACCCTAAAAACTCCTCAGTCAGTTTTGGACAAGAGAGCAACCAAACGGGCGTGGAAAGTCTTGAATCTGGTGCTTACCGATTTAACCTCGTTTTTGAGGAGCGCAGCTATTTCGGTGATATTACCATCGGAAGAATGATGAATACATCGGTTCCATTTCGAGTTTCGCACTAACTAAAAGCGCCCTGTTTGAAAACCTCCGCAAACCCTGGTAGGTTGCTTTGTACGGGGGTCGGTATGGAAAAACTGGAATTGTCAAAGTGGACACTCATTGCTCCCGCCTTTGCGGCGGTTATCTTATCGCTTCTCTCTGTTGGCTTCGGGAGCTATTTTTACATCTTTGTCGCATTGGCTCTGCTCGGAAGTGTTCTCGCTTCAGTTCATCATGCAGAGACCGTCGCTCACCGAGTGGGAGAACCTTATGGAACTCTCACCCTTGCTGTTTCCATCACCGTTATCGAGGTGGGTCTTATCGTTTCATTAATGATTGCTGGTGGGTCAACCACCACTGCATTGGCCCGAGACACCGTTTTTGCTGCAGTCATGATCATCGTCAACGGAATCATCGGCCTTTGTCTCCTCATTGGAGGACTCAGACACGGCGAGCAGAGCTTTGGCCTCTATGGAATCAACTCGATGCTTGCAACTCTCGCCTCTATTTCCATTCTCACACTGGTTTTGCCAAACTACACAACCACCGTCCCAGGCCCCATGTACAGCACAAGCCAGCTCGGCTTTATCGCGGTCGTATCCCTTGTGATCTACGGTGCATTTATTTGTATTCAGACGGTTAATCATCGCACCTACTTTTTGCCACCAGCTGACAGTCATGCCAAACACGTTGCAAAACCTGACAATCGCACTGCCCTTGTCAGCGCATTTCTCCTCATTTTTTGTTTGTTTGCTGTTGTGATTCTAGCAAAGTCGCTGGCTCCTCACATCGAAAGCCTTGTGACCTCTGTAGGCGCCCCAGACTCACTCGTTGGAATTATCATCGCAGGCCTTGTGCTTTTGCCAGAGGGACTCGCCGCCTTCAGAGCCGCTAGGTCCAATCGTATCCAAGTCAGCCTGAACTTGTCACTAGGCTCAGCCCTAGCAAGCATCGGCCTTACCATTCCAGCAGTGGCCGTCGTGTCGATTTTTGCTGGTTGGCCACTGACGCTTGGTCTAGACATCAAATCGACAATTCTTTTGATTCTATCGCTCTACATTTCGGGCTTGTCCCTTGGCACCGGCAAAGCCACTGTTTTACAAGGAACCATTCACCTGGTCTTCTTCGCAGTTTATTTATTTTTATCAGTTGTCCCGTGATTTTGGACAGACACTATTGATCGCATCATAATAGCGATTCATGAGAGGGATGAAACCCTCGCCTTTAAACACCTTTTCTGAAATGAAAAGTGTGCGGCGGTTCCAACTGAGGATAGCCTGCTTGTCTGAATTGTAAACCTTTGAGATCCAATCAGCTTTCACAACGGCAAGATCAATCGCCTTTAGTTCGTGACCCTCAAAGCATGTGGTGATTGCTTTTTCGTAAGCGAGGTCCAATTCATCAAGCGGAATCTCAGCCTCGATATTAAAGTTAACGTAGGTGTAAATGTGATGTTTTGGTGAGAAAGCGAGATTACCACCGAAATCATCGCACTGTTTTGTAAGTCCGATGACCTTAGAGGGCACTTCGACACCATTCACCAAGAATTTAACCAGAGACACCTCACAGGGCGCTTCATCAGCAATGGCAACGACGGAAAAGGGCAGGAAACACAAAATAAAAATGAGTGTATTTTTCATACACTCATTTTGGGAGGAACTTTTTGAAATGTAAAATGCTATTTTTCTAAAGTGCGAAGAAAATCAATCACGGCTTGAATTCGCTGCACTTCAGACCCGGCAGCAGTAAAACCCGGCATGTTCGACGCACTCTCTGTATCGGGCACCACGCATTTGAGACCATTTTCATCACAGTGATTAAGCCTACGACACTCAGGCGTTTTGATGAACGAACTGTTCGGTGTGCCACCGACGAGGATTCCTACAACCTCATTAGCCGAATTAAAAACAGCGCTCCCACTATTGCCCTCGAAAGCATCAAGATTCGTCATGAAGCTTTGTCGTTGGGGATTGTCGAACAAAAGTTTGGCGCCCCAGGAAAGTTTGGCAGGAGTCCCAAGTGGATAGCCGATCATTTTAAAAGGACCCTTAGCAGAGCTTGCGCTTCCAGCGAGCGTCAGTGGCTTACGATCTGTCACGGGACGATCCAAACGTACGACCGCAAAATCACGCCACGGAGATTTCTCGTCGGCAACAGCGTAAATCACTTCCTTACAGTTATAGAGATTTTTCGCGGGAACATTTTTAACATCAAGAGAGTCTGTGTAATCAAAAAGCCAAGAAAAAGTCGGGCAATAAGTATCGGTGTCGTGATGACTCTCTCCCACATTGACCATGCAGTGACCTGCAGTCACCAGCAGATCAGGCCCAACTAAAAAACCAGAGCAGCTGTAAGCTAATGATGGATCCTTAGGGAATCGCTCATCTTTGCAAAGGTAACCTTCCATCGGATCAGGATCTAAAGAGATAAGGTCATCAGACTTTTTCTCATGCAGAGTGGAAAGGACGGCCACCGCTGTTGAGCGCGATAGTTCGTAGTCGGGGCTGTTTTTTTGAATGGCGATCCGATCGTCTTTCCCAAAAATAGCGGCAGTACAGAGCTGAGAAACGAGGGTGACAAGGAGGCCCGTGGAGGCGACAAAAATGCTAAAATATCTCATAGTTACCTCTTGAATGCATCGTGTTACCAACGTTTGGCCCGTAAAGTCAATAATATAAACTTAGGTTGCTGATTGAATTTAATCGTCGAAGAATATTTTCAATCAACAAACAAGGAGTGTTTATGAAAACAATGATCGTTTTATTGGCAAGTCTGCTCACAGCCTCATTCGCTGTTGCAGAAGAACTAGAAAATGAAATGGCTTTGGGCCGTGTGACAAGCGCGAATTGCAATGTGGTTTCGTCTTCTGATTTTTACATTCAGTCTTTTCTTAATAAAGGTGGAAAATACCGCCTGCAGTTTACGACCACAGCAACGACGTTCAAGCTACTTCCGTATTTAAATGGAGCTTCTTCGGGAATTCCACTCAGCTATGGGACCGCAGTGAATTCACTCACGCCTACGAATGCGATTCTCAAAAGTGTTCCAGGCCAGCTGTCGGCGACGCTTTCGACTCAGGCTGTGGGGGGACGGTATAATGGTCAGTATGTGACGGTTCGAGCCGGCGTAGGACAAACTGTCGACAACGTCTCCTGCCTCGTGAACTAGTATACTGGAATACTTGTGTGTGTTTTTTTATTTTCGGACACCATCTTCAATATTGTGATTTCAAGCACAAATAAATCAAGTCTCGTGTCCGAATAACAAGAAACACACACAAAGGTTCCAGTTTAGAGGTGCTGTTTGTCACCGGCTTCACTTGGTCCCAATCTTGCTTTTACCAAAACCCGAGAAGCCATTTCGGCTTTCCACAAACTCTAAGCAAGGGGGACCCCATGACGGCTAGAAATAGCTTCCTATCAACTTTAACAAAAACCGCGCTCACCACAACGCTGGCTATTCTTTTTTCGACGGTGAGTTTTGCCGACGACGACATCCAACTCGGTGTTCCTGGCTATGGTGGTAACGGTTGTCCTGCGGGCACGGCGAGTGTCACTATCAGTCCTGATCAAAAATCTTTGTCTATTTTGTTTGACCAATATTTGGTCGAAGCAGGTAGCTCTACTGGCAAGAGTCTTGATCGCAAGTCGTGCAATCTTGCGATTCCCGTGAAAGTTCCGCAAGGTTATAGCATTTCGGTATTCCAGGTGGATTACCGGGGATTTGTCGCTGTTCCATTTGGCGGCCGTGGACAATTCAATGCTGAGTATTTCTTTGCAGGGATGCAAGGTCCTCGACAGACAAAAACTTTCGTCGGCGGAACCAACAGTCCTTATGAGTTGACCAGCCGATTGGGCGCTGAGGCTCTCGTGTGGTCGGCGTGTGGAGCTGACGTGAACCTTCGCGTGAATACGAGTATGCTCGTGCAATCAAACTCGAGCTATGAGGACGCACTTGCAACAGTTGACTCTGCGGACGTGACAGCAGGTCTTGTTTATCACTTTCAATGGCGCCGATGTTTCTAAAACCCCTTTCCAAAATCGAGGCTCCTATGGCACAGACTCTGTTTAAAAAAATATGGCTAGCGATCTTGGCGGGAGCCCTCGTTCTTGCGGTGGTACGCTCTAAAGCTGACGATGTCCCAAGTGATGATGATGTCGACGAACCCGGCGAAGAGTTTGCTGTTGAAGACACACCCGTTGAAGCTCCTAACCAAGATTCAGAGTCTGTGCCAGGAGTCAGCCTCGGGAGCCCCACCTATGGAGGGACAGGTTGCCCTCAAGGAACTGTATCAACAACTCTCTCCCCTGATTTACGCACGCTCAGCGTGCTCTTTGATTCTTACTTGGCTGAAGCTGGCGGCGATGTGGCGCCTAAAGAAGTCAGACTTCGCTGCTCAGTCAAAATTCCCGTTCAGGTTCCTGCTGGCTACCGCGTTCAGGTGGTAAAAATAGACTATCGCGGCTTTGTCTCAGCTCCCAAGGGAAGTGTTGGCGTTGTCGGTGCTGGTTACATTTACTCCTCGGAAGAAAATCCTAAAACGGTGAGCCCACGACGCTTCAAAAAACGCTTCAAAGGTCCAAGAGAGAAAAATTTTCTCCTTTCCTCCGTTGTAAAAGGACCTCACTGGAGCCCGTGTGGTAAGTCGTTTGACCTTGTCGCCGAGTCTGTCCTTCGGCTGAGAGCACGAGCTAAGCCAGCACTTATCACCATCGACTCCATGGATGCCGTCCAACGACCTGTTCACCTCGGACTTCGTTGGAAAAAGTGCCAGTAACGTGTTATGCCCCTCTCCGGAGGGTCCAACATGTCTTTATTAAAAACATTAGTTTTGAGCTCTGTTTTTTTTCCGTGGCTGGTAAGGGCAGCTGAAGCTCCATCAGCTTGGCTTGAGGATGCAAAAACCAGATGTGCTTTGCCTACGCCAGCGGAGTCATTTGTCACTCAATCTGATTTTAAGTGGAACATGTCCATTGAGGAAATTTCGCAAGCCTTTGACAAAATCAACACCTCTGGCAAGCGCCTCAAAGATCGTGCTTATACAAACAAAGATGGCCAGCTCGTTTTACCACTACAGCGAGTTGGAGATCTCAAAGAGATCCCACTACCACCGACGTTTCTTTACAGCGTAAAGCTCCACGTCGAAAAGGCTCTCAAGCTGGGTTACGCCGATCATGTGATTTTCCCAGACATGGGTCATAGCCATTTTCTTATTCCCACTGAGCACTTCTCGGAAATTCAAGGCATGCCCCAACAGTTCATCTACGAAAAATTCTTTAATGATGCTCAAATGAAAATCGTCTATCATACGGCAGAACAGCTTCGCATGAAAAATGATCGTCGAGAGCTTATTCCTGATCCGGTGTTGATGTGGCGCTATTTCACCCGCAATGTGGTCGGTGACAACGCAGGTCTTGGCCAGATTGACATTTATAAAAATCTCACTGGAAAATTTAATACCATTGGCGAAGAACAAGCTCCGGGCTACAAGTGGTGGGGCGCCGGCTTTAACATAAGTACCAGCCAAAACGGCTGCTTTTCATATGTAAAAACCGGTAGTACCTATTACTTTGACTTGAGCTTGTCTGACCTTCCAGAGTGAAGATTTACTTTTTAGTGACTTCCCCTTCTTTCATAACGTATTTTGCAAAAAGAAATACGATGAAAGCGACGGCCAAAAAATCAATGGCAGATCCGAGAACCTTACCGTAGAGAATTCCATTATAACTTAATTTGCGAATGTCATCGACATTCGCAGCGCTTAGAGCAGGCTGTAAAATCAGAGGCGCTACAAGGTCATTGACCAAACTTGAGACAAGCTCATTGAGCTTTCCACCAATGATCACTGCGATCGCAAGTCCAATGACTCCATACAATTTTAAAAATCCGACGAATTCTCTAATCATTTTTTCCTCCTCAGAAAGAGGGGTAGCAGAGAGTCCATGAATTCACAAGCAAACTGAATTTGAATGTCATTGACACACTAGTCTTTCACAGGAAAAATCTCTTTAAGAGGATATCCTGTGATTTGGCTTGTTTTTTTTCTCTTTCAAACCAAGGCCTTCGGGTTTGCCGACAACTCTTACTACGTCGGCCTTGGATACTTTTCTGAAAACTCCCTTGGCAAACAGACTCAAAATCCTACGGGGACAAAAAGTTTTTTAGGAACAACCTCTTTGCCTCTGCTCTTTAAATACGATTGGAAAATTCACGCTGACTACTTTGTATCTCCTATGTTCACTTACACACTCCTCACGCGAAACGACCCCGCCAACTCAGCAAAAGTGACCATTTGGCATTTGCTCTTCCCTGTCGGAGGCAATATCCCGGGATCAACTTGGGACTGGTACGCAGGTCTTGGTATTATCAACAGAAACATCAAAGGCACAGGTGGCACAACGGAGCTCTCTAACGGTACTAGCACGGCCACCTTTTCTTTGCCAGGTCGCTCGGTAGACATCCGAAACTACACCATTAGCGTCGGCTCGTCTTATTTCATTGGACCATCGCGACTGGGAATGGATTTGATCACTGAGGGCACTCTCTCGAGCAAACGTAATATCAATCTCATGTTCAGCTATGCCTACATCATTTCCGGAGGCTCCCGGTGAAAACGCTTCTGCTTTTTTTCTTGATGAGTTCAAAGGTGTTCGCATTTTCTCTCAACGCCCCCAACAACTCCGACTTCAAAGGCTGGCAAGATGCCAATGTGAACTTTCAAATCAATATGGCAAACTGTCCTGACGGAGTTGATGTTAAAGGAATCATAAATGGGGCCCTAGCCGTTTGGAATGATGTCAGCACCAGTCGCGTTCATCTTGCGGTTGTAGGAGAGACAACTTCGGTCACTTACTCTAATCCAATCACCATCATGTGTGATACTAACTATGGCTCTGGAAATCAAGCTGAGGCGGATGGCTCACCAGGAGCCGCTTCTGTTTTACCTACAAATGCAGAGTACACCACCAGTGGGATTATGTACCTGAATGCATCTTCGGGAGATGCAAATATCGCAAACTATAGTTCCGCCGTCGTATCGATCATTCTTGCTCACGAGATTGGCCATCTTTTGGGATTAGGTCACTCGCAAGATCTCAACGCATTGATGTACTACGACGCCTCCCTTAAATCTTCGTTAGCGCTCGCTCAAGATGACATCGATGGGATTTCTTATTTGTATCCAAGAAATGAATTGGGAGGCGACAAACCCCTTGGCTGCGGGACTATCGGCAATGGAAAGTCTCCTTCGCCAGGAACCCGCCTTATGATTTTGATCTGCCTTTTAGCGCCGATGGTCTTGGCCTTTGGGCTTAAATCAGTTCATGCAGCGAAGAACCTCTAAACTATAAAACCTCTGATAGTCCGATTGCTCCTTAGTTCCAAAAAGTCGTTTTTCCTCGCTGAGGATCCAGGACTTATCGATGCATGCATTTATAGTTTCATTTCTTTTAACATTTATCGGTCGAATCGCTTCGTTCTCAGGCTTTGTCAGATTTGCACTGATGGACTCGCTGGTAGCGAAAAAGTCTTCATCTGAAGACGCATTCGATCGCCACGGAACCACGAAGTCAGGAATAATTCCAACGCGATTGTTTGTAAGTTGAGAGGGTAAATAAAAGACGGCCGATGTTTTCCAAATGATGAGCTTGTTAGTTGGATAGTCCCAATAGCTGGCAGTATTCACACTGCCCTTTCCAAATGTCCTCTGTCCTAAAATCAAAGCCCTGGCATGGTCCCGAAGAGCCCCTGCTAACATTTCACTGCCGCTCGCTGAATCTCCGTCTGTCAACACAACGACGGGAGCTGTCGTAGGAGCCGATGTTCTATCTTCGACAGAGCTTTCGGACTGGTAAGGCTCCTTATAATCAGATTCTAGAGACCGTCGATAGTAGATCGTTTTGCCTTTTCCAATAAATAAACCAGAAATACATACGACTTGATCCACTCGGCCTCCACCGTTTCCCCTCAAGTCGATGATATATCCTGCGACCTCTGAGGGAGAGTCTTGAAGCAACTTTTCTGTAAGCATGGAACAGACATTTTCGTTACTAAAATCTTCTATCTTAATGTATCGGTACGACTTCCCTTGGTGTTCAGCTCGCTCATAGCTGATGGTCGGCGTTGCGGTTGGAGAAAGAGTGTTTTGTACTTTTGTTACAGTTCCATCGGAATGTTTGACGTCGTATGTGACAGTTTTTTCTGGGGCATCAGAGACTGCGAGAGCGATTTCTTCCAAGGAGTGCTCCGTAAACTTTAAGTCATTGACGGCGGTGATTTGATCCCCTTGTCTTAGGCCGATTTGTTCCGCATTCCCACCGCTTTTCACATGTTTTATGAGGAGTCCATAGTTGACGTAAATACCGTCAATCGAAGAAAGCGAGAGCTCCCCAGACTGCTTATCTCTCCAGTCCGCAAGGGCAGTCGGCTCGATGTGAGAGATAAAGTCTCTTGCCGGTAAGTAGGAATTCATAAAATATCTAAAAGCAAAAGCTTCAGGAGCATCGGTCCAGGTGTCTTTTGCTATCAATAAAATTTCTGTCACTGCTTTAGAAAAATCAAGGTCCTTGATAAAACACCCTTGACTTCAAATGGCGAGGATTCCCAATAATTGGTGGGCCCAAATCTCATATGCGAAGATGCTTTTTCAATAAATCCTGCAATTCCGTCAACACAAGCCATAAATTCTTCTTGGCTGTTATAACATCTTTGCCCAGCCACGGATCTTAGCTCTTTTTCACCGACGCCGGTTTGAATCCAAGTTTCGTTAGCCACTTCAGATTCCAGCCTTGTCGGACCTGGAATGCCCAAATCCCCGGAAATGTTTTTATCCGGCGAAGACTTGTCACAGGCAGAGAGGCTTCCTAAAGCACAGATCCAAAGCATTGAAATAAGGTAACGGCCAAGGACATTTTTTGTTGCTTTGAGCGACACAGAGAGCCTCACAATTCAATTTAGAAGTTGGGAGGTCTTTACTACAATTTTAAGGCCAAGTAAGCCAGTTTCAGATCTTCGACAAGCTCAGAAAACTTTCGAGCCTTCTCTTGTTCACTAGAGGCTCGAAGAATTGCAGAGGGATGCCATGAAACAGCGGTGTGAGGCGCTATCTTCAAATCACTTCTTACACGCCCCCGCTCTTCTGAAATTTTTGGAAGCTTACCAAAAATTGCCGTCCCTGCTGTGGTGCCGAGGGCAAGAATCACCTGGGGTTTTACTTTTAAAATTTCAGCATCAAGCCAAGGGCGGCAGGCATGCATCTCTGCCCCCGTGGGCCGCTTGTGAATTCGAACCTTTTCCCCCGGAGTCCAGCTAAAGTGTTTTACAGCGTTTGTAATGTAAATCTCATCTCGCACAAGACCCGCTCTTTGTAAGGCCTCATCCAGAAGTGCTCCTGAAGGTCCGGCAAAAGGAAGTCCCGCAATATCTTCCTGGTCCCCAGGCTGCTCACCGACAATCATGATTTTTGCAGTTCCAGGTCCACGCCAAAAACAGTTTGTGTCGCTCTTGAATGCAGCGGGCAGGCCTTACAACTCAGTGATTCCCCTTTTAACTTTTCAAGAGAAAGGGTTACGTCCACTTGGGCGGCTTGGCGGTGATTTTCCGCCATCACTTGCAAACGCCCTGGGGATTGCTGAATTAGCTCTGGAATCAGAGCAGCCTCGGGCAAACCTTCCCAGTATTTTGGAGACATCTCCTACTTCATCATCTTGATTTTTAATCGAGCCGGATTAAAGATGGATTTGTAGTAGGTCTTCCAGACTTCATCCCAATCATCTTTTGCTCCGAATTGATGCTGCTCCAGACCCGGTCCAAAAGACAATGAACGATTGCAACAACGCGCCTTTACCAGCGGACATCATCGTAAAAATGCCTACTGCAAAGCTCTTAGGATAGACTTAGCGTCCGGACGAGGGACCAACAGTATTGGGCTCCAGTTTCTGGAGGGACCGAATTTCTTTGGGTGCGCTCTCCCCGAGAGCCGAGCTCACAACCACCGTGCAAGTTTGACCGGCGACCTCCCGCGCTGGTGCTGTCACATAAATCGCTGACTTTTCCTGCCTGAGGATTTTCACTTTCACCGGTTTTTTATTGCATTTCATTTTCACTTGATTTCCAGTCCCGGGAAATCGGTCACCCATAATCGTAAGTTCCGCTTGATTCACGGGAGCACCCCCGGTGAATTGCAGGCCCGTGATCTGTGGAGCGTCTGACTCTTTTGAAAATGTTTTAAGCAGCTTTTTACAGTCCTCGGAGTTTTCCTCTTCGCCACAAGAACCTACAAATTTTCGTTTCATAACGTCGTAGATAATAACGGAGCCGTTTCCATGAATTGGTGCGCTATAGTACTTCAAAAAATAGTTGGTCGGCAGAAAACTTAAGTCTCTGATGAATCCACCATTATCAATTTCAAAGGTTTTTCCGTCAAAGGCTGCCGTAAGGCCCGCGCATACCGCTTGAAATTCTTCACCTTGGTCATCAGTTCCTGTGCCATTTCCATTCATAGCGTCACCTGAGCACTCTGTGATCCAAGCAGCAACCTTCCGATCAGAGCTCATCTTGAGATCGCTGCACTGAGCATGATCTTTTTCAGCAAATGGCAAATCCAACTTTTGCCCGTCGGAATATTGAATCAGGACACGATCTTTTAAACACTTTGCTTCTTTGATTAACTTGACCGGCCCTGCGGCGTACACTGCTGAGAATACGAGATAAATCCAGATCATAGAATTATTAGATCGGACATCTCGTGATCTTGTCAAAGACGATATCTGTAAAAATTCAGAAAGCCTGGCAGAAATCCTTTCAAAAACTGAGATGCGCATTCTCGCATTAGAGATTTGGTGATTTAAGGCTCATTTAACCAAGGAGAAAAAAATGAAACTCATCGTCACTCTTATTACCCTTATTTCCATGAACGCTCTTGCACTTACGACAGAAGATATCGCGCTTTGCAAGAAGGCAGCAACTTCAGCAGCTGTCAGAGCTGCGAAGCAAATTCGCCCGGGAAACACGGTTGAGGACATCTCTACGCAATTTGAAAAAGTCTCTAGCACTAATAAAAACGCGCTTCTTTTTTCGGTAAATTTGAACGCCTGTGACGACACAGGATGTGGAGGTCTAGGCTATCGTGTGGTGACAAACTTGAGCGGCAACACCTGCCGCCCAGTTCGCGTAGAATTGACTGCTGAAGAATAGAACTTTGAGAGGCCAAAACTATTTTCTTTTGAGCTTGCAGGCGCGAGTGGCAAAATAAAATAGGTTTTTGGCCTTACCCACCGCCGCCGACGCCGATAGCTCTTCCATTTTCAAGTCGCCGCTCTCAAGCGACCATTTCTTAGAAATCCCTTCCACCTCTAATCTCTTAGGCTCGTCAGGAAAAGTGTAAGTGGTTTTTCCGTTTAATATAAGAACCTGTTGATCTGGACTCCATTGCACAGTTTCACTGCCATTGTAGTTGGCTCCATACTCATCTCCATGGGTTGTCATGCTTTCGCCAATTGTAAAATACGACTCGTATTTACCGCCGCCGTTAGGCCCGGTCGAATCGACGATCAGCTGCAATCCTGAACAACCAGATTGCTTGATGCTTACCGAAAAATCCTGACTAACGATTGGACTTTCGAGTTCTTTGAAATCAAAATCTCGATAGGCCAGCTCGCACACTCCTGCGTAATTTCCTGAAAAGTCGGTGCACTCAGCACCTTTGGCGACTCCCGCTAAATTCAGAGATAAAAACATCATTCCAAAAACCTTTATCATCATAAATGACTCCTTTGTGTAGAGGGTTCTTGGAGGTTTTTTAAGTCTTGCACAACCTGATAAATCTCACAGGACCAGGTGACGAATTTTGCTGCCTGCCGAAAAATAGGCACCTTCCCGCGGCCAAGAAATAGACTTCTATTAATAAAAACAATAGCTTACCACAGAGCTCCCCATCCCCCGACTCTTGCAACGTTTTTCAATCGTGAAAACCACTATGAAACTCCTCTTTTTTTACCTCTTTCTTGCCGCAAGCACGGCCCACGCGGCGACAGTCATGACTGTCAAAATCAAGATCACAGCAAGACAAGACCTTTTTTGTAACGCCACCCTTTTTCGCTCGCAAACAAACCAGCTTCATCTTGTCACAAACGCTCATTGCGTGAGTTCCAATCCTAAAAAGATTGAAATTCTAAAACCCTTTAGAGCCGAAGTGCCTGGTGTTCTTCGTATCCAGCCCCAAGTGGATCTTGCAGAACTAGCCCTTCCCAAAAAGACTTTCGCGATTCAAAAGTATGAACCTTTGGAATTTGATTCTGCAACAACTGTCGGTGGCGCTTCCGCTTTTTTAAACGGCATCCCCGTTTTTTACACCTGTGGATTTAGCCTATGGCCTGTGTATGGGAACTGCCCGGTGGAACCCCTCCCGCCCTTTTTAAAACTCAGAGACGTGGAGGTTCTTCCTGGGATGAGCGGAGGAGCTTTTGTTGACACCAGCCTTAACCTCAGAGGGATTCTCACTAAATTCCGTCCGTTTGAGGCTACTGCCTTGATCATCCCAATGTCTGTTGTAGAAAATTTTCTTTCGGAAAATTCACCAGGCCAATCACCTCAAACTGGATCTTTCAAAAACAGTTCGAAGAGTCCTTATGGGGATGGAGCAGATGGGCTCTTGAACTTTGAGAGTGATCCTCTTCAAACGTCACCGCTCAGGGATTTTTTAGACAACCTAGAGGGCGAAGGGCTTTCCTACCCTGACCCAAAAACTCGTGAAGGTATTTTCTCAAGACTTGAAGGAGACTACCTCACGCTAGATGGTCGTCTTCGGGCATTTGACACAAAAAACTACGAACCACTTCCCTGGATTGCTCACCCTTCGCTGATGATTTCGGTCAAGGACTCTACCATTGACATAAGTGTTGGAAGTTTCCCCGTTTACGACTCACACAACTACTCCACACTGTCTTATGTCCAAGGTTCTTCCGTTCTTTACTCTGGAGCTTTCAGCTCAGATACAAAAGTTATAAAATTTTCGGGAGAAAGTCTCACTTGCATCAACCGAAATAAAAACAAACTCCTCTGCGCAGGCGGCACCATGGCTTTGAGTCTGACTAAGGAAAAAAATAGTTTACACTTGCGTTGGGCGTATGTTGATCCCTATGACCGAAACCGAATTTTATTTTATTTTGGGGACTTAGGTAAACATGAAAACCGTTGAACAGATTTTTCCGGACTATTTCAAAGGTCTTAGTGCTTATCTTAAGGGAGATCACCGAAATTTCCGTAAGGTGATGAAATCACCTTTGCTAGAAAGGCAGCAGCGGACACTTTTGCAAGTGCGCGCGCAAAATCGGGAGCGACGTTATGAATCTGCTCTTGAGATTCTCGACTCTGTCACTCACTGGACCCACGACTTTTTTAAAGCAGAGCAACTCTTCTTAAGAGCGTCGATTGCAAGCTTTCTCTCTCAGTGGTCTGAGGGCTATAAACACAATCTCGCAGCTCATGAACTTTACTCCAAGATGAACTACGCTCCCGGAATGTTTTTAACTTTGCACAATGCAGCCTCGAGCTGCATCAATATCAGTCATTTAAGCGAAGCAAAAAAGCTTTTGCGCAAGTCAGAAGCTTTTGCTAAGCGCCCCTCCGACAAACTTCTGCTTCTCAGGGCCTGGGCGTGTATGGAGAGCAACGAAGAGAACTTTGAAAAAGCACTCTTACTTATCGAAGATGGCCTTTCTCATCAAAGTGAACTCAATGCCGTAGATCAAATTCATATGGCTCTGGTGGGCTTTGACATTTATTTCCGAAGTGGAAATGTCTCTAAAGCCGGAGAAATTTTAGTTCGCCTTCAAAACTCAAAAACTCTTCGCTACAATGCCCGCGTTATCTTTGAGGCCAATCTTTTTAACCTCTACACCAAAGAAGCTCGCCTCCTGCCAGAGATGCCTAAAAGCATTAAAACCAATGCCGAATTTTCTTTAAAGTGGAAACTCATTCAATCTCTTCAAAGTGGAGACGTAGAAAAGGCAAAACAGCAGTGGAAAGATCTTTGCCAGATGTTTCCTGATCTCTATCGACCTGAATTTTTAGAGTCAGACCTCTGTGAAATAAAATCTCTATTTATTCAAGTCATTGAAGGCTTCAGATCTAAAGCTGGCGAAGAAATCAGCGTTAACCTGTCGCCTAAACTGCAATCGCTCTACGAGCTTCTTCGAAATTCTAAAACTCCTCTGCGTAAAGAGTATCTAATCACACAAATTTGGAAATCCGAATACTCTCCCAAGTTTGACCAAAGGTTCTATGAGCTGATTCGTCGGTTTAAAGAAGTCACCTCCTTAGACCTTCGAAGCATTGGCGGCGGCTACTCTCTATTTAGGTGACATCGGTTGAAAATCCAAGCTACGCTCCCTCTAACAAAAGGGGGTTT
>JBGATJ010000001.1:22171-41146 GCA_044229295.1 Pseudobdellovibrionaceae bacterium
ATTTTAGTTTTACTCACGCTTTTTGCAACCACAGCCGGCGCAAGTGTATCGGGACATTGGCGAGGAGACGGCACACTTTCCTCCGATCAGTCTCCGATTGGCGTAAGCTCGACATTTGATGTGACGATCACAGAAAAAGTTCAACACCTTCTCATTAGAGACTGCTGGACCCATGAAGATTTCTCGGGGGCTCAAACAACATCGTGCTACGAAAGTGATTTTACGGTGGATGCTGCTGACCGATTGTATTTAAAAAACCGCAAAGTGGGAGATATTTTTCCCGGCAAAATTCTTATTTACATCGGTAACTCACAAGTTTCTGAAATGATGCGATTTGAGATCAATGAAAAACGACAGCTTCGCTATCTCTACACGAATACGAATATGGATGGCCAGATGTCAGTTCGCGCTGTGACTGCAAGTGAAGTGACTGCTACTCAAACCAATGATGATAAGTCGAGTAGATCACCACTAAAGTAAGACCCTGCAAAGCCACAACGAAAAGAACTTTTAAGATATCAGAGGAAGACTTTTCGGAGTGGCGCCAGTGCCGTCTTAGATTGGCAAGCGACGCAAAATTAAAAAGAATCGGCCCAATGATCGCCGCTACAAAAGCAAAGAAAACAGATCGTCTAAAATAGTTTGGCGTGATCCGTTCTTCTATTTCGCCCGTGAGCTTGAGATTTGAAGTCATTTTCGCAAGGGCCGCTTGAGTTCGCTCAAAATCCCCTTCATCAACCCAGATTTGATACTGGCCGTGACCGATTCCCATAACGTGGGAGCTGTAATCCTTGGCACCAACCACTTTCGCAGGGATACCGCGAGACTCAAGGGAGTCCCGAATCATTTGGGCCTCAAGGCTGTTTGTGACCTGTAAGACCATCTTTGCCATCCCCCATTTGAAACCCTTACACTGGGAATTGACCATGATATTGACATTTTAATGCGTCGCATATATTATTCATTTTTCTGCAAGGCAGGTTCCATGGATAGGGATTTTGGATATAGAGGGCGATGGATCTCCCTGGTAGCGGCCCTCGCTTTAGCTGGATGTGCAAAACCTTCAGATACCGGCCACACAGACACTCCCATTTTTTTATCAATTACATGCAAGAATCCCCTAGATATGAAATCATCCGAGAAGACCAGTGAACTTTCTGCGTTTTCACAGACTGAGTACCAGTTAGCTTCATTTCAACTCTATATGCTCTATGAGGACACTCAGGAGTCGTTCTTAACTTCCAGCCAGGAAAGCGAAAACTTCCAGCCGAAGATCGATTGCAATGGGCTTGAGCAAGATCCCCAGGTAGAACCCATAAAATTGAAAGCGGGAATTCAGTTCGCGCAAATTCTCAATCCACAATCCCGTGAAAACCTCCAGGACCGAGCTCTCGAACTGGAGTTTTCCAATGGAAATCTTAAAGAAGCGAAATCGTTTTTAAAACCAACAGAAAATGCCAAAAACGCAACCAGCGAAAGACATGAGATTTCGCCCGACACATTTCTGACAGTGCAAGTTTTTGCGAGTGAAGAAGCGGCAGAAGAGCGAATCTTGATTGAATACCCCGCTGATGAGAAGGGGGCGCGGGTCAAAGAGACCGGCATTGCTCACTACCGTAGGACGAATCATTAACCCAGCCAGAACCTGCGAGGATTCCGGCTGCGTGGTTTGGACTCTTAGTCTTTTTGGTGGTGATATCGGCAAGTCTGAAGCTGACACCAGCCATCCAGAGCCGATACATAAGCGACGTTGAGGTCAGCACGAGTGTTTGTTCCCCAGTGACGGCAATTTCTAACGTCATTGGTATAAATCTGCCATCCCCACCCACGAAGATAAATAGCACCGTTGTCTGAAACGGCCTGAGTGAGCTGAGCGCAAGTCATTTGGGTGCGATCCAATTTTTCAAATGCAAAAGATGCTGAACCCCAAAATAAGAGTATAGAAATTAGAACTTTCATCATATTCCTCCAAAAAGTTTTACCTCTTATATAGGAAAATGATTTGGTCGTCTCGATCGTTCGAGAAATCTCACCTTTTTACACGAGCTATTCAGGATCGATTTCGATAACCCGGTTTTCAAGAGCCTTATCGTGATTAGGTTTAGCTGGCGGTGCCACGGGCTTTTGCGGGCGCTTGAGAGGTTTAGTGGCGTTTGGATTTCTGACGGTTTCGGCAGCAGGTTCAGCCATATCATCGCCTGCATCCATAGCATTTCCTGGATTTTGAGGAGGCTCGGCTCTTCCCAACTCACCCCAACTTAAACCTAAAATGAATGCGGCAAAAATAATGTACTTCATCTTGACCCTCTCATTTCTAAGACTCTAGCATGAAAAAAACAAATTTCCTAATGGTGACACATCAATTGCGCGCAGGCGAAAACCAAGTCTTAAAATGAAAATGTTGGTTTTTTTGTCAGAAACCACTCCAAATTGGCGCAAGTTATTTTTTTGAACAGAGGCCTTCTACTGAAGATACGCCCATCGCCCAACTTAAGATGTGCAGTTTTTTGATCAAGTGCCCGTCGGGTCTGAAGAGTCCCCACTGGCCATGTTTATCGCGCCGCAAAGAAACCCTACAGGAATCATAGGTCTTAAGAAGACCATTTTTCAAAAAACGAATGTCAAGACGAGCCTGTTCCTCTGAGTCTGAAAAACGCCCTTTGACGACGAAAATGTCACAGGAAGATTGCTCTTCAAGCACAGCACCGTAATCACTTTCCAATAAGGAGCGATCAAAAACGTGCCGCAAAGCCGTCGGAATCCCCAGAGTTTCAGAATAAAGGCCACTCACACGTTGAGCAGAGTCCGTCATAAGAAAGAGCGTGTTGTTTCTTGAGTCACGATCATTGGTAATCGTGACCAAAGGATGCAGCTGATATTCAATCGGCCGTTTAGGAACGATAATCCCGTAGGCATCATTCGCATGGCCTTGCGTCGCAAACAACAGCCCCAGCAAACTCAATAGAAGTGTCTTTGTCACGAATCCTCCAAGTTGAAGTCAGAGGAAAGCACAGGCCCCGCGCGGCGGTCAACGACTCGTCTTGGCTACAGAGCGCCATCTCCAGGGTTTTGTCGACAGGTTAGACAGTTCGCTTAACAAACGATGAATTTCAAAAATTTGCTTCAATGGATTTTTGAACATCCGATATGAAAGCATGAGAAAGTTAATTGGGGTTATCGCAGTTCTTGGGTTAGGAGCTTGCGCCGCCAAACTTGAGCCACAAGCTCAAGAGCTCGGAATTGTTTTAGGGGCGAGCGTCGGTTGCCAAGAATTTAAAAATCAGGTTTGGGATCATCTTTATCATGCCTCCGCAAAACAATCTCATTTGCCTGACAGGGCTGAGGTGATGGCGAGCTTTCATGATAACATGCGGTCTTATTGGACACCGGCTAACGACTCAACGTTTCGAGAACTTGAAAAAAATGTCGAAGTTTTTTACGGACTCCTTTCTGACGACAGTCTTAAAATCTACAAGGCCCAAAGCCCTCGAGATCTCAAAGAAACGCTTGCGGCTCTAGAGTATGGCGATCATTCAACTCCAGAGACAGCCCTTTTGCAGCAGCGCCTGACAGGCCAGATTCAAAAAATCAACTCTCTTGCGAAGTCTCTAAAAATGAGCTGCTCATCGCCCCAACAAACATCTGCGCCCACACCAGCGCCTGCTCTTGAACCAGAAGTGCCAGACACAAATACAAGTACAACGGCGACTGTGACCACTGCCCCTGAAGCTCCGATGACGTCGCTGGCAGCGCTCGCTCGCGATTTACACCCTGTTGCCGTCGGCGGCTACCAAGTCATGGCTACAGGCTACCAAAGCTGCGAAGCTTTGCGAAAGCCTGCGATGACCGCCGCAACTCCCGACGTTGATGGGATCACAGTCTGCGGAAAAAACCCCAGCAACGGTGGGAAGATCCGATGCGTCTCTGATTTAAATCAGCTTCAACGAAGTCACTACTATTTGCACAACTACCTTGTTCCAAATTCTGCCTGCCAAGACACGACCCAAAATCCCCTCATCTATGACTACGGCGGAAAACCCGCAAGCGACGAAGGAGACCTCAATTTATTCACTAATGGTGGAGACGGCGCCAAAGCTCTTGGGATTGATTGTTCAGGTTTTGTTTTTTCGTCTCTTGCGAGTATGGGTTTGAAAATTCAATCCAAAGTCACACTACGACCTCAGCATGTCGAGTACCTCAATGCGGTTCGTTTTCGAGACGCTGAAAAAGAAGGATTTGACTGCCTAAAGCCTATCTCTTTTACTAAAACCAAAACACTCCAGTCTGGGGATATTGTTGCAATCAACGGGCATATTGTGATTGTAGATCGCGTCGGCAGCGATCCATTCGGTGTTAGGTTTGCGACCTCAGCAAGTCAATGCAACACGAATGTTATCACTCACCGAAATTTTGATTTTTCAATTCTGCAAAGCTCGCCTAGCAAAAACGGAATCGGTATGAATCGCTTTTCAGCTAAAGATTATCTCGACGACAGCCCAACGATGAAAGAGAATTTGGTAAAATATGGAATTGAGGCTTGCAAAGCAAGGTTTACCACCAGAACTCTCACACCCAAGCTTCCAGAGCTGACCGTTATCAGACATACCGGCACACCTGCATGTATCGATAAGGCGATTGCCCTTCGAAACCAAAGCTGCATCAAAAAATGCAACCTGTAAGTTTACGGGCTAAAAAGCCGATGAAGCTGTCTGGTAGTTTTCAAATCGTTTAATCTGTAGACTTCTAATTCCGCCATCATTTGTCGTGGGGTTAGGTGATAGCCGGTCTTTTTTAAAGTTTCTTGGTTTTTTTCCGCAATGTACGAAAGCATCGGTGTTGCGATGGATTGGAGTGTGGCAAAGGTCCTTACCATCTTGGGGGTTGTGTTTGCCGGAATAATCAATTTTGTAAATGCGCTCACGACGGGCCATTCTGTCGTTGGTTGAAGCAGGTATCCAACTTTTCCAGACAGTGAATAGTGCAACTTATAATCGTAGTCTTGCATCCAAGCAAATACAGAATCTAAAACCATGTCCTGCTGGTGAGTTGCGTTCATGTTGTCAACATCTCGCCACTCCAGCATTAAGTCGAAATTTGGATCTACATCCATATCTGCAGGGATGAATGTTGGAGCCCGAAAAATACCTACATTTTCAATAAAGTTGTCGATCCCGTCTCTGAGATTGGAAAAATACATTGGGACCTGAACCTTGCCGCCGGAGGCCCACTCGTAGGCCATCGTGACGAGTTCTGAACAGAACGCTCTCGAATGATCCTTAACGTTTAACGTGAAATCATATGGAAATGGTTTTTTCCTATCAGACGCTTCTTTGACAAAACGATATAGCTTCTCTGCAGCGTCCGCTGCAAGTTTGCTGTCTCGATTTCGAAATACGGCAAAGCGGGTGTTACCACTGTCTAAATGCTCCTTGAGTGACCAAACAAATGCTCCCGTATCAATCCAACTTTCTATCACCCATTTTTTTCCCTCGGCGTCTTTGTAGAAGGTCGATATATGGCTGAATTGAGATCTCCCTTTTGCGACTCTTGCAATTGAAGAACTAACTAAGCTATTTCCTCTTGTGAGGAAAATATCGCCAGTTTTAAATTCAAAAAGATCATTGGGATCCTTGAGAAGCAAATAAGGAAGGCCTCCTGTGAGGTTGATTTTTGGATGATTTAAATCACCTACTGGATAGTTCAGATGAAGCGCCGCTAGCTCATCTTCTAAATATCTGCCAACTCGCATAATATCTTTAACTGCAACAAGACACGGCTCTGGAACAGGGCCAGCTTGCGAAAACTCTCTTACCTTTTGCCTTAGCGACTGGCGCGTTTGCCAGCTCAAGTCCATGACCGAGACTGCATCCTTTGCCAAGCCCTCGTTATTAAATTGATTGGGAGTCGCTTGAGACATCACTTGATAAACGTCATTAAGAACGGAGACGCAGTTGGCGCGTGTGAAGCTCTCGCTTTCCACAAAGGCTTTAAATGCTGTAATGTTGCTTTTAATATCTTTTTGCAAATCGACGCTAGAGGGTTTGCGCACCGTTGATGAGGTGCACGCTGAGAATTGAACAAGCGCGATTCCAAGAAGGAAAAGTTTTTGCAAGAACGCCATTGATAACCCCCGAAGCTCCATTCTATTGCGAAATGTCTCAAAATAACTCTAGACCAAGATCCAATTCCTCTAGAGGCAGTTTCCATATAGACTGGACTTATGCGTTTTCAGGTGATCCTCTTTATCTCTATTTGGCTATTAGGAGCTTCGACGAGCTCGGCAAGATTTGATGGCGTGACTCGCGGACCAAGCTCCATCGTCGATGGCTATACCTTCTGCGACCGCAATTTAGCGTGCCCATTTAGTAAGAGCTGCCGACCTGTAACACTACCTCTGAGTGAGTGCCCTTCTGGTAGGGATTGTCTTCACAAACCTGCCGTTGTGAAGATCTGCTTAGGTTCTGAGCCCCCCAATGGCTTGTGCGTTGAGAATTGGGATTGCCAGGGTTTAGCTAAGTGTGTGGATCGCGGGGACGGCTCTAAAGTGTGTATGAAGTAGAGCTCCCTGGCACATCCCTTTGAAAAGTGACGATTTTTGCTCCCTCCGCAGAAAAGATTGTAAAGCCGTTTCCTCGTATTGAGAAAACCTCGAAATAGATTTAAATCTTCAACCGCCAATGAAGGCAAATCTAAAAGCGAGGAAATCGTGAAAAATACTTCAACCCTGTTAGCTCTTGTTTCTGTAGGTTGCATGCTCGGAGCCTGTTCCCAACAAGATCAAGACAAAAAACAAACACCTGAATCTGCAGCTCCTGTGACTACTAAAGCTGAAGTTCTCGAGCGAAAAATCAAGTGCGCCGGAACAGTTGCGAGTGGTGCTGACAGAACTGACAAACCTGAAAATGAAAATGCTCTTATTGAACTAGATGTTAAACGTTCTGATAGCCACGTTTCACACCTTCTTTATAAAAACAAGGGATACCAAGTAACCCTTGAAAGCAACGATGGCCGATTAACGCTTCAAACAACTCCTCTTGAAAAAAATCAACAAGTTGCTTTTGTAACTTCTGATATCTCATCTGAGAGTTTTTCTCTTGATTTTAGCAGCCAAGATCTTTTGTCAGAAGTTGTTTGTACTTCAGCTGACAGCGAGAAAAAAGAAGCTAAAGACTTGTCTCAAGATAGCTCAGTCGTGAATTATTCTTGTGTCGTCCAAGATCAAAAGCCTCAAACGATCGACGTTGCCGTTGCCGGAAGCGATCGTGATCGCAAAACCACTTTGATCGATGGCAAGGACTTTTTGCTCCAAGTTTCAAGCGATCAAGGTAAAATCGAAATTTCGTCAACTGACAAAGCCTCTGGTTTAGCTCTTGTTAAGGGTTCAGCAACAATTGGTTCAGACGTGATCTTGTACTCTACAGGTTCTGGCGCTGCCTTTGTAAACTGTAAACTTAAGTAGTGATAATTTGAAAGGCCTGAGCGAAAGTAGCTCAGGTCTTTTTCACCGATCCCATCTTGATTCGCTTCCTCTCTTCAGAGAGCCCGTTTTCTTCCGATATTATAAAGGTATGTCTTCGGATCGTAACTGTCGTATTCTCGTTTTGATACTCTTCATAACTGTCTGTGGTTGCAGTCAAAGCGGTTCAATTTCATCAAGCTCTGAAGAAAATAAAATTCCCGCAGTTGATTTTACAACAATTCCTGCAGTGGGCACCGTTGTAAATTCGGATCCAGTTTCTGCTCAAGCTCATAGCGACCCACCAACACTCGGGCTGCTTGGTGCCAGCTCAGGAGCTTCTGTTACACCGACCGCTAAAACTCTCATTAAAAAAACCTTCTGGGGATCTGACACACCCGATTTTATCGATAGCCTCATTTCCAGTTACAGCCCTGGAGCCACTAATGTTCCGACAGCTACGGTAAACCTTTTCTGGGGAAACACAAAGGGATCACCAGGAGGAATGAGCGCCTGCCGAATGACATACGCAGTTGCCGATCAAGTCGGCCGCGTCGCTAACTCGGGCCAAAGCTCTTGTTACCTCCAAAAAATGACGGCACTCAACCTCGGAGGAGCTGTGAGCCGCGTGAGCGGTTCGACACCACTTTCTACAATTTTCTCTGCGTCTACATCGAATCGCATTGTTAAAGTCACTTTTACAGGATTGACCTCAAGCATTTTTGCAAAAGTCTATGGGACTTCGATCACCGGTGCTAACCGTTACAAAGCCGACATCTATTATTGCGATGGTGCAAACAATGCCTATCGATCAGAAAATTACGATGTTGATTTCAAACTTGGAACTCTCACCTCAAGCGTTAATGAAACCGATTTGACCGGTTACTTTTCAACGACAACTCTCACCGCCGGTCTCATCTCAGACTCTAAAAACAATGGCTTAATTGCCTTTGATGGAACCTCTGTGCGAACACTAACAAGCCAGTCCCAAGACTACGGGACAAAGTTCAAAGGAAAGGTCATCGCTTCGGACAATACGATAAAAACCTTTCGCTGGACGACAGATGGCACCGACTATCGAAAAGACTACAGCTACAGCCAAACAAGTGGTTCCATTATTTCTGACTTGAAGTTTATTGAAGGCGCTTACGGAGAACTCTCTTTGACAGGTGGTGTATTATCCAGCTTATCAAGCGGCATCAAATACGATGATCCTAGTTATGTGAACACGCCAAGTAACAAGTACATGGGAGATGTGGAAAAGAACGGGCCTTTAAGTTTGACCCCTGACGCATTTTTCACAGGGGTGAGCACCTTACTCTCCGATGTTTCAGTAAGCCTTACAACCTACCCTTGCACAGCTAAACCCGATGATGAGCTCACTTACAATACAAGTCACAAGGAAGCTGTGAATATCGAAAATCAATGCCGACTCGAGAGATTTGAAGGTTTGGATATGTGTGAGTTTGATTCTTTGAACTCAGCCAAACAAATTATTCTAGCCGATCCAAACTCTAACCTATAAAAAAGCCCACAAAATATTGCAGGCTTTTTCTTCAAGACATTTTAGTAGCGGACGCAAGTGTAAACGTAGTCGTCGTCTTTAGTTCCTGGAACAGGGCAAGACATTCGCGCGCCTAGGTTGTAAGGTCCACATGGTGGAGAATCATAGCAAGAGTATTGACAAGAGTTACATCCACCCTTGTGATCGACTCCGCTGTAAACCCATTGATAGTATCCACCACCATGACCGCCACCGTGATGACCACCGCCATGGTGACCTCCACCATGATGACCGTGATCCATTCCGAATACAGCATCAAAGTCTGAGCTCTGAGTGCTTCCTTCAGAACTGAACTGTCCGTCAGTGGTAAGACCTTGGTCTTGAATTTGTGCGTGAGCAGAAAACCCGAATGACATTAAGAATGTCATACTGAGAAGAGCAAAAATATTTTTCATGATAACCCCTTTGTTGTGTGAACCGTTGATGGATCTGGTGTTATCACATAGCAAAGGTGATACCAACTTTTTTGGAGCCAAAACGCACTGGACTAAAATGTAAAAAAATTTTCGCACACAACTACACACCAGTTTTCGAAGCGTCTGCGTCACCAACTCGTGCGCGCAGTTGATTCAATTTTTCTTTCAACACTGCAATGAGTTTTTGCGAACTTGGCCTGGGGTAAAGGTTGACCATTTCATCAGGATCATTTTCTAAATCAAAAAGCTCCCACTCTTCAGGTCGCTCCCAATATTGGATGAGTTTGTGTTTTTCGGTGCGAATTCCGCGATGCTTAGGAACGCGATGCCCTTGAGGAGCTTCAAAATATTGGTAGTAAAAAGAGTCACGCCAAGGGACATTCTGACCCGTAAGAAGGGGAACAATGCTTTCACCATGCCTCAATTTTGGGCTCGGAACATTTGCGAGCTCTAAAAAAGTCGGAGCAAGATCCACATTGAGGATAAAATTTTTGTTGTTAATGGTGCCCGCTGACACCATTCCTGGGTAGCGCACAAAAAATGGAATTTGAATGGCAGGCTCGTACATCAAACGCTTGTCAAAAAAACCATGCTCTCCCATGAAGAATCCGTTGTCGGTAGCAAATACGACCACCGTATTCTCAACGAGTCCCTGCTTGTCTAGAAAGTCTAAAATTCTGCCGATATTTTCATCAACCCCTAACAGACAACGATGATAGTTTTTTGAAAGAGCTTGAAAATTTTCGAGCGCCACCTCTCTGGGAGGCAATCGAAAATCTACTCCCCGTTCACTAAAGTGGCCCATCGTTCTCAGGCTGATATTGGTCTGTTGGATCGCCTTCACTCGACTGCTCAGGTCTTCGAAATAATTTTTGGGCATCGGAAACTCTTCGTTTTCATAGACCTTTGAAAATCGAGGGGCAGGTAGCCAGTTTGCGTGCGCCGCTTTGCTGGCATATTGTATACAAAATGGTGCGTCCTTAGGGCGATTCTTCAAGCACTCAAGGACGAGATCGCCGATGACGTCATCGGCGTGACCTTTAATATTTTTCACCTCACCGTTCACTAAAAAGTCTGAATTAAAATACTCTCCTTGATCAGGCGTAAGGACAGCGTACTGACTAAATCCTTTAGGTAAAGATCGAATATGCCACTTCCCAAATATAGCCGTATGATAGCCGCTGTCTCTAAGAAGGCTCCCAAATGTGGGGATACGGTCATAAATCCCACCCAGGTTTCCCACTCCTGGAATAGGATCATTGGTCATCATCCCATGCGCGTTAGAATAAAGACCTGTCATGAATGTGGCCCGGCTTGGTCCGCACAGGGAATTTGTCACAAAAGCCTTATCAAACCGCATTCCCTCCTCGGCAATCCGATTGATGTTAGGGGATTTGATAAACGGGATTTTTTTATAGAGTTCAATGGAACTTTTTGTTTGATCATCGGTCAATAGAAAGAGGAAGTTGGGGCGGTCCTTAGAGTTAGGCCCTCGATGGCGAGGTGAAACCGTCGTGCATCCCGCAGCCACTAAACCTGAACCCGCTGCCGCCGTAAGAAGTAATTTTCGTCGTGTGATCTTTTTCATACTTTCAGCTTAGAAAATTCATGGTTTGATTTCAAATATTTTGCCGTCATTTAAGACTATTGTCGCGAATCTCAAAATGAGATTGCACAAATGACGATTTTCCATTCGAAATTTCCGAAATTTTTGATCGTGAAGTGAACGAATTTTTCTGACTTCATTTTCGCTCGTGTGAAAGTGAGCCAAGCAGCGGAATTTACTTCACGCCTGGATTTGCAGGTATAAACTAGAAGCTGGGTTGTTACTCGAAACCAGGGAAAGTTTTGAAAATTGGGTCACAAGGAGGAATTTATGAACTGGACAAAAAACACTTTTAAAATGACGGCTTTCTTGTTTCTTGCCGGCTGCGGGACTAAAGAGTTCGGGACCACACCGGTAGACTTTGCTGTGATCCCGCCAGACTCAGCCGTTGAGTTTAGCTCAGACCAAGCCGACATCCTACCTCAAGAGGCCCCCCCAGCGCCTACAGGACCAGTTTGTAGCGAGGACCTCAATCAACTGAGTTCACAGTCCAATATTAAGATCGCGTTTGCAGTCGACATGTCGGGCTCTAACAAAGGTGGAACTGACCCAGGCAGCGATCCTGACAAGTCTTTTCGCTCCGGTAAAATTCAAGAATTTTTCTCAGACCACAAATCTGCAAATTGGGGCTGGCAATTCATTGGCTTTGGAGTTGAGAAAGTTCCTGCCGTCGCTTTTATCACTGACGGTGGACAGGCTGACTTTACCTCAGACATCAACCGCGTGAATGGCGCCTTTGACAAGTTCCTTGCAACTCCAGATACGGGTAGCACACCTTTCCGCGCGGCCTTAAATGCTCTGGCTTCGTCGATAAAAAATGATATTGCAAAATCACCTAGCAGCAAATCTGTTTATGCGATCCTATTCCTTACCGATGGTAAACCCTCTGATTACTGCGACTCCAACATGAAGGGATGTACTTCATCAAATCCCGATCGAGCCGCGATCGAAACAGATGTGAGAAAGCTTGTTAGTATTGCTGAGGGAAGAATCACTTTCAATACTATCTACTATGGCCCTAGCGACGAAGGTGCGGCTCTTACGCTCAAAAATATGGCGGCGGCTGGGCGCGGGACTTTTATCGATACTAACGAGTCGACTCGAAACATCCACTTGGACCAAGCGCTCAAAGTTCAAAAACCTTGCCCCTAGATCGTAAATCCTAGGAGTAACATGATGTCTCGAGAAGTGGCTTTGTTTTGGGTGGTTTCTGTGGAGTACCCTGAAGTGGTGACTGTTGTGGGATTCGCTAAAATGTTAGCGATCCCCTCGTTAAACCGCAGCTCGATCAGTAAATCGAGCGCCGGGCTCACTTCGATGTTGAGACCTGCACCATAGGTAATTCCATAGTCCAGAGTGTTAAAACCGGCATCAGCAAAACTCTGAGTTGCTTTGACCGTGGGGCGCCCTTGAGTTTCAGACTCAGAAGTTATTTTATCCACTCCAAAATTGACAAAACAACCGATGATTCCAGTGAAAACCTTTGTAGGACGAAATCGTCCGACAAATGGCATATGAATATTCTTCCAGTAAAAGGTATTTTTAGTTTCGGTAGTCCCACTATAGCTTTGGAAAGTTGTTTTAGAGACATATCCACGATTGAGATAAATGAGTCCCAACTCCAAACTCCAGAGATTTTTCAATGGACGCTCGATCAAAACCCCTAAGCTGTAAGACCCATAAGAAGTCGTGTCACCGCTAAAATACTGTGTGTTCGAGTTTTGCGAGTTCTGCGAAACTGACTCAAATTCAATTCTCGATTGGTTGTACAAACCGATCACCGAAAACTGAAGCTCCCGGGCATAGACTGTCGTTTCCAAAAAAAGAATGAGCGTGATTACGAAAATTTTCATAGCTCTCCGAAACTAATCCCGATACTTTGCGCCGAGTTGGTAAAACCGGTGGCTTCATCCATGGCAGCGCTGACAACGATGGGTCCAAGCCGCAGATCAACCCCCATCGTAAAATGCAAACGATCGCTGCCACCCTCTACCCGGGCAGGCTCGCGATATCCACCAACACGCCAAATGAATTCCTTTTTTTTCTCTTTAAGCACAATGTACTCGATGCCGCCGTGAGGAATTTGAACAAGTTGCGATCGGATCGGCGCTGAAGAGTACTGTAGGCCTTCAAAAGGACTCTCAACAAAAATCAAGGTGGAGTCAGGCCTGTAAAAGTCTAAGTCTGCAACATACATGAACCGGTTTGAAGCTCTAAAAAAACCACCGAATACAAGATGCTCTGGAATCATGGCACTCTTAAACCATCCTGCCTCAGAACTGACAGGATAGAAGCTCGTTTTTGCATTTACGCTCGGGTCGACATAAAACTTCCGCGGAGGTGTGTAGGCTGCGCCAAATCCCATTTCGTCCCTTGGCCGGTAAGAAATTCCCGCTGTGTAAGAGTGACCGCGAACTTCGTTTTCAACCGGAGGTATTTGCCAAGCCTCATAGCTTTGATAGAGACTTTCCTCGCGGTAGGTAACACCGACGGACAGACTTTTTGAAACCGCAAACGCGAGGAGGAAATCATTACTCTTAATTTGCATTTTTGCATTTTCGCGGTCAGCATCTGCGGGTCGAATTGAAATATTGTACGGAGAACTCTGCCCAGCTGCAATCGCGATGGGTCCCAATCTTAGCGCCACGGCACTAAACTGAAATTGATAAGCAGCTGCATCGGCCCTTCGGTCTCCATTGATATCGGCTTCTTCATTCACCGTCGTATTCGTCGTTTGCCCTATATCAAAAATCCACTCTCCAAAAGCAAGCCCCGCGGGATTGTACACAATACCTGCAGCATCGTCGCTGACGCCCGCGTAAGCTCCTCCCATTCCCATGGCTCGCGTTGATCCTTGGGGCGCGTGACCATAAGTGCCATAGACTTTCGCCTCCTGCGCAAATGCTACGCAAGCCAAACAAGATATGATGACTAAAAAAAAGGCGTTCGGTAAAGTAACGATCATGCCGTCCAAGTTTTATCATTCAAAAAGAAACGTTTTTAAGCAATGGATATTGAGTTTGGGCGTTTTCTTTTTTACCTCGTCCGTTTTTGCCACGGATTTTCATTTAGAACCCTACCTTGGATACGGACAATCCAACTTAAAACTAGGGACAACTATTGATGGAACCACACAAGGCTATTTGTTAGGTTTACGTCTTGGTTTTGATATGGGGAAAAGTCTTTTTATCGCCGCTGACTACAGTCGAGGCGGTCCATTTGCGTACACCGTACCACCCGTCAGCTCGTCAAGCTCGTCAACTCAACTTGTTTTCAACTCTTTTGCAACGGGCGGAGGCCTGGGGATTAACATCGGAATTTTTGACATTTGGATCGGATACTATCCTCAGCACACTCTTCAAGAGTATCTCAAGAATTTTAGAATGACTGGGACCATGACAAGGCTCGGTTTTGGCCTGCAAGTCAGCAAAGGCCTTTACCTCAATATTTTCCGCGATAGCCATTCGGTAAAAGCGGATGAGATTTCAGATACCAATGCTGACATTTTCTGTCCTGTGGACACTAACCACACATGCTCGCAGAAGACGTATGATTTTCAAACGACCTACGCCGTGTTTAGCTGCACTATCTAAAACTGATAGAAATTACGTCGCGGTGTTTGCCAGAATTTGACTTAAAAATAGCAAGAATGGAGCCTTTGCCAAAGCCTACGATATCGTCTGGAACCTCGATGTCTGCGTCTGGCTGATCATTGAGGGATATATCTGGCGTGTCAAAGCCCAAACCATTTCCATCAGGTCCAACAAAGCTCAATTTTGAGCAGTATTTGACCCTTGAAAAAACGAGATAGTATTTTTGCCCAATTCTTTTAAGCGCAACTCGCCCTTCGCAATCAGGAAGTGCCGCTGACTTTTTCCATTTGGTATCTAAGTACGCCGTTGGAATATTGTCAGGAATGGGAATAGGAGTGGGGTCTTTGATGGAAACCAAAACCTCAATCACATCCTGAGTCTTTCCAGAGTTTGAATAAACTTGAACCTTCACCCTTTCTTTTTGTTCGTCCATAGCAAGAGTGATTTGGCGAGTTCCGTCATCAGCATCGGAAAGTTTTTTTAAAGTGCCATCATCCACACTGACATTCGAACAGCTTGTAATTCCAGAGAGAGTTAGCTTTAAACCTCGAAACCATCCTTTAGAGAGAACTGCCGTTCCTCCGCAATGTCCAAGCTGCGCACGTCGTTGACCATTCATCGTGAGCCGATAAAATCCCTCACCACTCTCTGCCCAAACAGATGCGCTAAAAAGGGCTACGACTGTAAAAACCACTGACGCTTTCATGGGTTCTCCTATTCTATGAAGTTGCTCGCAGTCGAAACTGCGAGTTTCTTTGTTGTAGGAGAAATCTAAATCAGTTTTTCAAAGAAGAAAAATGGAGATCTCGACATACTGGAGCACGACACTGTTGGTCGGAATTTCGGACGTTTGGGGGGCTTTTACGAAAGTTGAGCTTCGCCCCAGGATTGCACCTGGCCTTGTTCATGGTTTGCCCCTACTGCTCTGTTTCTACCTCTATCATCGCGTCTGGTTCCTTCATTCGAAAAATCGATGGAATCCAACTTCGTCGGTTTCTCTGTAAGTCCTGCGAAAAGACCTTCTCTGATGCCACATTTGAAGCCTGCTACAGACAGAAAAAACGACACCTCAATAGGCTCATCTATGAAAACATTTGCTCCGGCGTCTCGCAAAGGCGAGTCGCTCTGAGCTACCGGATCCACAGACGCACTGTCGTCCGAAAGATCCTATTTCTGGCAACTCAGGCCGAGATCTGGCTCAGGGAACATAACCAAGCTCTTTCCAAAGCCAAGTGCGTTGAGCTTGACGAGATGGAAACCGTTGAGCACACCAAGTGCAAACCTGTCTCTATCGCCGTAATGGTAGAGTCAAAGACGCGTCGAATTTTAGCGATGGATGTGGCACGGATGCCGGCCAAAGGGCTTTTGGCTAAGATCTCTCGTAAGAAATACGGCCCCAGACCTGATGAGAGAGCTAAAGTTCGAAGGGACCTTTTAAAGTCCGTGACCTCACTGATCAGTCCGACAGCCGAGATCAAGTCCGATGAGCACCCAGGGTATCCGAGTCAGATCAGGGAGTTCTTCCCTCATGCTAGGCACCGGTTTTTTAAGGGCCGCCGGGCCTGCGTGACAGGTCAGGGGGAGCTCAAACGAGGGGGTTTTGATCCGATCTTTTCGATCAATCACACCTGCGCTATGCATAGGGCAAACATCAACAGGCTTTTTCGAAGAACCTGGTGCACAAGCAAGCGAGTGGATCGGCTCAAAGCTCATTTGACCATGTATATGGCTTATCACAACTTGTTCTTACTAGAGCATCCCGCAAGATAACACAAAAAATCAGAGATCAAAACATTCACCCCACGTCCGGGTGAAAATTCAACGACAGCATTGTGCTCCAGTTTTATTTTGGAAGGTCTTTGGTCAAAAGTTGGCGCACAATGCTCGGCACATTCTGCCGATCCCACCGCGGGAATCGAACCAGAGTATTTCCAGAGACCTGAGGAAAATAGCTCACACAATCTGGACCATTTCCCTGACACTCTGACGTATTCGTAACAATTCGTAGGTGATTTAAATTTGTCGCAAACCAAACATAATGGTTGGCTTTTTTAGGCGCTCGGAAACAATAATTCATCTGGTCAGTAAGCGCAGCATCGTGGTGAGGACCGTCACCTTGATTTTCGCTACGCACGCCACACGTGCTGCGAAAGTCCACGAGCCCGTCACTTCGTGCCTGAAAATTTGTGATTAAATCCAAAATCGCAATTTCTTCATCGCCATTGAAGTAATTTTCTGAGTTTGAAATATTAAGCCCTAGATAGGAAAGAAGTCCGCCACCTAAATCCAGGGAACTGTCGAGCAAGTTTGACGAAAATCCTGCAACATAAAAAAACGGAATCCCCGGGTCTTCTCCAATTGGAGCGATCAGGCGAGACGCACGAAGAGGTTCTAAATTATGAGTCGAATCATTCTTACTCCCGAAAACTCTCGCAAGAAGTCCTACGACTAACTGCCCACCATTCACAGATGGATTTTCAATAATGCTGGCAACTTTCGAGCCACCTGCCGCAGACGAGAGTCCCACAACAAAGAGTGTCTTTTTCTTGACTTGAGAAAACAGATCCCGATCCTTAAAAAGATCCTTATCTAAATCGGTAGCGACGCTTTCACGACTGTGGAGCATCATGTACTCAGCCATGAGTCCACCCATACTATGGACGACTAAAATGCAACGATTGAAGCGACCACAGCGCCGAGCTAAAATTTGCTTAGCGACTTTGGGTGATTCAGACACGACGTCTTCGCGACCATCATAACAGGTCATAATTCGATTGGCTGCATTTGGCGCAATGACGACGTTGCCTCCGCCCCAATACTCCTCAAGGCGCTGGTTGCTGTTACAGCGATCTTCATCGCCTTTTCCATGAATAAAAACGTAGCCGACATCACCATCTTTATAAACGCCTGGAGGGCCTCCCCACTTTAAACTGTCTTCTGGAACCTCGGCGATTTGCAGCTGGAGAGAGCGACTAGTGCCTTCGGTGCTTGCCACTTTTACTTCGGTCGCTCCCCTTTGACCTTTTTGCGGAATCCAAAGGATGTGGTTATTTTCAACGAAGAGCCCCTCGGGACCAGAGGTCAAACTCCACGTCCCAGGCCCCAGAGCTGTCAAATCCACTTCCGTTGGTAAAAGCTCCTTAGCCTGAATAAGAATCGGCTCTACTTTAGGGTCTTGGACAGGAGCGCCCGTCTCTGAATTGATGAGGATGCCCGAGAAATTAGCCGACTCGGGAGAGTTTACAGCATCCATGGGCTCGAACCCACGTTGGCTACAATTTTGGAAGGTCAAACCGAGTACAATCAAGCTGCCGAAAAAAAGTGTTTTCATCTCTTCATTTTAGAGTGTCAGTGAGTAAACACTACAAAAAAAACCCCCGGTCTCACATTGAGAAACCTGGGCTCAAGAGGGCGTTAACAGACTGGACACCAGAGACCTAAACCGACGAGAAGTTTAACACCGCAGCGGTTGACCTCTATCACATTTGTTTGCTAAAAACTTTCATGGATGAACCCATCAAAACCGCCTTTCTCGTAGGCGTTCAACTCCCCAAGATTTCTGATGAAGAAAATGAAGGCTCTCTTCAAGAGCTTTCTCGTCTCGTGACGACCCTTGGTTATCGTGTGATCGGCCAGACTTCACAGCGCCGCCCTTCGCAAAAGGGCGCTACCGTTTTAGGAGATGGAAAATTACGGGAGCTGGCCCGCTGGACCGGTGGACCAGGCTTTGTAGGTCCCCAAGTCGAGCATAAGAAAAGTAAAGCCGCCCTCAAGTTTGCAAAAAATCTTCCCGTTCAAGAAGAGGCTGAAGACAACGTACCTACTGACCATGAAAGTCCTCCAGAAAAAGCTGATATTGTTATTTTTGATTGTGATTTGTCTCCTTCTCAATTGCGAAATCTGGAGAGTGCCACAGGTGTCACTGTCCTTGATCGTCCTGGTGTGATCATCGAAATCTTTAGTCGTCATGCTCGAACCAGGGCCGCCAAACTCCAGGTCGAGATCGCGCGTCTGACCTACGTTGCTCCCAGGCTTAGGGAAACTGGCGGAGCTGATCGCCAAGGCGGTGGAATTGGTGCCAAAGGATCTGGTGAAACCAGTCTCGAGCTAGATCGAAGAAAAATTAGAGATCGTATCAAAGAGTTGAAAACAGAACTTGGCTCTATCGATCAAGAGCACCTCACTCGCCGGGCTCGAAGAGAACAGGAACTTTGCGTCGCACTTGTCGGATACACCAATGCCGGAAAATCTTCTCTGATGAGAGCTCTTACTGGAAGCGAAGTCCTGGTTGCCGACAAACTTTTCGCAACTCTCGATACGACTGTGCGAAGCCTTTATCC
>JBGATJ010000001.1:41196-101887 GCA_044229295.1 Pseudobdellovibrionaceae bacterium
AGATCCTACCTTTCGCTCTCAACTAACCGTGACTCAAACGGTGCTTGATGAAGTTGGAGCTGGAGGGCTACCGAAAATACTTCTCCTTAATAAACGCGACCGACTTTCTGAAGACGAGCTTGAAACTTTAAGAAGAGAATTCCCTGAGGCCATTTTTTTATCTTCGCGCGATTCCACAGACGTTCGAAGTTTGCACGAACGCATATTGAATTTTTTCGAAGAGGGAATGACTGAAGAAGAGATCATCGTCCCCTACACTGCCAAAGGTCTCATCGGAGACATTCGTCTTCGCATCAGAGTCTTGAGCGAAACCTACACCGACGAAGGATTTCTCCTGCGCATTCGCGCCTCGTCCAAAGAAATTTCGCGACTCAAAACGCGTTTATTGGAGCTCCAGGCCCAGAGCGACTGACACGACACGCCGACAAGGGTTTTTAACAGGACTTTTTTAAGAAATTTCCGGTATATTCCACAGCTGAGGGAGGTCCATTGAAACTCATTCGTTCACTCGTTTTTCCGTGGTTGGTTTTTTTCGTCGCAGCCGTTTCATGTTACATTTTGATCTCGACCAGATACCTCCATATGCAGGTTTTTTTAGAAAAACACGGGAACGAGGGTTTGATTTTGGGAGCTATTTGTTGTTTGCTCCTCAATATTCACTCGATGAGTCAGGTGGGAATTTGGATGACGGAGTCTCTGCCTGAGTCCCTCCGCTACACTTCCATTCGCTGGCTGATTCGTGCCGTAAAAGCGGCTGTCGTGATTGGTGCGGGCCTTCTTATTGCCAAACTCCCATGGATGCCCCTTGTTTGGCAGGGGATGATTCTTCCTGCTATTATCACGGTTGGTCTTTTTGTCATCGTTTGGAATTTACTCGGTCCTATTTTAAAATGGTCTTCTCAACTGACTCTCAGTCGAACCCTCGGTGTGCTATTAAGCATTCCCGTCCTTGCAGCCATTCCCCTCACAGCTTTTGTGGTAGGTAAAATGTTTGTGTCTGCCTATCGAACGAGCCAAGCTGACATTCATCCAGCACCTATGGTCCAAGTCAAACCGCCCGAGGTCGTGCAGCTCAAAGGCCTTTTACTTTCTGTCGCCGGCAACGAAATGCGCATGTTTGGCGAATGGCCCAAAGGCTCTGGTCAAAATAAAGCTGTCAATATCAAACTCAACTCACTACCACCGTCTACGGTCATGGCTCTTCCCAAAACGCCTTCAAAAAAAGAGCTCACCGTTATCGTAAAACCAGAGCTGGTGGTTGAAGCACCAACGCAATCAGAACCTAATCATCTTGATACTAAAGATATTCACGCTCGCCTCCATTCTCCCCAAACAGAAACTCGGGCATCTACCTTGCGTGAAATTTATGAATTCTCTGATTCTTGCAGCGAATACTCCAAAGACATTCATAATGCTCTTGACCCACATGCCCCAAAGGCAGTTGCTTACTGGGCGACACAGGCCTTGAAGTGTTCCGACGTCAAAGCTGTGGTGGCAATGCCAAAACTGGTACAGCTTATGTATGAGCACCCCGACGCCGAAGTCCGTGGCGCAGCCATACGTGCCATGAAAAAATATGGCGATGAAAATATCAAGCGCGTCACCTATCTGCTGATCAAAAGAGTCAGCGCGCAGGAACCGCCCGAGGTTGTCACGGCAGCTGCCGCGCTGATGGCAGGCCTTGCTGATGATTCGACCCGCGTTGCAACAAATCGTCTCAAAGGCTTGCTAGATGTCACTCGTTTGAGTGCAGCAAGCGCTCAATCATTGATTCAGGATTTTAAGCGCGACGATCTTGTTACCGAGTTTGTTGAAGCGAACCTTGTGGCTCCTGATGCTGAGGCTCGTGGTCGTGCGGTGGGTATGATTTGCGCCCTCCCCAAATCTAAAAGAGAGTTTGCTGAAGACCACGTCTCCGAAGTGCTCGCATCTATTTCTTCGGTCACGCCTGATGACCCCGGTGTCAAAGCTCTTCATTGTCTCGGTAAAGTGGGAGTCTCCGCGGTGAGTGCTGAACTGAGTAAACCACAGAAACTCAAACGCCCTATGGCAGCACGGCTTCTCGCGCAGATGAATGTCAAAGAAGGCGCCGAAGCCATTCGTGTGTCTGCTCAGTGCTCCGCTGATGTGGACGAGGAGGTTCGCAAATGGTGCAGCCAAACTCTCGGTCAGCTTGGCGCACCCGCTCTCCCAGATATTTTAAAACTTCTCAACTCCACAAGCCAAAGTCTCAAAGAATCGGGGCGCAATGCTCTTGGATTTTTTGCTGATGAAAATGCAAAAGTGGCCCTCAAAAAAGTTCTTGAGGACAATTCTGGCTGGATGGCAAATAACAAAAAGCTTCAAATTGCTAAAGCTGTTGGTACCGCTTTAGCGAGAATCGAAGGAGAGCAAAACTCTGGCCCGGCGCAAGCTGCGGTTCGCAAATTTTGACTCATATTGAACCACCCTTAGAGGTGACGCGATTCGCCACAACTTTCGCCTCAATTTCATAGCCTTAAATCCGATAGGAAGTGGAAGCCTAAACCAACAACGGGAGCCCATTTTCAATGAGTCAATATCCAAGTCACAAATCACCAACACTAAATTCAGTGAAACTGGAGATCGAAGGGAAGTCTTTTGAATTCCCCGTTATCAAAGGCACTGAAGACGAAAAAGCGTTTGATATCAGCGCTCTTCGTGCAAATACCAACTACATCACTATGGACAATGGCTACGCGAACACTTCTAGCTGCCAAAGTGCCATCACATTCTTAGATGGAGAGGCCGGCATTCTCAGGTATCGAGGGATTCCCATCGAACAGCTCGCTGAAAAATCTAACTTCCTCGAAGTCAGTTACTTGTTGATGTACGGACACCTTCCAAATCAAGAGGAATATGATCAATTCAAAAACGATATTACTCAGCACACACTTTTGCGCGAAGATCTTGTCAAATTTTATGACGGCTTCCCAAGAGACGCGCACCCTATGGCCGTGATCAGTTCTGTGGTTTGCGGAATGTCGACATTTTACCAAGATTCTCTCGACCCTCTTAACCATGATCAGGTCCAACTCAGCACGATTCGCCTGATGGCAAAGCTTCCTACAATTGCTGCCTACGCCTATAAAACTTCTATTGGTCAACCTCGCCTTTACCCGCGCAATGATCTCGATTATTGCACCAACTTCATGCGCATGATGTTTGGCGTACCGACAGAGGACTATCACATCTCTAAAGATGTCATCGATGCCCTCAACCTGCTGTTAATTTTGCACGCCGATCACGAACAAAACTGTAGCACCTCTACAGTTCGTCTTATCGGAAGTAGCTCGGCGAATTTGTTTGCTTCGATTTCTGGCGGTATTTGCGCTCTTTGGGGACCTCTTCACGGCGGTGCTAACCAAGCGGTTATGGAAATGCTCACAGAAATTCACAAAGGTGGCGGTGACGTTAATAAGTATGTCGCGATGGCCAAGGATAAGAAATCAAATTTCAAACTTATGGGATTTGGTCACCGGGTTTACAAAAACTTTGATCCTAGAGCGGCAATCCTTAAAAAATCTTGCGACAAAGTTTTGGCGAGCTTAAAAATCCAAAACCCTCTTCTTGAAATTGCAAAACGTCTTGAAGAAGCAGCTCTTAAAGATCCTTATTTCGTCGATAAGAAGCTTTATCCGAATGTCGATTTCTACAGTGGAATTATTTATAGTGCCCTCAACATTCCTGTAAATATGTTTACAGTGATGTTTGCTCTCGGAAGACTTCCTGGGTGGATCGCTCACTGGAAAGAAATGAACGAAGGCGGAGTCACAAAAATTGGACGACCCAGACAAATTTATACTGGCCCTACTCGTACCGATTACGTTCCAATGAATCAAAGACCTCGCGCAAAAAAAGCCGCCTAGTCTTTGTGATCAAAAAAACATAATTCAAACGGAGACGAAAGTCTCCGTTTCGTCATTTGACAAATTTAACTCCATCAGTGAATGTGCTCGGAGCTATGAATCCGCAGCCACCACCTGATATCAACCAAAAAATCGAAAACGAAATCATAACTCTAGTCACGCAGAAAAACTATCCGTGCGTCGCTGCCATAAAATCGGTGATTGAAAAAGAGTATCGCATCGGCGTGTACAGAGGTTTTGGAAGAGGCCAAAACACTTTGAAGTTGGCGCAGGATCTGTTTTTGTTTCAACAAGAGGTCCAAAGTTCTGGTTCTATTTATTTGAGCTTCTGGGCGACGTTCCCTTTTGATGTTTGCGAAAACGAAAGTCGGTTTGAAGAGTCCCTCTGGGAAGAGCTCTCCCTGCTAGCCGCGGCTTCTGGTTTTGACTCATCATGGGACCCAAAAGTTAGCTCAGATCCCACGACCCCTGAGTTTTGTTTTAGCTTTAACGGAAGTGCATTTTTTGTTGTGGGCCTGCATCCTCAGAGCTCACGCCTATCACGGCGTTTTTTTTGCCCGTCGCTGATATTTAATGTTTTTTCGCAGTTTGACCAACTTGCAGATCAGGGGCAATACGACTCAATGGTTAAGATCAATAGAAAGCGCGACATAAAATTCCAAGGCAGCGTTAACCCTATGGCGCGTGACTTCGGCGAGGTTTGGGAAAGCATCCAATTTTCTGGAAAAAATAATTCTCCCGATTGGAAGTGTCCATTTCAACACCTTCCAAAAAAGGACCATGAGTGCGAGAAGTAAAAACCTTAATTCCTCAAACGGGAGTGGGTCTTAAGCTCCTCCGAGGCGACACTCTTCAAGTCATTGATCCTCATGGCCAGCAAGTGAGTGATCTTTTTTGTTTTGGACTTGGAGATCACGGTTCAATTTTGAGCGCAGGACGTTCCATTGATTATGCGGACTCGATTTTTTTAACGACTGGAAATATCCTCTAGTCCAATCGCAGCGAGCCCATGCTCCGAATCATTCACGACTCTTGCGGTCGACATGATTTTTTACTAACCCCGTGCAGCTTAAAGATGTTTCATCTCGTCAATAAAACTCTAGACTATCATCCAAGTTGTCATGAAAACTTGTCTCTGGCTTTCGCCCCAAGTCGGATTTCGCCCGATAGCATCGGCACCACATTTAATATATTTATGAACGTCAACGTTGACCCAAAGGGTCGCATAGAGATTCTAAATCCTATTTCTAAACCGGGTGATTCAATTTCGTTTGTTGCTGAAATGGACCTTCTTGTCGGACTCACCGCATGCTCTCATGAACAGACGAATGGCGGAGTGTGCAAACCCATTCACTATCTTGTAACGCCTTCGCAATAAATTGAGATAGACTACCTGCTGGGGCTACAACCACTACGGACAACTCGGTTTAGGTCATAATTTTGATACCGAAGGTCCCAAACGAGTGGTTGGTCTTCCAGAGCCGGTCACACAGATCGACTCTTACGGATCTCACACCTGTGCCCTTGCAAAAGGCGCCGCTTACTGTTGGGGACAAAATCTATATGGCGCTCTTGGCAATAAGACCCGTAAGCGTTCTTCCGTCCCTGTGCCAGTGTCAGGCCTTGGTCCCAAATCAAAGGTGTCACAAATCTCGGCAGGTGATATGTACACCTGTGCCGTCGTGGATGGTGGAGCTCAGTGTTGGGGGTGGAATCGCAGCTGCGGTTTAGGAATCAAGAATTGCAGAGGCGGGCAAGCTAGTGAAAAAGACAAAGTGCTGAGTCCACATTGGGTCGAAGGCCTTCCGGCAGGATCGGGTGTGACGGCCATCGCAGCTGGCGACAGTCATACCTGTGCGGTTGTGAAAGAAGGTCTCAAATGTTGGGGTTGGGGGCTCTACGGAAAAGTCGGCGATGGCAATGGAGATGATCACTATGTTCCAACTCCCTCTGATGTTCACGGAATGGGGCCCGGCTCAGGAGTGACAGCAGTTTCATTGGGAAGCCGAACCACTTGCGCCATTGTCCATGGCTCAGTGAAGTGTTGGGGTAAGGGAATTCTCATTGGCGTGGGCGATTCCCACAACGACTATGAAAATCCGCAGATGATCTTGGGACGCAACTACAACGTTCAAAGCCTGAAGTCCAATAACACAAACACCTGCGCCCTGGATGGAAAAAATCGCGTTTGGTGTTGGGGCCTCAATTTCCAAGGACAAGTCGGAAATGGAAAACACGGTGTGGATAAAACGGCATTGACACCGCAGAAAGTTGCGGGCCTTGCTAGCGGCGAGCACCTGGATAGTTTAGCCGTCGGCTACTCCCATTCCTGCGTGGCTTCTGGAGATTCCTATCAGTGCTGGGGCAGCAACGCCATGTGCAAGTTAGGAATTCAAGATTGCGAGAAATGGCCATTGGTAGATGTAGCCACCGAAGTAATTCCTTACAACGACTGATCCTTTTTACCTAATCTGTTGAATGGCCTGTCAGGCGCCTGGCAGGCTCAAGACCGCGCGTATGAGTAGATCTCTTCACATAATCTAAGCAATCTGATAGTTCCCTCTATTTCACCAAGTGCTATGGTCCAAAGGGAGTTGGTCTTTTACCTATGGAACGTAAGTGGAGAAGAGATGATTGTAAATGAGACTCTTTTAGATCCGTACCTTAAAGAACTCCATGTCGTCCCATGGAACTATGATGGCGAGACAGATAGCCTCCTTGAATTGGACACTTTCAAAGGAATCTACCCTGATGACAAAAGCCATGTCCAAGCGCAAGTTCAAAGTGCCATAGCCTCGGGAAGTGAATGTCGAATTGATTTTAGAATTGTCGACCCGCAAGGAAATCTCCGCTGGTTTTCGCTCAGAGCCCAAGCCGTCAGGGACCCAGATGAAAGAGTCAAGGGTCTCCGAGGCTTTGTTCAGGACGTCACTGAACGAAAAAAACTAGAAAATGATTTGTTTAGAGCCCGGCAAGACGCCGAAGTTGCTGTCCAAGAAAAAGTGCAATTTCTAGCAAACATGAGTCACGAAATTCGCACTCCCTTAGGCGCGATTTTGGGTTTTACCGACTTTCTCAACGAACAGAATCTCTCCCAAGAAGAGGCCTCTCGATATCTCAATATCATCCATAGAAACGGTCGCCTTCTGGTCAACCTCATCAATGACATCCTTGATCTTAGCAAGGTGGAGTCAGGAAGACTTGAGCTGGAAAAAGTGCCGTTTCATGTTCTAGATCTCATGAACGAACTCGTTGCCATTTTCAAGACTCGAGCGTCGGACAAAAATCTCACGTTTAAAGTCGAGATTGACGAACACGTTCCAGAAATGATGTTTTCTGATCCGCTTCGAGTTCGACAGATTTTTGTCAACCTCCTGAGTAACGCGATTAAGTTTACCACCACCGGCCAAATTACAATTCGCCTTTCGCTTCTTGAATCTGCAGACTCTAAAAAAATCATCAAACTTTCCGTTGAAGACACAGGACCCGGAATACCAGATCATTTACGCACACGGCTTTTTGAACCCTTCCTACAAGCTGACGGCTCTCTCACGCGAGAATTCGGAGGAACAGGTCTTGGCCTTGCTCTTTCAAAAAGGCTGGCTCGCGCGCTCGGTGGAGATTTAATTTTAGCCAATAACAGCTCTAGCGGAACAAGGTTTGAAGTTCTTTTACCACTTGAGTTTGATCTTAGCAGCAAGACCTGCCCTCTTCATCAGGACGGGATTTTTGAGTCTCAATTTGCAAAAGATCTTTCACATCTCAGGGGCCTTAAAGTTTTGGTTGTTGATGACGTTGCCGACAATCAACTTCTGATAAAGCGGCTTTTAGCCAAACGAGGGGCCGAAGTCGATCTTGCTGAAAATGGCGCCATCGGCGTTGAAAAAGCGATCACTTCGGAATACGACATGATTCTGATGGATATGCAGATGCCAGTTCTTGATGGCTACGCAGCTACCCGCGAGCTTCGGCGCCTTGGTTTTCGACGTCCTATTTTAGCTCTGACAGCTCACGCTCTAAAAAAAGACCGCGAAAAATGTCTTGCTGCAGGATGCGATGAGTATCTTTCTAAACCTATCGAATCTCAGTCTCTCTTTGCGAAGGTCCGCAAACTTACCGACCTCAACTGAATTGACTCTGTTTTTCCCCTCTTATATAAACTAAACAATATCGGGAGAAAATACGATCATGGATGTACCTCTGCTCAATGAGTTCTTGGGCCTTATTTTTTTAGGCAACACGGTCCTAAGATGGATTTTCGCAGCCGTCTTATTCGTAGTTTGTTTTGTGACACTTAAATTCCTTAAAACTTTTATCCACAAAAAAATCGCGGCGTTTGCAAGCAAAACCGATACCATCCTGGATGACCTCATCGCGGAGATCATCGATAAAACTAAAACTGCCTTTTTATTCTTCATTTCAATTTTTATCGGCCTATCGTCTCTCACTCTTCCGGCAAAATTTGAAACGACGATAAGCCACCTTGCCATCGTCATCGCCCTCTTACAATTTGCAGTTTGGGGCGCAACTCTCATTCAGTTTTGGGTAGAAAATGTTCTTAGAAAAAGAGCTGAGGTAGATAGCGGCGCTGCGACGACCATCGGCCTTATCAATTTTTTAGCGAAGATGTTTCTCTACGTAGTTGTATTCCTCATGATTTTAAACAATCTGGGAGTTAACATCACTGCCTTGATTGCGGGCCTTGGAGTCGGAGGTATCGCGATTGGTTTGGCTGTTCAGAACATTCTAGGAGACCTCTTCGGATCCTTAGCCATCGTTTTAGACAAGCCCTTTGCGGTGGGTGACTTTGTCGTCATCGGCGACTTCTCCGGAACCATCGAAAATTTGGGAATGAAAACCACACGAATTCGGAGTCTCACCGGCGAGCAGCTGATATTTCCAAACTCCGATTTACTTCAAAGCCGTATTCGCAACTACAAACGAATGCAAGAGCGCAGGGTTTTATTTAAAATCGGAGTTACTTACGACACTCCAGCTGACAAAATCGCTCTTATCCCACAACTCATTCGAAGCATTATCGAGAAACAGCAAAAAATTCGGTTTGATCGCTCCCACTTTAGTGGATTTGGTGACTCCACCCTCGATTTTGAGACGGTATGGTGGGTCCTTGATTCTGATTACACTTTGTTTATGGATATCCAACAGACTGTAAATCTAGAAATCCTCCAAAAATTTGCTGAACTTAAAATTGAGTTCGCATTTCCGACTCGGACCCTCTACGTCAATTCGGTTCCCACACCCGAACCTAAAACGTTAGATGCCAAGGAGTACTCTCATCCCATCTCCTAAAGCATCGGCAGATCACCTTCTCAATGCAGCAAAATTACTTTTTGCTCAAAAAGGATATCACGGTGTCTCAGTCAAAGAGATTTCCGAAAAAGCTGATGTAAATGTTGCCCTCATTAACTATTATTTCAACTCCAAAGAAAACCTCTATAGAACCCTTGTTGAACAGTACGGAAACCAACAGCTAGCAATTTCTCAAAATGTTCTGGTAGCGCCAACATCCTTTGAAGATTATAAAAATCAGCTCACGGAATTCCTTACGCAAAAACTGGATCGCATGGCACAAGACCCAGATCTTGCACGAATGATTCTCAGAGATGTCGAGTTTTTTGAAAACCTCTGCGACGACGTCTTTAGATCCATCTATTTACAGATGCATGATAAGTTTTTGGAGTTTTTATCTGAAGCCAAAAGACGAGGTTTTCTACGGGGAGAAATTGAGCCAAGGCAAGCGGCCTTTTTTTTCTTCGCACAAATTGCAACTTTCATTCGTTGCGGCCATTTGCCTAACGCTCTGTTTGAAACTGACTTCTTAAACCAAGATCACAGGTCCCAGTGGATCAATCACACTATCGGCATTTTTCTCTCTGGATCAGCACCCAACTCAATCACTCTGGATTAGGACTTTCGGGCGCAACTTCAGGAGTCGGTACGGCATCAGGAGCCGGAACTTTCGCAGGTTCTTTTTTAACAGCTCCAGCTCGCGGCCCTGCTCCAGTGCCCATATGAACTTTCGCCGGTCCAGATTTACGAGACTTATCCTCGGCAATTCTAAATATGGTAACTTCAGCCTCTGACTTTACAATGTGGAAGCTGGCATTAGGCTCTTCTTTTTTGAGCTGCTCAAGCTCTTCGCTATAGTCCCCACGCACCATGAGTTTAAAGCATTTAAACTTTTTATTCGCACGGCATAACTCATCGTAGAAATATCTGAACTGGTGGTCATCTTCAGGGGTATTAAGCCCATCTAACAACTTATCGCAGACACTCCGGTTGCCCTTAAAACACGCGGCTCGCTGTGTTGGGTCCATATCTGTAGCAAAAACAAAAGATGTGAATAAAGAAAAGAGAAGAAATTGGGACATTGGCTTTTTCATTTTCTATCCTTGAAAGTGATGCTTCCAAGGATAGAATAAGGCCTATCAAACTATTTAGCAACCCCGTAGGTAACCCCATTAAGAACAACATAACCATCCGGTCTGTGCCCTTCTGGATCTTCATGGAGCCAGTGGATCAAACACCCTCTGTCAGTCCAAATAAACTGACCACCAACATCGACAATGTCCCCTGTTTTCAAAGGAACACGCTTCCATTCATCAATGTTAAAGACAGCAAGGAGAGCCTGCCCGTTAGAAAGTTGGAGCATCCAGCGCTGGTGTTTGTTTCCAGAGGTGTCGTCAGGAAGAACTTTAGTCACGCGTAGGTTCCGAGCCTCAACAAAGTTGATACCGCGGTGACTGGCACATGCGTTGGCCAATTCACGGTCCATGGGAGACGGATTATTGGTTCCGGTCCCTGTGTCTACATCCTCATCGACACGTGGTCGGTGATGACGGTACTCTTCGTAACCAAAGGATTGAGTGGCTGCGAAGGTGAGCAACAAAACACTAACTGCTGTTGAAAAACTCTTTCTCATGCGGGGACCCCCATTTATTTTTAATGAGTAGGTAAATCCCTTGTGAGCCGAAAAAGCGCAACCTAAATATATACTTGAAACGATGCGTCTATATTAAGAAAAAATACCTGCAGCAATAACTCACCAGAAACTCTCATTTTTTTACAGAGTTTCTGGGCGCAACTGCGATTGTAATTTTTGTGTTAGCGGTTTTCTTGAACGATCACCAAGGTGCTGTAACCTTGAGCCATTTTAACAGATCCATCGGAAAGCCGAGCCACGCGGCCTGTGCGGCTGATCACAGGAACTAAGCCTGTTCCTGCTTGCTCTTGAAGTCCCCAAAGAATCTTTGCGTTTTTAGGGTGAAGGCGAACACATCCACCTGAATTACGAGTTCCGAGGGCAGCAAAATGATCTTTTGTCGTCGCGTGCATAGCAACGCCGCCGTTAAAAAAGATCGCGTATTCCATCCAAGCTTCCCAAGTGATTGACCAGTATTTTCTCACGAGCTTTTGCGGAGAAAAATAACCTACAGGTGTTGCAGAGAAATATTTACGACCCGATTTTGTTTCATCTTCTTGGCGCTCACGGCCTGTGGAGACAAGCCAGTGATGCAAAAACTTTCCGTCTTGATAAACTCGCATGGTCTGAGCCTCGGGCCCATCAGCAGATTTATTGATCACAACAACAAGGTGGTAATAATCAAGGACGTTGAAACCATTGACGTCCTGAAACTCTTCAACGTTGACGATGTTCTGCGCAGACATCACATCGAGAAACCGCGTCGTATCTAAACCGAGTTCCTCGGCCAACTCATCGGGGCTAGCAACGTCGCCAAGACTCTGCGCGAACGTTGGTTGAGAAAAGAGAAGTGAGGTGAGGGCGAGCACAACAAAGAAAGGGATGGATTTCATGGGTTTTCTCCTTAAACCAAATTCCGAACCTTCAAGACACTTTCAGGAACCGGCTTCACTGCTCTAAGCTCTATAATCCTTTAAAGAAAGTATCAAAGGGCAAATTCGATTTTCTCAATTTACTATAAAATTTTTGAGGTAGGTGTGTAAAAACCGACAAATGTGAGAGAGATTTAAGAGCGGCCTACCTTAGTCTCGGTAGGCCGACCAATGAAAAATTAACGACCGTTATTAGGCCAAGTTCCTTCAGCCGGTTGCACTGCTAGGAAATCATAAGTGGTATTTGGAGTGACTCCAAGGATAAGTGATTCTTCGATGTAAAATCCAGGAAGAGCACAGACGATATCCCCAAGGTACTCACCCACGGCTCGAACCTGGTAGGTCGTTTTATCAGATCCAGGCACTAAAACCTTTTCGACAAGAAGGCCTTTATAGGAAGCCTGGCATGGCACCCAAGAGCTAACGGTCACTTTAAGACCCTGAGGTGTTGCCTCAGTTTTAAGAGCATTGGCTTGGTCCTGGGCCTTGATTGGCAACAGTCTCAATTCAGCAGCTGAAGCCCAAGTCCCTACCAGCAACATTGCAAATACGACAAAACGTTTCATGAGTTCCCCCTTTTTGTTGGGCAGAGCCTAGCAATGTGATCCCTGGCAGTAAAGATCTGATTCAACTAAATTCGATTTTTTCGATGGTCAGGACTTCTTCGCCCTCAGGCTTCTTAACCGTGACTTCATCTCCCACCTTTTTGCCTAAAAGGGCCGCGGCCATAGGGGAGCGCCAGGAGATTTTCTGACTCTTAATATCAAATTCATCCTCACCCACGATCTGGTAGGTTTTAAGCTCATCATTCTCCGTCAAAATCGTGACTTTAGCCCCGAAAATAACCTTTTCTGAACTTAAGGTCTTAGGATCAACGACTTCCGCTTTATCGAGCCGTGAGGAAAGAAAGCCAAGGCGCCGATCAATTTCGCGCAGGCGGCGCTTGCCATAGATATAGTCGGCATTTTCGGAACGGTCGCCATTGCCTGCAGCCCATGCGACCGTTTCTACAAGTTTTGGCCGTTCTTTATTTAAGAGTTCACCATACTCATCTTTGAGACGCTGAAACCCGTCTGGGGTGATGTAATTTTTTGGAGAACTCACAAGAGGATTAACTCATACCTGCGCCAAAGTTCGCCGCCGTCGAAAACGTGTGATCTTCAGCGGCTTTTAACCCCTGCAGCTCAAGCATGAGATCTTTAACATGGAGCAGGCGATTCACGCGATGGGCATTGGCTCCGACCGTGTAAAGCTCCTTCTCCACAGGATTGAGATTCACCGCCGAAAGAAGCCCGTTGCAGATGCAGAAGGTCTTTTCGTTTTCATATTTAGAAGGACAATGGCCTTTGTTGAGAAGATAGCCCTTATCGCATTTAGGAGCACGCTCGCGCTTGAGAGCCTCTTGGTAAAATGGAGATTTTTTGAGAACTCGAAACAGCATTCCGCAGGGAGATCCAGGCCGGCTCGCAAGTTCGACATCGTCCTCTGTAGAATCCACTAAAAGATTTTTATAGTTGTCGTTGGCACCGCTTTCAAAAGTCGCCAAAAACCGAGTCCCCATCTGCACGCCGGCACATCCCATCGCAAGAAAACGCTTGATGTCTTCGTGAGACCATACGCCACCTGCCGCAATGACAGGGATCTTGCCCCACTTTTCAACAACAGCGAAGACTTCCGCTAACAGATTCTCGAGTCGATTTGCTGGATCTTCAGCTTCTTCGATATTTCTCCAGGCAATGTGTCCACCTGCAAGAGGGCCTTCGACGACGACAGCATCAGGCAGACGTCCTGAGCGACTCCACCTTTTAAAAATAATTTCCATAGCTCGCCCTGAAGATACGATTGGGATCAGGGCCACATCGTCAGCACGCGGGTGAGAAAGGGCGATTTCTGGCAGATGAAGTGGAAGGCCTGCACCGCTAATGATCGCGTCCACTCCCCCATCCATGGAACCTAAAACTGAATCTTTGTACTGATTGATCACAGCAACCATGATGTTCATCCCAATAGCCCCGTTGCCGCCGGCAATGGCTTTAGCATCACGAACATCTTGGGCCGAGGCTTCTCGACATTTAAACTTACGACCGTGGCGTTGGGTGACGAGGCGATCTAAAGCCGCACTCGAAAGAACACCCATTCCACCTTCTTTAGCCACGTGGCCTGCTAAGTTGAAGTTGGAAATTCCAATCCCCATTCCCCCTTGAATGATCGGTACCTGCACATGAGTTTTGCGCAACATCATTGATGGTAAAGACATGTCGACCTCGTTTCAAAAAACGGACTTTGTCCAATCTCTATTCATATCACAGAAAGGCCATTAATCATTTTTTTTTAAGAAATTTCAAGGCTTTTTCGACTCGCAACAGCTAGAGGTTCGACGCTTGGATCCTGGACTAAAATCCTAGAGCACCCGCTCTAATGATAGGGCTGGACGGCTTTTGCGACCAACTCAAAGGAAGCCTCACCATACATGTGTTTTTTAGACACCAGCTTCAGCGTTCCCTCGACCCAAATCGGGCCGAATTGGGGAGGCGTTGTGGCGCCCCCTTCGAAGGTCACAAAAATCATTTGATTGGGAGGAGGCGGCGGGACATGAATGCACGCCTGAGGACTTGGCACTAGCAAAAACTCTTTGACCTCTCGAGGAGAGTCTTCGAGAGGAACCATAAAACCTGGAATACGCACCGGCTTGTCGTTGAGTTTTTTTAAGGATTCCGGCGCGGCCCCTGTTACGAAGTCAAGCTCTGCAAGCTGGCGCCAGTCCAATTCTGTCCCGGGTCCAAAATTCTTCTGGCTCCCCATGAAATTAGAAATCAAAAACCCCGCAAGGACGAGGCTAGTAAATAAACTCACCCCGATAAAAATCAATTTTTTCATGGTCTGCCCTCTCTGGCGGCAAGTTATACTGCGATCGCGCCGGGACGTCCACCATTCCTTTGGATTGTGCCTTTTCAAACCAGCATCGGCACGCTATAAACCAAAGATGTGTTAACACACTAAGGAGCGACATGGCTAAAACACTGCAACCCGCTCGCGGAACCAAAGATCTTCTTCCCCGAGACAATCTTTTATTTCGGCACATTGATCAAGTGGCGTGGACAACGGCGCAGCGATTTGGTTTTAGCGAGTTGATTCCACCGATCTTTGAGTTTACCGAAGTGTTTAGTCGCTCGCTAGGCGAAACCTCTGATGTTGTCCACAAAGAGATGTACACCTTTCAAGACAAGGGGGGTGAGTGGCTAACTCTCAGGCCCGAAGGCACCGCTGGCATTATTCGCGCGGTTGTTTCTAACGGGCTTGCGCAGAATCTACCGCTGAGACTCTACTACAACGGCGCCATGTTTCGTCACGAGCGTCCCCAGCGAGGCCGCTATCGCCAGTTTCACCAGATTGGGGCCGAAGTCTTAGGTTTTGAAAGTCCTTGGGCCGATGTCGAAGCTCTTTCGCTGGCAGCGCAAATTCTTGGCGGCCTTGGGATTATGACGAGCTCCTCAACGCCTCAACCAGCGTGTCAGCTGGAAATAAACACCCTTGGCGACCGAGCCAGTCGTGAAAGTTACAAAGCAAAACTCACGGAGTTTTTGAGTGATTATAAACAAGAGCTGTCGGCCGACAGTCAGATGCGGCTAGAAAAAAATCCACTTCGCATCCTCGATACCAAAGACGAAAAAGACAAAGCCATTTTGCAAAAAGCGCCGCTCATGCAAACTTCAATCTCCGCTGAGAGTCTTGAATTTTTTGGCAAGGTTCAAGAGGGCTTAACAGCACTCGGAATTCCATTTGTTATCAACGATCGACTGGTGCGAGGTCTTGACTATTACACCCACACGGTTTTTGAGTTCACAACCGACCAGCTCGGCGCTCAAAGTGCGATCTTGGCGGGGGGCCGATACGAGGGGTTGATGACTGCTATGGGAGGCAAAGAAACTCCGGGAGTTGGATGGGCTTGCGGGATCGAACGCCTGGCTCTGCTTTTAGAAGAACGCTACGTCGAACCTGCCTCCGAGATTCTCGCCGTTATTGCAGCTGATGAAACCTGCATGCCAGAAGCCCAAAAACTGGCGCATCTTTTACGTCAAAGTGGCAAAAACGTCGATCAGATTTTTACTGGAAATATGGGGAAGAAGTTCAAGAGAGCCGATAAGGTTCAGGCGACTTACGCACTCATCATTGGTGAGACTGAAAAACAAAATCAGACTGTCGGAGTGAAAAACCTTAAGACAGGCGAACAAAAAAGTGTCCCCATGGCTGATATCGTTCGCGGTCAAGGCCTCTCGTAAAACCACTCTGAAAACCGCAGCCTAGCCACATCTGCCTCAAAATGAGACAAAGCCTCCTATTGGCATATGAAATGCAAAACTGAAAAATAGGAGGCTCAGATGAAACGATATATCTCAACATTTATTTTGATGATTGCATTCCCCTATCTTTCGCTAGCAGCTCGAACAGACGCGGGCGCAAAAAACACGGACCCCAATTTATCCTATGAGGGACAAGTGTTCGCGGGTTCTGAAAAGCGAAACACAGTTCTGAATAACCTCTGGATGAAATGCCTTGCCACAAGCTCTTCTATCGAAGATTGCAGTAAGTTTCGAGGGAATTTAAATGAAGGTTTGCATGTCGGAAGCGAAGATACAGCACCTGCAGGAAAAGCCGAATCAACGGCCTCTGCTGCAGATTAATAAGTTAAGCCCGCTTCTTCCATCCTGACATCGGCAAGGCCTGGCGTTTTCCGTAGAGGAACAAACATGCCACGCCGATGACAAACATCACGATGCTCAGCCATTGTCCTCGTGTGAGACCCAACCATTGAAATCCAATGTGTGCATCTGGCATTCTGAAAATTTCATCAGAGATGCGCATGATGGAATAGGTGACAAGAAAAAGAGAGCCGACAACACCAGGTTTTCGAGGACGCCGCCAAAACCAAAACAGCACCAAAAAGACAATCAGCCCTTCGCTCACTGCACCGAAAAGTTGCGAGGGATACCGTGGAGTCAGGAGCGGCTCGATGGAATCTCTAACGGCCGTATTGCCGTTTTGGATGGCTTCGATCACGCGGTAAAGAGTGTTCTGGATGGTGGATTTCAAACCCGGGTTGTTTTTCATCCCTTCAATCCATTCGAGCCATTGCTCACGCACAACTCCCAGCTGCGACACGGTCTCCGAAAGACCTTGAAGACGATTGGGCTCTTCTTTGGTCCAAAGCAAAATGTCTTGGGGAAATTTGATGGCAAGAGGAAAATCCGGAGGGCATTCTCGACCCACGAGTTCGCCGTTGATAAAGTTGGCGATACGTCCAAAGAAAATTCCGATGGGTCCAACAAGAGAAACAAGATCAAAAAGGTGCAATCGATTGAGGTGATATTTGCGAGCAAACATAATACAGCCAACGGTGATCCCAATCATTCCTCAGTGGCTGGACATTCCACCTTCGTTGACAGCAAGCACGCCCCAAAATGGAAAACCTGTTTTAAAAACCGTGAAAAGCTCCGGATTATAAAAGATGCAATAACCCAGCCGTCCGCCGATGAGTGTGCCCAGAGCCCCGTAGACGATGAAGTCAGAGACTTGCTCTGGTTTTAATTGCGTACGTTGACGTCGCGCAAGCCAGTGGATGATGAAATACGCGGCGAGAAAACCCAACATGTAAGAAAGTCCGTACCAACGAACTCCTAAATCTTTTTCTCGCCAAATGTAGAAGATGACTGGATTGAGCGAATGTACCATCAGAGGTCAGCCTCTCCTGTGGAAACGGTTTTTGCGGCGGTGCCGTGTTTTCGTGAAGCAAGCTCTGCTTTACAGATGTCGAGTTTTTCTTGGTACTCGTCATCACGCTTTTGCAAGATCGCCTTGTAGCCCCGGAACCTGGCGATTCTGTCTTTTAGGAATTCTTCGCTGACGGCCACAACATCTTCATTTTCATCAACACCGACATTGTACTCGTCTTCTTTGTCAGTGAGACGATCCATGGGCTCCGTCCATTTGAGTTTTCCGTCTCCTCCATTTTTTTGGTCAGAGCACTCAAGGCGGCAATCTTTAAGAACTCCGTAAAGCCCTCGAGATCCATACTTGCGATTGCCGTAGACATGATCTTCGAGTTCATACACATCATTTTGCAAACGACGAAGCTCTTCGGACATGAGCGTTTTTCGCTGAACCACCAAATTGCCTTCTTTGACTCCCAATTTTACACCGCCGGAAACGTCGGAGGTTTTCTCCATTTTAGTTTCTACTTTTTCGGCTTTGTTGGGGTTGTGAGAGCACGCGGCAAGAGCCATAAAACTCAACAATAAAAGACTAAAAAAACTCTTAATCAGGTTTTTCATAACAATCCTTTCATGTACGTACGTTTCAATATGCGCCAGAAAATGTATCATGTGGAGAAAAAATCTAAATGGAAACCCTTTTTACACGTCGCTCATAAAACGAAGTAAAATGGATTTAATGAGCACACTTTATGTTCTGATACTGTGTTTTTTAGCAACGCCAACCCTTGCTGCCGACGGTGGTGGGGATGGCTTGTATCACCGAACCCTTAAGAAGGCCGCGGAAAAAACAAACTCCCGCTGGACCCTTGAGGATTGGCTGGCGCAAAAAGAACGAAACCACCTTATGGACCTCTGGCTAGGAATGAACATGCCTTCCCCCTACGAATACTATTTAGGGGGATATTATTTGAGCGAGACCTCTGACTCCAATCCTCAGGAACGGCAAAACTACCTGGCCACTTTTGGGGCCTATGCCTACATTGTTGGTATTGAAGGTCAGTACGAGAACAACAGCATTGAAGGATATAACGATACAACCGGCATCTTTCACCTGCGAATTTTAGGAAATGCCTATCAGAGCACCAACTTCACCCTCCAAGGTGGATTGCGATCCCGACAGGGGACGGGCGACACTGCCATTCTCAGACAAACTTTTGCAGGCGCCTCAATGACACTTTACTTACTTAAGAAATTTGGACTTCACGGCGACTACAAATCATTTTTGCCAGCCACCAATGATCTCGGTCATGAAGTCACGGGATCGCGGATTGAAACTGGAGCATTTATTGAATTTGAACTGCTTCGAATTTATGGCTCTTGGATTGTCGAGGATACTCGGGTGAATGCTGGGGGCAGTCCTGAAATCATCACCACCGACAAGAAAAAGGGATTCATGGGTGGGGTTTTGGTGTTTTTTTAGTCCTCGCGAGGAACGTATGTGCCCTCGTCATAAAACTTAGGAACTATTCCTGAGTCGCATTTATCAAATACTGAATTCGTATAACAAGATGAATGAATTCCAACCAGGCAGGAACGGTCGCCGTCGACGTAAAAAAGCGGAGCTCCAGAAGAGCCTGAACGCGAGGCGCAGCTATGCCCATAATTCAAAAATTTTCCAGAACCTACATAAACGGAACAGACGTGTCGAGACGGTAAATCGCCCAATCAGGATCGTTGATCGAGTCTTTCGTTTTGTTTTCAACATCATACCCTTTGACCACCATCGAAATTGCCGTTTTTTTCTGAAACAGATATCCGTCGTGATCATACTCGAAGCTGACGATATTTTTCTTCTCCTTATCGCATTCTCTCCAAAAATGATGATTTGTGACTAGATAGCAACAATCTGAATCGTGGGGATACTTTTCTGGCGTCGGAAAAATGGATCCGCATCTACAATCTAAAACTGAAGCCCAACCTTGTAGTACATCGAGGTTTCCCTCTGCGCGCGACTGAGCTCTTCCTCGGTGTAAACGACGCCAAGAACAATGCTCCCTGGGGAGAACAACAAACTTAACATGTGTTTGTGCTCTTGGTTGGCGGCAAATAGCGATAGCTTTTTGATGGTGATCCCCGACCCTACTGTGACTTGTTCTTCGTAGTCGTCCCAAGGCCGCTCGTAGAACTCGCCGCTGATGCCCAGGTGGAATTTGATGGGGCCGAAGTAAGGACTTATTGAAGCGCCGATCACGGCTGATGGATCTGGAACTAAGTCGTCAATTCCACGTTTTGAAATGCCGAGGTTTCGAAACATGGCGGTGACTCGACCATCCCAGCTGTTGAGAGGTTGAAAGACCATTCCCGGTTCTAATGTGAAAAAGGTGCGAGTTTTTCTCTCAAATGGACTTTCGGAGGTAGCAATTTCTTGATCTAAAGCAGAGTATTCGCCGTAAATTCCCTGCCGGTCCGTCACTCGCGCTTGCAGGCCCACTGAATAATCTCCAGCCAAGTAGGTTGCGATCTGAGCTCTTGCGCTTTGCTCACTTAATCCTTGAATCTCGACAGTTGGAACTGGAACTTGGTACGAGGTTGTTTGCATAGCGACTCTTCGTGGCACCCACGAAACTCCCCACAGCTTTTGTGCGTAACTGGCTTCAAACCCTCCAAGAGCACTAAAGTTTTTTCGCCCTGAGATCAGATCATTCTCGAGGGACCTTCCGTTCCTACCGTCAATCAGATCGTAAGAGTCGCTCACTTCTCCGACAGATTCAGAGGCGCCCATATCTAACTGCAGTTTAGGTTCGCGTTCAAAGGCCAAAAAGCTGGGATTGCACGGAAGATGATCCTCAAAGGGATCGAAGGTGAAACAGAGATTTCCCATAGCCTCAGATGTAAAATCAGATCCACCGCCATCAAATCGCTGCCACGGATGTTTTGCAAATGCTGGAAGAGCACATAAAAAAACTAGGAAAAAATACCTCATTGGCAAAACCATTCTGGGTGACGATCCAAAAACTGCTGATATAACGGAGACACTGGTGGCGGAGCTTGCTGCTGCGGCGGCTGCTGTGGAGGCTGCTCTTGATTCTGCTGTTCGACCTCTTGATAAGGTCCTTGATTTTGATATTGCACTTGCGGCTGACCACTAAAACTCTGCAAGTCAATCAGCTTTGCTTGCAAGATAGCATCGTTTTCTTGCATGTAACTCTGATAAGCCCACAGCATTTTTGCAAGCTCTGAGGCCACTAGAAAAACAGTGTCTGACTTTTGTTGCCCTTGGAACTGACAGCCATTTTGTCCTCGGGTCACACTTCGCTGAAGCTGATAGACCACCTGGCTTTTAGAAAATAGAATTTGGACGTACACTTTAAGGAAATTCGCTTTTTTGAGATCCTCTTTAACGGCGTTAAGGATCGTTTGCGTTTTTTCAAGGCGCGCCCATTGGCTTGGATTGGCAAGACCAAATGGAGCGAGATAAGTTTCAACCGCCCAAATCAATTTGAGCTCTTTGACATTGTCTCTATCACTCGAGGCAACGTTGGGTCCAAGGTCGATAAGAAAAGGATCAGCTCCAGGCCTCACAACCCAATCGACAGCGCCAAGGAATTTGACTTGCGCTACGGCCGGGGCGTTTAAAAGTCCCATTTCTGAGAGCATCAATTCCGCATAAAGAATCAGCTCGCGATCTGTTAGAGATCCAATCGGAGTTTCTTCAAAAAACTGAAGAGCCTCTCCCGTTTTTTGTTGGCGAAGGAGTTCTTGGACGTGATCTCTGCGATCTTGTTGAGATTCAACATCGCGCTTTCCACAGGAGCTCTGTACTCCTAAAAGAAGGAGCATCCCGCCGATCGCCTTTGTTTTTTTGAACCAACCGTGTGCCCCCATACGCTCCTCGTGTCTAAGCCGAAAACCGTCACAAGTAGCAAGAACCGCACCAATGCTGAGAGCCGTCTCATTTCGTTAGCGTCACATTTTGTAAGAAGGGAAGGAGAAATTTACAATGACTGAGGTATTATTTTTAGTGGGCCCAAAGAATTGGGCCCCTCAATTTCTATTCAAGCTGTTCGATGGATCCATCGCCTTGAATGTAAAATACATTGGAAGCCTGATTTACAGAAAAGTAGTTTGATAAACTCCAATCAACAACAATTTGCATCGCAGCCATCGGAGCTTCGCTGGTTCCGACGTTGAAAACCGCAGGGACCGTCGCCTTCGCATCGAGCTTGTTGGCCCAGCTCACTTTTGTTTTTGCAGCGTTAATAGTTGCCGCTGTGATGTACTTCCCGATGCCTTTGACGTTCCCGCCGTAGATGAAAGAAAGGCGGTAATCTAATGAAGCCATCTTCCCGCCAAAAACGTTGTCGTAGGAAATTCGGTAGATTTTGATCATTGGTTTTTGCCAACCATCAACGTCCAGCCAGCACTTCACGCCTCTTGGAAGCGCGTTTGCAGCTTCGGTTTTAACGACAAGTCCTGGTTTGCTATCTTGAATCAGATCCCAGATGTGTTCTGCTGTATTGACGATGTCATCAACCAGCGTGATCCAATCAGAGATGGGGCCCGTACCCCAAACAGATTTGAAACTCGGTTGGTACTCCCCGCCTGAAGCGGTACAGTTGCCCCCCATCCCAGGCTGTTCCCTGAGATATGTTTGCGGATAGGAATCAGTGACGTCAGCAATGCTCACCTTACCTAGCTGAAACTCCCCCGGAGCTTTTTCGCCGGCCTTTGCGGTCCCCACCACAAGGCTCAAGCTTGTAAATCCAACTAAGGCGCACTGCCGGAAAAAGGAACGATCAACCCTCTCTAAATTCATAAAACCCCCCTCATGAATTTTTAGTTGCGCCGATCCTATCCACCGTTGGTTTTGCTTGTCCAATTTTAATTGCATTTTTTTCAATGAAAACCCGTCATTGGAAAACCTTATGGAAACACTAAGTTATAGTCCGTCTGAAAAAACTCCAGGACCACTTTAATTGCAATCGAAGGCTGGGTCTCAAAACCGGGCCTTTGTCACAACTAATCATTTCGACGCGGATCGCCCGTCCCTTTTGAGATCGAGATGTCTCAAAAGGAGAATGAAGTGCGAATTTTGGGGGGTTCTTTTAAAATAAAGGCAGGGGGACTCCCGTGCGAAAGCTGATTATAATCCTAGTGACCTTGGTGGTCGCCATTCTTTTTCAAAACTGCAGCCCAACTCATGATCGCAGTGATGAAAACGCGCTATCCACGAATCTCAGTGTCCAACAAAAAACCCAAGTTCAAAGTCTCCTTGAGCAAAAGTGTCTGTCATGCCACGGAAACTCCGGGCAAGGTGGGATTTCTCACATCAATGACTTAAAGTTTCTGATCACCAGCTATTTTGTGATTCCAAAGGAACCTGATCTTTCTGTTATTTACACATCGGTGCAAAACGGAAGTCAGCCACCTTCCGCCCCTTTGTCAAAGGCCGAAGTGGATCTCATTTATCAATGGATCAAAGACGGGGCCAACACCGATGGGTCGACATCTACCAACACACCCACGCCCACTCAAACTCTGGGCCCAAGTTATTCCGCGATTGCTAGTTTAATCTTCGCACCTCGATGTTTGAGTTGCCACGCCTCTGGAACTGCGTTGGGCGGCGTCGTCTTGGATAACTACGCGAGCGTAAAAACGTTGGTTGTCGCCGGAAATCCATCCACAAGTTCGCTTTTCAACTCAGTTGTAAGTGGTGCCATGCCTCAAGGAGGCGCAAAACTAAGTCCCGCTGAAATCCAAGCCATTTCGGATTGGATCATGCAAGGGGCTTTAAACAACTAGAGCCAATTGACCTAACCCCGAATTGCCATCTATCCTTTACTCATGAATCGATGGCTCATCCAAACGAACGTATTTCAATCCCTGTTTTTTAAGCGCGCCCTCATCTTTGTTCTCCTTTGTTTTTGGTTTCGAGTGATGAATCTTTTGTTTGAGCGTGATCTGTTGGAGGGTGTGGATGGACTTGCGATCGCTCATGGTCTTCTCAATGGATTTCGATTTGATCTTCTTGTGGTTGGTTTTATTTTTATTCCGGTCGTGGTTGTTTCTTGGTGGGGAGGCCCGTTTCCCCTGTGGCGAAGGATTGTGAAAAGCTATCTTGCGCTTGTTTGGATGGGCGCTCTCGCCGTTTACTTCGTTGACTCCATTTGGTTTGTCAAAGCTGGGCAACGGTTTAGGTATCAGGACTTGCAGGAATTTTTTCGCTGGCCTTTTCAAGTTCATCTTTATGGGCTCTTGATTGTGGCGACAGGTTCTGTGGGCCTTTTGACAATCAACGACGAAGCGCCGTCCTGGGTGACAGCTCCCTTTGGGAAGGCTGAAAACCTCATTCGATTTTTAGCCCCGATTTTGCTTGTCGCCTTTATGGCCCGCGGAACCGTCGGTCAGTATCATCTCAGGCGAGAGCATAGTTTCGTCTCGACCTCAGAGAGATTTAACGAATGGGTCCTCAGTCCTCTGTGGACCCTAGATAAATAGACAGACAAATAATTTTATTTTTTCTGAGGCTCTTCGCGATCGACAACTTTCTCTAGGACATCCATAGGAAGCGCCCCGTGCTTAAGCACTTCATTGTGGAAGTCTCTGATGTCGTATTTTTCTCCGCGCTTGTTTTGAAACTTTTTTCTCAGCTCAAAAAGTTTGAGCTGACCAATTTTGTAGGCAAGAGCCTGGCCCGGATCTGCGATATATCGATCAATCTCTGTTGCTACCTGGGCCTCCGGTTTAGGCAGATACTCAGAGGAGAATTTTAGCGCCTTTTCTCTCGACCATCCTAGCGAGTGCATGCCAGTGTCGACAACAAGGCGAATGGCGCGCCACAGATCGTACGACATTTGCCCGTATTTGGAATAAGGGTCTTTGTAAAGACCAAGATCAGAACCTAGGCTCTCAGCATACAATCCCCAGCCCTCCGTGAAAGCCGTGTAGTAAGACTCGCGCCGGAAATCAGGCATCTCCTCCATTTCTTGAGCTAAAGCAATTTGTAGGTGATGACCGGGAACGGCTTCGTGTGCAGTTAGCACTTCCATTTCCCAACGTGGTCTTGCGGAGAGATCATAGGTATTCGCATCAAAATACCCAGCTGTTCCTGCTTTTGGACTCCCCTGCATGTAGTAGGCCGTGGGGCTGCTTGGTGCTTTGAACGAGGGCATTTCGCGAATTCCGTAGGGAAGCCGTGGTAACTTTGAAAAAAGACGTGGCAGCTCGGGATCAATTCGCTTTCCGATGTCTCTATAAGCAGCAACAAGCTCGCGACCATTGTTAAAGAAGAACTGTTTGTCAGTTCTTAGAAATTTGTTAAAGGCTTTTTGATCGCCCTTGAATCCGACCGTCTCTCTCAGCTTTTCCATCTCGCTCGTAAGACGTTTGATTTCACTCATCCCAAGGTCATGAATTTGTTGGGGAGTCATTTGCGTCGTCGTGTGACGTTTGACAAGATAGGCGTACCACTTTTGTCCCTGCGGAAGTTCTGTCCAAGCGATAGAGTCGCGACATTTTGGGAGATAATCCTTCACCAAAAATGTTTTAAGTTCGCCAAGACTTGGAATGGCAACCTTTGCGATGAGCTCTTGAGCTTTCGTTTGAAGAACCTTTTTTTCAGACTCCGGAATTTGCGACGGGATCTCTACGAAAGGAAGGTAGAGAGGACTCTTTGCCATGTCTGTGACCATCACTCCTTCGAGCTGAGCCACGACTTTTTCTATGACTAACTTTGGGGGAACAACTCCCTGACTCGCGCCTTTGGCCATCAAGGTTTTGATCTGGTGGACATAGGTTGGCAGAGTTTCAAGCCGTTTGAGACGATCCTGATAGTCTTGAGTCCGGCGCTGAGGTGCTGCAGAAAGAACATCGGGCACATCCGTTTGCAGACCTGACATCTGACTCATGGCCATAAGCTCCGTCGGGAATTGATCTCCCTCGATATCCAAAGAAATGTTGTAAAGCAGAAGGTCATAGTTAAGGCGGCTCTCGCCGCTCAACTTTTGAAACGCAAGGGTTTGCAAATACTGCTTTTGACAAACTCGATCTTTCTTGCGCTGATCCACGGCCTCTAAACTCATGTCAGGCCATCGGTCGTTCATTCCTGGATAACCCACATACGTGGCCCAGTTTGGATATTCTCGCATCTGATAGGCCCAGTGATTGGCCATGAACTGATTGAGAGTTTTCTCAACAGAGCCTTGGCTTTTGAACTTTTTGATGTTTTCACAATTGGCGACTTGAACCCCTTGAGCCTGCACTTGAAGCCCTAAGGTGAATAGTAAAATACCGAGCATGATCCCTCCGAGGTAGATCATCGTCGTATTCCACTTTTCGAATATAAACAAGAAATTGCTGGCGGCTCAAAATGAGATTTTCGCGTTCTATTACGGGATTTATGTTCAATTCTCCTTTATGGAGTCGTGATGGTCGCCGAAAATAAGATATGCGCGCAGCACTTCCGGGAGTTATTTTTTTGCTGTTGTTCTTTCAAAACTGCGGAAAGTTTACGCCCGACAATCGCGCGTCTGAGCTCCTTGCGGTGAGCGCCCAATGCACCGGAAAGATCCGCTCCAAACTCTTAAGCTCCTCCCAAAAACTCACTGTAAATTGCGAAGACATCAAGAGGTACAGCTGTGAAGCGCGTGTCTTTAGTCCCCATGTGCGCAGCGATGTTTTTGAATCTAAAGTCTGTTTCAATTCCGAGATCCTTGGAAACACGTGCGTGAGTTTACAAACTCGCCAGTTTGATACAAGTGCCACGACCGGGGATCCCGAATCTTTTCGTGTAGGCGGAGAGTTCAATCATCAGGAGTACTCCTGTTACCACAACAGCATTTTTGAAAAGAACATCGCATTGATTTCTGGCGAGGGAGATACCCTTCGTGCCGCGATGGAATCCACCTTCGAAGCCTGCCGTAAGAAGGTGATGCAATGAAACTTCTGATTTTAACACTCATTTTGTTTGCAAGCACGGTGTGGGGACACGCGCGGTTTTCTCTCACGGGAACGACACCTCCACGAAACAACAGCACAGGTCTAAAAACCGGTCCTTGTGGTGGCCTCCCAAGGACCGCGAGCCCCGTCGTATTACAAGCGGGAGCGACTCTCCAGCTTCAATGGGAGGAAGTTGTCGATCATCCGGGTCGATTTGAGTTTTACTTTTCAGCAGCGAATGATGAACAGTTTCAACTTCTAAAAACGGTTGCAGACACACAAAACTCAGGTGCTTTACCTCACACCTACACGGCTACAATTACGGTTCCGACGACCAACTGTACCGCCTGCACCCTGCAAATGATTCAAGTGATGACTGAAAATCCTGCAAGCCCTCGCAACTACTACTCGTGCGCCGACATACAAATCCAAGGAGGCGCTCCCGCTCCGACACCAACGCCAACTCCTGTTGGACCTACACCCACTCCCACGCCTACACCCGCCGCCACACCCATAGACACGACCCCCGACGACTGCCACTAAACATTGCGTTTTTAATGAAACTCCGCTATATCTTTCCTTCCCCTCTGAATCGGTTTGGAAGAAATATGATCAGCACCTCAAATGTCAGTTTACGCTTCGGCAGTAAGAAGCTTTTTGAAGATGTGAATGTCAAATTTACACCCGGAAATTGCTACGGCCTCATCGGTGCCAATGGTGCCGGGAAAACGACGTTTCTTAAGATTTTGTCAAAAGAGGTTGAACCTAATTCTGGTGAAGTTCACATGGCGCCTGATCTCCGCTTGTCAGTTTTACGTCAAGATCATTATGCATTTGATGACATTGTGGTTTTAAAAACAGTCATGATGGGGAATAAAAAACTTTTTAAAATTCTCGAAGAGAAGGATCAGCTCTACGCAAATCCCAATTTTTCTGAAGCTGACGGTTTAAGGGCCTCCGAGCTTGAAACCGCCTTTGCAGAGCTTAACGGTTGGGAAGCCGAATCTGAAGCCGCTACGATGCTTGCAGGTCTTGGAATTCACGAGTCGTTGCACGACAAAAAAATGGGCGAGCTTGTGAGCGGCGAAAAAGTAAAAGTTCTTCTTGCGCAGGCCCTATTCGGCCGCCCCGATGTTCTGCTTCTGGATGAACCAACCAACCATCTTGATATTTACGCCATCCAGTGGCTCGAAGATTTTCTTTTAGGGTTTGAAAATACAGTGATTGTCATTTCCCATGATCGTCACTTCTTAAACCGCGTTTGTTCCCACACCGCCGATATAGATTTTTCTAAAGTCACAACCTACACAGGGAACTACGATTTTTGGAGACAAGCGAGCGAGCTTAATCAGAGACTCCTTGCCAGCCAGAACAAGAAAAGCGCTGAAAAGGCAGAAGAGCTCAAAGCTTTCATTCAGAGATTTAGCGCGAACGCTTCAAAATCACGGCAGGCCTCGTCTCGCCAAAAGCAGCTTGAAAAGCTGGATTTTCACGAGATGCCAGTGTCTTCGCGCAAACAGCCTTTTATCGGATTTGAACCCAAAAGAGATCTTGGAAATGACGTTGTGACTGTGGAGCGTGTGACAAAAACGGTCGATGGCGTGGCTCTGCTCAAAGATGTTTCATTCACGATGAAAAAAGGCGATAAAATTGTGTTATTAGGGCGAAATGACCTTGCTAAAACTCTTTTGCTAGATATTCTTGCTGGAGACGTGGAGCCAGACTCAGGCTCTGTCACTTGGGGTGTTACTACCACACGAAATTATTTCCCTACTGAAAACTCAAAATACTTCTCTGGAAACGAAACCTCCCTTGTCGACTGGCTCAGACAATATTCTGAGGACAAAGACGAATCTTTCATCAGAGGCTTTTTAGGCAAGATGCTTTTTAGCGGTGAAGAGGCTCTTAAAAAACCTAACGTTCTTTCTGGGGGCGAAAAAGTTCGCTGTATGTTTGCAAAGCTCATGCTCTCTGGCGCTAACGTTCTTCTTCTCGACGGTCCGACGAACCATCTTGATCTCGAGAGCATCACAGCTGTGAACGAGGGCATCAAGCGTTTTAAAGGCAATGTGATATTTACCTCTCACGATCACGAGTTCATTCAGACCGTCGCAAATCGTGTTATCGAGCTTGATCAATCCATCACCTTTGACGACCACATCACCTATGATGAATACATTGAGAAAATGAAACCCAAATGATGGACTTTAAATCCTTCCTCAATAGCGATTTGCTGGCAGTCGTTGGTGAACTTGGTTTTGTGGCACCTACCCCCATCCAAGCCCAGAGCATTCCGCACCTGCTTGCTGGCCGCGACCTCATCGGGCAAGCGCAAACAGGAAGCGGTAAGACCGCGGCATTTGGCATTCCTATTTTACAAAATATCAAGCCCAATGAAGCTCATCTTCAAGCTCTGATACTTTGTCCTACGCGAGAACTTGCAACTCAAGTGGTGCGCGAAATTCGTAAACTTGCCAGGCGTTTAGATCAGTTTCACGTCGTTTCGCTCACGGGTGGGCAGTCTGGTCGCGACCAATCTCTTTCTTTAAAAAATGGAGCTCAGGTCGCTGTGGGAACTCCGGGCCGGGTTCTTGATCTCATGGAGAAAGGTCGGCTTGTCCCAGATCAATTGCAAACGGTCGTCCTTGATGAAGCTGACAAAATGCTGGATATGGGTTTTGAAGACGAAATCAATGGGATCTTCAAACTCCTACCTGCCCGCAGGCAAACGGCTCTTTTTTCAGCAACGTTTCCAGAATCTATTCTTGAAATGAGTGGTCGTTTTCAAAAAAATCCGGCGAAGGTCGTGATTGAAGCAGCTCCTGAGTCTAAACCTGATATCGAGCAGTTTCTGTATGAGTCTCCTACTGAAGAAAAGATCAACACTGTTTTTCGTGTGCTCCAGCAACACCCGGCGCAGTCAACGCTGATCTTCTGCAATATGAAAACCACTGTGAATGAGCTTGCTGATGCTTTAGAGGACAAAGACGTCAGCTGCGCTAAACTTCATGGAGATTTGGAACAAAGAGATCGGGATCGCGTGATGGCGATGTTTCGAAATGGGAGCCACCGTGTTTTGATCGCAACTGATGTTGCAGCCCGCGGTTTAGATATCGAAAATTTGGAGCTCGTGATCAATTTTGATTTTCCACTCCACGTTGAAACCTATGTTCATCGCATCGGCCGCACGGGCCGTGCCGGTAAAAAAGGGGTCGCGGTATCTCTTGTGAATGAACGCGAAATTCTGCGCGTCGCTGAGGTGGAACGAGGTGTTGGCGGCAGGTTTCTAAGAAAGCCCCTTGGTTTTAAAAACCAACACGGTCTGACTAAAGAGCTTAGAGACGCTCCGATGCAGACACTTTCTATTTCGGGAGGCCGTAAAGACAAGTTGCGCGCCGGCGACATTCTTGGGGCATTGACTGGCACTGCTGGCGGATTAAAAGCCTCTCATGTTGGAAAAATTGAAATTCACGACAGGCTGTCTTTTGTTGCGATCTCGAGTGATGTGGCGACTCTTGCACTCCAAAAGCTTCGTGAAGGTCGAATTAAGGGCCACAAATTTCAGATCAGATTTATGAAGTGAAGAGCCCTTTCTTTCATTAAACGTAGGGGACCAGTTCTTGACTCTCAGGCCGCTCGACTCATAAACTTGTCCCATGAGCTGGATATTTTTTTTGATCTTTTCCCTTAAGGTGGGAGCCACCGAACTCCAAACGAACTCGACCTATTCCCCGGATGTTCCTAAATGGGTGACGAAAAATCGAATCGATAAAGTCACTGATCGTATTCAGATGTTTTTGGAGTGGGACATTCACAGAGTCAAAGTGCTTTGGTTTTCAGATCAAGCGGCTTTTGAAAAAGCTCATGGCTTAGGGCCAACCGTCCTTGCGGTTTCTAAGAAAAGTGAGAATACGGTTTTAATGGGACCCAAAGTCACCGAGAAAAATTTTGATCAGATTTTTGGTCATGAGCTTGTTCACGTTATTGCTTTTCAAAAATACAAAGAGGCCATCCCGCGGTGGCTCGAAGAAGGGCTTGCCAACTATATTTCAAAATCAGGCACTGTTAACTACAAGTGGCTTGCTTCTAAACCTTTCCCTGCAGATGTTCGCTCCCTCACCCACCCGTTTTCAGGAGATATTGACAACATCAACTATCACTATCTAGCCTCTCAAGCCCTTACTGAGATGATCGCCGCCAAATGCGATCTCAAAAACCTCTTGCGATTGAGCGTGGGGCAAAAAATGGATGGATACCTTGAGACTTATTGCTTGATTCCGGATTTAAATGCCGCCTACCAGAAATGGGTCAAAAGTAAATCCCAGTGATTCGGGCACAAGTATATCAGTCAACGGCCCGCGGCCCTCTGAATCAGGAGCAGCATCTGGGAACCAAAGTCACTTCCGTAAAAGAGTGCCGTTACCGACTCTGCTCCAGAAGCTGCGGCCCGTGGGCTGCGGCCGGATATCATTTGCCTGAAAGCGCCAAATTTCAGGAAAGAACTCGAGTAAGGGCCAATTCTTAAAGAGCACCCTTGATTTGAAAACGAACGGTGGCAAGACTTTTTCCAGCCTGATCAACGATCGATAACGTGTGTGTTCCGCTTTTAGGAGCCTCAACTTTAAAGGGGCTTACAGCAAGACCAAGCGGTTTTTCATCCCAGAGCAAAGTGCTCCCTTGGGGGACCTCTCCCTTAAAACGTACAAACAGCGCCACTCGTGTTGAATCGAGGTGAGGATCACTCACAAGGACCGACCCCTGCGCCGGGAAAATGAATTGGAGTTTTTTGTCGGGCGCAAGCTCGATCACATTCTGACTTGGCTCAGTCCCTTTGATAAAATACTCATCGTGCTCGTGACTCACCCACGAGTGGCGAATTTTTTTCGTTGTAACTCCCTCGGGAATCGCGGGAGCAAGACTGCGCTGGCCACTATGGAGGTGAGTCATAATTTCAAACCACGAGGGTCCCACTCCCGAAACGCCGCTGACCCGATCCATGGCCTCGGCGTTAAAATTTCCTGCCCAAACGCCAACTGTGTAGAGCTCGCTAAACCCGAGACACCAGTTGTCTCGATAATCTTTGCTTGTTCCTGTCTTAACAGCTGTCCAAAACGGCGTCTCAAGTGGATTTTCCCAACCAAATCCAATGGACCTTGCGTTGGGATCAGAAAGAATGGATGAGATAATAAACGCCGCTTCGGGAGAGAAAATGCGCGTGCCTTCGGTCTTAATCGAGTTTTCCAAAAACGACAGAGGCGTCCACATCCCTCCGTTGGCAAGCATTCGATAGGCGTTTGCAAGCTCATCAAGCCTCACCTCAACCGCCCCAAGCGCCATGGACACTCCATAGAAATCAGGCTCTTTAAGATTTGAAAGATGCAAAGATTGCAGCACACCGTAAGTTTGGTGAAGACCGATGATCGTGACTGTCTTCACGGCGGGAACATTTAACGAAGAAGCGAGAGCCTCCCTCACTGAGACGGCACCTGAGAAATGCCGATCGTAGTTGGTGGGCCGGTAGACATCATTCCCCCAGGAAATCGCGGTTGGATCATCCAAAAGAATGGAGCCTGCGGTGAGGGTTTTTCCATCGATCGCCTTAGCATACAAAAATGGTTTTAAGCTCGAGCCCGCTTGCCTGTAGGCTTGAGCTCCATCGACATGCTCGCTTTCTGATGTGGAAACCGCCCCAACGTAGGCAAGAACCCTCCCCGTGCGATTTTCAATAACGATCGCGGCGCTATCTTGAACATTGGACCGCTTGAGTCTGAAAATATTCTTTTCAAGAATCGAGATGACCTTCTGTTGGAGGGCGCTATCAATGGTCGAGGTGAGAATGGACCCTCGCGGATTTTCAATAAAGAGCCTGCGAGCGAGATGAGGCGCAAACCCAGGACTTGCAGGAAGAGACGGCCGTCGCCCCGCCAAAGAATCTACAACTCCAGAGACGCGATCACAAGAAGCGGCCTCCCCATTGATCTTTCGGTAGAGGGCGCAGGATTTAGTCTTTAGAGACTCGGCTTTCTGATTGGGAGACGAGACCATTGTGGCGATGACAACATCTTCAAAACCGTCTAAGGCAAGCGGGTGTCTATTCATATAGGCATAGCTAAATGCTGGGACCCCTTGATACTCGCCGCGAAGATGGATTAAATTGAGGTAGGCCTCTAAAATCTCATTCTTGCTCCACCTCACCTCGATCAAAACCGCCCTTAAAAGTTGAAGCCCTTTGTGCCAGAGTGAGCCCTTTTGAATGCGTTGATGCTTTACGAGGACATCTTCTTGAATCAAATCCCCTAACTGCATGGTAATGGTGCTCGCACCTTGAATGGGCTGCCCCGTAAGATTGGCTCGAATCGCCCTGGCAAGTCCCCGTAGGTCAAAACCTAAATGACTTCGAAACCGCTGGTCTTCAGCAGTAATGACGGCGTCTTGGAGCTCTGTCGGAAAGCTCCTCAGAGAAAACCAGGCCAGCCTTCGCTGATTGAAATCAGTTCTCAGAGTCTGAAGTAAAGACTGGTCTTTGGCGAGAAGGACGCGGTCAGAACCCAGGGCCATCTCGCGAATTTGCGAGGGTGACGGAACAAAAATCAGGGCCGCGAGATACACGGCAATTCCACCGACGAAAAGGAGGATTCCCACTTTAAAAGACCAATGTCGACGCAAGATCATGAGTAGCACCTACTACAAATGCACGAAAGAGTTGAAATATTTCCAAAAAAACATCGTTGCGGCTGCGCGTGAAAAAAAACTGCCGCACTTTGCGGAAAAAATTGAATGCTCGTGTTGCCACGGCCTCGGAAGGTTGTTATCTCAAGCTAAATTCAACTAAAGAACTTTGGACGAAAGAGGCGATATGAAAAAAAGAATCTTAAGTTTTACGGCGGCAATGCTCCTTGGAGCCCTTGCTAGCGGTGCTTCAAACTTCAATGGCGTAGAACCGATCCCCAATGGCGTGATCGAAAAATCCGTGGCTCAGTTCACGATTCGCTTCCCTGCCAAAGTGAATAAAAATGATCTTAAAACTGCTCCTTTTACTGTGACCTGTAGTCCAGAAGCGGCTGGGTTTGAAAGTTGGGCAGATAACAACACTCTTTGGACCTACAATTTTAAGCCTAAAAAAGAATACGCCTCTGCGAACCTCCAAGGAGGAAGCAAATGTGACGTCGTTCAAGTTGCTGACATTACCACCAGTGACGGCAAATCTTGGAAATCTGGGTCCCTTAACTACAGCGTGACCGTTGCTGGTCCCAACGTGACTGCATTTTACCCTGCCGATCAGTTCCGGGGATCTCTTCGCGAAACTGACCCAGTAATGATGATCACTTTTGATGGACCCGTGGATCGAGATGGCTTCTTTAACGGACAAAAAGGCTACCTCAGTTACACCAGCGCCAACGCCCCTGGCGAAAAAATGCCTCTGACTCCTGCCCCCGCAGATCAAATGGAGACGCTCTTTAAAATCTTTAAGCGTTCCCGCTATTTTGATACTGAATACACCGATAAAAATTGGGTTATCGCGACGGTGAAGCAGCACCTGATTCCTGGAGCGCAGATCGCCCTGCAAATTCAGGGACAAGCAAGTGCCGCCACTCCTGGAGTTCAATCCCTTGCAAAGTTTAAAGAAGAGCTCACGGTTCGTAGTGAATTTCAGGCTGAAATCCAGTGCAATAATCCTAGCGCAAAAAACGCAAGTTGCCTTCCGAAGTCACCTATCAGCGTTCTTCTCAATGGCCGTGTTAAATGGGCCGACATCAAAGACTCCTATATTGAATATCTCCCCTATAAATCCAAAGACGGAAAACTCGTAAAAAGCTACCCTGAGTTAAATACCGAAGATCAAGTTGGCTTTTGGGATTCGTTTTTTGACTATGTCGGTAACTATATTCCATACATGGCTAAGTTCAGCGACACTGTCGTAAACTCCATTGTGTTTAATGTTGATATCGAACCGCAAACTCAAGCCAAAGTCGTTCTGCCAAAAGGTCTTAAAGATATCGACAATCGCGCTCTTTCCAATGCCATTGCTGAATTTCACATTCGTATTGGCGCCAGCAGCGAGGTCATCCAGGTTCCTCAGCAAATTTCATTTTTTGAACGTGGGATTTCTCACCTTTATCTCCCAGTAGGTGTCGTAAATCTCAATCAACATCTCTCGATTCGCAAAACCGGTACTGATGCTAAAAACTGGTCGGCACTTCACGACGTTCCAACGATGATTCGCCTCATCCGCGCTTACGAAGATCGTGGTGAGTACCGCGAAACACCCGACTACGTGAGTCCACTTGACACTCTTGGAATTAAAAATACAGTGATTGGGCAGCAATTGACTGGAACAAAAAATCGCCCGAACTTTTTGCAGTTTCCATTCGGAGCTCCTGACCAGGGTCAACCTGGCGGATTCTACGCTATCGAAGTTTCAAGTCCAACCTATGAAGCAAGCCATTCTGAGAGCGAGCAAAATCGCTTTTACAATCCCAAATACGTTCTCGCACAAGTGACAGACCTAGCCGTACACATCAAACGTGGAACCAAAAACAATTTGGTATGGGTCACTCGACTTTCGAATGCTCAGCCTGTTGCCGGTGCCACAGTGGATATCTACAACTGTCTTGGCCAAGCCGTAAAAAGTTTAAAAACAGACGCTTCTGGTCTTGCTAATTTCCCTAGTCAGCAGTGGGCGGACCGCTGCCAAGAGGGTGAGTCTTACTCAAGCTACGCCTCTACCACTGAATACTTTGCAGCGGCAAAATTTGGTGACGATCAGACTCTCACTCACTCTTCGTGGATGAGCAACGACAGCTATGCCCTTGGCGCTCCTGGCGTTGAATACTTCTACAGCGAAATTCAAGAAAACGAGCCTTACTTCCACGGAATCGTGGGCGTGAACTTGGTCAAACCAGGCCAGTCCGTTCCTGTAGAGCTTATTGCAAAAATTCCGAATGCCAGAGGATTTGCTGAAGTTCCTGCTCAAAAATTACCAAAAAAAGCACGTGTGGTTTTTGCTGAGGACGGCGAAACTTTTTACGAATTCCCTCTCACTTGGTCTAATGGCACTGCCCAATTCACTTGGGAAGTTCCAAAAGATAGCTCCGTTAAAATGGGACGCTACTACGTTCAGGTCCTTGGCGAAAATACGGATAGTATTGCCGTTCCTTCAGGCGACATTGAAGTTGCCGAGTTTAAAGTGCCTTTGATGACAGGGATCATCTCTTTCCCTAAAGCTCCTATGGTTCAACCTGCAAACATCCCAGTGAGCTCTGTGATTCGATATGCTAACGGCGTTGGAGCTAAGGATTTAGCAACTGAGATCTCTTATTACTTTCAGCCTACAAGCATTGATAAAAAAGAACTGCCTCAGTTCTCTTTCGGTAGCGGTCCAGTAAAAATCTCTGATGCTGAAACTAATGCGAACAGCGACGTTCTTCCAACGAGCAGCCGTCCAGCTACGATCACAGGTCTTGCGACAGGCGCTGATGGCGTTTTGACTCGCGACTTGGCTCTTGAAAAAGTGGCTGACGGACGCCCTATCGCTGAAGTGCTAAAAACTCTCGATCAGCCTCAACGGCTTGTCGCCCGCCTTCGCTATCAAGATCAAATGGGAGAGTTTCAAACTCTTTCTCAATCTAAAGACATTCTCAACTCTGCCAGTTATGTCGGTACTCACTTGGTTTCTGGTACAAGAAAAGATGCTAAGCTCCAAGCTGCGGTGATCGACGCTTCAAAAAATGTCGTTACCGATCTTGCAGACCTCGAATACAAAATTGTCCGAGTTGAAGCGAAGGTCATTGGAGAAGAGCTCTTTGGTGGTCTTATCAAAAACACTGTCGAGCGCGAACTCAAACCCGTTCACTGGAATGGACCTTGCGCCCTTCAAGAAAAAATTGTGAGCTGCCCTGTTGGCGCTCTCAAAGAAGGCAACTACGCATTTCAAGTGACTTCAAAATCCTCTCACCAAGTGGCTCATACCTTCTTTAAAATCGATACAGAAGGTCGCGTTTATGGAAGAGACGACTACTACAATTTTGGCGATGCTGAAGCGAACAAACAGCTTCCTCTAGCTCTTAACAAACCAACCTACAAAAATGGTGAAAAAGCTGTTGTCAGCTTTCCTTCGCCTTTTAAATCTTGCTACGCTTTGGTTTCTGTAGAACGAAATGAAGTCATGCAAGCTTATGTCTCTAACAACGCCTGCCAAAAAGGATTTGTTGAAGTTCCTGTGGATGCGAGCCAAGCCCCTAATGCCTTTGTCTCGGTTTTTGCGGTCACTGGTCGCACCGCGACCTCTGAGGTGAGAGCTGGCGAAATGGATTTGGGACGTCCTACTTATCGCCTTGGCTTTGCAAATATCAAAGTGAACTGGAGCAAATTTAAATCCAACGTCACAGTTAAAACTGACAAAGATAAGTACCAACCCGGTGAAACTGTTGATGTTCAAGTCAACGTGACTCCCGAGGAAGGTCAGCTCAAAAATGGTTCTGTAACTCTTGTGGTTCTTGAAGAAAAGATTCTTGAGCTAAAAGCCAACGAGACCTACAAAGCCCTTGAAGCTCTGATGCAACTCCGCGGACACCAAGTACGCACTATCACAGCTCTTGAGCGCATCGAAACGGTCACGACTCCAGCCAACGAAGCGGCAGCAGAAGCTCCAGGATCTGGCCGAAAAGGTGGCGACGAAGGTGGTGATGGAAGCTCTAAATCTGAATTTAAGAGAAAATTATTTAACGCCCTTGTCTCTTTTCAACCAGATGTGCCCGTCCAAAATGGCGTGGCTAAATTCAAGTTCAAAACTAACGATAGCCTGACTCGATTTAAAGTTTTTGCCATCGCTCTTGATCCTAGCGAAAAGTTTGGAACTGGCGAAACTGGTTACCTCACCGAAAAAGACACTCAGTCTTACTCGAACATTCCTACCGTCGCACACTCTGGAGATAGTTTCCCGGTCAAAGTGACTGTTCAAAATAATGGAGCTGCTTCTGCAAAGTATAAAGTTGAAGTGAAAGCTGTGATTAAAAACAGCCAAGGTACTGTCATTGGGAATAAAACCCTTACGCAAAATGCTTCTGTCGATAAGGGTGCTTCAGCGACGGTTGACGTTGGACAGTTCGACGTCGGTGACGATGCGCAAACAGTTCAGTATGACATTCACGTTTATGACGAGAATGGAAAAATCGTAGATGCTATGCAGCCTGACGTGCAAACCGTTTTACCTGCAGTTCCACTCGCGATCCACGATTCTTACATCTTGCAAGTTCAAGATGGGACTCTTAAAGAACTCTTGCAGAAAGAGCCAACAGCTCTTGATGGAAAAGGCGAAATCCAGGTCTCTGTCAATAAGAGCCTTGTTTCCAGCGCGCTCACTCAGATCGTGAATCGTTTTAATCAGGATACGTTTGCTGATTTCTTCATCGAATCTAAGTTTAACAAAGCCTTGTTGAACAGCTCTGCAGCACACCCCGAAGAACTTAAAAAGGTTCTCGAAACTCTCATTGCTAACACCGATGCTGCTGGTCTTGTTAAGTACCACCCTCTCGCTCAACGAGGCAGTGTGTGGTTGACAGCTTCGATCCTTAACTCCCTCCAGCTTGAGCCATGGGCATTGAAGTTGCTTCCAGGTTCATTGGCCGAACGTCTTAAGGGCGCCGTCTCTCAAGTGCTGACAAAATCGCTGGATCCTTCTTACCTTGGTGAAGAGCCTATGGCTTGGGTTCGAGCCCAATCGGTTATGGGACAAGCGGCGTTTGCATTTGACGATGAGAATCTGAAGGCTTCAGCAACTGCCGCTTTCCAAACGATTGCAACCTCTCTTCAGCAGAACCCTGCGGCCTATGGTTTGACTCTTGATAAATGGTCGAGCAGCGACCTTGTCGAGTACTGGCTCCTTGAAGTCTTCGCATCTCCTGACACCGCTGCGACCTCAGGCACTTACAAGAAATTGACGAACCCAGCTCTTCTTATCTTCACAGGAAATATGGCTCAGCTCAAAGGGCAACCTAGCTACCACATGTTTTACTCAGATGAGACGGTTGAAACAGCTAAACTTCTTTTAGGTCACTCTCGTCTACGTATGAAAGCGGACCTTGCGCGAAGTCTTGCAGTCGGACTTGTAAACGCCAACACTAAGGGCTGGTACTCTTCGAGCACGCTCAATGCTGTTGCTGAAGGACTCAAAGCCTTTGGACGCTCTTACGAAAGTGAAGCTGTGACTGGAAATGCCGTGATTGCACTTGTAGAGATGCAAAAATCTCAAACTGTGGATTGGAGCGCAGCTAAAACAGCCACTCTAAATTCGGAATGGAAAGAAAACAAAGCCACTGTGCAAGTGACGCAATCAGGGGCTGGCAAACCTTGGGTGAGCATCCAAGCGTTAACAGCCGTTCCTTTGACGGCGCCATTGTCTCAAGGTCTTTCTATCGAAAAACAGATGAGAAATGTCAGCCGCGATTCCGGATATAAAGCCGGCGATGTTCTTGAGGTTACGTTGAAAATCACTTCCAGTGGAGATGTTAACCACGTGGCATTGCAAGATCCCATTCCTGCAGGAAGCAACATTCTTGGTGATGCTTATGGAGATTTAAGCTCGGGCGAAAAGAGCTACTCTGGATACAAATTCTACTTTGAGACTCTTCCATCAGGAGTTTCAACGGTGAAATACCAGTTTCAGCTTAATAATCCTGGTTCGTTCAAGCTTCCGCCAACTCGCGCACAGGGCTTGTATCTTCCAAGCGTTTTTGGTGAGACACCTAACACTACAATGAATGTGGACTAATGCTACTAGAGAAACTCAAGCGAACTTTTGCAGATCGCAGTCGAAAAAATCCAGCGTATTCCCTTCGGGCCTTTGCCCGATCGCTGGACATGGATTCTTCGACTGTGTCTGCGCTCCTCAGTGGCAAGCGCCCGATCACGCTAAAGCTTGCACGTAAAATTATTGATGGGCTTGGCATTACAAATCCGATTGAATCCCAAGCCCTCCTTATTGCAACTCTCTCAGAACACAAAGAAGAAGTGTCTATTGGATACACCGAACTCACGCTCGAGGTGGCTGAGGCCGTTTCTTCTTGGGAGCATTTTGCGATCCTTGCCCTCTTTGAGACTCGAGATTTCAAAGGTCAGGTAGGTGCCATCGCCGATCGCTTGGCCATTCCTATTGGGATTGTTCTTGAGTGTCTCAACCGTTTAGAAAAAATTGGCTTGATTGCTAGATCTGGGACCACTTGGCAACTCACTGGCAAAAACATGGCGGCACCTTCTGACATTCCTAGTGAAACTTTACGCAAAGGCCATCATCAAAATATCTTAAAGGCGTTAAGCTCTCTTGAAGCTGACCCTATAGAAATTCGAGATATTAGCGGGATGACCATGGCTGTCTCGCGCCGCAAAGTCGTGGAGGCCAAACGCATGATCCAAGATTTTAGGCGGCGTCTTTCTGCCTTTTTAGAAGAAGGGGATCGAGACTCGGTCTATCGGCTTAATATTCAGCTTTTTCCTCTGTCGCGCGAGAAGTCTCTGTGAGGTTTTGGGTTGCGGTCTTTCTTTTTCTGCCAACGCTTTCGCTTGCTCAAGGCGTGTCTGGCGGTTGGGAAAATGGGAATGCTGGTGACGTTTATGTGTCCGAATTCATACTTTCAGCTCGTGATGTTCTTCAAAGGCTTGAAATCCTCTTTGAGAATGACAAACCTGCATTTGACAGTAAAAATTTGCGCTTTGCCATTGCTGCAACAGAAGTCGTATCTGAAGAGCATGTTTTTTTAAATGGTTTTGAACGAGACGCCGTAAACTATGCCCCAGCTCAACGGCTCATCAAACTCAACCGCAGTCGGTGGAGGGAGCTACGACGATCCACTGGCACTAAAAACCGTTTACGCCTTGTGCTTCATGAGTATCTTTGGATCGCTGATGTAGACGATACGAATTTTACGGTCTCAGAACATCTTATTGAGCTTTTAAAAATTGAGAATTTTAGCCCCACTCAATGGTGGAATCCCGTCAATCCCGTAAATTATGTCGATGCAAGGTTGAGCGAAGCTTCACCCGACTGTGCTTTTAAGCCAGGGCACTTTGACGTTAAGAAATCCGATGACAGTGTCATGTTAGAAACTACTGGAGATTGCGGTGACAATTTCCGAAAAGTGAAGATCACGAAGACAACCGGTGTGACGCCGCCGTCGAGTCACGTAAGAGGATTTTTTCACCGCTATGAAATCATGGTTTTTGATAAAACTGAAACGCTTCAAGGGCAGATGATTTTTGAACCCGAATGGGGAGAATGCCTTCTCCCAGAAAATGGCGCTTGCCATGTTTCGGGGAAGATGACTATCGGCGAAGTTGAACTCAGTTTTTGGTTTATGAGAGATTAAGGAGCACCCGTGAAACTATTTACAATTTTTTCCATACTGATCGTTTCGATCCATGCGTGGGCAAACTCTGAATGTACGGGCCGAGCGAGCGACGGAAGTTACGTCACGGTTCACATCGAGACCAGCGGCGCTGTCGGTGCTCCGGACACTGGTGAGGTGACCATTGAGAGTGGTGGCAATAAGTACGGCTATAGATTTACAAAGGCGGAAATGCCTCAGTACTTTGAGTTTGATGATGTGTCTGACGGCTCTGCGATCGTTGGAATTGCAGCTTACGTAGAGAATGAATATCCAGTTTCAGTAAAATACGTAGGAACTAATTTTGTCGATATGGAATTAAAAGTTGTTGCAGATGATCCCGCTGTAAAAGGCGAAGGCAATTTCCTAAGAGTTTGGAAAGGCCCGCGCCATGCGGCCACTGATCAGTACCAGATTACAAAGATCGCTTGTTCAGTTTGGTCAAACCTCTAAGGTGTTATTTCCGGAGACAATGCTCCGCAGTCTTTAGGTTTCGAGCCTGATTTTTTGATTAATTTTTTGACCTTTTGATACCACGCCGATTTTGGAACCGTTACCTCCTCGTAGCCTTTCGGATTATGGGCATGATGAAAAACCAGATAAACATGGCCAGAACTAAAAGAAGTTGTGAGCTTGCAGTCCGGACCAATTCCAACATTTTTTCCACCCGAAGATTGTGGCGTTGAATTCACAGTAAAACTGTCGCCAATGCGTTTGTCTCCTTTAAGAGTTTCTTGAACGGTGAATTGATCGTTTTCATACTTTGCGACTACAATATCAGAGGTGCATGCAACAAGCTTGTCATCGGGCCAAGACCAACTTTCTGGCGGCGCAAAACAGGCCCAAGCTGTCGAAACAAACATAAAAAGAAACGCAGTCATCGTTCACCTCACTTTAGAATCTTAACTAGAAGCCATCCTGAAAACCCGCGAAGAGCGTTGTCAATACTTCCCCGCTCAAAATACTGTGGAATGAGGAAAACTTCAACCTTGTCGTTACTCTCTGCCCATGACAGATTTTTGGCTTTAGTTACTGCTTTTTCATAGTCATCCATTTTTGGAAAAACGTTCCACGTGATAAGAACCTGCCCACTTTCGCTCAGAGTTGCTTGGCCAGTTTCGCTATTGATTTCGAATTTGAAGTCTTTTTCATCATCTTTAAAGCTTCCTTTGTAACTACCTACATAAAAGAGGTACATATTTTTTGTTACAAAGAAGTTTTGGCTATAATTGTGGTAACTGCCAGAAGACTCTGATGCCAAATCTGAAAAGTAGTTTTTTGGAAGGCGATAGGTTTCCACTAAAAAAGTTTCTACGTCTCTACGGGTTTGGTAGAACTGACCGTCGTCAAATCCTCTCAACTTTCCAGATGGAATTTCTGACGGAAGATATTCAGGACCGTGATTGCTGAGAATATAGACGATGGCGTCTCTGATCTCTCTGCCCTTGCCACTCGCGAGTTCCTTATCTGGAGGATTTTCGTGCAACATTTCTTTGAGCCTTGCAACCTGACTTCTGAGAGAAACCTGATAAAAACCCCACGGCCCAAACGAAGTTAAAAAGACCACTACAAAAAGAGAGACCGGAATAATGGCAATCTGCTTCGCCTTTGAAATAAGAAAATACGATGCAATCCCGATAAGCCAAACGCTGAGAACAATGAGGATGTAACGTTTTTCTGTAAAACTGTATTGCTCGATACGTTTGGAAATAGAGACGAGTCCCATCACAAGCAATGGGATGACACTCAGGTAATAAATTTTTTGGAACTTGATCATCCAGCCGTTTTCTCTATCGGCAAAAAAAGCAGACATCATAAGAAGTGCAAAGACTCCTAAAATAGCTACACCCGACACTAACAGCGCGATGATTCCTTTGGGCCAATCTCCGCTGACTAAAATCTTAATCATGTACATGTAAAGGATTACGATATAGGCAGCGTTTAAAGGCACCAGCACATACTGACAAAAAATCTTTAACAGCTTTGGTGGCTGGGTGTCTTTAACTTCCTCCCTAAGGTCTGGAACCAGCCCTAGAAAGTGAAGAGTCGATACCAAGAAGACGCACAAAACTCCCAAGTGTCCGTAGACCCTGTCATGAACTTTCACCTCAAGGAGGTGAACAATCGCAAGAACTCCCAAACTTAGACCGCCCCAAAGGAAAAGGCCAAAAAAACGACTTATAAAAAAACCGATAAAAATTTTGTAGTTAAAATTCCAAAACGAAACTTCGCTTCGCCGAACTAAATAAGGTGCTATCGCGACCAGTAGATGACAGTAGAGAGCCCACTGAAAATACCTAATCAGTTGAGTTGTATAGAAGTGATTGTGCAGCCACACTGAAAATGCAGCCAGCGGAAGAAGCGAAAGCAATGGCAACCATTTGTTAGAATTCCTTGCGCGAGCCAAAAGATGAAAAGCAAGCGTCACCGGGATGCCAAGAGTCATGACCATGACCAACTCAACGAGTTGCCTTGAGTTGAGATCGCTTGGCCTTTCTATAATTCCGCAAAGCAGGCCAGTAGTGACGAGGGTTACAATCACCGTCAAAGGGAACTGTTTTGTTACTCGAAGGAGTTCTTCTCCGAGACGACGAACCGAAATAAAATGCAGCTTCATGAGACCATCCTTGAATGTTTTTACGGTAGCACTGCCACCCACAAAATCCAGCTCAAAAAGGAACTTTGCCACAGAGAGAGGAGGCATTTCTTCTCCCACGGGACATTTTTTTGAATGGGCGCGCAGGTGATCGTCTCTGCGGTGGCACTTGTTTTGCTCTATTTTACCTAGGCCAAAATGTTTCAAGGAGGAACATATGAAAAGGTTTTTTATAGCTCTGGCAGTTGCAAGTTTAGCCATCGGTTTTCAAGCGCCTGCTTTTGCCGATGAAAATTCTGGGGATTCTACGGATGCGGAGACCTACTTAGCCCCTGACAGTGATCGAGAGTTCATTCGCCCTCACTTTCGATGGATCTACTCTTACCGTGACCGCAATGGATGTAGATCATGTCGTTACACCTGCTACAGCGCTCCTCGATGTTCGTGGCGCATCGTGGGGGAGAAGATGGCGTGTAAAATTAGAGGAACCCACAACGACTACAATGTTTACGAGTGTGCCCGTTGGTAACCTTAGGTTAACGTTGGCGCTTGGGCTTGGTTTTTCCACCGATCGGCTCTTTGACCCATCTCGCATGGGTCTTGTCGATCGCATCGTTAAAACGCAGTAAAAGCTCGGGGGAACACTCTGAAATAAGGTCTTTGAGTTTTTTTCGAACTTGCTCCACGGCTTCAAGAGGTTCTTCATCAAGAGCTTCTTCGGCCTTCATTTTTCGGTCGATCGCGTTTTTAAACTCTTCAAAGCTCATGATTTGAATCTTTTTTTCTTTACCCACATCTCATTGTAGTCACGATGATCGAGCCGTGCAAGCAATGCTTCTTGCTCCACGCTGATTCCACAGCGGAACAAATTCTTCCAGGAGGAGGTGGCGGTATTTTCCTAGGCGCGCCTCCCAAGGGTCCATCAAAATGATTTCGCTCAAACTAATGCTCTCAATGAGACTGTAATGTCCTGCATCCTCATCCCACCAGGTCACAAATATAACGGCTCCTGTGCTGAAAGCTTTCAAAAGATCGCAGACTCTTCCTTCCTTTTGATCGATGACTAAAAACCCGAGTTCCCGTGCAAGCCTACTGACGTCGTCCACGGGAGTAAATCCTAAAGACAGAGTCTTTAGTTCGCCTGCAAAGTGCATCTCACCCGGAGACCAACCTTCGAAAAAATGAAACATACTATCAAGGCAAGCGGGCCCACACGTGATATCTAGCGTCTGAGCCCGCAAAGGCAAACTACGGCGACTAGGCTGAAGCACGTTCTTGAACCCGAAGAAGGTAAAAGGCGACTAAGACAAAACAAAGAGCAGAAAGCAGATAGCTCACTTGCATTGGAACTTTTAAAAACCAAAACTCCAAAGGCTGGATGAGCACTGATGAAATTAAAGTTGGGAATTCAGCCACAGCAAGATCCGATATTTCATACAAGCGCATTGTCGCAAAGTAGGCTGCAAACATACAAATTCCTGAAATTCCGATTTGTAAAATCGCATGAGAGCTCACGACCGAACGAGGACCACCACTCCATATTGTTGCCGTAAGTCCAAAAAACAGAATTGCAAGGGATGGAGTAAGTATGGCGATAGCATCATTTTCTTCTTGCAGGCATTTTTTTAAAAAAACATAGCCGAAGCAAAGAAGAATGGTCCCTGTAAGAAGGGTCGAAATCCCATAAAAGAGATGAGGCTGCGGCTCAAGCTGGGCCACGAAGAAAACTAAAAGTGAAGTCAGCGCCAGAGCTAACCAACGCACCTTGTGCCCCGCGTGAATTCCGACTAAAGGCCCTAGAGCAATTAAAAGCGGAACGTCAGCATTAGAGATGATGGCGACTGTCGATGCCGTCAGCCAATTGTAGCTCACGGTAAGGAGTGACAAAGCCACACCCGCGACCGCAGCCCGAAAGAGTTGGCTGAGGGGAAACTTGGGAATGAGGCTGAGGCGTTTTTTTGCACCGAGCGCGATGGCTAAACAGGCGCAGACAACGCCTCGGCCGAACAGACTTTGTGAATATGGTAATCCTTCGAGGGCGAGGGTTCGCGAGCATAGGCCTATGCCGATGAGGCTTGTTACTAAAACACAGGCCCAAAACAAAAATCTAAAATTCATCTTCCACTCCCAAACGGGTTCAATTGTGACCCCAATATGGAGGATTTGATGGGAAATTAAAATTGATCGTTATTCAGTTGATTTGATGAAAAAAACAGATCAAATCTTCGACGCAGCCGACGCCACAGACTCTTTTACATCCTGAATCACGCGATCCAGAACCTGGGTGCGCAGACGATACTTTGGCCAAAGCGCCGAAATTCGATATTCTGCATCCCAATCCTTAGGGAAATACGGTTGGACAACAGCCCGATGGTGATGTGCCAAAAAATCTGGAAGTAAGGTCCAGAAAGTATTAAATTTTAAAAGCTCTATGGCGACGTCGTAACTATCGTAAAGTCCCGCCATTTTGATACTCACACCTAAACGTTGGAAGGCGGGATGATTTTCGCAATTCTCGATTCCTTGAGCCGCGAGCGCTCCGATCGAACCATATCGGCTCAGGTTCTCAAGAGATGGGTTCTTAAAAAAGGGATGTTTTCTTCCAAAACATATTACAAGTTGCCCGCGGTAGAGTTCTTCCTGCGAATTGTTGGGCCCTGAGTGAGGAGAAAAACAAAATCCTAAGTCCACTTCTCCTGAATTTACTTTCGAAAGAACCTCTCCTGACTTCATGGAATGCAAAGTGGCAGAGATTCCTGGATTTTCCGTTTGCAGATTCATCCATGTGGGGGCGACAAAAGTAGAGCAAAGGGTGTCTTATTTGGCGCCCCTGTTTTTCAAACAATGACTGACCAAACTCCTCTTCGAGAGCTGCAATGCTATGACTGATAGCGCTTGGAGAAATATTCAGAAATCGCGCCGCTTGACCGATGTGCTGACGCCTTGCCGCTTCGACGAAATATTGCAATTGATCTAAAGTCATTGCCCTTCATGCCAAATACATTCGTTTTTTTCAACGATAAAATTGAAAATCAATCAGTTTTATTCATCAAGTGAATCCGCTAAATAGATGACATGCAAATCACTCATTTATCTCAAGCTGAGTTTCAAAAATCTTACGGAATCCTCTGCGCCTCTCAATCTGGCTCTCTCGGCAGAGATGCTCTGATTCCGACTTTTTGTAAAATTCAATCTGGTGGAAAGACTCACGCCCACGCTCACTTTGAACCTGAGGTTTTTTATATCATCAGCGGGACCGGGACAGTACGAATCAAAACGGATAGCAAAAAAATCTCAAGTGGGTCTCTGGTTCAGATTCCCTCAGAGGCTCTTCATGAAATAGAAAATACGGGCCTTGATGATCTGACATTTATTTCCATTTATACAGAAGAACTGAGTGTCTTGCCATTGCCAGAGAAAATCCTTGTCACAGCAGCTCCTCCCACGCCTAATGGCCCACTCCACCTTGGTCACATCTCTGGTCCCTACCTTGCCGCCGACGTTCAGCGCAGATACTTTGCTTTGAGACGGCGAGATGTAAAATCCGTTTGCGGAACTGACGATCACCAAAACTATGTCGCTGCAGCTCGGCCGCCCCACCTGAGCCTGCAACAGTTTTCTCAAGCGATGCGATCTCGGATTCTTAAAGGTCTTGGATGCCTGCAGATTGAATTTGATGAGTTTCTGAGTCCTCAAAATGATATGCAATACCAAGCAAGGGTTCAGGAGTTTGCAGCAAGGGCGATTGAGCTTGGAGTGATCAAAGCAGATGTGGTGGATTTTCCATACTGTGAAAATTGCGATCAGTTTTTGGTCGACGCTTGGATTCAGGGGAGGTGTCCAAACTGCCATTCTCAAAGTCACGGCGGTTGCGAGGGTTGCGGTTGGGTGGCTACCCCCTTTGATCTCAAGGCCCCTCACTGCTCCCAATGTCGTGCGCCGGCACAATCTCGACGCCAGGAGGTTCACACCTTTGAAATGCGACTCTCAGAAATTTCAGCTGACCTAGATGAGCTGGAGCTAACTCCACGCCTAAAAACTTTACGTCGTCAGCTTGAAAGGCACGCGCCTTTCAAAGTCCTTGTTTCTGTTCCAAAAGCTCATGGAATTCCTCTTTCGACAGCCCATCTTGACCTCCATGTTTGGTTTGAAATGGCAGCAGCCTATGAGAATTTTGCGCTGAGGGAGGACCAGAGTTGGGTTCACTGTTTTGGTTTTGATAATAGTTTTTACTACGTGTTTTTTATTCCTGCTCTTTTACGAGCGATGAACCCCAAAGCTCGTCTGCCTGATGCCATCGTGACAAATGAGTTTTTACATCTCAACGGTGAAAAATTCTCAACCAGCCGAAACCACGCTATTTGGGCAGATGAGTTTTCTGCAGACTCAGATTTGCTGCGTCTGTACCTATGCTCAATTCGACCCGCCCTTCAGACCGAGAACTTCACAAAAGATAATTTTGATCAGTTTGCCCTTCGCCTCCAAGCGCAGCTGACAGCAATCAGAACGCGAGCTCAAGAAGTGTCTGTCGAAGAAGGAGTTAACCTCAAAGACCTTCAGGTTGCTAATGATTTCACGCGCGACATCGAACGATTTCTGCATCCGAAGTCTCTAGACATGAGACGCGCTTGCCACAGACTTCTTGAATTCATCGACGTGACAATCCAAGCGAAAAACGATGGGCAACGAGAGGCCTTTTTAATTCGAGAGCTGATCGGTGTTATGGCACCATTTTTACCCAAAACAGCGAAAGATTTAGCCATAGCACTTGGGATCGGAGAGCCGCGATGGCCATGAACCCGCAGGATTTTGATGTTGTTGTGATTGGCGGCGGATGTATTGGAGCTAGCATCTTGTTCACGCTTCATCGAAGAGGCATGAAGAACCTGGCTCTGGTGGACAGTGGTCGCAAAAATCTGAGTGCAACTGCACACTCAGGAGGACTTCTCCGTATTTTTCACGAAAGCAGCGCACACGTCGATCTTGCGCTTGGACACTTGAATCGAATGGAAACACTTCGTAAAACCGAAAATCTCCTTGCGCCCCTTCAACGGAATGGATCACTCTATTTTTTCAGTAAAAAAAGACTCGGAAATTACTGCCCTCTCTTTGAAAAAATGCAAAGAAACTACTATCCCTTCGAAGTCATAACAACTGATGAAGGACGAAAAAGATTTCCTGATTTTCGTTGGAGTGATGACGATTTAGCCGTCTACGAACCCCTTGCAGGCTCGATGAACCCTGTTGAGTTCTCACAAAATCTCCTCGATCATTGTCTTGACGATAAAATTCCAATTTTTGAAGACGTAGAAATCAACAGTGTTGTCCCCATAAAAGGGGGTTTCTTGTTGAATGCCGCCGCTGTAAAGATAAGAGCAGCCCGCGTGGTTTTTGCAGGAGGAGCTCAGATGCTCCCTCTACTGAAAATCTATGGCCTTCCCGTTGAATTAACGGCGCAAGAGCTCACGACCTACTCTGCCAAAAAAACATCATCCTTCAATGCCCCTAATTATTTCGATCGAGAGTCTTTAGAGTTTGCAAGCCTTGGCCAAGAAACCCTCGTGACTCTCTCTCATCCTCGTCCAACCCGCTTGACGCTAAAAAACTGGAACTCTGACTACACGGTCAAACGAGCTTTTGATTGCTACACTCCCCAGCGAAAGGGTTTCGTCGGAAGAGTTCCTGGGCACGAAGGCATTTTTATCGCAACGGGTTGGGGAGGTACGGCATTCAAGTTTTCCCTGGAAATTGCAAATCAAGTGGCTCGATCCATAGAAACCCACTCCTACGAGAGGTTGGTGGCCCATGTCTGAAACTCTAAGAAAAACCCTCGCTGTTATCGGGGCAGGTCCAAAAGGTTTAGCCATCGCAATAAAAGCCAAAGTCCTTGAAGAATTTAACGTTCCTGTCAACAAGGTCGTCCTCATCGAGAAAAGCAGTGTTGCTGCTAACTGGTCAGGAGAATGGGGATACACCGACGGTGAACTCAAGCTTGGAACACCTCCCGAGAAAGACGTGGTCTTTCCCATTGAAACCGATGTTGGAGCTGAGGACCTGAACGAAAAAATCCGTTTGCGCCTCTTAGATTTTTCCTGGACGGCTTTTCTTATTCAAACAAAAACATTTTCTGACTGGGTCGATCGTGGTCGCCCTTCTCCCTGCCATCTCAGGTGGGCACAGTATCTCACGTGGGTGTCATCGCACCTTGAACCTCAGGTGAAAATACTCAAAGGCGAAGTGAAGTGTGCGGATATTGATACGAACACCAATCAATGGCAACTTTCGCTTGTTAACGGCAAAGAGACATTTGATTTTACAGCTGACCATCTTGTCCTCACTGGACCTGGAAAAACAAAAATCAACTTTAACGGAGGCTCTCATATTTTGCCTGCGCACACGTACACTCTCGAGACTTTCTGGAACTCATTCAAAAGAAAAACCTTCAAACCTCGTGGACGCGTCGCCATTGTCGGCGCCGGAGAAACAACCGCTGCCGTTTTACTTGCGCTCGGAAAAACTTTCCCAGATATGCTCGTCGATGTGATTGCCCCACGCGGTTACCTCACTACCAGATCCGAAAATTATTACGAAAACCAATTTTACAGCCAGCCCGACCGCCACGGATGGTCACATCTCAACTCTTCTGACCGAAGGGACTTTATAGATAGAACGGATTTAGGAGTTTTTTCAGTCCACGCGATGAACATCCTCAACGAACAAATTCGGCACACTATCGTTCCAGGGAGAATGACCCAGCTTGCTTCCGAGGGACAAACGCTAAAGATGACCGTCGAGTACAACGGCCAAACCTCCACTCGAATTTATGACCAATTGATTCTAGCTAACGGCTCCGACCACGTCTCTACTCTCAAATCCCTCCTGAGTTCGGCGGCTCAGAAAAAATTAGAATTGGCTCTAGAGCAGCCGATAACCACCGAAGCCCTTTCACAGCGAATCCGAAGAGATCTATCTTTGGAGGGACTCATGCCGTCACTCCACCTCCCCATGCTTGCAGGTGTGGCTCAAGGACCAGGATTTGCGAACTTGAGTTGCCTTGGCCGTCTTTCTGATAGAATTCTTGTTGAGGCCAGTTTATGAATCGATCCCTCCGTTTTGTAGACAGTAGCTGCGCAGAAGAGGTCAACGCGTTGAGGACGAGTGAATACTCCACCGCAAAAGGTTTTACTCTAGATCTTAAAAGTCTGTGTTGGGGTCCTTCAGATGATCAAAGTTTTGTGATGGCTTCGTTTTTCGGTGACGAGATGGTCGCCACTATGCGCGGTGAAATCATTGAAGATCAGAGCCTCGTCGAAAAAAAACTGGAGTGCCCGTGGACATTTCCAATGCCTTTGAATTTTCCTATTCTTCTTCTAAGTCGTGCGGCCACTTTAGGATCCATGCGAGGCCTGGGTTTGAACCTGGTGATGAGGTACTGGTTTTTAAGGTTTGCAAAACATCACAACATAGCCATGGTGCTCGGGACATTTGTTTCTGATTCTCCAAGAGAAAAAACCCTCAGGGACATGGGCTATCAGTTTTTTGAAAACCCGTTAGGCTGGCAACAATCGACTTATCGATCACATCGCCCCGTTCAGGTGGTGGCTTTAGATATGAAGACGTCATCTGAGGGAGCCCTTAGGTATTTTGAAGCTCATGCCTCAGAAGAGATGAAGAAGTATAAATTTGACGACGAATTTTCGGACTTGCGCATCGTGCGAAGTCTTTAGAAAGGTGTTCCTATGAAAAGTTCTTACCAATTTGAAAATCTTGAAAATCGCGATGTGGAATCGAAGTTTTTGGCCGAACGCGCGCAGCTTCGCTTGGAGGGATTCACAGACTTACTGAGCAGACACGGCTTAAAAAATCATGGCCAAGCTCTTGAAGTTGGCTGCGGTCATGGGATTCGCACCACTCTGCTTGCCAATCACTTTCCAAAAGTGAAGGTAATAGGAATTGATCGCAGCGCCGAACTCCTCGCTCACACAAAAGAACAAGAGGGTCTTCACTTTCAAAAAGCTGATCTCTATGAACTTCCTTTTGAAGATGAGACGTTTGACTTTATCTACGCAAGGCTCGTCTTTATGCATTTAGAAAAACCCATTCGGGCTCTAGAAAGTCTGCAAAGAGTCCTTAAGCCCGGGGGCAGAATTCTCATCGAGGACGCCGACCGAGATTGTATGTTTTTTGAACCTGCACCACCCACTTTTGCAAAATTCTGGCGGAATGTTCAAAATGGTCAACGCCATCACGGTGGCGATCCCAATGTTGGAAGAAAACTCGCCCCCTACATGAAAATGATTGGACTCACTGATATTCAGGTCGAGGCCCAACCCATCTACGGCGCACAAAAGGAGATCGAGTTCTTGGCAACCACGCTGCTCCCCAGCTTGAATAGCTATCTCCCCCTCGAAGACCGCAAGGAAGGAGCCGAGGCCATTGCAGATATTCTCGAAATGGCAAAAGATCCACGAGCCACATTTTATCACTTTTGGTTTGCCGTAAGTGGACGAAAAAAGACTTGAAAAATCAAATTCGTCTGCTAGCCTTCCTATTTTCAACCAGGAGTAAAGCCCATGACGAAATCAATTTTATTTTTTCTAGCCCTAGCCTTAACCACTTCCTTCGGAAATGCTGATGATAAAGCCGCTTCTCCTGCAGGTGGCATGAATCCAGAAATGATGAAAGCCATGAAGGAGTACGCAACTCCAGGAGAACCCCACAAAGTTTTGGCAATGATGGCAGGAACATGGAAGTACACTTCAAAATTTTGGATGACTGCGGATTCAAAACCCGAAGAGTCCAGTGGAAGCAGCGTCATGAAAATGATTCTTGGCAACCGATTCCTAGAGCATACAACTAAAGGAAAAGCCATGGGACAAAACTTTGAAGGACTCGGAATCACCGGCTACGACAATCTCAAAGGAAAATACGACACCATTTGGCTAGACAACATGGGAACCGGAGTCATGCACGGATCCGGAACTTTTGATCAAACCACCAAAACCCTCAGTGACAGCGGATCGTACTCCTGTCCAATGAGCCCGACGAAAAGCAAAGACTATCGATCGGAGTGGAAGATGGTTGATCGGAATAATATGATTTATACGATGTTTGGACCTGGGGAGGATGGTAAGGAGTTTAAGCAGATGGAGATGACGTTTAAACGCAAATAAACTAAACTGGGCCCGTTGTCTGTTTTAATCCGAGGCGGACGGAGAGGTGGGGTTAGGAGACTTAGAGGTGTCGTTGCTTTTGCACTGGTGACTCTTCATGAAATCTCCTTTTTGCCCTCGATGTTCTGGATCGTCCGTGCGCCTTGCTGGCTTTTTTTTCCGCAGCTCTGATCGGGCCCTCGTGCAGCGGTATTTCTGTAAAACCTGCTCCCGGAGCTTCTCTAAAGCTACGACCGATCCCTGCTTTCGTCAAAAAACTCGTCAGCTCAATAAACTCGTTTATCAGCTCTACTGCTCCGGCGTTTCTCTCAGGCGACTCGCATTGATCCTGCGCGTCCACCGAAGAACAGTCACTCGGAAATTCCTCTTCCTTGCCCTTATGGCAGAAAAAGCGACGCGGATTCAAAATCTCTCCAACGCTACTGCAACCAAAGTTGAATTTGATGACCTCGAAACTTTCGTACATACCAAGTGCAAACCGGTGTCCGCTTCGATTGTCGTGGAGACGGGCACGCGGCGAATCCTTGGCGTAGATGTCGCCCAGATGCCAGCGACTGGGAGGCTAGCTAAGGTTTCAGTGAAAAAGTACGGCCCACGAAAAGACGACAGGTCCAAAATCAGGAAGAAGCTTTTGCGGTTTGTAAAGCCGCTGATTCATCCTGAAGCCACTATCAAGTCGGACATGAATCCGAGTTATGCTGGCCAGGTGAAAAAGCAATTTCCTCGTTGCCGCCATGAAGTTTTTAGGGGGAGAAAGCCCCGGGGTCAAGGCCTCGGGGAGCTCAAAAAAGGCGGCAACGATCCGATATTTTCGATCAATCACACCTGTGCGATGTTCAGAGCAAATCAGAATCGGTTATTTAGAAAAACCTGGTGCACCTCAAAGAAAATCGAGCACCTCAGGGCCCACATGCAGTTGTACGTAGCGTTTCACAACCTTTTCCTACTAAAAAATCCAGCAAAATAAAAAAGCCGAACTAAAAAAAGAAATTTAGTTCCTCCTCGAGTCCGGCCCTGGCTAACAGCACACTCAAGGGCTCCAGTTAATATTTGAGGTCGTAGGTTACGTAGATTGTGTCATCGAGGATCTCAGGATCCGTATGCTTAATTGTGAGAAGGGCGGATTTACTCATTTTACGTACTGGGGTGTAGACGCGGGCGGATCCTTGGGCGTCGTTGCTCAAGACTTTTGCGCCTGCGGCGTCTGTGGCGTAGAGCCAATGGCCGAAGTCGGTCGTGTTTGTGAGTGCGCCTGTGAATGGGTCTTTGAGGCCAGCATCATTAAACACGCCGGCTGCCGCGTGGATTGTGACGCTTTTTCCTTTGATCATGGTGTCGCAGGTGACTTCTTTGAAATCAAAGAAGCCTTCGAAATTGACGAGGCGATCTCCTTTGAAGGTTTTTTTGCAAATAACATCGTCAGAAAATTTCACTTCGCCGTTTACAGTTTTTAATTTAAATCTTGTGATCTCAACTTTGATATCAACGACGTTGGGAATCACTTGCCCGGTGCGAAGATCAGGGTCGTGTCCCAGACCGGAGAAAATGACCTTACCCGCAATTCGAGATGCAGCAAAGCTTTGCGCGGAAATGAAAGTAAAAAATAATGCGAAAATAACCTTCATAGTGAACCTCCGTGTAAATAAATTTTATGACTTTAGTGCACCCATTGTGTCTTCATAAACGCCAACTATTCAACTGGCCTTAGGGCAAGATTTTTCAAAAAAATGTTTCTGTGAAATGCTACGAAGATTATACGACGTCGTCAGACGCCAAGCGACAGCCATCGGCAAGAGTGCCCATTTCGATTTGTACTGTTGTGTGATGAATTTTGAAATCATGTTCGAGGGCGTGACTGAGGCTTTCAAGAAATTCATCACCGGGATGACCCGCAGGCATTACAAGATGCGCGGTCAATGCATTTTCGGTGGTGCTCATAGCCCAAATGTGCAAGTCGTGAACTTGGGTCACGCCTTTCTGATGCTTCAAAAAATTCTGTACACCTTTCATGTCAACGCCTGCTGGTACAGCATTGAGAGCCAGCCGTACTGAGTCTCTGAGTAAATCCCAAGTTCCCCACACTATCACCGCGCAGATCAAAAGACTTACGGTGGGATCAATCCAAAGCAAACCTGTCCAACTCATTAAGAGCGCGGCGGCAACAACCCCTGCTGAAATTGCTGCGTCTGCAACCATATGCAGGTAAGCCCCTTTTAGGTTGAGATCATTTTCTCGGCCTGACATAAAAAGAAATGCGGTAAAGCCGTTGATCAAAATTCCAATCGCGGCCACTGCCATCACTGTGCTTGTCTTTACTTCGCCGACCTCAGAGAACCGATGAATGGCCTCCCAAGCAATACCACCGATGGCGACTAATAAAAAAACGGCGTTTGCAATAGCTGCAAAAATTGAAGAGTTTCGTAGGCCATAAGTAAACTGTGGGGACGGAGTTCGTTTTGCAAGCACGCTCGCTCCCCACGCCAGACAAAGCCCCAAGACGTCGCTTAAATTGTGACCGGCATCTGCAAACAAAGCCAACGAATGAGCAAAATAACCGTAACATCCTTCAACAATCACAAATCCAAAATTGAGAGTGATGCCAAGGGCGAATGCGGAGTTGTAGTTTGCGGGACCGTGGGAATGATGATCGTGACTGTGGCCATGGTGATGATGGTGGTCGTGTGTGTGTGCCAAAGAGTCTCCTGGATTTATTCTATCAGAAACTCTTGGCGACTAAAATATGAAAATTACGAGTTAGTACCCACAGTAACACGTGTGGTAGTAACAAAGATAGTTCCAGTCACACTTAATAGAGTAAGCAAATTGGATCCCGCAAAACTTAGCCCCTGCAGAATTGCAAACCTGAATGCACTGAGGGGTGCTACGTACAATGTTTGCTGGGAATCGATTGGAGCAAACATCGGCGGCAAAGCCGGTTGCACCAAACATGAGGACAAGGGTCAAAAATAGGGCCTTCATAGATCACCTTTCGTAAAGAGATGGTCCTTCCTACGGGAATCTTGGGGGATTTTCACGGAACATCGAAGAACACGCGTCTCAAAAGCGAACGGATTTTGGATCAAAAAGAGAATTTCCCAGAGTCAGGCGATTTTTTATTCAAATCCACCCAGGTATAAACTAGCCTAGTGTTAAGGGGGAGTTATGAATAACTTCAAAATCAAAGGCACCGTTGTATTCTCTTTTATCATCGTGGCTGCAGCTCTAGGGTTCCAAAATTGTTCAAGTAACGAGTTTTCTACTCCCGTAGACTTCGCCCAAACCGACGGCACTTTTAACTCTGACCTTAATATTGGTACTACAACACCCATCACTCCAGGAACTGTCTGCCAAGACACAATTCAAACAGTCACAACACCTATCAAGGTTGCTTTTTTGGTGGATGTATCAGGTTCTAACAACTATGGAGCTTCACTCAATCCCGGTACAGGTACAGACCCATCCAAAAACTTTCGCTATGGAAGAATTTCTGAATTCGTTAATTTGAACCGCACTCGCCCAGATACTTCTTGGCAATTTGTAACCTTTGGTGGAACCACTGCAACCATTCGAATTAGTCCTCCGTCATTCACTCCTGATATCTCGCTTGTTGACCAGGCTCTCACCAACTTTAGAAATATTGTTGATGCGGGAGGAACTCCTTACCGCGCTTCTTTCAATGCGCTGATGAATCTTGTTAGAAATGATCCTCAGTTTATTGAGAATTCTCCAGTTTCTTATGCCGCGGTCCTCGTTTCTGACGGTGCACCGAGCGACTACCCAAATAATATGGTCACATGCAAAGCAAACGGGACAAACTGTGGACCTGTTGACCTTGAAAAAATCAAAACCGACGTTATGGAGATGGTTGCGTTTTCTAAAGGACATCTGTCCATCAGCACCGTTTACTATGGACCTGTCGATGCAGCTGCAACAGCAGTTCTTAAGACGATTGCGGATAACGGCAATGGTGGATTTGTTGATTTGAATGAATCGACGAGCCAGATTGACCTTAAAAATGTTGTGAAAATCTCAGTCCCTTGTAAGCACTAGCTCCATTTGAATATTGCATCGCTCGTAAGGGGTTTTTAAACCCCGGACCTCTTCAAACCCCAATTTCTTATAGAGCCCGATTGCGGGCCTTAGAATCGTATTGCTTTCTAAAAATAATTTTTCAGCACCTAGCTCACGAGTTTTTCCGATGGCCGCCTGCCCTAGTAAAAATCCGATATTTTTCCCTCGCGCCTTGGAAGAGACCGCCATTTTTGCAAGCTCATAGGGATAGTGCTTATCCTCCCTTTTGAGGAGCGCACAAACTCCGACTGGCGCGCCATCTAAAAGAGCGACAAAGATGTGCCCGCCCCGATTGAGAATATAGTCCCTCGGATGATCTAAAGCATCGTAGTCGGGCTTTTCCATTTTGAAATAGGTTTTGATCCAATCCTCATTGAGATCTCGAAAGTCCTTTTGGTATTGATCCTGGTAAGGGATGATCTGAACACCATGTTCGCGAAACTGCTTTTTTCCTGCAACCCGCTCAAGAAGAGAACGCGTTTTAAGCAGGCCTTCCCACTCCTCAAGAGCCGCCCACAAATCGTGTGATGCCTCGGCAGAAATTTCGTCAAGGGCCTTGTTGACGTCCAAATATTGCGGTTCAATTTTCGAGAGAATCTGTTTTCCTTTTCGCGAAAGGGCTACGACGGTTCGCCGTTGATCTCCCTTTTCTTTTTTTTCAACAACCACTCGGGCTTTGATCATTTCGCTTACGATTTTGCTGACCGATGCATGGGAATGGCCGATGGCTTCCGCTATGGACGTGATCGTTTCACCTTCGCTTTTTGAGAGGACATAAAAAACAGGAAACCACTTCGGGACCAGATCAACGCCATAGAGGCTGTAAATCTTGGCCGCATCGGCGGTTATTAAATCTGCAAGAAAACGAACGCGCGTTCCTAAGGCGACCTTTCCAATGTCTTCAAAAAGTTTCATTTCGCCATTATGTAACCGGTTACGCAATTTTGCAAGCTCCTTTTTATTAAGAGCTCGGTGCGAAATTTTTTCCGCAGAATCCACGCCTGCCAATGGTTTTATGGCCCGTTTAATGAAAGAGGTACAGATGGTTAAAAAAAAAACGGGCCCAGCTAAATCATGTTGGGGCCCATTGACTAAATTTTAAACATGGGTATGACGATTTGCCATCCCCAAAGGAGCAGTCTATGGACCGCAGAACTTTTATAGCATCAAGCTTACTCTCAACCGGCTTTTTGAGCTTCGTCTCTTCTGCTGACGAAATTTGCGCTCCTTCGACAGATATCGTTTCTGCTGAGGCCACTTTCTTTTCACGCTATGAGCACTATCACAACCTGTCGCTACCGCTGTCGGTGCTGATCAATCCGCCTGTAAATGGTTACAAAACTCGTACGACGCTTTTGGATCAGGAGTCTTTAGATAAGGCCGCCTTTGACAAATTCATTAAAGAATCGGGTCTGCCAGGACCCACTCTTCAACATCACTACCATGATGTCTTATTTTCTCAAGAGGACTTAGTTCGGATTGCATCCGGTGAAAAAAATGTTGAAATTGTGGTTCTTACTCCTAAAAAAAACCTTGCTCATAGATTTTATTTCACAGTCTCAGCGGCAGGCCTTATCCATATCAAGCGCAAAGTCCCACAAACTACAACCTGTAATCCAGAGCTTAATGACCTCGTGTTCGAAACTATTGAATCCCCATTTTTTGAACACTATCACCGCGTGCTGGTTCCGACATCGGCTTTGGTCAATATCCCTAGTGAAGGTCTCAGTCTTACAACATCTCCTATGGACCAAGGGTCTTACGACTTGGAACGATTTGAGGCCTTTGTAAAATCCTCGAAACTTTCGAAAGACGCTTTAATCGCGCACAAACATTCACTACACCTTTCCAAAGAACAGCTGCAGCGTCTTGCAAGTGGAGAAAAAGACATGGAAGTTCGGGTGATTTCTGACAACGGAAATTATGTGCACAACTTCAAACTCACCGCTAGCCCTTCAGCCTTAGCTAAAATCAAGAACGGATCAAAAAAATGAAATTCACTGTCGCCTTAATTTTTCAAATATTACTTTTTGCACCACTAAGCCACGGGTACATTTTGGCGGTGCCAAAAACCCAAGGTCCAATCAACTACGACGGGGATGTGCGTATTTTACTTTCGGGCCGTGGCACGGATTTGGGCCGTCAGCCCCAACTCGCAGCTTTAGGTAGTGCTCAATTGTATCGAATCAATTTTCCTTCGGATCAAGTTGTTTTGCTTTCGGTCTTTGAGGATGAGGACAACGAAAAATCCCTCTCTGATTCCGGGTGGGTTCTTCTTGTTAATAATGACCTGCATCTTGAGACGCAGTCTGCGCTTGCAGAAATTGAAAAGTTTAAAAAAATTCGATCGCTTGAGTTTTTTGGGCACAACTCCCCGTCTTTAGGAACTCAGGCTGACGGATTGGGCTTTCGTTTTGACTTTAGAGGTCCTGAGGTTGCGGCTCTAAAGAGCCACTTCACCAACGACTCGTTTGCTTTTATTCACGGGTGTAACAGTGGTTGGATCATTGCCCAAGATCTTGCAAAAGCCTGGCAAATTCCGGTGGCAAGCTCTTTTACTGAAACACGCTTTGAACGGCTTCACTCCGACGGCCACTTCTACATTGCGGAAAACTCTAAAGCGCCAAACAAACAGTGGGCTCGCAAGAATGAGGATTTAGGAACTGACTGTGATGACGGCGGATGTCTGCGAATGCGCCCTGCCTACTCTCGATACAAAGGCAAATGGGGCGATTTTGATGGGCCCCTGCTCAGCCACTACAAGTTTTTTTGCCAGTTAGATGTCAAAGACTGTGAAAAGCGAATGGCAAGGTCTCTCTTTGGTTTTGTTGCAGAACGATCTCTGAAGCCGAGCGCGACCCGCGAAGAGTTTCGTGAAGTGGCCAAACAATTTTTATGCCCTGTTTATAAGGATCGCAAAATCACTGAAGACTGCTTAAGCGAGCTTGCAAAATTTGATGACGGTGGCCTAGGCAATCCGTATCTTTCCTACGTTGTTGGGAACACTCAATTGCTTTGTACGCTTCGAGAGTGCAAAGCAAAAATGATGTGTACTGATCACAACTGCACCATTTCTGATAGATCTTCTAAGAAATCAAAAACTCTTACGGACGAATATCTCCACTATCTCAATGGCTTTGAGTATCTTCAGGAGCAAGGACAATGAGGATTGGATTTTTTTTACTACTTGTACTCGGTTTGTCTTTTGCAAATGCCAATTTTGAGGATGGTTTAACTCTTACAAAATCTGAAACACTCAAGGAGCTGGAACTTAAAGGGTTTTCACTTGGTGCTTTGCTCACTCGGAGCCAGTCGACGGGGAACCTCAGTAATTTCGATTTAGCCAAGAACTCCATTTTTAAACCAGTTCTCGAAAATCTTAAGGCAGAACTTGCAGCCAAATCCTACGGCGGAAGACCGTTTGACATCAAATATTTGACGAGCCCTAGCGCCCGATTTGCTTTGGTTGGAATTATCAACAGAGCTGATCGCGGCTATGTCACCGGCGTTCACTGTGGGGAGATCCGCTTTGTCTATCGCTTGGCTTACCGAGTGATCGATCATGGAAAACCTGCACTCTCTCGATTGCCTATGACCATCAATATGGTCTATCACGCCGGTACCGCCACAGATAGCGAACACTGCGCTCAAGTCGCGAAGTCGTGGCTTACGACCTCAGCAGAATCTCCGTCAGAAGCTTGGCTTGGCGAAGGGCCGCTGAATCCTAAATTTTTTAGTTATGAGAATTTAAGAGCTCTTGAGGTGAATTTACAAGCCGATCGACAAGGAGCTGGCGCTGCAGGAAATTTTGGTGGCCAGGCCGTTTATTTATTAAAAGTTTATGATTGGGTCAATGGCGGCTTAGAAGAAGCTTATTTAGAAAACCAAATTGATCGTGAGAAAATCTTAGCAGATAAAAAGCTTCGTAAAGAATTTAAAGCTTGGTTGTTTGACAAAAAAAATGCCAAGGACATTGACGACGGGACACTTTTGGTTCCCAAAAAGTTTTTGAGCAAAAAAGCACTGTCGATTGCTCCAGGTGGGGTCGCGCGTTCGGCAAATC
>JBGATJ010000001.1:101892-218455 GCA_044229295.1 Pseudobdellovibrionaceae bacterium
GAAACTCCAGAAAATCTCATCAACATGGGCCTTATCAAGTCCCATGAGGCCCTCATGCGTAGACTCAATGATACGACATGCACCGGATGCCACCAAACTCGCGCCATTGGGGGATTTCATTTTACAGGCATCGATCCTATTGGAAAGTACCCGGGAAATTCTGTTTTTTTACCAGGGTCAGCACACTTTATCGGAGATCTTCCACGTCGCAGAGCTGTTCTAGAACAAATTGCGGCCAACGCCGAGGCGATCGATTTTTCTCGAGGTTTCTCGGCAAGACCTCAAGCCAGGAGATCTCAAGCGATTGTTGGAACCGGTCTTTTCAATGGCTGGGGAGCTCACTGCGCACTTGGAAAAGATCCCTCATTTACCGATTGGACTTGCGCTCAAGGCCTCGTGTGTAAACAGCTTCTGGACACCTCAGACACTGTCGGAATGGGAATTTGTATCAATCCCACCCAAAAAGTCGGAGACCCTTGCGAGTTTGGAAAAACAGTTACGCACTCTTACGGCGTGGACATTTTTACCCGCAAGAATGATCGCAAAGTGACTCTTGAAAACGCCATGTGCTCCCCGCAGAGCCAAGATGAAGGCACCAAAACAGGAGGCTTTCTAGGAGGGAACATTCGAAAGCTGACCTGTGAAGATGGCCCTGGGGAATCGGGCCTTCCGCCCGAGGCGACCTGTGGTCCACTTCCCGCCGCAAGGCCTGGGTTTAATGCCTGTATTGGTCGCAAAAACTTTGACGATTGCCTCAAGATATTTTCCATCGGAGTTGGATTGCGTGGTTGCAGTCAAACTGATCCGTGTCGGGATGACTATATTTGTGCCGAGAGTTTTAAGCCTGATCGCGGAGTTTGTGTTCCTCCGTACTTTTTATTTCAATTCCGGGTTGACGGGCACCCGTCGGGAGATTTGTAATCGCAGAACAGGGGGAGTTATGAAATGTTTTGCGATGATGATTTGCCTTTGCCTTTTTGCCGCGACAAGTGGGGCTGATGAGCTTAAATGCGCAGCCCACGTCAACGAAAAAGCCATAAAACTTCAACAGACCTTTCCCGGTTTTTTTATTATCGATGCTAAAGATCCACTTTTTGAGGCTTTTGATGTGATCATCGATGCGACATCACTTCCTCGAGTTCAAGTGAGAATGGCTAAGTTCACAGACTCTGCAACGATTGAATCCATGAAGAAAGTTTCGGCCAATCTTTCGACGCAAGAGCAGGCTGCTTTTCTTTCCTTACTAAAACCTAGAGTGGTTGATACGACAGCAGCCTTGAGACCTAATGGAGTCGCGATTTTTTCGCTCAAGCAAGGAGATGAAACTCTAAGCGTTCATTGCGGGATTCTTTAGTTCGGACCGTGCCCATTTTTAATGTCATCGATCATACCTTGGCAATCCGCTGAAAACGCTAGCTGTTTTCCGTTGCGGTCTTTGAGATAAATGCCGTCACAAAAATAGCCGTGATAACTGTTATCAACAATCTCCTGACAGTTGGCCGCAAATGCCAATTGTTTGCCATGTTTGTTCTTGATGTAGATCCCATCACAAAAAAGACCGTCTCGCGAGTGATCCAGCATCTCTTCACAATTGGCTGAAAAGGCGAGCTGCTCTCCATGGTAATTTTTGAGGTAAATGCCATCGCAAAAAAGTCCATTCTTGGCATGAGCCACCACTCGATCGCAATCGGCAGCAAAACCCAGTTTTTCACCGTCGGTATTGACGATGTAAATGCCGTCGCAAAAAATGTCTAGGTGTGATGCTTGTAATTGGCAGGTTACGAGAAGAAAAAGAACTGTAAGAATTTTTGGTGTCATATTGGGGTCCCCACTTTCAGGAATGGTCTATAGCAAAACTTGAACCAGGGGCCAAGAAGTCACTGGACTAATTTGTAGTTTTGGTTCTTGCACTGCTGGGCGAATCGCTCCGCCTGAACTTCGTCAGAGCGAAAATGAATCAGATTGTGAATTAATTTTTGCCAGCGTCCGCGGGCCAATGGACTTGAGATGACACGGGAAATATCTCTTCTCAAGAGGCGCCAAAGGCGTGTGCGGCGCGACGGAGACAAAACAAAGACGGTATTTGGAATCACTAAATCAGCGGCCTTCCCGAAGTGCCCTTCAAAAATCCATGACGGGGCCCTAAGATGGATTTTTAGCTGTTCACGAAACTCTTCTTTTGATAGTGCGCGATCCCCTCTCCAAAAAATTTTATCAGCCTCAATGTGAGGAATTCCTTTTTCGCGCGACAATTCTCGGGCTAATCGTGTTTTACCTGCACCCGGTGGGCCTAAAATGAGAATGCGTTCTTCGGAAATCAATCTGGGCACTCTGCGCCTGTGCTCACCCACTTTGCAACGAGCTCACCAAATTCCTTCTGCGCGCCGGGCGCGGGGCCTCGGCCCTTTCCGGGATTCCATGCCCAACCAACAAGAGGATCTCGGGCATTGTGCTCCACTAGCTTTTCTAAAGTCATACCATGATTTTTTTGGGGATCTTTAATCGCGCGGCAAAGATCTCCAGTTTTAAGACCTGCCCACGACATGGACCTAGGAGCAAGTCCCCACTTTGGTGCTCCTGGAACGCCAGAGTGAACATTGTTTTCTTGACCATGACAGGCGGCACACTTAAGGCCAAGAGCACCGTGGTCATCGGGCCCTCGCTGAACATTCATCGCATGAGCTTTTAGGGATGGGCCCTGTGTAGGAGCGTCACCAGCAGGATGACAATTCAGACATCTGGGATGTTGAAAAACTTTGGCAGCCTGCTCAAAATATTCGATGGATTGTTTTTTCTTAGAGATCGCATCTTGGCCTAAAGCGAGCATGGGCAAAAATAAGATGACAGAAACGGCGCTAATTCTCATTGTATCTCCTGTTTAAAAATTGATCTCACGGCAATCCACGGAAGAAGAGCGCAGGCTCGCCTGGCAGGATTATTTCGAATATGCTCAAAACTCTGCAGAAACGCCAAGCGCGAAGGCCAAGGTTGGCTTTCGGTTTTTAGCAATTGTTCTTCAAAATCTTGAGACACATCGACAACCCAATCTGTTTTCTTCCCGATGATTTCCCCACAGAGGATGGAAGCTGAAGCAGCACAAATGGCGCAAGACTTTGTTGCAAATCCAACATCAACAATCTCTTGCCGACTCACCTCTAAACCGATCAGGACCTCGTCTCCACAGACAGGATTAAGAAGTTTTTTTTCGTGAGTCATATGATTTGGGAGAACTCCATTCTTTTTGGAACGAGAGTGGCGAAGTAAAAAGTCTCTGACTTCTTCTACATGCATTGGCGTCGTCTCGACTCTTGAATAATTTCAGCAGCAATACTTAGGGCAATCTCTTCAGGGCTGCTCGCCGACATCTCTAAACCAGCGGGGATGTAGAGAGACTCAAGACCTTCGATCCTTCGAGCTGCCAAATAACTGAGAACATCTAGAGCCCGCGTTCGACTCCCTATCATGGCAACGTGACTTGCCTTTTGCAAAAGAGCTTGGGCGACTACAAGAGGATCTTTAGCACTATGGGCTGCGACCACCACAACGTCACCTTTTTCGAAATTTGCGTCATGGTCCACAAATAAGACTTCATACCCAGCAATGCTTAATATCGGCGCGAGGGCTTCGGTCACTTTTGTATCACCAACCAAACACACGCGGTGACTGTAAATCACAGGGGCACCAGCATCAAAGCGTATGGGAAGTTCTTTGAGCAAACGAAGTGAAATGCCTTTTTGTCCGCGTTTTTTTGCAATTCGCTCGCAGGCCAGCAAAATCAAATCGGCCTCTGACTGAACTTCTGAAGGGCCAGTGCTCCACTCTCCTTGCCAACTTAAAATATCAAAGAGTTTTTGGGCGACTTCCAAAAATGGCCCTACAGACATATCCACTTTTTCGGCAGGAAAAATGGGATCTACAAATACATCCATTTTTCCTCCGCAGACAACACCTAAGCCAAAAATCTCATCGTCGAGATTCGCGGTGACAATTCGAGTTTGCATATCGTGGAGGGCCTCTTGTGCTTGCTGAGCCACAAATTTTTCGGCACAACCTCCGCCTATCCATCCGTGAAGTGTTTTTCCTTTTTGATCAAAGATCGCCTTTGATCCTGGCCGAGCGGATGCGGAGCCATGAACTTTAACGACCGTTGCTAGCACAAAAGGGATTCCGTCAGCTCGCAACTGTTTTGCTAGTGAATGAAACTCCACTGTTGAGTCAAACGACATTAAGACTCCGGTAATCTTGAATGTTATCGAGGTCTTTCCAAACTCCGTTGTAGGAGCAAGGCACTTCGACACACTCATTTGGGTGTTTTTTCAAAATATAAGAGCAACCAAAATCCCCGTCGGGATGCTGTAAAATTTCGGGAATAAAATCTGACGACATCAAAACCGGGTGCCCGCGTCTGCCATCGAATACAGGGTAGAATATTTTTCGCGAATCCATTTCTGAAGCTGTGACTAAAGAGCGAAAGGTCTGCCCCCTTAATGATGGAAGATCCCCCGGGCATATGAAAAAACTGTCGTAAGATTTTGTGAGCGAGGCCAGTGCCACTCGAATGGAGCTGTGCATGCCCGTTTGAAAATCAGGGTTGAAAATCGTTGCGACATCAAACTCTTCGATCGCTGCACTGATTTTTTCGCTTTCAAATCCAGTCACTACCAAAATATCACAAATGTCAGCCTTTTTGATTTCGCTGAGCAAATGGCAAATCATAGGCCTGCCTGCAATGGGCAACAGAAGTTTGTTGTCAGAGCCCATACGGCTCGACATTCCAGCTGCGAGAAGTAGGCAAACCCGATTCTGACTCAAGTGTTTAGCTCGCTATCAAATGGAAGCACTCTCAGCCGTTTTTTGTTCAACCTGTAAAGTGCATTTGCCACAGCTGGCGCGATCGGTGGAAGACCAGGCTCACCAAGACCTGTAGGAGGATCTTCGGTGGCAACAAAATCAACCGAGACTTCAGGCATGTCTTGAATGCGCATCACAGGGTAATCATGAAAATTCCCTTGGGAAATTTCGCCATTTTTAAGTTCTATCTTCTGCGACAAAGCGGCTGAAAGTCCAAAGACGATAGCTCCTTCAACTTGAGTTTTAGCACCTTCGGGATTCACGACCTTTCCGCAGTCAACAGCACTCCAAATTTTGTGAACCTTTGGTTTGTTATTTTCTATGGACACCTCAGCAACATGCCCAACGACAGAATTAAAAGACTCGTGAATGGCAAGGCCCCAAGCTCGGCCTTTTGCCGGTTTCTTTTTACCCCAACCTGTTTTAGCTTCTAGAAGCTTAAGCACAGCCAAATGCCGCGGCGACTTTTTGAGAAGGCCCTTACGAAATTGAAGAGGATCTTTGTTCGCCTTTTCTGCAAGCTCATCAATCATCGTTTCCATCACGTAGGCTGTGTGTGTGTGACCGACAGATCTCCACCATAGGGTCGTTAAAGGAGTCTCAGCTCGAGTCTGCTGACAGCGAAAATGAGCAAAAGAGTAAGGTGTGTCGGAGACACCTTCAGTCACAGTTGGCTCAATTCCATTTTTGACCATCATTGGCTCAAATACAGAACCACCAATGACCGATTGCCCAACGATGTGATGATCCCAAGCGAGGAGCTGATTTTTTGCATCAAACCCCACTTGCACCTTATGAAAATTCATAGGCCGGTAGTAGCCACCACGCATATCATCTTCTCTGGTCCAAACAACCTTAAGTGGCTTTTTTACTTTTTTTGCAATCTCGCAGGCTTCTACCACATAGTCAGAGTTCTTGTTGGCCCGTCTGCCGAAACTTCCCCCAGCATAAGCCGTTTGCACATTGACTTTTTCTGGAGGAAGACCGAGGACCTTTGCAGCGGTATCGCGGTCCACAGTTGGCATTTGGTGACCTGCCCACAGCTCAGCTGATTTACCATCATAGTTAATAGTGCAATTCATAGGTTCCATTGGAGCATGAGCCAAAAATGGAAATTGATACTCAAAAACCATCGGCTGGTTGGCCTTTTTCATTTGGGAATCAACCGAACCTCGCTCAGACGCCACAAGGCCTTTTTCCTGAGCTAAAGCTTTAAAGTGATCCATCAGACTCGTCGATGAGACTTGTGAGTTTTTTCCGTAGTCCCAAGTGACCTCAAGGGCATCGCGGCCAACCCGAGCGGCATGGGTGTTTTTTGCGAGAACCGCAACACGATTTTGAAAGCGAACGACATCCACCACACCAGCAACTTTGCGAGCGTTTCCATCTTTAACAGAGACAATGGCAGCATCTAAAATCCCAGGGCGAGCGACCATAGCATACAACATTCCAGGGATCCGCACATCTAATCCAAATATGGCTTGGCCGTTGGCCTTTGCTGACGCATCTACTCGAGGCATGGACTTCCCAATAATTTTAAATTTTTTGGGATCTTTCAGTGGCGGATTCTCCGGCATTGGAATTTCATTGGCGGCTTGGGCAAGTTCTCCATAGGAAAGTCGACCTGCCGTGGGGTGAATGATAAATCCAGCTTCTGCTTTGACCTGTTCGACAGGAACATTCCATTTCTTTGCGGCCGCGAGCTTTAACATCTCCCGCATTGAGGCGCCGATTTTTCTGTGCTGGTCCCACGATGAATTCAAGGCTGACGAACCTCCCGTCATTTGGGTTGGCCGTTGAGTGTGGTTGTAAACTGGATTCACCGGGGCCGAGACTGATTTAATGCTTTTCCAGTCACACTCAAGCTCCTCAGCAATCAATTGGGCCATTGAAGTGTTCACTCCTTGTCCCATTTCAAGCTTATTAATGACGATTGTGATTTTATTATCTGGCGTGATTTGAATAAAGGCGTTCGGTGGATAGCTGGGGGCCTGGGCCTGCGCCGCAAGCCCTTTTCTTGGGATGTAAAATGCGATAACAAGTCCGCCTGTAAGAGTTAAAAAATTTCGGCGTGAGGTTTGGAAGTTTTCGTTGATCACGTTAGCTCCTTGCCAAAGTGGTGGCAGCCTGATGAATGGCAGTTCGAATGCGCTGGTAAGTGCCACAACGACAAATATGACCACCTAAAGCGGCGTCAATATCTTGATCACTCGGTTGAGGTTTTGCTCTTAACAATGCAACTGCTGACATGACTTGCCCACTTTGGCAATATCCACATTGGGGAACGTGATTGTCGACCCACGCTGATTGGACCGCTGTTGCAACACGGTCTTCGAGGCCTTCGATGGTCACAATTTTTTTTCCTTGTGCCGCTTTGACCGGCATGGAACACGAGCGCGTCGGTTCTCCATCAATGTGAACGGTGCATGCACCACAGAGGGCTTTTCCACATCCATATTTAGTTCCGGTGTGATTGAGCTCATCTCGAATCACCCATAATAGCGGCGTGTTTTCGTCGCCACTCACCGATACATCTTTGCCGTTGATGTGAATCTTCATGAAGTCCCCCAAGGTGTTATGTCAAAAACTATCCGATGATTTTTTTCATTAATCCAGTTTTGCTGAGAGACAACGCAATGCTTCTGTATGTTTTGTAGATTTTTTTATAATTCCAAACGTCTCGCTGATATATTCAATTTTATGAATACAATCTACACCGTCCTTCTTCTGATCGCTTCAAATTGTTTTATGACAGCAGCCTGGTATGGGCATTTGAAATTTAAATCAGCGCCTCTGTGGGTTGCGATTTTGCTGAGCTGGGGACTTGCATTTTTTGAGTACGTTCTTCAAGTGCCGGCAAACCGTATCGGTTATACAACCCTTTCTGCATTTCAACTTAAAATTCTTCAGGAGGCGATCACCCTTGTCGTATTTGTGATCTTTGCGGGAATTTATTTTGGGGAGGGAATGAATCTTCGCTATGGGATTTCGTTTGCTCTTATTTTTGCAGCGGTTGCTGTTGCCTTCTATAAATAGTCTGCTTCTCGCCTGTTAGACTTGCAGTCAGTTTACCTATCAAAAAATATAACTCATTATTCTGGTTAAATCACGGATACTGATTTCATCAAAGGGGGAATTAAAATGGTAAACAACAATACTTTAAAGGATTTGACGCAAACTGTGCTAACTGCGCTCGCAGCCACTTTGCTGCTCGCTAGCTGCGCTCCAAAATCTCAGACTTCATCGATGGATTTGGCATCCTCAGACATCGTTACAAATGATGGTTCCAATATTTCAGAGGCGCTTAAAACTAATGGACCAGATGTAGCAGCTCTTGCGGAAAATCCATTTAACAAATGGAGCGCTCACCACCGGCCCATCGGTGATGATGCCGTGGCTGGAGTGCCAGGAGGCACAAGTGACATCAGTGTTGCAAATCCAGTGTACTCAGCACCTGGTCCCATCAACAGTCGAGGCCGCCTTGACATGGTTGGAACTTTTCGCATCGGAAGTGAAAGCAAAGTCTTTTTGGATGTAACAACAAATGATCCCTATAAGATCATAAGAGAAACTAAATCTCATAAAATTCTAACACCAAGCCCAGGGTTGAGATTTCCCAACTCCCCGCTTTTACCTTCTTCTGGTGACGCCATTGTTATGCTCTACCCTCGTAATGGACTTTCTACTGACATGATGGATGTGTTTTCGCAATTTCGTAAAGACGGATATACAGCAACAAAACGCTCCTACTATCCTCTTTCAATTTCAGATGTGTATGACAATCGCACCTATCCTCGCAGCCCAGGGGCTTCAGCAATCCGAATTCCTTCAGGTGTTCTAAGAGGAAAAGAAATCAATGGCAGCGCACCAGCGCCGATTTATCACGCTCTTAATGCAACGGCTACTCGCCACAGTGCTGACGGCGCAACTCCAGACATTCATGTTTTGAGCCGTAAAATGGTTTGGCCTGCCTACGGAATCGACCAGTATAAAATTGCTCCCACAGGAAAGAACACCAACTACGACAACCAAGGGGATCTTCCTTACGGGACATTACTTTTCATCCGCAAGTCTGACTATCATCTCAGAGAATCCCTCAACTTGAATGCTCGGCAAAAAATTCTGTTCGATACTTTTGCTTTTTATGGATGCCGTTTAGTTGACGGACAGGGTGGAACAAAAAATGGCAAGGCCATTTTACAACTTCGAACGGATGGAGAGCTTAACGGAGATGCCGAGGATGACGTTAACCAACTGTTAGGAAAGATTCTCAAATACTTGTACCCCCTCCGCAATCCTCGCCCCCACAATCGCGAAACCGAGATCAATTCTGCTGATGGACTCCCTTATGCTGGTGGTGGCGGCCCCATCGATCCAGCCAAGAGCAAAAACAATGCGTGGGACAACAAATAAGGACCCTGCAAATCCTATAATCTAAAATCTTCGTCTTGAACTCATGCCGGCCTCCAAGTTAGGGGTGACTCTTGGAGGCAACCTCAGGTGAAAAAAGGGAAAGACATATCAGCCCAGTTTGGAGGCCTTTACCTTGTCCATCAAAACATTCCCGGAAAAGTAGAAAAATCACTGCGACTTCAACAGCACATTTTATTTATTCCCCTTCAAGGTGAAATCGGTGTTGAGGTGGGAGAGATGCCTTTTTCTTTGGGGGTGGGGCAAATGCTCTTTCTTCCGGAAAAGACCCTTCACTCTTTTTCCTCATCTCGTGAGGCGGGGGAGCGCCTCATCGCCTTGATAAATCCCAACGAAATTCTGCTTCCTCCTAAAGCTGTGCCTACCATTTTACCTTTGCACCAACTTATCAAAGAAATCCTGTTTTATCTGCTGCTCCATCCGCAAACTAAGAATGCAAAATCCCTGACGCAAGTGTTTTATGAAACACTCACGGAGGCCCTAGTTGACCGCAAACAAGCTGAACTTGCTAACGATCAACTCGAGGGACGTGTCACCGATCCTCGAGTCAAAAAAGCCATTTTGCACCTTCGAGAGAACTTAGACCAAAACATCAGTATGGATCAAATTGCCAAGGTTTCAGGACTAAGTCTTCGCAGTCTCAATCGCCTGTTCACAAAAGAAACAGGTCTGCAACCAAAACAGTGGTTGATCAATTTTCGAATTGAAATGGCAAAAGACCTTCTTATGCAACCCCAAGCCTCGGTTACAGAGGTTGCCTTTTCCGTCGGCTATAGCTCCCTGGGACAGTTTATTTCGGCGTTCCGTTCAAGAACGGGACGACTCCCATCTGAGTTCTTAAAACACGGAGTCTAAAATTGAGACAGTGGCGACAAAAATGCCTGTCTTGATAAATCCAAAAACTGCTATAATCAAGGAATGGCAAAATCAACCATTCAGTTTGCACTATTAATATGCATTTTCGTCGGCGCTGTTTTGACTTTTCAAAATTGCGATCGAAAAATGAATTTTGTCGATACGGCAAATGGTCCTGGAGGTTCCCTAAATCTTGGGGCAAGTCTCACCGAGACTACCGATCATGGCAATGGTGGAATCTACAATGGAAAACTCATCTATTATCACTTCACAGTCAATGGCTGTAAAGACAGCGGCATCGTCGACCCTGGAGAAACCGTAGCTCATGATGGCAAGCTCGTAGTGGAAAAAAATGCTATCACTTATGATTCCTCCGCATGTGAATCAACCCCCGTCGAAACAGTAACAGCTTCGGAACTACATAACGTTCCCTATGGAAAAGATCTTCTCGAGTTTAGAAAGCAATTTTTCACGCAGGATAGGGCTCGAGCTGGTATCGAGTATCTTAATCTACGGCTTTATTTGAGATGTTTTTCTCCTCTCGATCAGCCTATCGCCATTGGTTTTGTCATCTATAGAAAGCAAGGACCTTTTGATCCGATCAAGCCTGACGTTATTACTTTTCAGCGTTTTGAGACTGACACTGGGGTTCAGTTAGAATCTTTCGAGGAGCCCCTTGATGAGACGTTCATGAAGCCAACTTATGATTTCATCTCAGACAAATTTTCGATTCAAGTGACATCGTCCTCACCTTACAATGGAACGGCGTCACTCCTCTATTTGCCTGGCACAACTCCAATAGCTATCAGTTGTAAATACAGCTATGAAGACTGATCATAAAAGTTTAAAGGATGTGGACACCTTAATTAAGCAGGGAGGTGCCCCTGAAGCCCTTCGGCTCTTGAGGTCACAGGATTACGAATCTCTGAAAGCTGAGGATCTTCGGCGCGTCGAAGTTGCAAAACTTTATCGAAGGCTCGGAAAACCTCTTGAGGGCATCAAGGCCTTGTGGCCTCTTGTCGAAATTCATCGAAATCAATTGGTGGATACATCTGCAATCACTGAGTATGCAGGATGCCTCATCGAGCTTGGATCTCTTGAGGTCGCCGAGAAAATTCTAAAAAACACAAAGACCGAAAACGACCCGATGCTTCACTTCTACAGAGCTGCTATATCGTTTCGCCAATGGTCTTATGAGGATGCCATTCCCGCTCTCAAAAAATATATAGAGCTTGTAGATGATGACTACCAAGCCCAGATAGGCAAACTCAACTTAGCGGCGGCATTATCTGTTTTGCGTCTTTATGGAGAGGCCGAGGTACTGCTCGATGAACTAGAACAACAAGCGCGCCGAAAATCTCTCAACCTTCTCCTAGCAAGCGTGTTGGAAATTCGCGGACAGCGAGATTTTATAGAACAACGAGGTGATCGCGGAGCCACTCTTTTTCTTGAGGCTAAAGAACTTGTCACGGGAGAGCAGAGCCCGCTTGGGATGCTTTTAAGGAAGTGGTTATTATTGATCAGTTATGAGAAAACTAAAAAGCATCTCAGCGAGCTCGTAGCATTCGCGAAAGAGGCAAGGGAGTTGAGTTTATTTGAAATCCAAAGAGACGTCGAGTTTTGGATAGCGCGGTTGACCTCAAACTCCCAACTTCTTAACCGAGTCTATCTGGGAACCCCATTCTCAAGTTTTAGGGATCGTTTCCGCTCTGATGAAATTCCCAAAGACCTTAGATATTTCACGTCTAAAAATACGACGTTGCGCTTGCATTCTGAAAGTGGAACTTTTTTTAAGGGCGAAAGCCCGCTTCGGCCTAACGAGAGTGCAGCTCGTCTTCTTCGCCTCCTCAGCTCTGACTTTTACAAACCCTTTGGCTACGGGGCGATATTTGAGAAATTGTATCCCAATGAATATTTTAATCCAGTGACGAGCCGTGAAAGAGTTTTCTGTTCAGTGCGAAGACTTAGAAGCTGGCTCAAACAAAAAAAAATCGCCTGTGAGATTGTCAAAGATGACAAAGGATTTTCTCTGGCAAACGACTTTTCATTTGAAATAGATTTTAGAACTTTTACGACAAATGTGGATATCGACTCAGAATACTCGTACTTCAAAAGTCAGTACTCTGAAGACTATTTTGATTCCAAGGATTTATCAAAAGCACTTAATATCACAATGAGATCGGCTCAGAGGAAGTTAAGTCTTTGGAAGGAGAAAAACCTAATTCAGCCCTCAGAAAAAATGATAAATTGCTACTGCTTTGTCTCAATTTAAAACTGATTTGCCGTCTCACAAGGATCCTCTCAACGACATTTTTGCCCATGTGATCAAATCCACAAACTCCTTATCCTAAAAGTAAGGAGAGAACGTTATGAAAAATTTAAAAAAGCTAAGCTTATTCGCGACCTTTTTTTTGCTGACCGTTGGGTGTGGTCCTAAATTAGAATCCATGCCAGCACCTCTATCGGAACCTTCAACTCTTTTGTCTTTAGCCCCTCAAAATGTAGAATCGTACGAATATGAAGGTCCAACCGCTGATGAGCCTGAGACCGACAAAACGTTTGAAGCAACAACGACTCTTCCGACGACTTTTTCCCCGACATTGCCATCTCTTCCGCAATACACAGGCCTCACATACTATGTGTCTCCGAGTGGATCTGGGATATCAACTTCAAGCTCGCGTCCAGGGTCTGCAAAGACAACCATGGAGGGAGTGGCCGATGGCTCGACAATTATATTCCTTTCTGGCAATTACGGCAGTGTGATAGTGGCAAAACCTAAGGAGCGCGGAAACATCAAACTTAAAAGCCAAGTTTCTGCTCTCTCGACCATTGACACACGGAAAAGAACAAGCGCAAGCTATTCATCCATCGCAAATCTTATCGTGAAAAATCCTCGAACTGACGGCGCCTACTTTTCAGGGGTCCTTTCACTCAGTAATTTCGCGTCACCTTGGATCGAAGGATTCTATTTTCCGCAGGGGAATCAGGGAATCGTGATCGCTTACACGTCAAATGCATGGGTTGTTCGAAACAGGATTTTCAATTCGTCGACCATTACTGGAATTCTCATTAATAAAATAATGGGATCTGGCTACGCGGTTTGCCTTGAAAATTGGGTATGGAACACTCGCAGGGCCACCACAGATTGGCAGATGGACTACGGAATTCGAGTTTATGGCACAAAGACAACAAATATGTATATCGCCAAAAACTTGATCCTAGGTGGATTCAATCAGCCACTCTCGACAAAAAATAATTTTTTTAAAACCTACATCGAAGCTAACTATTTTGTCGCTGGTGACGACAGAACAACCACCAATCCAGGTGTTGCTAAGAACATGATCATCGGACAAGAGGCTGACCGAGGAGGTGAAGATAGAACTGGCGAATTTGTTTACATCCGAGAAAACACCATCAGGAGCGATGCTTGGGGCATTATTGTGGCTAATGTTTCAGTCGTCGAAATTGAAAGAAACAACTTTCTAGACACTGGTGGCGTTGTCGAACAAATGTTCTCAACCGGCCGATGCATCGATATATGCGAGCCGACAAGCCAAAGTGGAGTCGTGGTTAAATCCACTCTCTTCAAAGACAACTGGATCAACAACTCTTCGCAGATTCATATTTCGCCGCGAGGTGACCGGCCAGAAACTTTTATTGTTCAAGGGAATAAAACCGCAAGTGGAAAGCCCAATCGCATCGTCATGCACCGAACACCTGTTGGGGATCCAGATGATCCACCAACTCGAACCACTGTTCTACCCACAGTAAATCGTGTCGGTGGAGACGCATCGGGTTTTCTAGCACCAATCTACCAAGATTAAACGGATCCGTCTTCGAGCTCCATGAGTTTTAATTCGACTCTTTCGCAGACCCGCTTGATCTTGCGGTACTGACGATCGTCAAAGTGGGGCTTTTTTTGTGCCGACTCACAAAGATAGATGGTGCAGGTTTCTCGTAAATGGGGGGCGACAATGCAGCCCCCTGGTCCTATAAATCGAAGTGCGTGACCCGTAGGCTTCAGCTGCACACCTCTTTTAAGGGCCTGCTCCTGGACGTGTTTACAGATGTTATCTTTACAAGCACAACCGGACTCAACACAAAACCCACATTGATCTTTTGTAAATTGATACAACTTTTCAAAAAGCTGTATTTTTCGGTGATAGTGATGTTTCCACTTTTGATTCATATCAAAATCTCACGCGACTTTTCGCTTTTTGTAAGAAGAACTTTAGCGCGCGCCCATTGCTGAGATAAAAATGGAGAGACCTCGCCTACTTTACTGACTTTCTCTAACAAAGGAAAAAGGGTTGCTGGCTGCCGCCGGATCCATTCGCCGGTAGATGTTGGCAAGAGCGTTGTCGTCCCATCAAAGGAAAGCCGCTCGCAGCGAACGTCACCATTTGGAAAACGCGCATCGAGGGCGCTGACAACATCGCGAATGCAATCTACCGGAATGACTTCCCCTGTTTTCTCTGACCATGCTAAAAGCGCGCAAAGACCACGAAGAACATCGTAAAAGTAAAAGCGAGGAAAGCAAAGCTTCGTCCAAAGCTCCGCGCTCACGCGTTCACTAGCATTGTGCATGCTCTGAGATCCATTCTTGAGCTTGCGACTCATCAGAAACTTCGCTCCTTGGGACACAAAATTCTCCTCAGCCTCAGACCATCCTTTGGGTGAGTGCAATACAAGAGCTTCAAAAGCTGCAATTGTGCCGACTATAGAACTAGGACATTCATTAGAAACAAGATAGGCACTATTATCACAATTCATTCCGCCATCGGCCATTTGGTATTTCAAAAACCAAGGCCGTATCCACGGAAGCTCGCGATCGACATCAAGTCCCCACGCCGACAAAACTTGGTAGGCATTGCCCAATTGGCAATGGCAAGGTGTCTCGCGATACGGATCTATGCCAGGGGGCATTTCGCCAGGATGGATAGGAAATATCTTTAGCGGCATACGGCCCTGAGCTTCTACATACTTTTGAATCGCGCGCTCAGGAATTTGTTGAGTCTCTCCCATTTCGTGCAGCAAGAGCATATACCACCAAGGAGAATTCCATTTAGGCCAATAGGCATCCACCCCAAGATTTTTAAGAGCTCGGTCCGATGATAAATAAGAGACGCTGTCTTCGATTTCTTGTTCAAAATTCATGCATTCATATCCTCTAAAGTGTTAGTCGGAGTCAAGGCCCCGATGTTCCAAACGGGGAATAAAATACTTGCTAGTGTCTATCTTAAAAATCCCAAGATCCGCTTTCTTCGTTCCATCAATTTTTGTAACCATTTTTCTATCTGCCCGTACCTAGAATGACTTTCAGGAGGATAACCGTGAGACTTAAAAAAGTAATTTATGGAGTTTTGTTGAGTCTAATTTCAATCAACGCATTTTCTCTGGACTTTACCGCAAGCGTGATAGATGCGAAAGGCCCTCCAAAGATTTGGGGAAAGGGAAAAGGAGATCTCAACGGGGATGGTAGAAAGGACATTATTTCGATCGTAACCACCGGAATCGCCTGGTTTGAAAATAATGGTGGTAATTCAAACTGGCCTGTTCACCAGATTGTCTCCGGTAAAAAACTTCACGACATCGAGGTTATCGATCTTGATCTCGACGGAAAATTAGATATCGTCGCTCGCGATCAAGGAAATACAGGTAACGTGCTTTATATCTATCGCCAGAAGACTCTCACCTCATGGGCCCTTTCGCAAATTACCTTGCCGACGACCGGGGAGGGTTTGGTCGTCCACCCTGTTGACGATGACGAACTTCCTGACATCATCGTTGGTCGGTATTGGTTCAAGAATAAATCTTCAACTAACAATGTTGCCTTCACGCGTTTCACATATTCGACTGCAGCGCCAATTAACTCTTACGTCGCTGTAGGAGATCTGAATGGCGACGGAAGGGCAGATATCGTAACATCGCCAGCAGAACCGGTTGGTGGAGTGTATCGCACCTCATGGTTTGAAGCTCCTCTAGATAGGACCAAGGCATGGGAGGAACACATCCTTGAAACTAATGTACCTACTGTTACGCATTTTTCGGGAATCGCAGATTTTGACAAAGACGGCCACATGGATGTCGCGACAGCGCTCACTGAACATGCCCCTAGTCCTAGTATAAAGGTCTTCCAAAACCTTTCAGGAGATGGCCCATCCGGAGCTCCTGTGATAGTTGCGCCTACGAGTTCTCATAGTATGAAGATCATTTTAGTGAGGGGCGAAAACTGCCTTCTTGGCGCGGATTATGACAAGCCAGGGAGCACTCCAGTTCGCATGTTTTGTCCTTAAATTGGGTTTATAGTGTGTTTTAAACCGGGGCAGACGGAGAGATGTGACAGCTTTTCATGCGATCTCCTTCTTTTGCCCCCATGTCCCCGAACGCCTCAAAATGAGACATGTGAACAACTCTTTCACCGATTCTAAGTTTCAAATTTTTTAGGATGATTTAATATATAAGAAGAGAACGTTGCTCCTCGTAGAAAAGAGTGTCACTTGCCACAACTCAAAATAACTAGAACCAGTTTGTCATTGATATTATCGGCAGCTTGCCTTGGGATTTTATTCACTCTTTTCCAAAACTGTTCGGTCCGACCAAATGATACTTCCGTTGTAGCTTCACATTTTAGCGAGACCAAAACACTCGGGCTCTCCGAGAACAGTGGTGGTATCCTTGGGGATGGGAATGGTTATGAAGGTAAACTTTACTCATTTGTGGATCCTCAAAAATGCAGCCAAGGGGCTTACCAAGAGATCAAAATAAAAGGTGGAGAATACTATTTGACTAAAGACAACTGCGAGGATGTTGCTCCACGCGCGCTCACTAAAAATACTGTGACATCTTCTCCCCCTTCTCCTGATATATTAAGTTTTCAAGGTGGAATTTTTGAGGATCGAAAAACAGATTTGCCAGGATACATCGCTGTTATTTGTCGAGCTGAAATTTATGCGGGTGACCTCAAACGCGGTTTCGTTGACGGAATTATTAGGGCGATTTCACCGGGAAAATACTCGTCGGAGTTTCGTATGATGTACCCTGATATGAACCTCAAAGAGTTTCAAGCATTGTCAGCTCAGGAACTTGGCGCTTTAAACTTTGAAAAGCGAACCTTTACAGCTCCCATCATGCAAGTACCAGGCCCCTATGGAAATCCTCGTCAAGAGTATGGATTTAAAGTTCGCCAAAAGGACAACCCGGAGCTCTTGCCTTCCGTTGAAGACCCGTTTACTTTCGCCGTATCTATTCTCTATGAACAATACAACTATGTCTATCGAGGACAGACCATCAATGGTAGAATGAGAATTCCAGTGAGGGGTGGTCAAGATTACTTTTGGACTCGGTCTTATTGTGACCGCTTGATAAATCTCCCCAAGGCAGAGAGGTAATTCGTTTTCATGGAGTTGGAAAATCTCATTTTACCGATTGAAAATCAAATTCGTCGGGGTGAATTTGAGGCTGCACAACTGACCCTTAACACCAACTTGGCGCCCAGCAAAGTCCCACGGAAATATGTAGCCATTTTTGCAAACCTAACTCGTAGAGCGGGTCTTCTGGAACTCTCACTAAAAATCCTGAAACCTGCGCTACGACCCGATGGGGGTGATCTCGCCAGGGATATTACCTCAGAGGAGCTCGCTGAGTATGCAGCGTCTCTCAACCAAATTGGAGCCTTGGAAGAGGCTACTGAACTTTTCAAACGGATTGATGAAACCAGTTGCCCAAGGTCCCTTCTCTACCAAAGTTTTTCTCTTTTTAGATTTTGGAAGTACGCTGAAGCTATCCCTCTTCTAGAAAAATATTGCCATCTTGTTATCAATGAGCCCTACCAGTTTTGCGTTGGCCAGGTTAACTTAGCTTCGGCTCTTGTTGTTCAGGAGAAATTTACGCTCGCAGAGGATATTCTTAACTCGGTTGAACCAAAACTCATTTCTGAAAAAGCGGAGACATTACTCCTTAATGTGAAAGACCTTCGTCTTCAAATAGCAGCGGCTCGGAGTGAAGACTTAAATCCCACCGAATCTGTAGCCTCAAACCCAACAACCCGTCACGACTTTAGGTTTTTCAAAAGACTTTTCTTTTATCGGTGTGTAAAACATCCGACAACGGTTAAAGAAGGGGACTTTGAGACCTTCAAACGAAAGGCTTGGGAGTTTAAAGACTGGGATGCCATCAGAGACTGCGATTTTTATCGTGGGTTGATTCTCAAGGAAAACCTACTACTCAAAAAAGTGTTTTTCGGTTCTCCATTTGACCGGTATCGAGAAATGATATCGAAAGTGTCTGGAATAGAAAACGCTCTAGAGGGTTCATTTATCTGGAGCCATCCCTTTCCAGATCAGCACGCCAGAATCAGTATGGATCTCGCCTCCGGAAAGACTCTCGATGGCAAGGTTGTTGTTACTCCAGGATCCATATCTCACCGCATTCTTTCCAGTTTATGCACCGATTTTTATCGCCCCATTCTCCTCGGGGAACTCTACAGAAAAGTTTATCCCGACGAGTTCTTTGACCCAATATCCAGTCCCAATAAATTACACAATGCTCTCTTTCATTTACGAAAGGTGTCTGAAAAACTGAACTTAGGGTTCAGCATCGAAGAACGAAATAATTCTTTCAAATTGCACCTCGGAGAAAACTTTTCCATCACCGTTTCTAGAAGAGTTCAGGATAGGTTCGTAGAGAATAGAAAACAAGGTGCCATCCAAAAGTTGAAAAAAGCCTTTCAAGAACATCCATTCAGCGCCAAACAAGCTGAAGATGTTTTAGGGATCTCTCGTACTCATGCTGTTGCTATTTTAAACGATGGTATTGAAACTGCACAGCTGCAGAAGTCTCGAAAAGGCCGGGTTTTCCAGTACCAATTTAAATCCTAGAAGTGATTTCAAACCTCGCAGCCGAGGCGCGACGACCGGAGCGCGGAGGTGTACTCCTCGTACGCCGCACAAGCGGAGGGAGGAAGCAACGAAGGATCCGAGGTTTTGAAATCACTTCTAGTCAAAAAGCCTGCGAATCAAGTCTGCCGTTGGCCCTTGCCACAGTTCCCCTTCTCCTGTCCCCGACCAGAGAGACAAAAAATCCGATGACTCCACCATAACAGAAGCGCGCCTAAGATCCCTCGTAAACACATTCTGTTGGGGAAATGGGAGGATAGCATCGCCATGCCCCTCCATGTGCTCCATAAAACGGTTGATGATACCTCTGGCAAGGCGACCTGAGTATGCGCGGGAAGTTTTGGTCATACGTTTTTTCAACAAGGCCCGCCGGTATGGGGCGGATGTGCCAGCCTCAGTCACTGCTAAAAATGCCGTTCCCATTTGAACAGCTGAGGCTCCCACTCTCAACATTTTTGCGATATCGTTGCGGTCCATGATTCCCCCGGCAGCTACTACGGGAACCTTCACTTTTGACGAAAGCGTTTTTACCAATTCCAAAGTTGAAACTTCAGGATCATTAGCAACCGGATCAAAAATAGCTCGGTGACCACCAGCTTCAAATCCTTGAGCGACAATCGCGTCCACGCCAGAGGCTTCTAGCTCGAGAGCTTCAGAAAGGCTTGTGGCTGTTCCAAGAGTTACAATTTTTCGCTTTCGGCATTCGGCGGATGCCTCTTTTGGGAGAAGACCAAAAACGAAGCTAAAAGCAGCAGGACCGGCACGAAGAACCTCCTCGAACTGAGCATCAAAATTCTCCTCAAAGGGCGGCGCCACCTTCGGCTGAGGCAAACTCATCTCCAGTCTAAAGGCGGCGGTGGCCTCGATAGCATGAGTCACCTGAGATTCAGTCACGGAAAGGATTTCATGCGGGATAAAAAGATTAATTGCAAAAGGTTGTGAAGTTCCTAATCGCACTTTTGAGACCTCATCGGAAATCGCATCGGGATTAAGATACGCAGCTCCGATGGAGCCTAAACTTCCTGCTTTAGAAGAGGCAACCACAAGTTCCACCGACGAGGGACCACCCGCCATCGGAGCAACAATCAATGGAACTTTGAGTCCGAGGGTTTTACAAAGGTCTAACACAGTAACCATTCCTCCGGAGCGTGTTAAGCGGGGGCGAAATCGTAGGCCTCGCGAACCCAATCCGTGAGCGGCTCCTCAACTTGATCAGCATGAACGAGCTTGAATAGATTGCAATATTTTAGTTTGCTTACCGCGCCCCGCATTGACTTGAGACCTTCTATCTCTCGAGGAAGGAAAATCCATACCTCTAAAAAGGTTTTGCGTGGTCTCACAAAAAAATAACAGACCTTCTTGGAAAACATGATGGACTTGTGAGAGGCATAGATACGTTGATCGCCAAGACTCTCACCAAATTCTCGGAGCTTTTGCCAAGCTTCAATGAGGTCTTCATCCAGCCCTTCAATCAACTCTTGCTCAGTGACCTCGGGCGAATGATGATACTCCTTACGCGCTTTCTTTTTTGCCTTCTTTTTCTTCATGAAGGCTTGATAACTCAGTTTTAACGCCGAGCCAACCTTTTAAGCGGTTTTGATTTTTGAGAGGCAACGGACCGCTTAGTTTTTTTCGACTGCGACTTATGTGCGATCGTCTTTTTTGATTTTGATTTAGATTTCGATTTGGAAATGTGGGTAACTTTCGTCTTGCGATTTTTTTCACGGTTGGCCTTGAGTTGTTTGCGCTTCAGCTTTTCACGACTTTCACAAGTCAAATGCCGACGTTTAGCTTCAGCCGAAGGGTGCTTATCTCCACAGCTGCTCAACCGTGGACCGCTGTCCTGTTCATCAATAAATTTCGGCGCCGGCACTGCTTGCGCAGGTTCTGGCGTCTGCGCTTTCTGCAGGTCGGTTTCTCGGGCCATGGTTTCCATTTCGTGGGTTGGTTGAGGTGCAACCTGGGTCGTTTCAGAGGTGCCAAATGAGCTTTCGGTTTGCGCTTCTGAGGAGGTTGGCTCATCGAGACTCAGATTTTGAGCTTCACTATCTAGAGATTCTCCTTCTGCAAATGCATTGGGAAGAGCTAACGCGAATGTCATAAAAACCACTATGATCATGTTTTTCATACCTTCCTCGCTTTGTATCCTTACATTATAACCAGATTGAGATGTTTCGACCTCTAAAAGTGAGAACATGAAACTGTAAAATGCTAAAACTTTTTCCAACTGGAAAAAACGTAATCGGTGGCGATCGGTTTAAATTGATACTAGAGAAAACACGCTAGTAATTTTTTGTAAATGGACCGTATCAAGACGAATCAGGTCAATCGACAACTCACTTCAAGCTTGAGTTCGTCAGAAAAATACTTAAGGACCTCGGTGAGGTAAACCAAATCTTGTGGCCTTGTTCTGTGGACACTGCGGATGGTCTCTAATACAAGTTCTTTGTTTTTTAGAGATGGCAACAACAGAAGTCCCCAACGGCGGAGCGGATGATCTTGAGGAGCGAGGCCATCGGTTTTATAGATATGAGGATAGTTTTCGTCAACAATAGTTGGATCAACGAGAACCAATTTCTCCATGCACAGTTGCGCTTTTGGGTGCTGCAAAATCCACTGAATCTTTTTTTCTTGAGCCGTAAGTAAAAGCACGGCAAGGCTTGACCGAGTCAGTGGATCCTCAAGAAGAAGATCTAAAATTCGCTCTACCGATTCAATTTTCGTGAATGGTGTCTTTGCCACTGAGGAGGCCTGAAGCCATTTATTTTTTATGGGGGCCACTATAAAATCAATGTAATCATAAACGGCTCGGGGATTGCTCTTGAGCTGTTCTACGATTTCTTGACACACACTAAGGTCACTCACTTTTTTAAATTCTTCTAACAACAGAGGCGCAGTGGATATGAGAGATGCATCTAATTTTACAGTTCCACCATCGACGGAGGATCCTGTAAAATCCAGCTGCTTAGCATTGATGCTCTCCCGGTAAGGCAGGTTGTTTGACCATATACGGCCGTAATTAGCTTGCCTACCATAGACAGCCGTGCGAGCGGGAGTCATTCCTTCTTTTCTGTATACCTGAACGGGAAGTTCTAAAATAAAATAGCTTTCAACCGATTCAAAACGAAAGTTTTTTTCCCAATACAATATATCATACACCATTCGCAAAGCTTCAAGCACCGCCACTTCACGAATCGCCTCTCCTAAAACTTCCATTCCATTGGAATTGAGCATACCGCGAAGTTTGATGACGCCATCAATCTCTGTCATTCCACGCTCTTTGTAGATTCGTAAAATCTCATGATTTCTATCGAGCTTGACTTGGCTAATTCCAACCCCTTTACGACTGATCAGCCCAGCTGACTCGCCTTTTAGGTCGCGGACAATGACGGTATCCGCTCTACCATCTTGCTTTTCTCTGAAAGTCGTTTTTGTTTTTCCCGAAACTTGGTACGGAAGGCAGCGTAGGCCTACTAGTTTGTGTTGAAGCTTTGCAATGTACGAAAACTCAGAGACGATCCAGCTATCGATTTCTGAATCAGTAAGTTGATTGAGAAAGGCGAAGTCTCTTCGAAGGGCTTCATGATTGGCCCACCTGACTGTTCCTCCTAAGACAAATTCATTCTCTATAGCCTCAAGATCCAAAAACTCCTCGATCTCCTGGATCTGCCTTGGCAGGTAAAAGCTCATGGGGCCTCCAACTTAGGAACATGCGAAAAACATTCCAGAAGCACTGTCTAAACCTTAGACACCGCGCTGCTGATAAATAGGCCGCTAGCTCAGGTCGTATCCAAGCCGCAAAACAAAGGGCGTCGAGAACGTTGACGGAGTGACGTCTGTAGCCCTTCGTCAGAGTCTCGTTTTGAGACAAATCATCACAAATTCTACGAAAACCGGCGGCGCTCCCTTAACATATAGAGAAGGGGTGGAACATCGTTTTTCTGGTTCGAACTTTCATTCAAATTTCTGTTTTATTTGGAAGTTTTGCAATCGCAGAATCCGTCCCCGATGCTCTTTCAGAAGTCCAAATCTACAATCGCTGTCATGGCCTCATGGTCAACTCAGTCCCAAGTTTTACAGACCCTTTGCTTTTGGACGTGAAGGCTAAGCGCACTACTGGCGCTCAGGCCTGTGAAGCTCTTTTGAATCTGGCGAAAGTTGGCGCCGACGGGCGATTTGTCAGAACGCCGCAATCAGAAAAAGTATTTCAGACTTTTCACAACTTTCACGCAAGCTGGTTTCGGCGAAAAATTATTAATGGAGAAGTTCCACTCAGTTTGTATTTCCCGCGAGGAAACTTTAGAGTGTTCGATACAAGCCAGCCAGCCGCTTACTTCACACGAGCTTTGTTTGATGACTCATTTGCGTTCAAACAAACTGTCACCTCTGCGACTGCGGTTGACGTACTCCGGGATGCTGGTCTTCCGATCATTGCGATGACATCAAGTGAGCATGGGATCATGCCTCTTATTTACGGACGCAAGCCCGCCGTCGGCCTAACAAAAGGGACTGAGTGGATCATCGCTGAGCCTTTTCACTCCGGCGTCCCTATCGGTTTTTCGGCGCCATCACCACTGGTTCTTCCGCTAGGCGCGATGACGGAGTCTCCCCTTTATCCCAATGGTTCACAACCTCTCACAGAGGTTCCAAATGCAGAGGTGACTCAAAGCTACGGCGGAGGATTCATAGGGTCGCGAATTTTTTTAACTCTTAGTATCTCGCAAGGTCACAACTACAAAGCCGATGGTGGCGCCAAGCTTCCTCGAGCGTGGGCAAAAACTCTCCTTGAGGACTTTCTTTGTACAGAGCCGAACCCTGTGAGCATCGAACAAGTGCCTGATGAATATGTAAAACCTACCTCGACGGTTCCATTTAGAAAGATGAAGTCATGTATCAGCTGCCACGCTGGTTATGATCAGCTAGCTGCTGTTGGTCGTAACGTCAGGTATCTCTTATCGACCACGTATCTACAATACAGCATGGGCTCCTCGACCCTCCACTCCTATCGCGTGCCCGTCGATCAACCCGCTGTGCCGGCGCCCAACGATGCTTGGAGCACAGCCGTTCCCGATGATTTATTTTACCGAAGACCACCCACAGGAAAACTCATGTTCACAAACTATCTTGGTATTCTCCAACAAAATGAAGTCTCTGATTTTTCGGGGGCAGGAACAGCCATTTCCGAAAGCGACAATTATTATTTATGTACAGCTAAAAAGTACTACCGGTTTTTTACGGGCATCGACGTAGACCTTGCTCCCAAACCTAAATTTGAGGCAAGAGCGCCATCGACAGCTGAGACCTTTCATCGAAACCAAGTTATTTCACTCGGCTTAGGTCTTAAAAAATCGCAAAACGTTCGGTCGCTCGTTCATGAAATTTTGACGAGCGATGTTTTTCGTTCCCGCAGTTACATGACGCCCGTAGAAAGTGAGGACTGAGGTGAAGAGACGCCAATTCTTATCTCAATCATCGCTCCTACTTGCGACCCCGCTCGGGCTGTTCCTCAAAGGAACTCTTGCGAGCGCCCTTGTTCAACAAAAACCTCTACGCAGGTATGTACAGATTGGACTCCTCGGTGCCAATCCCCGCTGGGTTTTTGATAACTTTGTAAATCCTCTTGGAGAATCTTCGTATAGGCCCAATCAAATGATTGGCAGTCGTATTGTCAATGCAACGACAGGAGAGCTTGGCTACGAAACACTCCTCAACTCAGGCTATCAAGTGCCTTGGCTCTGGAAATATGACGTCGCAGCTCCTAAAACAGGGCGAACCCCGATGAGTTCTCTTTTGGATCATATGCTCACGATTCAAGGCATTAATATGGAGACTGATGGTCATGCTCCAAATCTTTTACGGATGAATCATCCTGTCGCGACCGAGTCGAGCATGAATGGGCTGGTTGCAGAAGCGTCTTCGTCACCTATTGGCGCCGCAAGTTTAGACAGTTTTCTTTCCGATTCCTTTTTGTCAACCCTGGGTGGCTCACAAACGTACATCCGAACACTTGGTCTTGCAGATCCTCTAAGCACGATGGTCAAAGCCTATCAGAAGCCTTCCACAAGTGTGCTGCGAAAAAATCTTGCGCCTCTGGTGGATCATGCTATTGATGTCCTTCAAAAATCACAGAGAGCACAAGGCAATCGTAGCAACTACCTTGAGGTCAACCGCAAGCAAGCTCAAGCGATCATGGAAAAATCCTACGTTTCTTTAACTTCGGTTTACGAAGCGCTGGTTGCGAAATACCGAGATCTTATTGCACGTTCGCTAGCTCCTGTCGGATTGTTATATCCCTCAGGGATTCCAGGAATTTCTGATGCTGAATTAAGAGTTCCTTCGTCAACTGCGGCAAAAGCCTTTTATAGAATTGGCGCCGATAAAACTTGGGTGAATCCAGCGAACGCCAATCTCCTTAGTATTTTTGGACCCACCACCGAGCTTCCAGGTGTTGCTGAGTATTTTGCTGTTACCGAGTTTCTACTCTCTGAAGGATTGGGCAACAGCATTGTTTTTGGGGTTGATAGTTTTAGTGGACAAGGTATCGCAAACTTAGGGGTCATCGATGAGCTTGGAGGCTCGCAGCCGTTCACACTCAGCTTAGATCAGCATCAAACGGGAAAAGTAAGCTCCCTCCTTGTCAATTCTATGTTTTTCCGAGGCCTGAGCGCGTGTTTAATAGAGTTAATTTCCGTCGTAAAACAAAGTGGAACATTTGAAAACACAGTGATTCAGTTAAACTCCGAAATGGGACGAAACGCCAACACCGATGGCTCTGGAACTCAGCATGGTTGGGAAGGGTCTATCTCAAGCATTTGGTCAGGTGCTTTACCTCCTGGCCTACAGGTCGCTGGAAAAATTCGCGCCGATGCCGACGGTTCAGGAACCTGGGGTTACGGAGCGCCGACAGTCACAAGTATTCTAGGTCAAACTGCAACACCGGTGACACTAGAATACCTCGGAGCCACAGTCGCTCACATCTTAGGTGGTTACTTCAAAACTAATGTTGGCCGCTCCCTCTTGGGGCCGGGCCTTGTCATGGATCCTAAATACAAAACGGGGATCGTATGACAACGTTAAAACTTATTTTTACAGCTGCAGTTATTACGGTGATTTCGGTGTTTCAAAATTGCAGTCGATTTGAAGCTAACGACACCAGTGGGCAAATATCCCTCGGAAGCCACGATCTTCCAACCTCTCAGGCCAAGATTGCAAGTTTAGCTCAGCCGCGCCTAGGGTCGAGGCATTACATCCGATCTGTTCTTACAAGAATCTATGCTGCCAATCACGATCCCCTTTTAACATCAGGGGACAGCATTCGAGACCTTATCAATAGTCTTGTTACAAACAATATTTCAGCTTTCGGCGGTGCCTGCAATTTTTATGATGTTCGCGGGCGAGCTGAATGTGACGACCTTATTGAAAACGCCAAAGAGGACTATTTCGCAAAAAGCAATGTTGCTCGCGCGGGCTACATGGAGCAGGCCTGCGAAGCTCTCAATGCGAACCCAGGCGCTTTTGCCAATGCCCTCGCTTTAGTAAAGGCAAACCCCGTGTCGGCGCCGCCGACCCTTGATGAGATCTCACAAATTTCCGAGCTTTTTTATTCGAGCTCTTCGCTTGATAGCGAAAGCCTTGAGGCCCTCAATGAAGTTTCACAGGCCGCTTTTACGAGCTCTCAGCAGCCCCTGGAATCCTGGCGCTACGTCTTCTTAACGGTGTGCCTCAGCCCCACCTGGCAAAACCTGTAACAATAACATATCTCTAAAAAGTCACTCGATTTTATATCCGCTTTTTCGTATATTTCCCACTCAAGGAGATTCCCATGAAAGCTTTGTTATTGAGTCTTTTAGTATGTAGCAGCGCCCTTGCCGACGTGGAATTTAGCGGGCCTGACTGGAATTACGGCCAAGCCATCAATGTCACTTTACAAACTCTAGGACTTGCAAGCGATTCAACGGGACCTAGCAAAGTAGCTCTTAATTTTGAAGGTGGGCGCCAGATCGTCCTATCTGGAGCTCACATCCCCATGGGTCTTGCCCTCACTTCGTTTCAAGGCAAGTGCTTAAGAGTGATCCCTGGCCTCAAGCGCGAAAGTGTGAACATCATTTTAACCTGCCCCCAATAAAAATCTGAGAATTCTGCCGTTGTCCACGACAAGGGTCCCATCTAATCTCACCACACGTGGAGCATCGCTCCGCGATGAACCGCAAAAAGATGGGATCAAAAATGAAACTTACAATTGCATTCTTGTTAATGTTATCAGCTCCAGCGTTCGCAGCATGGAGCAACTCCAATTCGCAGACCGAAGACACATGGGTTTACGATGAAGCTTCGCCAGAAATCGTAGTTGCTGAAGGTGGCGAGTACTCGGACCCACGCCCAGGCTGGATCACGCGCCCGTCTCCTAAAATGAGCGCGTGGTATTTGGGACGAAGAAACGGCGTTGAAGTGTGGATCAACCGCTATACGGGTGAGATTCAACCAGTTAAAGAGAACCGCTAATGCTAGAGGGTTGACCCTCGAACCTCCTTACGTTCCAATAGAGAGATGAAATTCTTTATTTTCGCTCTCCTTTTTTCAGCTGCAGTTTCGGCTTACGAAATTCCAGCTTCGACCGTTCAAGACAAAAACGCCATGCTCGTCACTTTCACCCCTCGTGAAAAGGATGGAGCTCAAGAGTTAAAAGTCTTTGATCCCAAATTGAAGAAAGAGGTTTGGAAAATTAAATTTCCAAAAGGTGCGCCTCACTATTTTGTCTTCAACGATTCTCCTCGAGAAGTTTTTTTCTATGAAAGTCGCGCGCTGAAACGAATGGACTGGAAAGTAGGAGCTGTAGCCTCAACTGTTTGGGAACTACCCAAAGACGTGGCTCCTTACATCCATGGGGAAGCTGGAAGCGCAGATCCCAAAACACCAAAGCTTTACGAAATTTGGTTTCAGACGGGAACGGACCGCTGGCGCATCAGCACCCTCTTGGAACAAAAAGACTCTTATCTGATGAAGATTTTTGAATTTTCAAAGGGCAAAGGTTGGACGCTCATTGCACAGTCGCAGACGAAAGGATGTTACGGTCATGGCAATTGTGGAGTTGAACTCAAAGAACATCAAAAGGCGAAAATATGGTCCCAAGAGCTCGGCTACGAGAAAGCAGCCACCTGTTGTGGGCCTCCCGAAAAACTCTGGGATCTTCACGTCCCTTGCGAATCCGATTTTAAGAAAAGCCTGGAGCTAACAACACCAGAACAGGCGACCCTAAAATTAAACCTCATTTGCTCACCTGGGATGGACGATGAAACATCTATCGATTTCGCGGGACCCGTGGAGTGGACCTCCAAAGATCACAAGACAAAAAAAGAATTGTTTAAAGAGACCGGCTCGCAAATTTTTATCAGCCGACATGGACAAAATGTTCTTATCCAAGAGACGGGCAGCTCCGGAGCACGGCTTTATGATCTCCGAGATGGTTCTGTGATTTTTGATTTTAATCCCAGCGACGCTATCGCGCCATCGGTCTACTGGACTGCGCTTCTTCAGTGAAGTTTTATATCAGAAATCTGGCAACGATCCCCATGGACGGTTCCAGCGACTCGGTAAGAGTAAGGAAAATCAATGTCTTGGTAAGAGACCAGAATGTTGACAATAAAAAAGGACGTTTTTTCTTGGAGTCTACTACTGGCAAACATGGATAGAACTTTAAAAGTCTTATTGTCTCGAGCGACATTTGGGCGCGAAAATAATTTGTCAAAACCTCGATCGTGAAACGATCGCAATAGAGCTTCGTTGAGTGCATCTCTTTTGCAGGGAGAGAAAAATGGCTCGCCTCCGCCTTCTTGTTCAAAATCTTTAAGCGGCTTACGGTTGGGTACTGTGGATTGCCTAAAATAAGGGACTTCTTTCCCGTCATGAGGAAAATCAACAAATCCTGGAATTGAACTGTAAACAGTTGCCTGTAACAAAGCGATCTGTTTGTCCCCAGGGCATGCATCGAATTTTTCAGAAACTGTAGAAACCGCTACTCTTTTATCGAGATGGTCTCGGTCAAAGGAACTGACGACAAAATTTCGCTTCCATGACCAACTCGAGCAGAAATCTTCAGAAAGGTAGGCCAAAAATTGTTGAGACTTTAGATTTGGAAGCCCATCATGGGCAGCAAAATCAATTTGTGGAAACAGTTGGCCCTCGCTCCCAATTTGAAGAGTTCTATTGATAAGCCTTAAGGTATTCTCAGTGAACACCTTTTCAATTCCGCTGTCGCCAATTTTGTATTTGGTATCTATAAGGCTAGTCGCAGCCAAATTATCCTTATACTCAAGGGTACGCGAAACCGACTCCGCGATCGAATAGCGATTCTTACCACCAAGGGCTTTCACTGTTTCCATAGTGACAACCTCTATTTTTTGCCGATCGTCGGCCGCTTGCCATCCCTGACGCGCAAAATGAGTATACCCACTGAGGTCCACGCAGCCTAGTTTTGCAGTTCCACAATCAACGGTGACGCTCTCTGGAAAATCAACGAGAGGCTTTTGCCCATATTTGCTATTCTCAATACTCAACTCAACTTTATCAAAAAATCGACCCAACTCTGTCGCCGACAATCCAAGATCAATTTTTCCATCGTCCTGAGCTTTTTGTAAAAGCCGAGCATAATAGAAATACTCATTGACGAGGGGATCGCCACCACCGCCTCCGTGGTTAACGCCGGGATTCGCATTTATAGCGAACAGGGTAGATATGAGTAAGGAAAAAATGAGTGGATGTCGCAGGCTTTTCATATAGGCCTGTTTTTGCAATTTTCATGCACTCTTATAGATGCCTGGGCCTTATTAAAAACGACCTTCTGACCAAAACCTAGACAGCTGTAAACCGGGCCTCAGATTCTTCTGACCACCAGAGATTTTGGAATCCGAAACTGCGGCACTTTATACCCTCCAGGATCAGTCTCCCCGACCCCAATCACCATCACAACCTGAGCCTTACAACCTAATCCTAAAAGCTTTTTGACCCTTTTTTCGTCAAATCCCTCCATGGGGCAGGAATTAAAACCCTGGGCTGCAATGGCCAGCATAAAATTCTCGCAGGCCAACGCCGTCGTTTTTGAAACCACTTGAAACAGCTCAAATCTGAAGAACGGACCCCGAGGCACGGGCCTAAAAAATCCTGCAACAGTGATCAAAATCCACTTAAGAATTCCCAATATCCCAAACGGGTCTTGAAAGTAGAAAAAAGAGACGACCTTGTTGTAGTAATCGCTCGCAAACTTAGGCACGGGCCCAGCGGATTGCATATTTTGAAGGATCATTCCACGATTGCGCTTCCAGGTATCGACCCTTGCAACAGCAACAACCAATTCGTCAGCAGTGCGTGCAGCACTTTGAGAAAAGCACGCACGAACAAGCTCTTGTTTTATCGAGGGTGTTTGTACCCAGTAAAATTCCCAAGGCTGAAGATTAGAAGAGTTCGGCGCAAGGCAAGCGGCATCAAGCGCACGCTCGATCACCTCACCTGGAACCTTAGTTTTAGAGAATTGCCTTGTGCTTCTTCGTTTTGAGACCGTTTCAAAAAAATCCATGAGCAACGACATGCTCCTTGAGCCATGTCGCAGTCAACAAAATTTTAAGGATTATCGACCTTTAGGGGCACACTGCATTTTGTAGCTCTTGACGATTCCTTTGATGAAGGCATCACCTTCACCATTTTCATCGAGCGTTAGACGGATCTGAGTGCCACGCTCCAATTCCAAATTGAATTCATTCAAAAACCGCATTCCCTCGAGCTGTATAACTGTGGCAGTAGTGATACGTTGGCCACCGGTGATAGCGCCATCTTTACTGAACCAGACGTTCCATTCAGCTCTGGCGCCGTCGAGTTGAACCTGCACAGCTAACTCTTTGTTTGCTGATGAGCATAGAATGACAGAATGGCTCCCAAGCAGGGATGCCACATCCGCCGGAGTTAATTCGCCTTGAGCAAAAGCCGTGGTCGCAAAAGAAAATACCACAGCTACAAGATTTAAAAGTTTCATAGTCTCTCCTTGTTTGTTAAGAAGGACGTTTATAACATGAAATTTAAAAATCTTTTTCCCATTCACTGCCATGGTACTAAAATCTGTGCACTCAACGTGGCCGCTGATTTGCGCAAGGAGGTTTTCAGATGACAAAAATGTACTCTTTGGAGCCAGCAAACTTCAACGACTACCGGGATTTTTTGAAATATCGGTATGAGAATATTAAGAGAGACTCGAGCCGTTACTCTCTTGCAGCGTGCGCTCGTCGAGCCAAAATTTCAAAATCGCTGTTGCAATTTATCCTTAAGAAGCAGCGTCACCTGGCTCTGGACCGAATGCCGTCGCTCGCAAAAGCTCTCAAGATGACGCCTGACGAAGAATATTTCACCTACCTCCTCGTATGTAAAAATTCTAGCCAAAATGCTGCCATCCAAGATCACTTTGAGAAAATTCTAGATCGAATCCGCCATGAATATGTAAACGTCGGCCCCGCAGAACCAGAGCGAAGCACGAAAAACGAAAAGCAGCTTTATCTGAATAGCCTCTTCATGATTTTACAAGCCATGGTTCGACTGCCCGATTTTCGGGAGGACATCTCTTGGATCAAAGCAAATCTCCTTTTTCCTGACCTTACCGAAGACAAGATAGAAAAAGGTCTGGAAGACCTAGAAAAGCTACGATTCATTTGGCGAGGTGAGGATGGAAAACTTCAAGCTCATAAAGATGCTCTCTTTCGACCGGACCCCTATGACCCCGATGGCCAACGTATATTTACCAAAGGTGCTGCCGACATTGCAGAATTGATGCGAACCCCGAAGGTCTACCGTCCTTCAGTTTACATGACGATGTCACTTGGATTGGATGAGGAAAATCTACTTAAAGCAGAAAAGCTGATGATTGAAGTTCACCATCAACTTTCTGCGCTCGCGTCCATGAGCCTTCACCCCACTTCAGTTGTTCAAGTGGGAAATTTTCTAATGACCCTAGTTCGTTTGAAGTCTTGATCAGCCTCTTGCACTTTTGCTGTCTCCGCGGTTTTTTTGAACCAACCAAGCCACTCTCCGATAAGCGCCAAACGCTCTTCGTTAATGGTGTAGTGACGAGCACGCCCGATCCTCTGTTGATTGAGAAGATGTGCATTTTCAAGAATGCGAAGGTGCCCGGTAGTTGTAGCCCAGGTGTGAGCAAAGCGACCGGCGATTTCTCCAGCCGTCATTGTGCCACCACGAAAATGGATCGTCAGAAGAATTTGCCTGCGTGCCGGGTGCGCGATGGCATTAATGACAGCATCAAGGGCTTCTAATCGATCCTTTTGTGACTTAGAACTCAAAATCAAACCTCTTCGACAACAGCAAGGGTCATGTTTTCCATGATCGGTCCCATGGGTTCCCACACGGCCATGACCTCGGGAGTTTGATGGGCGATATCAGAAGATTCAGGTGTAGCCCACTGAAACTTTTCAACGAAGTAAACGGCGCCAGATCTCTTGTCTTTGGCTCTCCAAATCTCAGCAGGTTTTTGAGTGGTAAGACCGGCGTTTTTAAGAATCGGCCAATGCTTTTTGACCAGAGTCAAAAGTGCATCTTCGCTGCCTTTTTTCGGATAATAACTCACAAGCATAGTAACAGGACTCATAGATATCTCCTTTTTTTGAGGTTATTTAGGATATTCCCTAAATAATGTCAATCCCTTATTTAGGGAATATCCTAAATAACTCTTGTCCCATTTTGAGACTCTAACAACAGAACTAAAAGTGGAAAGGCAAATCCCATCTATCTTCACCGAAATATTACTGGAGGCCCCGATCGCCCTCCTACTGCGACTCTTGTGTTGTCAAAGGTCATTAGAGAATCTGGAGATCAGTCTGGGTTTTTAGAAGCTTTGACCACGGATTGATCTATACAACTCAATACGCCTCTGCTAAAAAGCGACATGGAATTCGCAACTCGAAAATTTATCTCTGATAGCGAGGTCGTAGAAATTGGCGAGGGGCTACTCAGCCACACTCTGCCAAAAGAACGTTGGACCCACGAAGCCCATTTTGCTGCTGTAGTTTATCTTTTGAGGTCTTACCCTCATCGGAATTTGGAAGTTGAACTCCCGCTGATTATTTCCTCCTACAATGAGTCTCAAGGAGGACAAAATACGGATACGAGTGGCTATCATGAAACTCTCACGCAGTTTAACCTGCGCTTGATCAGAGATTTTTTGAGAAAAGCTGGGAAGGATGTCTCGCTTGTGGAAATTTGCAACGAGCTGGTCAGCTCGCCGGTAGCGGATCGAGAGCATCCTCTTAAGTTTTACTCGCGGGAGTTGCTGTTCTCAATAACGGCCCGAAAACAATGGGTCAAACCCGACCTTCTCCAACCAAACTGGATCCTTTGAATGTGCTTTTCAGAGCCCGGACGCCAAAGCTCATTAGACTCTTGTGAGAAGCAAATAAACCGCATCTCCCGTCCGGGAAAAGAGAAACACACACAAAGGTTCCAGTTCAGGATCTATCGTTTTATATAACTGAACTCCGCAAATCCAATCCCTATAATGGTTCTAGGGAGGGAATTTATGAAAATCAATTTCAAAGGTTTACTATGCTTGCTCATCGGGATCTCAAGCTCATGGTCCCAACAAGCCTCGGCGATCGCTCGCCCCAAGGTCTACGTCGTCAATCGACAAACTTCTATCACCGAAGGCACTGATGCTGAATTCAGAGTTCGCCGGCGCATGCTCGGCCCTAATTGCACAGTTCATTACACAGCAACCGCCCCCGCGGGGAACATTTCTGGTACATCTACGGGCTCAGTCAGTTTTGCAACGGCATCCCTACTCACGATCGTAAAAATTCACACCTCGGAGCTCTCAGGCTCCCAAGGAAATCGCAAACTCAACTTCCGAATCGATTCAGTGGCCTATCCGTGCTTGATTGACACCTCTCAAAGGCAAGCCTCAGTTACACTTACAGACGCCACCGTCCCAACGCCCCTGCCCCCACAAGCTATCGATGATAGCGCCTCAACCCCAAAGGACACGTCGGTGACGGTGGCGGTCCTTGCTAACGACATCAACGTCACTGGCGCGACAGTAAATATCTCTAGCACCACAAATGGGAGTGCCACGGTAAACACCGCCAATGCCGTTGTTTTTTCTCCTACCAGCGGTTACACGGGGCCCGCGAGTGTTGACTACACAGTTCACACAGATTCAGGGTACAGCTCGGCTCAAGTGCAAATTCAAGTTCAAGCACCATCAGTGACTGATCTTTTTAACAATCCTTTTAGCAAAATGAGTGCACACCATTGGCCTATCGGAAAAGGTGCTGTTTTTGCAAGCTCGACAGATGCTGCACAGAAAGTTTGGGATGATCCTAAGGCCCCAGCCGGCTTTGGCTTCAATGCTGGGTTTGCAAACGGAATGACGATTTTCAAAATTGACAACTCGATGGCTCCACGAACCATCTACTATCAAAAAAATGGAACTGAAAGCTCAAATGTGAGCTGGGGATCAGTGACAATTCCGTTCTCGCGAGAAGCTGACAACGATGGATACTTCAATCGTCCGACAACTCATGATGGACCACGGGCTAACTACGACGGTACCGTGGCCTTTGCTAAATCCGATGGATCGGTTTTCACTTTTCGACAGTTTTTATGGCCAGTAGGTGTTGCAAATCCCACGGCCACTTACTTTCGAACCACTGGTAGACTCGACGGCCTCGGGCACGGGACGGTGATGAATGGGAGCCGCGAAGGTTTTTCCGCAGCAGGTACGTCTCTTCTTTTCGGCCTTGTTCGCGCGGCTGATTTCCATAATGGGCGCGAAGATTTTGGCCATGCCATAGCGCTTACTCTGCCTCGAAAAGCAGGAGCTGTGCCTTTCCAAATGCTTGGACGAACAGTGATGTTGCCTGCAATTTCTGGAGATAGCGATGCGGCCACTGCAAATAGAATCAACGGGATTCCCTATGGAAGCCTCTGGGCAATTCCAAAAACTGTAGCAATGCCTGTAGGTATGAGTGCTGAAGGTCAGAAACTTTTTAAGACTTTGCAAAACTATGGAGCCTACGTGATTGACGGTGGCGGTGGAATTAACGTTCGTACAGATCAGGATGTTCCAGATGCTTCGATTGAACACTTAAAAACAGACAGCCGTAAGGTCAAAGATAAAATGAAAAGAGTCACCAATAGTGATTACAACGCGTTCAAAAACACGACTCGCACGGGAGGCGGTGGTGCTCCTGTTGATGGCGCGATGAATACCGCGTTTGACAACTAGAAGGGGTCTCAAAACGCCTCACGCGAATTTTCTTCGAATGAGATTTTAGCAGGTTGTCGGTTACGGCACCGGCACCTGAGGCGAATGGCACTGACTTAAGGAATGCAATTTGAGGCAGTCAGGCAATCTGGCAGCCTGGCAATCAGCCCAGGGTCAGGTTCTGGCAGCTTCCCCCGTCGCTTTGCAGAGTCGGTAGAGTTGCGCTCAAGGAAATGACTGAGTTTTGTTAAGTTATCTTCTTTGAACCCGCAATTCGCAAAATGGCTTTCGATTCTCTTTAAAGATCGAAACGCGATTGAGCTGATTTCGACAGAACTGAGCAAAAAGAATCGCAGAATTGTAGGTCAAGAACTTGGAATCCAATTCAAAATCTCCTCGGAATTTTTGAGCCTAATGACTCCGGGAAATCCTAAAGCCTGATCCCGAACCTGACCCTGGGCTGATTGCCAGGCTGCCAGATTGCCTGACTGCCTCAAATTGCATTCCTTAAGTCAGTGCCATTCGCCTCCGGTGCCGGTGCCGTAACCGACAACCCTCTCAAATCTCCTTTCGAAGAAATTATTTTGGGTTTTGCGGCAACCCATCAGCTATTTCGTAGTAATCACTTTTTTCGCTGACAAAAATATGTCTTGAAATCTGTGTGTGAGTGGGGCCATCAAATGCACCCATCGCAACTGATATCCAATCTTTAAAGGTGGGTTTCCCGAAGAGCGTTGAACCACAATGAAAGCAAAACCCTCTTTCAAACTTTTCGGAGGAGCGATACCAAGTCACATTTTCAATGCCATCCACATTAAGAGAGTCTTTCGGCAAATCCACAGACGCTTCATAGTGACCAGTTTGCTTTCGGCACTGAACACAATGACAAGCCATCGGCGAAGGAAGAGCGCCACTCACCTCAAACATGACTCTGCCACAAAGGCAGGACCCTCGATGCACAATCTCCATAAATACCTCCAGATGCTGAAAAATACTTTAAAGTACTTGACACGCCTGCAGCATCCAGTCAACGATGGGCTCTATGAAAAATCAAAATACGGAAGAGCTCAAACTATACACCTCCTCAGAAGTCGCGGATATTTTAAAAATGAACCCGCAGGTGATCGCAAGAAAACTTCAGGGTGGCGACATGGAAGGATATAAGATCGGTAAGGACTGGCGCATTTCTCACAGCCAGCTTTTGCGCTTTCTTGAAAAGCACGCCAACGTGAACATGGCAAAAACTCCTCAAGAAAAAGTTATTAAATCTTTTTTTGAAGAAGGTCGATTGAAGTCAATTCCTACAACTCGTTCCAAAAGAGAGCTTGTGTTACGGTATCTGGTCTCACAACTTGAGCCTCACCGCGTTTACAGCGAAAAAGAAATCAACAGCTTTATTTCGAAATATCACTCGGATGTTTGCACGATCCGGCGAGAGTTTATTATCAATAAACTTATGGTCAGACGAAATGGAAACTATAAAATAGCATCTTGGAATCAATAAAGGGGGTACCGTATGTTCAAGGTTTTAGGGGTTTTAGCGATTGGTCTTTCTACTTTTTCTGCAAATAGCTACGGCTGCGATAGCCTCGACACCCTTGTCGGATCTTGGGTCACTGACTCTGCAGACCTTGCGATCCACAATCCCGATAGCGAAAGCACACTCCCGCTTACCGATTTTACTTTTGAAATAAACAAAGTCGGCAATATTTATCAGATCTCTAAATGCCAGGCGCCTCTTTCTGATTACGGCACCTACTGGTGCAGAACTGGAAAAATTGAGCAGCGCCAAAATGATTTGTATGCCATCAACGAGCAAGGACAAACCGGTGTAAAAATTGGCAGTTGCTATAGTCCTGAGCTTAACATCAGTTTTGACAATCGTAAGGTCACATGGTGTGGCGCCCCCGCGTACGTTGTGCTCAATTGGTCTACCAAGATGACACAAGAAGGTATGGAGCTAGAGCACAAATCCAGCTTGGACTCCGGAGTGGTTATAATTTTGAAAGCGAAATTAAGGCGAAGTCTCAATAAGTTTGAGCCTCAAAGATTGTAGGAATCCAGCCGGGTTGGACGGAAAGAAGTTGCAAACTTATCGGACTAACCCCCATATTTCGAGCCATGAGGACCTGAACTTTTTTTCCAGCCTTTGTCGTTAGGAAAAGCAGGTAGGTAGCGGCGTTGCTCTTGCGACTCCAGCCAAAATAATTTAGAGATTTTTTAAACACCGGCGTGTCGCCAAAAGCTATCGTGAGATGACTAAAGTAATCTTCATACTTGAGCTCAAACGCAAACGAGCCACTATCATCACTTAACTCGTACATAATTTTAGGAGTGTTTGACACCATTCCAGTGGAGTGCAGTCGAGTCCTCACAGCTCCTTCTGGCTTGCGACCTGACAAAAACTCGAACATCTCTGGGAATATCGTGTCGTCTTCGCCTTGATAATCAAAATCGCAGATCTGACAGAGATAAAGCTCATGCCGATTATCAATGCGGGTAAAAACGCCTTTGTTTCCGTCACCGCCTCCGAAGCCACCTTCTCCTGCGAGGGCTGGAATCATCTCATCCATGATCGTATCTCCTACGTGGGAGTTTCCGAGAACGTGACCTATTTCGTGAAGAAGAACCCCTTGGAGCAAAAATGGAATTTTCCAGACGTCGGGCTTAATGCGACCGATACCAGGCTTTTGAATCCAAACAAATCCCCGGCCCCATCCTTCGTGTTCGTCATAACTCGTTCTCTGGGCGAAAGCGATGGGCTCAGCATAAGAATTAATATGATTCCGAACTTCAGCATTCGTGACCCCAAGAAGAAACTTCAAATCTTCGCGTCCATCACAAGGGACCGCTTGGGTATTTATGACGATCTTCCCGAGCTTAAATTTTTTTTCGATGTCCGCGTCTGTACCGAAAGGCTCATCGAGGTTAAGCCCTTTCGTATTGATGTATTCTCTCCATGTAGAAAAAGCCTGTTCGATCTGCTCCACAGCCTGAGTCGCGGTCACTCCAAACGCCGGATCAAGTTCGACGCAATAATGCACCACTTTCTCCCCGAGAAACCAAGCCGAAGAGTCGGAGGCTGCGTGATTTTCTCCGCCCCCAGTAGACATGCCACCAGCAAATGCGAAAGACGAGACGAAAAGAAAAATACAAAGAGTCATTTTCATGATGGAGTTAGTATCAAAGATTTGCGCAGCTCTCAAGGGCCTTTGGGTCTTGCGGATAGTTTTCCCAAGTTTTGTCTTTTTTGACAGTGCCCCAGGCGCAGACCTGGTGACCTCCCCGGTATTTTAGCCAGAGAGAGCTATAAAACCGGTTCTCACTGAAATACTTGCCATCGTACAAATAAAAGCCATTCGCCCAAGCGTGAGTTACAGGCAGCTCGTAAGCCTGCCAGTCCTTCTGATCTGAAAAGTGAACACTCACCTCCTCGAAATCCTTTGCGGAGTTTTCGTTTTTGATTCTTAAGCGAGAGAGCCGAGACATAATTCCGTCGTTGGGCATGAAAACTTCATAGGTTCTCTTCCCTTCGATATCAGTTCCTTCGAACTTAAATCGCTTATCAAACTGTGCCATATAAACACTGCCTGAAGGATCTACACTCGTGATTCCATAAGAAAAAACTTCGTTTGTGTTGGGCAAAAAGCTGACTGTTTGAATCTGTACAATTCGAAAGGAATCATCGATAAAATAACTCTGCACCCAGTCGCGAAAAGAGCCATAACTGGGACCACCGGCGACCTGTAGGACTTTAGAAAACGGAACTCCAAAACTGCTTTTCCCTGATAAATCGAGCTGGTAGGTTGGAGTCGATAATCCGCATAGAGAGACGTGACTGGATCCCCCCTCGTACACAAAGTCAAATGGACTCACATTGTAACTCTGACTGATTTTCTTTTTGAGAAAATCGCAATCATTTTTGGAAACTAAAGTCCCAAGAGTCACTAGGATGGGTTTCATCTCGGAGGCCAAATCGAGCTGGGGACGGAATTTTTCAATCAAAGGATTCAGTCTCTGGCGCAGCGACAGTAAACCAGCATCGTCGCTAAAACTATGGCACGAGCTAAAAATCGTCAAAAACAGGGCCAACATTTTCATCGTAAGTCTCCTTTTTGTTGCATGAACTATCTCTTTTTAACGGTTGACCTTCTAGATGATTTTTATTAAAAACTTACAAACCATTTTATGTTTTATAAACACCGATATGAATATTTTTAGTACCTTTGACTACAAAAAATTCCTGCGCGCGCAGGTCGACGCCCACGGAAGCGAGTACGGCTATAAGTCTAAGCTTGCTGAGGCCGCCGGTTGCCAAAAATCTTTTTTTTCGCAAGTTCTCAACTCTCACGTTCATCTCACCCCAGAGCAAGCTCTGGGTCTGGCAAAATATTGGAAGCTCTTGCCACGAGAACGGGACTATTTCTTAGGCCTTGTAAACTATGGCCGCGCTGGGACGGAGGAGCTAGCAAACCACCTTAAAGAAAAACTTGTCGAGCTCAAACGTGAGACAGAAAATCTCACCAAACGTTATTCGTCGCCCAATCTGTCAGCCCGCACCGACTTTGCAGCCATTTATTACTCCAGCTGGCACTATGCTGCGATTCACATTCTGGTGACTATTCCGCAATTTCAAACCCCTCCAAAAATCGCAAAACGTCTCCACCTTCCAGACAGTTTTGTTTTGGAAGTTTTACGTCAGCTTCAAAAAATTGAAGTCGTGACAAAAAAATCAGACGGAAGTTGGCAGGCTACCAGCAAAAGCCTGCACATTGGCCGGGACTCAGTTTTCAATTCAATGAATCACGCCCATTGGCGGCAGCGCGCTAGCGAGTCATCACTCCAAAATAAACCTGAGAGCGTCCACTATACGGGCGTGTACTCGATGAGCCTTGATGACCTCACTAAGCTTCGAGAAACTATTTTTGAGCTTATCGATCGATCTCGTCAGCTTGTGGCTCCGTCTCCAGAAGAGGAGCTAGTCTGCATGAACTGCGACTTGTTCGTCGTTTAGTAAATAGGTCAGAAATTTCCGGAGCCTTGGAGTTTTCTTGAGCTCAACACGAAGCGCGTGAAGCTCCTGTTCTCCCGCAATCCAAGAGTTGCGTTCGAAATGTCCCGAAAGCGTGTACGAACAAAAACGTGCAAGCAAAAAACCATTCTCAAACTCAAGGAGCTGAAGGCACGGCTCATGATGCTTTCCTCTATAAGAAGCCTCTTCTACGATTTGACCTTTTCCCCAAGGAAAACAAAACGGCCTTGGGGTAGGTCTCTTCCGAGGCTGAGCTCTAAAGAAAGAAAGTTGGTTATTCGTCGCCATTTTCGAATCCTTCTGATGGTGGCTCTTTATAGATGTACTTCTTCCAATCCCCTTTGGGCATGCGCCCCTTTTTCATCTGCGATTTAAGTCGCTCTAAAAATTTGATCTCAGCCTGGAGAGCATAAAGGGGACGCTCAAAAGCAAGTGCAGGAATTTCGAGATCATTATCCCAACACCACTGCAATCGCTCTTGAAGAAACTTTTCCCGCCCTTTGAGATGATCAAGGCAAGACGTCAGAGAACTGAGGATGGAACTTGAGTTAAGTAAAGACAACGAGTAGATCCCAAGATCGATCTCGCTGTGTGGGTGGCTAGGGTAAGCTAGGTGTCTTAGCGCCTCATTTTCAAAGATTTTGCGACCTAAATCAGTAATGCCAAAAACCCTGCGAACCGGGCCGCCTCCCTCTTCCGTCTTGGCTTTTACGAATCCTCGCTCTTCCAACATTTTTAGCGCATTGTAAATGGAAGATCTTTTGATATCCGTCCAAAATCGAAAACCTCGATTCCAAACCAAGTGCTCTAACTCATAGCCATGCGCACTTGCCTCAGCCAATAGCGACAGAACAAGAAACGCCGTTACTGGAATCTGCGCATTTGTCTTCGCCATAGGTTTATCTCCCTAGGAGCTCAAGGCCTGCCACGATGACGAGAGTTCCCAAAGTTCCATTGATAAGTTCAATTTTTAGTAAAAGCGATGGATAGGTGGATTGAATCCACATGTTCCAGAATCTTGGATACACACGAATACTCGCAAACGTCAAACCTAGCAAGAGAGCATTAATCATACCTGGCCCGATGAGGGGACGAAGCCATAAAAATCCAGCCGTGAGAATGTAAACCTCAACCTGAGTTCCAAGAAATTGGGTGATGATGTAGGTTTTCCTTGATGGCCACTTGCGCACTCCCAGCTCCGAATGTTGAGCCTCATCATAAGCTTTGGCCACAAATGGCAGTCCATAGAGAACTCCCATTGCGACAAAGTGAATCAAACCTACAGCAGTTCCGATCCCAATTAAGTGCATCATTTCTTCCTCCTTCGGCAATTTGCCAAAACTAGTTTATGTATGGACTAGTCCAATAGTGGATTAGATGAACGAAGGCAAGTTTTTTTGAAAACGCATGGCTACGTGCGAAAGGCGCCTCTCGCCACTGACTTGGAGTTGTTCCTAGAATTTTTCGAAACGCCGAGATAAACGCGCTTGGGCTCTCATATCCAGCCGCAAGAGCAACTTCTAAAACTTTCTCACCCGACGCTAGAAAACGTATCGAATACAACATGCGAAGGTGCTGTCGCCATCTTCCCACAGTCATATGGGTTTCCTCTTTGAAAAGACGTTCTATGGTCCTTTTACTAGCTCCGCAGTCCTTACAGATTTTGTCAAAGTTGCCGTGGCCAGGGTCCGAGATGACCTAGGAGTTTGGGCCGCGCCCGGCGGAGCGAAAGTGGCGTGGTTCACTGATCCTGACGGAAATCTCCTATCATTAACGCAATGTCGTTAGATTCCTTTGTTGATCCTCAGCAAATCTAACGACAAGATAGTCCCCCGGGGGGTTCACATGAGAGTCGTTGATGCTTGGATGCAACCTGCAACTTCCAAATTTTTAAGTCACGAAATGACGGCGTCTGTAAGGCGCTGGATTGGATTGACGTCGGTTCCAGAAAATATCGATCTCAGCGTGACAACGAGCGATTTCCAAGATGCCAAAGTGACCATTGCAATGGCCTCTGCATGGCACACTCCCGAAGGTGCTCTCATTTCTAACGAAGAAGTTTATGAACTCACAAAGCGGCATCCCGATCAATTCCTTGGGATCGCTTCTGTAGATATTCGGCGGCCTATGGAAGCTGTTCGCGAACTCCGAAGGTGTGTGAAGTCTTACAAGTTTCGTGGTCTGAGAGTCCTTCCATGGGTCTGGGAGACGCCTCCTACCGATCGACGCTTTTATCCTCTCTTTGCAGAATGCATAGAACTCGGAGTTCCATTTTGTACACAAGTGGGTCACACGGGCCCCCTTCGTCCTTCTGAACCTGGAAGACCCATTCCGTATCTTGATCAAGTTGCGATTGATTTTCCTGACCTCGTTATTGTTGCAGGACACATTGGATTTCCATGGACCAACGAGATGATCGCTCTTGCTACAAAATATCCAAATGTCTATATCGATACATCGGCCTACAAACCAAGCCGCTACCCTGCAGAGCTAGTTTCTTTTTTAAATGGTCATGGGCGAAAAAAAGTGATGTTTGGAACTAACTATCCGATGATCAAACCCAAAGAGGCCCTGGAGGATCTTAAAAATCTCAAACTCTCAGAGGACATTGAAAAACTTTTTCTTTATGAAAACGCCGCAAAGGCATTTGGAGGCTTATGACTCGCTTCACCTTGGTGCTATTAATTTTCTTCGGTTCGCTGGCTCATTCGTCCTCGCACTACGACCTTATTCTTGAAAATGGGTGGATTTACGACGGAGGCGGAAAAAATCCCTACAAAGGCGAAGTCGCAATCCGCGATGGAAAAATCGCTGCAGTCGCCCGCGCGGGGAAACTTTCGTTAGCTTCAGCCCAAAGGCGCATCGACGTAAAAGGGCAAGCCATTGCTCCAGGCTTTATTGATCTTCTCGGTTGGTCAGAATATAATTTGTTGGTTGATGGCCGAGCTCAATCCAAAATTTTTCAAGGAGTAACGACAGAAATCACGGGCGAAGGGGGTTCAGTCGCGCCTATCAACGATGCGATTCTCAAAGAAGATGCCCAGTGGTTCACAGATATGGGCGTGACTGTTGATTGGCGAGGTATTGCTGGTTATTTGACTCGCCTGGAGCAGTCAGGAACAGCTATAAACCTTGGCACTTTTGTTGGCGCAGGCCAAATACGCCGAATGGTTCTTGGAAGCGAAAATCGTTCGCCTTCGAGTGAAGAACTTCGCACGATGAAAAGTCTCGTCAAGGAAGCTATGAAGCAGGGAGCTTTCGGAGTCAGCTCTGCCCTCATCTACACACCAGACGGTTACGCCTCTACTCAAGAGCTCATTGAACTTGCAAAGACAGCCGCAGAGTTTGGTGGAATCTATGCGACCCACATCAGAAATGAATCAGACTCTGTAGAAACCGCTCTGGATGAAGCTCTAGAGATTGGACGCAAAGCTAACATCCCCGTAGAAATTTATCATCTCAAAGTGACAGGTCCCCGCAAATGGCACACCATGAAAAATGTTTTGGCAAAAATCAATGCGGCAAGAAAAGCTGGAGTCAAGGTTGCCGCCAACCAATATCCTTACGTAGGATCATCGACGCTTGTCAATCAAACAATTCCTCCTTGGGCTCGCGAAGGTGGTCTCCAGAAAATGCTTGAGCGATTGAACGACTTAAATCTTCGAGAAAGACTCAAGCATGATATTCTCCATCCAAAACAAGAGTGGGACACAGGTTTTGAGAGCTCAGGTGGAAGCTTGGGAATTCAGATTTCCGCCGTCCACAATCCCCAACTCAAAAAGTACCAAGGACGGCGAATCTCAGAGATTGCAAAGGAGCTCCAAATTGATGACGCTGATGCTATTATTAAAATTCTAGCCGAGGATGGCGGCACCACCGAAGCTATCTATTTTGAAATGCATGAGGATGATGTGCGTTTAGCGATGCGTGAGCCTTGGATTGCTTTTGGAATTGATAACGGCGCTATGGCCATTGACGGTCCCCTGAGCAAAGAGCGGCCTCACCCAAGAGCCTACGGAACTTTTCCAAGGATTTTAGGTCGGTATGTACGCGAGTTAAAGTTATTCTCGCTTCCTCAAGCCATACAGCGAATGACTTCATTGCCAGCAGAGAGAGTTGGACTTTTTAACCGAGGTCGCCTAAAGCCAGGATATTTTGCAGACATTACTGTTTTTGATCCGTCAACAATCATTGATCGAGCGACGTACGAAAATCCCAATCAACTCAGCGAAGGAATCAATTATGTAATTGTAAATGGAAAACTTGCTATCGACGGCGGGCAACAAACCTCTGTCCTCTCGGGACGAGCATTGACATTCCAAACGCCTCCTCACACCATAAGTCCCAATTAGTTCTTTAACCCATACGAAAGGAAGTTAAGATGTCAGCAAATCAATTCGTAAAATGTTTCGCCAGCGTTGCCTTTTGTCTTGTTATTTCCCAAACCACTCATGCAGCTCTGCTCATTGAAAAAGTCAGTGGTGGCGGTTTTGTAGCCCCCGAAATGGGGAACTCGGAAAGATGCCGAGTTACCAACGAGAAAGTGGTTGTCAGCCGCACTTACGGAAGCGGAGCTTCCAAAACAGTTTTCTCCTATGAAACTCCAGTGAACTTTACCGGAATCGAAGCAAATCTCCAGCTAGCACTCGGAGAAAAAGTTTTTGAGAAGCCCAACCAAATGTGTGACGCTCCCTCGACGACAGTTCGAGCCTTCATAGGAAAAACAGCCTTTTCACTTTTTGAAACTGGTGGATGTGGTTCCGCCCGAAAAGAGCGTGTAGGCATTTACTCAGCTCGCCTTATGGACATCGTCAACGCGTTTTGTCCAAAGACCTATGATTTTTCGACTCCAGAAAATTAAGTCAGCACAAAATATCAAAAGTTTGGATGAAAATCCTCTACATTCCTCTTAAGGAGAGAGAATGGACCATATTGGACGCATCCAAAGAGCGATTGACTACATCGAAGAAAATCTCAAGGACGAGCTTTCGATAGAGTCAATCGCCGAAATTGCCTGCTTTTCAATGTGGCACTTTCAACGGGTCTTTAGTGCCATTGTTGGCGATTCTGTAAAAGAGTATGTTCGAAAACGGAGGTTAGCTTCCTCCCTTGTTGAACTGACTTCTACAGATCGACGAATTCTAGACATCGCAATCGACCATCAATTTGAGTCCCAGGAGTCTTTCACGAGAGCTTTCAAGGCTGTCTATGGAAAAACGCCGGGAGAATGCCGTAAAGATCGTGTTGGAGCATTCCTCTTGCTTAGTAAACCGAGGATTACAATAGAGTACCTCGATCACCTGTTTGGAGGAATTTCAATGCAACCCAAGTTTTTAGACGTGCCAGAAAAGAAAATCATTGGACTCAGCGGTCGCTTCGTGTCGCCAACGACGCAAGACAAGAGTGGCTTTCTCGCCGTTCGCCAACTGTGGCAAAGCTACAGAAACCGCGCTGATGAAATCAAAGGAAGAAAAGGACATGGAGTTGGTCTTGTGGAGTCACTCCCCGATTCACAAAAATCGCAGCTCGAAGAATATTCGTATGTCGCAGGCTCCGAAGTTGATGATTTCAACTTTGTCCCTGAAGGGATGGTGACACGAACGGCACCCGCTGGCAGATATGCCGTCTTCACTCACAAAGGTTCTGCTGCCAAAATAGAGCACACGCTCCGTTATATTTTTGGATCTTGGCTTCCAAAATCCGGCGACGAGCTCAGAGATGCACCGACGCTCAATTTTCGCAGCGCCAATTTCAACCCCGACTCTGACGAGTCCGAAGCAGAAATTTACGTTCCCATAAAGTAAGATCCGTTTAGAGATTTGCCGTAATAATTCTGAGACCCGAATCATACTCTTGGAGTTTTCGAAGATGCCCGTAACGCTCTTCCCAAACTCCATTTTCTAGATCACGACGGACGTTTGACACCACTCGCTGAATAACAACTTCGGCCTGTCTTGCAAAACCAGAAGTTGCCGACCGCGCAACTGGATCCAAAACTCTTTCTGGATGGGCCCAGAAAGACATGAGGGTCCAATCTGGAGTGTCTCTCGAGATCGGGAAAACTTCGATTTGGGCCTCACTTCCCAACCAATCGCAAATTGTTTCAGGACAGGGAAAAGTAAGACGATCCAGCTCAGCTACTTCTTGCAGATAGTCCGCGAGGAGCCACATACGGCTACAAACTCTCTGATCAATAGTCACAATGACAACACGCTTACGAGCGACCCTACACATCTCTTTGATTCCTTCAAGCTGATGTGGGTGCCAATGATGTATAGATAAAACCGTCATGGCAGCATCCAAAGATTTATCATGAAAAGGAAGTTTATCTGCCGTCGCCTTAACGGCTGGCGCACTCCCAGCTTTGCGTTGTTTCACCATCACTTCGCTTGGTTCAACCGCCACTACATTCAAGTTTCGTGGTTCGTAAGAGCCAGTTCCAGCTCCGATATTAACAACAGTTTGCATGCCCTCTAATGCCGTCAAAATACGATTGTAGAGCTGAGGATCTTCACGACGAGTCTGAGCATAACTTGAACCAATAGTGTTGTAGATTTCGCTTTTCATGATCCGTTTGTATTCTTTGTCTCTGCGAGTGTCTACGGAAATTTCTAGCGGTTATCGGTTTAAAATTTCTGGAAGCGCCGATCGCAATAAAGTGACTTCAAAAACTTGCTCCGCGGGAGCACCTGGAATGTTGAGCGCTGGAGCTGATGCTTGGCGGAGGGAGCTGAGCTTGCCATTTTCGTCTACAAAACTACTTAGCTCCAGTGAAAAGGCGTGGTCGGTTTTGATATTAAGCAAGTAGTGATTTTGACTCAGACGAGTTAACATCAGATGTTCGACAGGCCCACCACGAGCATTGAGCTGCTGCAACCTGAAACTCTCTCCATCAAGCAGTTCATTCCGCAAGCCCCACTGCAAAATGCCATTGTCATCCGGTCTGAGACCGAGGATATGATTGATCTGCATGTCGGTAGCGGGGCCTTTGCCCCATCCCGCAAAATCTTTGCGATGAACGTGCCTTGCGTGTTGCAGAGGGCGAGCTCGAAACCCAAGCTCACCATTGGCATCCATCTCGGGAACTTCGCCGTAGGCCTCTTCGACGGTATGATCGCCAGAAGATGCCATTTGGAGAAGGTAGTCTCGACTATAGGTGTATGCCAAATCGGGTCTGCCAGAACGCGAAAAGCCCTCTGTCGCGACCATCGCCATGATGGGCCAATGAGCCCCCTGATCCCAGTACCCATCTTCCTGACCCAGAGGTCTGGCTGCATACTCTTTAGGACCATCGAAATTGATCATCTCCCGAGCGTTGGCAGGAAATGGAAAATTTCCGCCAAAAGCCTCTTTGCGCATTTGTTTCTGCACAAAATGATCAAGTCGATCTTTTGGAACAGCAGCGGCGAATAGGGGCCAAAAACCAGCGATGCTTCGATATCTCGAATCTTGCCGATGCTGACCGTCAGCAGTTGGGATAAGGTCGTAATAGAAGTGATCACTCTCACTCCAGTAGAGCTCATTGAGGATTTGCGAAAACATGTCGGCCTTGACCTGCGCTTTTTGAGAAATCTCCAAATATTTTTGTTTTTTTGGAATATCTGAAGAGTTAGCGAGTATCGAGTTCCACCGCGACTGGTCCTTTAGCATAGCAATGTGCTGAGAAATGAAATCAACAAAACAAGTATTGTACGCAGCTTCTTCACCAAGATTCCCGACTCGACCACGGCTGTTGTCCATTCCCGATCCAAGAGCACTTCCATTAAAGCCAATGATCCGCCCGCTTCGATCATGGACCGCGCGATTTTGTTCCATCCAAGTCGCATAGCTATCGATGGAGTCAGAAACCTTTTCTAAGAGACTGAGATTTTCTTTTGAGGGATTATACCGATAGAGTGTGTCCATTGGCCAACTCATCAAGTAAGGATTCGTGTAAGTTAAATTAGGCCGAGGCTCTTTTCCAGCGCGTATCGTTTTTGAAAACCACAAACTCAAAAGATTTTCTTTTCTTACCTCTCGAGGAATCACCCCACCATTAAGTTTCTGAACCATCAACCAGAAATGAATTGTAGATTCCGCCAACCAAGGATGATAAGGAACTGTCGCCAAAGCAACCGCCATATCATCCCAAAAAAATGCATTGCCATTGAACGCGGCATCTACCTTAAAGAAAAAATCTTCACTGCGAGCATTCATCGTGAGATCGCCGTATTTTAAGACAACACTCTGGACCTTTCCTGCCCGATCAAAAACGGGGCGAACCTGAGTAGCGCCATTGGCTTTGTCTATAAAGGCCCTGACCTCGCTGCGAGCTTCGGGAGACAAAACCCAAACCACTTTCTTATATCCTAACGTCACTGATCTTTCTGTAAGCCGCTCGCTCATTCCCATTTGCTTAAGGTGATCCGGAAGAAAAATTCGAAACCCCTCACCAGAAACTTCTCCAGTAAAAGTCTGCGAAGAAACATTCTGACTGGAGTTACTCCCCAGAGCCTCTTTGAGGTTGAACTCACTAATATCCAGCGTTTCGTGATCTAGTTTGAAAACCACATAATAGTCAGTCTGTTTACCAGGGGCCTCAACGAGGACCTGACGATCGATAGACCAGGGAAGATTTTTGATGACCTCGATGCCATCGATAAAAATCGAAGCAGTTACGTTGTTGAGATTAATGCCTCGAGTGCGAGCGATCCTCCGTTTGATGCCAGCCCAAGAAATGACAGCTTTATCTTCGGACCGATGAACCTCAGGCCAATACTCCCTAAGATCGGCATCAGCTGAGCGTTTCTGAGAGCTCTTATTACGACCAAGCCCCCAATGAAAAAGAAGACCAACCACCGTGACCACCGAAACCGCAAAATATTTTTTCGCCCCGGCTCTCTTCATCTAAAGATAGGCTAGGAAGGTAGAGGGACAAAGTCAAACTTGGACTTTTGTCTAGGGGACGGGCGCGGGAGATTTTCTGGCGCTGGAAACGTGAGGCTTGTCGCTCGATCGGAGGGGAGATTTTCCTGCGCCGAAAATGCTGTGCGAGCCCCGAGGAAATCTGTGGGCAACTTTAGTTGTCCACGATTTCCGTCAGGCGAAGCAAAGAGCGCGAAAGATTTTCCCGGCACCGAAAACGAAGCCTCCCCCTGTCTCCTCCAAATAAAAAAAATTAGCCGTAGCCTCCGTCCGCCTGAGAAGCTGTGAAAAAATTGATATTAAAAGTGAGATTACTTATTCAACTTTGAGGTTTAGATCCAAATTCTAAATTTCAGATCATGTCTTCAACACTATACCCAGGCCAACCTTGACCAGTATTGGATATTCAATGCCATACAAGCCCACTTCAGCTCCTGCTCGGCTTTGACTCGACCTCTTACACAAAACTGACGAAGCTTAATTTTAGACTTCAGCCAGGCATTACTAAACTCGGCCACTCCAGCTCGAGTCTTATATATTTCCTTGGCCTCTTCAGTTTCCATTTTCTGCCTCATCGCAGTTACCGCTGCTGGCTCAATTGTCCTTATCACCGTGCGACCTTTTTTTGCTTTAGGACAGCAACTCTTTTTAAACGAACAACTCTGACAATCTTTTTTGCGAGCCTGATACTGCAATTTTAAAACCTTACCTCTCTCAACACCATTGTAAGCAAGGCAATGGCCTCTAGGACAGGTAAACGTATTGCTAGTGGCATCATACTTAAAGTTTTCAGCTGAAAACTCCGGCTTGATTCCATTGTATTTCAGTGAACCTTCAACAGCATTCTTTTTATCTGTCATGGGAACATAGAAATCGATGTTTTTTTCCTCAAGACTTATTATGTTGGTCAACTCACTATAGCCGGCATCAACAATAACTTGTTTTGGATATCTAGAAAACGTCTTCTCGATCTCATCGATAGAGGGCGTGAGCTCTTTGTCGTCAGAATAACTCTTTGTGAGTCTAGCGCTTATCACAATCCCATTAGCAGCATCTGTGGAAATCTGAGCATTATAACTTGGGCTGTAACCTCCATTGCCTTGCTTCATAATGCGTGCTTCTGGATCTGAAAGACTCGCCCGAGCTTGCGCTTTGGACTGTGCATCTCTTTTAAAACCACGAATGTCTTCCAACTCTTTTAACGCTAACTCTAGTTTTTCTTTTCGCTCCCTAGCTGCTCGCTCTTTAGCCTTTTGTTTTCTCCTCTCACTATCTGCATCGACGGCCCGGTCCGCAATTGCTTTGAGATGGTCTTCTGCCAGTTTTAAATACTCTTTTAATCGCTCCTCACTGCGAAAAGTATTGCTGCTTGCTAGAGCTTTAATTTTTGTCCCATCGTGCGCAACTCGTTCAAGAGTGATCAAACCATCCATGCTTAAAAGAGCTAAGATTTGAGTGAAAAGCTCATCAAGCTTTTCTTTTTGACCCATTCGAAAGCTCGACAAGGTGTGGTGATTAATAACTTCCATTCCCGCTAGCCATTGGAAGGCTGGATCAAACAAACAGCGCCTTTCAATCTCTCTTGCCGAACTAATCCCCTGGCTATATGAAAAAATCCAAAGTGAGACTAAAAGCTTGGGATCCCAGGCAGGCCGTCCTGATTGCCCCTCATAAACCTCGATCTGTTCGTAAAACCCGCTCAAGTCTAGCCGGCTTACAAAGTCCCAAACCGCGCGAGCATGATGGTCTTCGTTGATCAATGACTCAACATCAATAGCTCGGAAAACATTTTGGCATCGATTTACTTCAATGATTCGTTTATTTTTTGATTCCATAAGGCAAAGTCGCAAATTTTCAAAAATAAGGATACGATTTTTTCACAGCTTCTGAGGGAACTTGTGGAAATTTGTGGGCAACTTTAGTTGTCCAAGCAATTTCCACTAGTTTCCTCGGCGCTGGATCGAAGTACGGGCGCGAGAGATTTTTCCAGCGCCGGAAATAGTCGAAAAAAACTTTGCGTCAGAAACAAAAAACATTTGACCGGGTGTCTTTGTGATTTTGAAAAATGTAAGATACAAGCGGAAATCCCCTTCTGTACCTATGCGCATTTCAATGAGCCAGGCTGGTATCAAACGCTCGCTGATTCTTCGACCACGCTGGAGTCTTTTTCTGGGCGCTTCATGGTGAGCAAATAAACGCAAAAATTTCGCAGCAAAAAAACCTGTTATACCTATTTCACTAACGGAGGTATTCCATGAATCTCAAACATCTCACAGACTAAGCGCTTCATCGACACAGAACTCGCCGTGAAAAACGAAAAAAAAGCCAGTAATTACTGTAGTTCTGTATCTATCTCAAAGAAGTCGACCGCCGGCGCCTCTATGCTGATCTCAAATTTTCAAGCCCCCAGAGTCATGCCAAAGGACAACTCGCACCATGAGGGCGGCGAAGCCTACTGGCTGGTCGCAGCGATGAATCTTCTCACCGAGATTCCAGAAATAGCGCCAGCTCTGAATCAGGAAAACTGAACCTCACTCATCTAAATACGAGTGGCGCAAACTCATTTTAACAAAGAGCGAAAAGCCCGAGGTGAAAGCTCACGAAAGAAGAGAAAAAGACGCGTTAAGAAAGGTCGGCGGAACCTCCCCACTCGCCAGGCAGAGGACATCATCGCCAAAGAGGCGTCTTACGAACAGCCTAAGACAACAAAGCTTGAAGTGGATTTGGAGCTCGTAGAGAAAATGAAAAGGCTCAAGGACCTTCTTGCGCACGCCCATCCGGATATGACAGACAACGAGCTTCTGCACATGCTCGTTGACCAAGCTCTCACGCCGAAAAAATCTAAGATTCAAAAGGAAGTTTACGAGCGCGACGCGGGCAAGTGCACCAACTGCGACTCAATCCACGCATTGGAAGTTGATCACCGAATCCCAAAATCCGTCGGCGGCGCTGACACGCCAGAGAACCTTCGACTGCTCTGCAGAAATTGCAATCAGCGCTCAGCCATTCGCTTTTTCGGCGCTGGAAAAATGGAGCCTTACCTCGATAGCCGACACAGCGATTTGCGGCAAACAGCTTTTGCGTCGGGGACTCTGACTGGTAGTTTGGGGATTTTACTGCCTCATTCCATTGACCTGTCTTGCAGAATTAGCTGGTTTTGAGGTGGCCGCTGCAGTCGCGGATGGCGCTGCATTCGTCGTTTCTGGTGCAGAATTGTGATTTTCAATCAGTTGAGGATTCTAGCTTGTCACGCAAGATACGACGGTCATTGGATGAGCAGGCTGACTTAAAAGCAGGGCAAGAAGGAGGATCATTTCCTAGATCATCGTCAGTTTGAAGCGGTCTGAATTGGAGGAATCTTTTTTCGGGGGTTGGTGGGGGGCTTGGGGGTGGCTGAGCTGGAGCCTCTTGTCCGTCCAACCGTTTTTGGATTTTGCCAAGATCTTCAGAGATTTGCGCTAGGGTTTTCTCTAGGGCTTTTTGTTTTCGGGAGATGGGGCCTATTTTGAGGTACCAAGATAAAAACTCTCGCGTAGAAAAAAAACCGACGACAACTAGGGCTCCTAAAAACAGAGACATTTTGCAGTGTGATTCCCCACTGCTCCAGAAGACTGTGCCAATTTCTAATAAAATCCAGGATTTCCATAGGCGCCCCTTATTTTTTTCGCGCGTGTAAAAACAGATAAACTCCAAGAGCTGCGAGGATGACGGCAAGGCCAAAAATAATTCCTTTTTTAGAGTTTCCTCCTTTAGCTTCGGGGCGGTGAGGAAGGTCGCTGCCGTCTCCGCCAGGGATGGCTAAAGGTCCTCCTAACGTTTCGTGCCCAGGTCAAGGGCCCCCATCTCTTGATTGCGATCCATCAGTCCTTTTGAGGCGACGACGCGAAGGCTGTTCACTGCCCGAAAAAAGTCTTTCGAGTACTTCGTGTACTGCAGGCGATGGGCACTGAAGGTCACTAGAATTGCGATTTTATCTTTCATCGTGGCCAAATACCGAGTGAAGTAGTTGGGGACCTCGCTGCCGAAATGCAGTCCATCCAGCCATTTATGATCATTGATCTGAACCATTTTTGCTTTGTAATAAACTTTAGAGGCGACTGGTGTGCCTGCTCTCGATGGAACCATTTTTGGGGTGTTTAGGTGGGTTTCGTAAAGAGCAAAGTTGTCGGTTGGCCCTACCTCTTTGGCCGTAAAAATAATGACGGCCTCTCGGGCTTGTTTTTCAAAGTCGCTGCGACAGACCCATTCAGTTTGCTCAAGCACACACTTCCAGTTATCTGGAACCTCGAAGGAAATATAGGCATTTCTAAAAACTTTCGCTTTCAGTTCTTGAACGAATAGGGTAGTGAATAGGAGGGAAAACATCGCAAGTAAAACGGGAATGGATTTCTTCATGAAGACCTCTTTTTCATATCCAAATTGTAAACGGTTTGTGGTGTCTCGCCAAGGGGGGAATGCGTGTTAAATCTTCATCAACTTACGATTTTCACCACCGTGATCAGTGAGGGCAGCATGACTGGCGCTGCCGACAAGCTTTATCTCACCCAGCCGGCCGTCAGCCAACAAATTCGAAATCTCGAAGAAGATCTAGGGGTCGAGCTCTTGGTCCGGGGGGTTCGGCAGATCAAGCCGACCCTACAGGGAGAGCTTCTCTATGACTTTGCAAAACGTATTTTGCAGCTTGTGAACCAAGCGGAAATGTCCATCAAGGCGATGAGCGCCGAGTTTAAAGGGGAGCTTCGAGTCGGGACGTTGAATTCTATAGGTCTTCACTTGATGAGTTTGATTGTAGGTCGTCTTCTCCGCCATAATCCTAAGCTTTCAATCAAGATCGATTATCATCGTGGAGAAGATCTCATCCGGGGGTTTAAAAAAGACCAGTACGACATTTTGATCCTGCCTGAGACTCAGGCTGAGTATGGCATGTCCCTAGAGGATGCCGAGCAAAGATTCATTCAAAAAGAAGAGATGTGGTTTGTTGGTCCAGGTAAGGAGACTCAGCTCAGTCGTCAAATCAGTTTCAAACAAATCGTGGATCGTCCTGTCGTGAGTTTTTCTGGAGAGTATCCAGAGTTTTCTCGGCGCATTGAGGCGCTGTCTAAGCAGCATGGCATTGAGTACACTCCCGTGTTTGAATCCTCCAACGTTGGGACTCTCAAGCGAGTTATTGAGTCAGGATTGGGTTGGGGATTTCTCCCATCTCACACCATTCGCAAACATGTCAGACAAGGACGCCTCACGCGAATTCATGTCGAAGAAGCGAGCTATGAGTTTGATTTGAATTACTACTACCGTCCAACAAAGACGTCCCAGGCGTTGACGGATGTGTTTTTCCAGGCGATTCAAAATCAAGAACGGGGCTAGATCTCTAGTGCAGCCGTGGCTTAATGCCCCACGCAATAACTCTAATGAAAGACAATTGAGATTGAGCGGCGGCATTTTTTTTGCTTCTCCAAGTTCCTATTGAGGAGAAACGCCATGAAAAAAACTAAAAAACCAAAAGTCGCGAAAAAGTCCCCTAAAAAAGCTTCAAAACAAAAAGCTGATATCATCGAGCTGATTTTGCAGCATCACAAACTGATCAAAGCGCAGTTTGGAACTATGAAAGATGCTGAGGCCAGCCTAGGTGAAAAACAGCGAGCCTTTAAAGCCTTTGAAAAAGCCCTCGTGCCTCATGCTAAAGCTGAAGAAGAAGTTCTCTACGTTCACATGAAAGATGAAGAAGAGCTGCGAACGGACGGATTCGAAGGAGTTTGCGAGCACGCTATCGCCGAGAATCTCCTGAACGAAATTAAAGAAACTTCCGATCAAGATGAGTGGGTGGCGAAGGTCAAAGTTTTGGCCGAACTTGTAGAGCATCACGTGAAAGAAGAAGAAGAGGAAATGTTCAAAGAGTGCCGTAAAGAACTCGATGAAGAGCTTCTTGTTCAGCTGCGCGGTGAATATGAGTCCATTTATGAAAGATACGCCTCTGAAGGTGCGCCCAAAGAAAAGAGCAAAAAAGATGAGCGTGTGGCTCCGCTAATGTAGAAGTAATGCTTCGGCTGTCCCGGGTAGAATAGCCCTATAGGCAGCCAGGCAAATCGGGCAGTCGGCTCAGGTATCGGGGGGTGGCGTCGGGCTCTGCTCCAGAAGCTGCGGGCCGTGGGCTGCGGCCGGTTTTCATTTGCCAGAAAGCGCCAATTTTTAGAAAAGATCTAGAGTGAATATAAAGGTCTACTATGCTACCAAGTTCCCATCAACGCTGTAGGGGGCCAGTTTGTTAAGTTAGCGCAGATCCTCTAGTTCTAAAAAATCACAGAATCTGGCCAGCCCATACGAGTCCCCACAATTCGCGTGATTTCAGTGGCCGTTTCTTCGAGGGCGCGTTCTGTCACATTAAATACAGGCCATCGTTTGTTCTGTTTAAAAATCGCGTGAGCGTATTCAATCTCCTGCTGGATATGGGAAAGGCTTGCGTACTCGCCGCCAGGATCCTGGTTGAATTTCTCAAGCCGGCTTTTGCGAATTCGTTGGAGAGATTCCATCTCGATCATGAGTCCAACAACCTTACGCTGGTCTGCTTGAAAAAGCGCCTCAGGAAGAGGACTATTCAAAACCAATGGCACGTTCGCGACCTTCCATCCTTTGTGACTCAAAAAAATCGATAATGGTGTTTTGCTGGTGCGACTGATGCCAACGAGGATAATGTCAGCCTTATCGAGATCAGCAAACGTTTTTCCATCATCATGTTTGACCGTGTATTCGATAGCTTCGATACGTTTGAAATAGGACTCATCCACAGTTCTTAAAATTCCAACTTGGTGACCAGAGTTCACCCCAAAATAACGATCCAGTTCGTTAAGCAAAGGTCCAAGCAGGTCAGAACTTTGAAGGCCCTTAGAGATGGCAAGGTCATGGATCTTACTGCGCAGGGGAGGACTCACGACGGTGTAGACAATGAGTCCCTTTTTTTCGTAAATCTCGTCCATCAGGCTTTCAACCTGCTCTTCGGTACGAACGTTTTTGCAGCGAACAATATTGATATCCCGATCGGCATACTGAACAAGAGCCGCGCGGATCATGGTCGCGGCTGTTTCTCCCGTTCCATCAGAAATGATGTAAATGGTTCCTTCGTTCATAGAGAGTTTTCCAAACATTTTGAAATTTCTGAAACATGCTCTTTAAGCCAGTGATCAGCCAGGCGAGAAAATAGTAAAAAACTGAGTGTGGGACGCGGTTGTAGCAAAAGGGGAGTGTAGTCCTCTGGAACGTTTAAAAAGCTCAAAGTCTTATTCAGAGACTTGGCGCGGCCCCTAAAAATCTGATGTCGCGAGAGCTCCGGCAAATTCAAAGCGGAGTGGCTTGGGGGAATGAAGTACTCGCCTTTTTCAAAGGCGCAAACGCTCACCCAAGAGTCTTGATCGTGAGCGAGCATGACTCCAAAATCAAAAAATGGACTCAGTCTTGAAAACATAATGATGCTTCGATCGAGAGGGTCTTCGGGAAGATGTCTGAGGGCTTCGCGAAACTCTTTGGCCGTTGACAGGGACTCAAAGCCATTGTCACTTTCCACGGGTTTGCCGGGTGCAGGCTGATGCAAAAGTAAATCTTCAATTCGATTGTGAAGCTGGCCGACCGTTTTTTCAAAGAGGTGATGAATGCGCTTCATGGGTCAATCCAAGACCAAAGAAAAATCATCCGTAGTTGTCAAATGACTCCAGCTCTTTAAAAAATCGGCAGTGTTTACGCCAGCAGGAAGGAAAATGCGCAAGGTCGGTTTACGAAGCCTCTCCCAAACCTCAAAAATGTCTTTGCACCATTTTTCGAGTTGGCCCTGAAAGACAAGCTGTGCGGACCAACGATTCGGTAAAAGATGATGACTCGCTACAAGATTTTTTTTTCCATCGCAAAACGGAATGGCGGGCAAAGGAAGCTCACAAAAACTGATAAACTTGACGATTTCTTCTGGAATGGGGAGTGGGCTTGACGTACGCACCCTGGCCAGTTGAAAGTTCAGATACCAGTCTACTTTTTTGGCCCAGCGGGACACGCCCTCTTCGGGAAGAATCCACAGATCTGCGCCTGGATTAAAGCAACTCGCATGGGAGAGCGGAGTCACGCTGTCGCCTTTTTAGAAATATGATCAAGAACCCCATTAATAAAAGCCTTTGAGTCTTGGGATCCGTATTTTTTAGCAAGTTCAATGGCTTCATCAATAGCGATTTGAGGTTTGAGGGGCTCGCTTGCAAACTTCATTTCAAAGGCGGCCATTCGCAAAATATTTTTATCCACTAGGGCCATACGATCCAAGCGCCAGTGTTGAGAAGAATCTGTCAGCATCTGATCAATTTTTTTTTGGCTTTGCTGGACTCCACCAATGAGCTCTTGGGCGTACTGTAGACTCTCGTGATCAAGATCCATACTGTGTTCATAGAGAGTAAGAAATTCTTTGAGTTCGATTTGTGGTGCGAACTCAAGTTGAAAGAGAAATTGCATCGCAAGTTCTCTAGAGAGACGTCTCATTTTCGGGCTCCATTTCACGCGGGACTTTGAGTGTTAACTGAGGATCTTCGGGATCAACCATGACTTCATCTTCAAGGGTTTCAACAAATTCTTGAACATCCTTAAAGGTTCGATAGACGCTGGCAAATCGCACATAGGCCACGTCATCGAGCTGTTTGATTTCGGCCATGACTTTGCGCCCGACAAGATCAGCGGGAATTTCTTTTTCACTGCGGTTGAGAACCCAAAGAGCAATACGATCAACGATGTTTTCCATTTGTGCCAGACTCACGGGCCGTTTGCTACAGGCAGCTTGCAATCCTTTGAGGACTTTTTCTTTGGCAAAAGGCTCACGACGTCCATCTTTTTTGATGATGAAAGGGTATTGGAGCATCAAGGTTTCAAGAGTGGTGAAACGGGAACGGCACTTCAGACACTCCCGGCGCCTTCGAATGAGTGTTCCTTCTTTTTGAATTCGAGTGTCGAGCACTCGATCATCATTAAATCCACAGAATGGACATTTCATGAGCTAACTCTAGGCTAACGACTAGGATGCGTCAAGACTCTGAATCCGCAGAGTGTGGCGCAGCGCAAGTCTATCGAACTCCTTGGCAAAAGAATGGCTTGCGCTACAATGGACCTATGTGGAGAGCCACCATGAGAATAAATTTTTTGCGGGTTGGGATGATCGCTGCATTGATTTTAGTCCCGCTCGTTGGAACCGCCCAACAAGTCGGTCGGGATAAAGCCCGCAGCTATTTTAAAAAACGCGAACCTGCCTCCGAGCCAGCCGCCCCCTCTTATTCTACAAGTTCAGGGGCGCCCCCGCGGGTGCTGATGCTTCACGCGGGGACTTATTTGAGCAGCGAAGTTTGGCGCTGGAAGATCGATCAGAAGCAAGAAAACGTCGGAAAGAACACCTTTGGTGTGACTTACAGAATGGGCGAATGGACAAACTCCATGGATTTCAATCTTCGTATTGACTTTAATGAGTATAGTGTCGAAGACGTTAAGCCACTGAAGATGAGTTTGTTGCCCCTGCTCATCTTTCCAGATGCGGCCTCACAGTTCCCGCTTTATTTTGGATTGGGCGGCGGCTTGGGCGTGTTTTTCAAGCAGAATGAGGGATCTTCGAATCTGTCCTTTGACTATCAGCTGATAGCCGGAGTCAGGTTGATGAATCTTTTTGGTGGAAACGGCGTGTTCCTTGAGACAGGCCTTAAAAATCACCTTCATTTGCTCAGCCAAGGGCAGTTTAACGGAGTGTTTCTCGCACTCGGTGGGATCTTTAGCTTTTAAAGGCCCAAAATGAAGGAGCTCGTTTGCACCGCGTGATTGGTATTGGAATCGTAGAGGCCCTGGCGGAAATTTTCACAACGCAAGCTCATGCTGATAAAGTCATTGAGCGCTTCTTAAAGACGAAAAAAAAATGGGGCGCTCGAGATCGCAAAGAATTTGCTGAGACCGTCTACTCGATTGTTCGCTGGTGGAGATACCTCTGGTTCTTGCAAGGTTGTGACATCACTTTTCGCGACTCGCAGTGGTGGATCACGCCCCCAGAAGGCCGCGCCCAGCAGCCCCTTGAGCCCGCCGATTTAGAGGAGATTTTTCTAGTTTACCTTCTCTGGCACAAGCAGCCCATTCCAGATTGGTCGCCTGTGGAAATTGACCAGAAATCCATTCAGCGAAGGATGAATGAAAAGCCGCCAAGGAGCGTACGGGAATCTATTCCCGATTGGCTAGATGAGCTTTGCCAGTCCCAGTTAGGGGATTCATGGCCTGAGATCTTGCGAAGTCTCAATCAGCAGGCGCCGGTTTTTTTACGAACCAACACTCTTCGAATCTCTCCGCCAGTGCTCGTGCAGGAGCTCAAGCATGAAGGCCTGGAGGTTGAGCTTGTTGAAGATGTCCAAGGGTGTCTCCGCCTTCTCAAACGGCAAAATGTTTTTGTCACTCAGTCATTTAAGAAAGGTCTTTTTGAAGTTCAGGATGCAGCCTCTCAAAAAGTGGCTGGCATGATGGATCTGGGCCCAGGCCTTCGAGTAGTGGACGCTTGCGCAGGGGCCGGCGGTAAAGCGCTTCACATGGCAAGTCTCATGAAGAACAAGGGGAAGATCATCGCTCTTGATATTCATCTGCACAAGCTTGAGGAGCTCAAAAAGCGTGCGGCCAGAGGCGGCGTCGACATTATTGAAACTCGGGTCATTGATTCTAAGAAAGTCATTAAACGTTTGAGTGAAACCGCCGACCGCGTTCTGTTAGATGTTCCGTGCACGGGGCTTGGCGTGCTCAAAAGAAATCCCGACACGAAATGGAAAATCAATCCTGATGGCTATGCTGAAACTCTCGCTTTGCAGAAAGAACTGCTCGACGAGTATTCTGCCATGGTCAAAGTTGGTGGGCTTTTGGTTTATGCGACGTGCAGTATTTTGCCTGAGGAAAACATTCGTCAGGTGGAGGCGTTTTTGGCGCGAGGCCAAGGACATTGGGAACTTGAAAAGTCGATGACGATCCTTCCGGACTCTGGTTACGACGGTTTTTTTGCTGCGACTCTTAAAAGAGCCAAATAGGGTTTTTGGTTCTAGTCTGGAACTGAGTTCTGTTTTGGATTTAGTTTCAGTTAAGAACCGCACATCATGTCAATTCCCCAGGATCAATTATATGAGATATAAGCGCGACTAAAGTCTGGCATTCGCTTTGCTAATGGAGACTTCCTGTAAAACAAACTTGTAAAAACAACAGGAGTCCTTATGAAAAATTTATTCATCGCATTAACACTCACAATCGCAAGTCTCGCTGCTCACGCTGAAGATTACGGAATCGTCGCCGGACCTAAAATGTACACGGCCACTTTGACTCACGCACGGGTTTCTCCCGATGACGAACAAATGGTTGGCGTCAGTGGCGGCGACATCTCTATTTTGCCTGGCAAAAAAGAGATCACTCTTCACCTCAGCCGTAACTCTTACTGTGCTCCAGGAAAGTACTGCAACATGCTTTACCGATTGCCAGTAGCAATCACCGTAAAGCTGGTTCAATCTAATAGCATCAACGGCAAAACTATCTACATCGGTCAGAGCAACCACTCTGCAGACAAAATGGATGTAGAGATCGAAGTGATCGCTAGCGAATCTGACACTAAAGTCATCGTGAAAAAATCCAACAGCGAAGCCTCAGACCGCGTGCTCAAATCTACTTTCACCGGCACACGTTTGAACCAAGTCGTTTACTAAGTATTGAATGAGGCCGAACCTCCGGATTCGGCCTTTGTTTTTGCGCAAAGATTTTCTTTTACTTAGCATAAGTAACACCCAGAATCTTAACGAGTTTTTAGCTTCTCAGAGGGCCTAAAAAATCGCCCTGTGACTCCCTCGAAATGTAAATACTTTATCCATTTTGGAATTTGTACATGCCAAGAGGCCTTAGAAGGGCCCCTTTTGGGCCTGAGCAGCCCCTATATTCCTTTTTAGCCTGGTGTGTAAATTGCACATCCCCTCTCATCAAAAGAAGAGGGACACTATGAAAAAGTTGGTTTTAGGGCTCCGATCTGGGGCAACCGTTGTTAGCATCACGTTAATGGGACTATCACTTCACGCCGCGGGTCTTGAAAAACCAATGCGGGCGGCAAAACCCCGCGCTCAAACAAAGTTGGATTTCAAACGCACAGAAAAAAAATCGGGTTTGGACTTTGATAAAAGCGCGCCTCTGATTCTAGACCGTAAAGCTACAGTTCTTCCTAATACTGAAACTGGAAAAAATCCTCTTGTAGCAACAGATGCTTTGAAACCTAAAGTCGGCAAAGAAAAAAAACCTATCGTAATGACTCCTGATAAAGAGCCTGTCACTCTTGCGAAATTAGATAACACTCCTTACGTTCAAAAAACAGCTGGTCCAAAAGCCTACGCTCTTGGAATTCTCAACCTCTACGAAAACGAATACGGTCCTCTCAGAATGAAAGCCCACTCTATCGGCCTTAGCGATGAAGCTTGGCAAGCTCGTAAAGCTGAGTTTCTTAAAGCTGTCGGTAAAGCTAAAACCGATGGTGAGGTTTACTATCTTGCAGCGAACCTCCTTTACGGATTTACGGACGCTCACGTAGCTGCGACTCTTCCTTCTAACCTCCAATTTGAGTTGCCTCTTCAAATGTCTGCAGCTGACGGAAAAATCGTTGTTAATGAGACTGCCGGAGATTTCCCTTCGAATGTTCGTAAGCCTAAACTGGGCGATGTTTTGACGGCTATTAACGGCGAGCCTGTTGAAAAGTTCCAAGCGCGATACCCACTTTTTCAAGCGGGTGGACATGCTGACACAAGCTTATTTCTTTTTGCTCGAGGACTTGGAAAATTGCGTGAGGCTCGAGGGTTTCCTCTGTCTCAGCTCAACTGGAACGATGTGAAGCTGACGTTTGCGCCTCTTGAAGTGAAAGGCGATGGAAGTTCATCAACTGGAACTCCATATGACATCACTCTTAAATTCAAAAAAACGGGAATTGGTTTAGTACAGAAAAGCAACGATCCTAAGGTTCCTGCTCCAGCTCCTATTGTTGCTCCTGCGCCGCCAATGCCTGACCGCGAGCCGCCGCAAGTGGTTCCTATGGATCGACAGCTTGAATCGATCTATCAAACTATTTTGAAAGTAGGACGCGCGCAATCTCTTCTCGCCTCAGACTTTGGAGGTATCGAGCCTGAGAAGAAGGATCCTCGTGAAGTGGGTCGTGTGCTGAACTTGGGTGAGGCGCAACCATTTTTCCAACTGCCAAAGGATTTCAAACAGATTACTCCAAAGTTCATCACGAACCTTCCTGAAACCAATCTTTTCGGAGCTACACCTCGCAACATGCCAACTCCTGACTTGTTCAAGGTTATGATGAACTCAGACACCATGATGGCTGGAACGTTCATGAAAGATGGAAAGCGTGTTGGTTATTTGAGAATCGGTAGCTACGAGCCTTCGCAAGTTGGAACTATGCTCGTTTCTCTTAACTATTACATTAGCCAGCTTAAAAACACAGATTATCTTGTTTACGATCAAACTTCGAATCCTGGTGGAATGGTTGCGTTTTCTGATATGGTTATTAGGGCTTTGATTGGTAAGATCGATCCCGCCAAGCATATCAAGTTTGCTATTAAGCCGACCCCTGACTTGCAGCGAAGTTTTCTTGACCTTATGAACTTGCTTAAAACCTTCCCTGAAGACAAAGGTACTCCCGCGGCTCAAAAAATGGATGAGATTTATAAAGGTCTGAATGAGAGTTACGAGAAGATCTCTAATGCTCTTCGTGATGGAAAGAATCTCACAGAGCCTCTTTCTATGGTTCCACTGTCTCAGTTCTTTGAAGCGGTTGTGAAATACAACTTTTTGGAAAACACGCCAGTACCACCTGAGCTTTTGAATAAGGCTCTTGGAACAAATGTTATGCGCGATGTGACTTATCCTGATGTTGTTAATGGGCGAGTGGTTCCAAAGCCTGTTTACGTATTGACATCTCATGATGACTTTTCTGGCGCTGATTTTACTCCAGCGGCGTCTCGTTTTTACGGATTTAAGACTGTCGGTGAACACACTGCAGGTGCCGGTGGTATGGTTATCGATACCCAGGTCAACGGATACGGCGAGCTTGGTGTTCGCGTCACAAACAGCTTGATGGTTGACCCTAAAGGCGGCCTTGTTGAAAACTACGGAGTGCCTGCGGACATTCCAGTGCCTCGTCTGCCAAGTGACTATGCCAACCAAGGTGCGACTTACTTTAGCCGTGTTATGAATGCGATCGCGGCTGATCAGGCGAAGAACCAAAAGGCGCCTTGGTAAAATTTGATAAAGACGCCAGGGCCTTGAAAAAGGGCACTGGTGGTCGTCCCCACAAGATCCTCAGTTGATCTTTAAGCTCCAGCTTTCCTGCGTAAAAGCGCTCAATCAGGGCTGGAGATAACTCGTAAAATCTCTCCAAAATTTTGTATCTCTTGTCTGGCTTGGCTGCTCTAAACATCATTCGGTTCAGAAGCCTTAAATAAGATTGTTGCCAGGAAAGGTCTCTCTGTAGCTGTTGTACGGCCGCTGACATTGCGGCGCTGTTGAGGTTCTGCAGTTCTGTCAGAGACTCGATGGTTTTAATAAGAAACGGGAACGTGTAACCTGTAACGTCGTGAAAAAGACCTGATCTTGCTCCCAGCGAAATTGCGCCGCCGTAAGAACCTTTCGATGTCTGGTCTAAGGGCAGCGGGAGACATCCAGTTTCTTCACGAATTATTTCTTGGATCTGCCAGCCGCACTTGCCAAGATAGGAATTTATAAACTCACGACTCCGATCAAAATTTAATGCCGGATCGTTGCTATAGTAGGTATCTTCGATCAGCAAAGAGCGTTCGTCCCAAGGAAGAATGTAAATAAAATGGTATCCGTCATTCTGTGGAATTTTGGCGTCTTTCAGCAGGACGCGAGTTTGTCCGTGTGGATTTTTTAACTTAGTGTCAAGCCCTAGGAATTTTTGGTAACCCATGTTTCCGCTCAGGCTCTTTTCGTTCCAGCCTCTGGCATCTACGACAAAATCGGCTGTGCATTTTTGTCCACTGGCCGTCTGGATGGTGTTGGACTCTACACATGTGATCGATGTGTTTAAAAAAACTTTATTTGAAAGGGCTTGGCTTATTTTCTGGTGCCAATCATCTGATTTTATTGCGTAGTAAGGTGACTCGAACGTCTTAGAGTATTTTGGAAAATGAACGTCGTAGCCGGGCCATTTGTGGCTTACGAGGGGCTTCAACCAGGCTAAGCTCTGCGCGCCTATGTCGGTTTGGTGAAAACACCAAGTGTGATTGCCACCGAGTTTGTCGGCTCTTTCCACAAGAGCGATGTTGAGGTGAGGGTGCGTCTGCCACAATCGATAGGCGAGGAGGCCACCGGCTAGGCCGCCGCCGACAATGATTCCGTCGAAGTGGTGTTGAAGCTCTGCCATTGCTTTTTTGTGCCTCGGATGAAGGTAAAAAACCAGAGAATTCGGTGGTTTTTGTTTGGCTTGCTGAAGTTTTGAAACTGTGCCAGAGTTTCAGGAATGTTGCGCCCTGGTCGTAATGTTTACTGTTTAGAAAAGGCGAAGCGTTATTCCGTACTCGTGGATGCCCAGGCGTATTTTGAAACGCTCATCGATGTTTTTGAAAAAGCGCAGCACTCTATTTTTATTATTGGCTGGGACATTGATAGTCGAGCTCACCTCAAGGCAGGGCCTGAGGCGAAAGCCTTTCAGCTTTACACCTTTCTCAACGGACTCACTCAGAAAAAGCCAAATCTTAATATTTATCTTTTGTGCTGGAACTATTCTTGGCTCTTCACTTTAGATCGGGAGATTTGGCCGTGGTTTAAGCCTGGCGGTTGGGGAGAGCGCATCCACTTCAAACTTGATTATCATCATCCGTGGCTCTCGTCCCATCATCAAAAGGTTGTGATCGTTGACGATCAGATTGCGTTTGTTGGGGGGATCGATATTTGTGAGAATAGGTGGGACACATCAGCGCATGATCCTGAGTCGCTTCTTCGAGTGAACTCCTCTGGAGTTCGCTACCGGCCTTGGCATGATGTGCAGGCCTGTGTCGATGGCCCCATCGTACAGAAGATTTCTGAGCTGGGCCGAGAGCGTTGGAAGCTCGCAACAGGGCAGGAGCTGCCGCAGGTTTCGCAAACGGGTCTTGATTACTGGCCTGAGAACGTGGGTGTGGATTTGCGCGAGGTCACTGTTGGTGTCGCGCGGACGATGCCTAACTATCACACGCAAAGTCGCGTGCGCGAGATTTATCAGCTCAACATGGATTTGCTCAGGCGGGCGCGCAAGTTTATTTATATCGAAAATCAGTATCTCACGGCGCGACCGCTGAAAAAGATTCTGATAAAACGGCTTCAGGAGGAGGATGGGCCTGAGATTATTGTCGTGCTTCCGAAAACCCCCTTCGGTTGGCTTGAGAGTCGAACGATCTGTGCTCTTCAGTCGGACGTGATCGAGAATCTTCAAGAAAAAGACAAATATGGAAGGCTCTCTGTGCTGTACCCTCGGGTGAGTCAAAATTCCAATGATCAACTGTATGTGCATTCCAAGGTGATGATCATTGACGACGAGTATCTTAAAGTCGGCTCAAGCAACATGAACAATCGCTCGTTAGGAGTGGACACGGAATGTGATTTAGTGGTTCGGGCTCAGACGGAAGTGGAGATTTCGCAGATACAAAGAGTGCGCTGGCGGCTCATCAGTGAGCATCTTGGCGTGGATCTTCATTGGATGGAGACCTATGAGGGTTACTTCACTCGGCTTAGCGATCTTATCAAAAGCCAGAACCACCATGTTCGAAGTCTCCAGGCCTTTCCAAATGTTAAACACGCTTGGCTGGCCTGGTTTAAATCTAGCCAACCGTTTTTTGATCGTCATCGTCCCGTAAAATCTCTTTTCTTTTGGTTCCCTGAGTTGACTTGGATCAGGTCGGTTCTTCGCTTGTGGTACTTCATCAGTCGTTACCTTTGGACCAAGCGCAAGGATTTAGAGAAAGATCTTGAACGGTTTTAAGAAGTGGTGCGTTGCTGGCTGATCCTTGACCTTTTTTAAAAGGTTGGAGAGGATATTTTCACTTGAGGTGAAATATGAAAAATATCCTTTTATCGTTATCAACACTCGCATTGTTTCTGGGATTTTCTTGGCAGGCCCAAGCCCTTATTGAAATTCGCGCTAACTATGGAATTCTCAGCTCTTCGAATGATCCTGCGACAGCAACCGACACGAATGGAATTACCCTTCCTAGTTTGAAGACTTTGGCAGGTATTGGCGGTGATATCATTGTCACTCCACCTCTTTTTCCAGTAGGTATTGGACTTCGTTATGAAAGTCTCGGAGTTTCTGCGTCTGCCGGTGGTAACGATGCGTCGGTTGAAGCTCAGCGAACAGCTTTGGTTGTCAATTACCGGATCATTGATACGTTGGCGTTCTTAGGCCCCATCGCAACCCTGGGCCTTAGCCATACAAATAAAATTAAAATCAAGGTGCCAGCCTACAGTTATGACGACACCTTCAGCACGACAAGTGGCACGAGCTACAGTGTTGGGGTCGAAGGCGGAGCGCATTTGTTAGGTTTTCTCATTGGGGCTGAGGCCGGCATTGAAAGCATCACTGTAAAAGGTGGTAAATCTGAGGCTGGAACTGACTTCAAAGACGAGGATCTCAACGGGACCTATTTTAAAGTCTTAGCCGGTTTTAAGTTCTAAGTTCCTGGCCTTTTGATGAGTCCAAACTGGGGTCCAGTTTGGTTGAGGTCTTTGAGGGATGGAGTACAATGGATGTATGCCTCCTTCCCTCCGCGTTCATCTCAGAAAAAATCTAACTCTCAGTCTCTTTGATGCTCTTTTTTACAGTTTGATGGTTGGGTTAAGTGAGTCCTATGTTCCAGCATTCGCTCTTTTTTTAGGAGTGGGCGAAGCTGATGTTGGTGTGCTTGCATCCCTTCCGCTTCTTCTCGGAGCTCTTCTCCAGTTGGTTTCACCTTGGATTCTACCTCATATGAAATCCCACAAACGCTGGGTGGTTGGATCTACTTTCATTCAGGCTTTATCTTTGATTCCGCTCGTAGTTTTGGCTCTCAGGGGTCAGGGCTCGTTTACCGCGCTGATGCTAGCTTGCACTCTTTACTGGGGCGCCGGATATGCGGCAGGGCCTGCGTGGAATTATTGGATGGGGTTTTTGATTCCGCGTCCTTTAAGCTCAGGATATTTTTCACTCAGGGCTATTTGGGCGCAGTCTGGAGTGCTGGTAGGTCTTGTAGCTGGCGGGCTTCTTCTGCAGCTTTCAACTGACGAACGATCGAAGGCTTGGCTGTATGCCATTGTGTTTGGAGCCGCTGCATTTTCTCGTATGGTTTCTAGTGCACTTTTATCGCGCAAGAGTTCTGAGCCAGCTCCGCACCTCGCAACTCAACGCTATGATTTTTTTGAGAGCCTAAAGATTTTTTTGAGTTCTCAAGATCGGCGTAAGTTTTTTGGATTTTTATTTTTGTTCTACAGTGGTGTTTATTTATCGTCTGCGTTTGTTGCCCCTTATTTGCTGGCGCAAAATCATTTTTCTTACATTGAGTTTATGGCCTGCCTTGCGGTGTTTTTACTTGCTAAAGTTTTGGTGAGTCGGGTGACAAGTCCCCTTATCAATCGATTTGGTGTTGAAAAGATACTTTTACTCGGAGCCTTTGGTGTAACTCCGCTTCCGGCGCTTTGGGTGATTTCTGATTCTGTGGGTTGGGCTTTGTTTTTGCAAACTCTGTCCGGAGCTTTTTGGGGATCTTTTGAAGTGTGTTTGACTTTAATCTTTTTTAACCACATTCCTCACAAAGAAAAAGTGGTTGTTCTTACACTGCACAACCTTTTCAATGCTCTTGCGATTACTATCGGGGGGCTTCTAGGGCATTTAGTTTTGAATCATTTTGGCGTCACAAAGTGGGCCTATAACTTTTTATTTGTTCTTTCAACTTCGATGCGGCTTGCTTGTCTTATTCCGTTTTACAAACTTCCTTTGGATGTCGTTGCCCACACTCCAGGTGTGCTGCGCAATTTTATCGTTGGAAATTTTAACTCGAAAAAATCTTCAGAGCGTAAAGTCTCTTAAAAGAAACTCGCGATGAGTTTTTTTATCTTCATAAATGTCACTAGGTTCGTCGAGTTCTTTAGACGTATATCCTGAGCGGATTTGCAGTACTTTAATCTTTGAATCCGCGAGGGAGAATTCTACACGCCAGGTGCGATAGCTGAGAACGTGCAGATCGGGGCTTTCTGTGCGGACTCGCTTTTTCTTTGAGTTAAGAGGATCGTACTCTAACTGCTCACTGATAAAATCGTGAATGGAATGAACACCGCGTTCTTTTAACCACGATAGCTGGTGCTCGGCACATTCTGTGATTTCGATGGATAATTTTTCGGGGACAGAGCCTATCCAACCAGCACTCGCATCTGGGATCGAGTCGCTGTAAGTAAGATAGGGTTTGATATCGAGAATAGGAGTTTGATCTAGAAGATCAGCCTGTTCAACCCAAACAGTCAGGCCGCTGACCTTGAGGAGGCGAACAGCGCTTAAGCCAATGGGATTAGGTCTGTAAGGAGAACGTGTGGCGAAGACTCCCTTTTTTTCTCCAGGCAGCCGCGGTGGATTGACCATGGGCTTCCAGTGGGAGTTATGGTGGAAAAGGTAAGTCAACCAAATGTGGGAAAACGCTTCTAGGCCTGTCAGGGCTTGCTCAAAGTTTTTACCGGCGAGAAGGTCAATACGCCCTGGTCCCGCTTGCAAAAGGCCCTGCCTTCGGGCTTCGTTTTTATATTTTTTTTCGCAGTGAAAAAGTCCGATGGGCTCTATCATGAGTTTTGGGATCGCCAAAATGCAGAAACAATACCTACGCAAACTCCGACGTTCAGAGAATTCTTAAGACCTACCATCGGCACAGAGATAAGCTCATCAGCCGCTTTTAGGATTTCGTAGTCGATGCCAAAACGCTCGTTACCAAAAATCAAAAGGCTATTTTGGGGGAATTTGATTTCAAAAACTGATTGTGCTTGGGGAGAGGTTTCAACCGCAAAACAGCGCAGTCCACGCAGTTTGGCAGCCTCAATGATCTCAAGAGGATGATCGTGATGCGACCAAGAGATGTGTTCATGGGTGCCCATGGATGTTTTTCGAGTCTGTTGCTCGGAGGGCGTGGGTGAGTATCCTGTCAACCATACGCGGCTGATACCAAGTGTCTCTGCCGTTCTCAGGCAGCTTCCGACATTAAAGGCGGATCGCCAATTGTGACAGAGAATTTCTAGAGTGGCGCTACTTACCTGAGAGGGTTTCTCTTTTCGGTCGCTGCTTGTGACCAAGAACTCATCGTCTCTTCGGTGTTTATAAAAAAGTCGTTCTATGGGGACGAGATAATTTGAAATATGATCGAGTGTCGAAGACTCGGTCAAGTGAGGGGAGAGATCGGAGAGCTTCTTGGCATTGGGGTCATCATAAGCTGATAAGTTTTGCAGCTGGGTTTTGAGCGTCTGAATAAGGGTGGGCCGACTTTGGTCATTGGTCCACTCTTGTTCAAGGCGGTGAAAAAAAGCAATGAGGTTTTCTAAGTCTGTTTCTAAACTCATGGAGGCAATTTACTTCACTTTATCGCCGGGATTGGCTCCGGAGTCAGGAGATAAGATGAAAAGATCTTTGCCCCCGGGTCCTGCGGCTAAAACCATGCCTTCAGAAACACCAAATTTCATTTTTCGAGGAGCTAGATTTGCAACAATCACAGTCATTCGGCCGATAAGGTCTTTAGGTTGATACGCAGTTTTGATACCTGCAAAAATCGTCTTTTGGCTGCTGCCCAAATCGACTTTGAGTTTGAGCATCTTATCTGTTCCGACAACCTCTTCGGCCTCGATGATTTTAACGACTCGTAAATCAACCTTCATGAAGTCATCAATACTCAGCACCGAGTTTTCTGGAGCGGCTGTTGGTGCTGGGGCAATTGTCTTAGCGCCTTCGGCTTTTTCTTGTTCAACCATGTTCTTCACCTTCTCGACCTCAATTCGAACGGCCAGATGTTCGTAATCTGCTAGTTTGTGATTTTCTAATAAGATTTCGTGGCTTTGCCAAGTGTAGTTAGATTCTTTGAAAAACATCTCTACTTTTTTTGCATAGACTGGCAAAATCGGCTTGAGATAAATGGCAATCAGGCGAAACAAATTGAGCGTGGTCGAGAGGACTTCCTGAGTCGCTTTAGGATCTGATTCGAGAGTCTTCCACGGCGCTTTTTCATCAAAAAATCGATTCCCTTCATCAGCCAAAGCCCGAATTTCAGAAAGTGCTTTGCCGAAGTCTCGGTTCTCGTAGTGCTGTGCTATGGACTCGCCCTTGGCTTGCGCTTTTTTGAGCCACTCCTTAGAGGCTGGTGAGAGCGGCGATAGAACTCCATCCATTTTTTTGGTGAGCATTTGCCCGCCTCGAGAGGCAAGATTCGTTATTTTACCGATGAGGTCGGAGTTCACCCGCTGTACAAAGTCGTCAAAATTCAAATCTAGATCGTCCATGCCCGAGGCGATTTTGCAAGCGTAGTAATAACGAAGGTAGCTGGGATCAAGATGATTTAAATAAGTTCTAGCACGAATAAATGTGCCTTTAGATTTACTCATTTTTTCGCCATTGACCGTTAAAAAACCATGAACAAAAACTTGATCGGGGGTTCTGTAATCCGCAGCTTTCAGGAGAGCAGGCCAAAACAGCGTGTGAAAGTACATGATGTCTTTACCGATGAAGTGATAGATCTCTGCAGAATCGTTCTTCCAGTAGTCATGGAAATTTTCTTTATGTTTTTCACACCAGATTCGAGTCGCCGAGACATATCCCATCGGAGCGTCCACCCACACATAAAAATATTTTCCCTTGAACCCTGGGATTGCGAAACCGAAATAAGGGTCATCGCGAGAGATGTCCCAGTCTCTGAGGTCTTCTTTGAGCCACTCTTGGAGTTTGTTAGCAACTTCACTAGATGTGTGAGCCCTCGTCCAGTCTTGAAGGTCTTTTTTGAAGTTATTGAGTTTAAAAAAAACGTGATCGCTCTTTTGAAGGACGGGAGTTGTCCCACAAATAGAACAATGAGGACTTAAAAGGTCTGTGGGCTGGTAAGTGGTCCCGCAGCTGTCGCAACTATCGCCATACTGATTGGCCGATTTGCAATTGGGGCATGTGCCTTTGACAAATCGATCCGGTAAAAACATTTTATCATGGTTGCAGTAGAGCTGTTCGATAGCGCGCACATCAATATGTTTTTTGTTTTGCATGTGCCCGAAAATCTCTTCGCAAAGCTCACGATTTTCTTTGGTGTTGGTGGAAGAGTACAGATCAAATTCAACTTGAAAATCAGTGAAATCTTGCAAATGCTCTCTGTAGGATTGGGCAATGTGCTCTTCTGGCGTGATTTTAAGCTCACGTGCTTTGACCATGACGGGAGTTCCGTGGGTGTCGTCCCCACAGAGATAAAGACATTTGTGGCCTCGCATTTTTTGAAAACGACTCCAGAAATCAACTTGCAAATATTCTACGAGGTGCCCGATATGGATGGGACCATTGGCATATGGTAATCCCGCTGTCGCGATGATTTTGCGTTTTTGCATAAATTCTCCCAAGCCCTAGCGATACCACAATCGACAGGTGTCGTCGCGCTTTTATTGGGGAACAGACGGATTCATGGCTGGGTTGAATTCCGCCTGGCCGCTGCCTAGATGATACAGTGCTGTATGTATTTGCAATTCGCCTTTTGCCACTCGATCCCGAATGATTTGAGAGCGCTCGATCAAGTCCTGCGCCACGCCCTTGACGTTAGCCCACGACTCCGTCACTAGCCCTGGAGATTGCGGTTTGCTGGCAAATTCGCGAATGCGAGGCTGAATGTCGTGGACTAGGGCGTTGAGAGCGGGAGAGCCTGCATCGGCACCGCCCATTGTGAGCAAAGCCGCTTTAACAGCACCGCAGCTTTCGTGCCCCATAACAACAATGAGTCGTGATCCTAGGTGCAAGACAGCGTATTCGATGCTGCCCAAAGAGTTGAGATCTAAAATCTGGCCTGCGGTTCTGACCACAAAGATTTCTCCAAGCTTTTGATCAAATAAAAGCTCTGGGGGCACGCGCGAGTCACTGCAAGAAACCACAATCGCATGGGGCTGTTGACCACCAACAAGGGCCATTCGATCTTTGGATTTTAGACCATCTGATCTTAAAAATCCTTTGACGTAGCGGGTGTTCCCATTTTTAAGCCATGTCAGAGATTGTTCAGGTGGAACAGGTTTAAAAGTCTTTTCCGAGGCTGCTGGTGCGGGCGCTGGAGGCGCTGGGTTTGCTTTTTTTACCGTCGTTGGTTTAGGAGGCGCAGGAGTTGGAGGTGGTTCAGCCGCAGGCTCTTCTACAGGAACTGACGATATTTTTTCTTTGTGGATGACTTCGGGTTCTGTTTGTTTAGCTTTTGGCGCCTCTTTCGTCGACGGCTTAAGGTAAATCTTCAACTTTTCTTCGTCATTCGAAGACGCGTGGACCGCGGAACCAGTTAACGCCAATGCCAAAAAATACTGTAGTAAGTGTCTCATCGCTTTGTCCCCTGTTGTCTGACGATTTTCCCGCTTCGATCTTAGGTCGTCAAGGATGGGATCATTATTTTCTAGTTTTCAAGGTCCTGACTTGAGTCTAGAATGCGGAATGTTTGAAATTTTAAAACCTGAAGAGATTTTGCACAGCCTCCGCCAAAAACGAGGTTCGGTTCCACAGTATCTCGCGATGTATTCGTCTTGGGCCGGGGGCATCATTACAGATCCTGCATTGATGGTTGTCCCAGTGGATGATCACATCGTACATCGTGGGGACGGTGTTTTTGAAGCGATAAAAACTGTCGATCGTAAGATCTATCTTTTGCATTCGCACCTCGATCGCCTCGAGCGGTCCGCTCAGAGTCTCCATTTGCCCTTGCCCTTTTCTCGCGTTCAAATGGAAGAGCTTATTAAGACGCTCTTAAGGTCTGTTGATAAACCTGAATGTATGATTCGCCTCTACGTCTCGCGAGGCGCTGGAGGTTTTACGACCAATCCCTATGAGTCCACAGGAAGTCAGCTCTACTGCGTGATCACTGATTTTAAACCAATCGCTCCTGAGAAATATGAAGAGGGTGTTAAAATCAAAGCGAGTCGCATCAAGGCCAAGGAGCCGTTTTTTGCGCGCATTAAAAGTTGCAACTATTTACCTAATGTATTGATGAAAAAAGAGGCTGTCGACGAAAACGTGGATTTTGTCGTTAGCTTAAGTGATGAGGGATGGATCACCGAAAGCTCAACGGAGAACATTGCATTTCTGAATGCCAATGATGAGTTGGTTTTTCCGAGTTTTGATTTGTGCCTTAAAGGAACAACACTGGCCCATGTTTTGGAATTGGCAAAACAGTTAAAATCCCAGAGTGTGATCCGTGACATTGTTGAGGGACGATGTGCTTTTGATGATCTTCGGAAAGCTAAAGAGATATTTATGGTGGGGACGACCCTTGATGTCCTGAGGGTGAGCCAGGTGGATGACGTTAAGGTGGGAGGAACTTTTAGCGGTTCTCTTGCTGAAAAGTTACTTCAGCTGATCAGAGCTGATCAAAAAACAAATGCGGCCATAATGACCGCATTTCAATCTTAGCTGTTAGGCGTAAACTGGAGCACGATACTGTTGGTCGGAATTTCGGACGTTTGGGGGGCTTTCGTGGGATTTGAGCTTCGCCCCGGGATTGCACCTGGCCCTGTTCATGGTTTGCCCCTACTGCTCTGTTTCTACCTCTGTCATCGCGTCTGGTTCCTTCATTCGAAAAATCGATGGAATCCAACTTCGTCGGTTTCTCTGTAAGTCCTGCGAAAAGACCTTCTCTGATGCCACATTTGAAGCCTGCTACAGACAGAAAAAACGACACCTCAATAGGCTCATCTATGAAAACATTTGCTCCGGCGTCTCGCAAAGGCGAGTCGCTCTGAGCTACCGGATCCACAGACGCACTGTCGTCCGAAAGATCCTATTTCTGGCAACTCAGGCCGAGATCTGGCTCAGGGAACATAACCAAGCTCTTTCCAAAGCCAAGTGCGTTGAGCTTGACGAGATGGAAACCGTTGAGCACACCAAGTGCAAACCTGTCTCTATCGCCGTAATGGTAGAGTCAAAGACGCGTCGAATTTTAGCGATGGATGTGGCACGGATGCCGGCCAAAGGGCTTTTGGCTAAGATCTCTCGTAAGAAATACGGCCCCAGACCTGATGAGAGAGCTAAAGTTCGAAGGGACCTTTTAAAGTCCGTGACCTCACTGATCAGTCCGACAGCCGAGATCAAGTCCGATGAGCACCCAGGGTATCCGAGTCAGATCAGGGAGTTCTTCCCTCATGCTAGGCACCGGTTTTTTAAGGGCCGCCGGGCCTGCGTGACAGGTCAGGGGGAGCTTAAACGAGGGGGTTTTGATCCGATCTTTTCGATCAACCACACCTGTGCGATGCACAGGGCGAACATCACCAGGCTGAAGAACTTGGTGCACGAGCAAGCGAATGGATCGGCTCAAAGCCCATTTGACGATGTATATGGCCTACCACAACCTGTTCTTACTCGAACATCCCGCAAGATAAAGACAAAAATCCAGAGATCAAAACTTCCACCCCACGTCCGGGTGAAAATTCACCGACAGCATTGTGCTCCAGTTTCTTTTAGGCGTGCCGGTTGGTTGTCATACGGTAGACGAAGAGAAGCAGCATGGCTCCTAGAATCGATGCGATCCAACCGGTTTTGTCCCCAACGCCGTACACACCAAGACCACGGCCTACGTAGTAAGCGACAAGGGCGCCGCCGATTCCAAGCAAAATAGTCACGATCATTCCTGCGGGATCACGACCTGGCATCAAAAGGCGCGCGATAAGACCCACCACAAGACCGATGATTAATGTACCGATGATCTCCATAAAATCTCCTATTTGTAAAGTTTGGGCGTTGTTAATGAAAACATCGCAGTGACTCCATAAATAGGAGAGTTTGGGCGGTGAGTGAAGTGATTATTTGTTGAATTGTGTATCTAGAAATTCACATATGTTGCTGGAGTAGCACTCGTATTTCGAGGCAATCGGGCAAGTCTGGCAGTCAGCCGAGGTGTCAGGGTGGGGGTTCAGTTCCTTAATTTTATTTTGAGTGGGAGATACGAAGCACTCAGATTAGTTAGGAAGAATAGCCGATAGCAAAAATGAACAGCTGTTGTTCCATGTGCTCTGCAAAGTAAAGTCCAGATCCTGAAGCCAGGTCCTGACACCTCGGCTGACTGCCCGACTGCCCGACTGCCAGATTTGCCTGGTTGCCTCAAATAGTAAGCCATAGCGCCTGGTTTTGGTTCAGTTGAAACCTTTGCTTTACATTTCCCCGGCAATGGAAGTTAAATCCTAGAGGAGGTAAAAATGAAATTTTGGTTTGTGGCCCTTCTCGTTTTTGGATTCGTATCCGCGAATGGCGCAGTAACTCCCAACTTTGAATGTCAAAAGACGGCGAGTGGATTTATGTGTAACGATGGTTTGGAATGCGCAACGGCAGCTTCCCAAATAACGTGTTCCAACGGAGTGTCTTGTCATGGCGGTGGTGCCAGTGGTTGGGATTGCAGCAACGGGGTTTTCTGTACGGGTTTTAATATTAATGACTACTGTTCCAATGGCGCTATTTGCTCGACTTATTCTCAGGAGATCCACTGTACAAAGTCCCCGTTTGCTAAGGGTAATTAGGCGAAGTCTACTCGTACTCCGTCTTTTCTTCTTCAACCAAGACTTTCTCGAAGAGCTCTTTATCTTCAAGAATAAACTGCCCTCCGGCCGCGATGGCTGTGAGGGGATCTTTAGCGATTTTTACGGGAAGCTTCACAGCTTCAGAAATTCTTTGATCCATCGCCCGAATGAGGGCGCCGCCTCCAGCGAGAACCAGCCCTGATTCGATAATGTCTGACACCAATTCTGGCGGAGTTTCTTCGATGGTCGAATGGATGGCATCGATAATTTTCTGAATCGACTCATCCATGGCTTTGCCGATTTCTTCAGATGTGATTTCAAAGGGTTTATTGAGGCCGGTTGAGGCGTCTCGGCCTTGAGCAGATATTTTTTTGAGGTCTTTTGCAGGGCGGGCTGTTCCTGCTGCAATTTTTAATTGCTCGGCCACGAACTCAGTGATGATAAGGCTTTTTTTGTCACGGACAAAGTTCATGATTCCTTCGTCCATTTTTTGTCCACCGATATGAATCACTGTTGAGTAGACAATGTCAGCAAGAGCAATCACGGCGACAGCTGTCGTGCCGCCGCCGATATCCACTAACATGCAGCCCTTGGCGTTGCGAACAGGAAGGCCCACTCCTACCGCTGCCGCCATAGGTTCATCGATGAGAAAAACAGATTTTGCACCGGCGGCTTTACCTGCTTCTTTCAAAGCTTGTCTTTCGACGTCAGTGACGCCGTGGGGAAGAGACATCAGAACTCTCGGACGACTGAAAGAGGAGCGAATTCCTGGGCGACTTAAAAAATAGCGAATGACGGCTTCAGTAGTTTCTAGATCGGCAACGACGCCTTCGCGAAAAGGTCTGCCGTAAGAAAGATTGCCAGGAGCTTTCGCGAGTTTTTCGCGGGCTTCAAGACCTACGGCTACGATTTTTTTCTTTCCCCCGCCAAGATCGTTGAACGCGACGATGGACGGTTCGTTGATAACAAGACCTTTGCCACGCATGGAGACGAGAGTGTTGGCTGTTCCGAGGTCCATGTAGAGATCAGCCGAAGAAGAGTCGAACCAGCTTTGAAACATAAAACACCCCTGACAATGTCAGAGATCAGTATCTCCCATAATCTGCTGTCTGAAAACGATTATGCGTAATGTTACTTAGATACCTCATCAATCAAGGTCGAAGCAAAGATGGCGATGTAGGAGTTTGCATCTTTGGCGTTGATTCCAAACTCACCGCCAAAGGTCCAGCCTGGGACTTCTTTGTGTTGGTATTCCGTGCCGACAGCCAACTGAACAGGGAACGTCGTTTTGCCTTGCCCGGTAGTAAGGCCAACTGGAACTGAAGCGTAAGGAATGAACAGTCCATTTGGGGTCTCAAACTTTTTACTGATTAGGGGATGCACGCGAAACGACAAAAAGGACGTGGTCCCGTCGCGGGCGTAGATCGCGCCAGCCTTCACTCCAAGGGCAGGCTGGTCGTTAAAATCTGGAATCGGGATCCATTTGTAAAATGCGCCGGTTTGAAAATCTGTGTCCCCGGTCCCTATCAAGGCGCTGAATGAAGATTCGTCAGTGAGTTGCGCGCCGAAATGGGCGATGAGGTTGACTCCGTCTGTGAACTGAGTTTCTGCACCCAACTTGTATTTTCCGGCAGGGATGATCTCTCCTGACTCAACCGTTGAAAAATAAGCTTGAGCGAGCGAGGCTAGGGTCGTCATGATTAAAAACACGAAAATTTTCATGGGCTCTCCTCCTGTGGAAAGGCGCCCATCCTATGGGAAAGCAAGGACATTTGACAAGGTGATTCGGCCTCAGTAGGGTAACGGCATGTCACAAAAGCGTCCTATCACCCTTGTGGTCATCACGCTCAACGAAGCGAAGTGTCTGGAGCGTTGTCTGCGTTCAGTCCCATTTGTGGATGAGATCGTGGTTGTTGACTCTTTCAGTCAGGATGGCACAAGGGCCATTGCAGAAAAGTGCGGAGCCAAGGTTGTCGATCAAGAATGGTTAGGCTTTGGCGCGCAAAAGAATTTAGCTGCAGGTTTTGCAAAAAACGATTGGATTTTTTCTCTGGATGCTGATGAGGCCTGTAGCGAGGAACTGGTTCAGGAAATTTTGCAGCTTCCCCTGAATCCAGAGGTCGTCGAGGGATATCGCATCCCGCGCAAGTCTTATCATTTGAGACGTTGGATTGGTCACGGAGGTTGGTATCCTGATTACCAACTGCGTTTGTATCATCGGGGAAAAACGAGTTGGTCCACAAGTTCTGTTCACGAAAAAGTTCAAACTCAAAAGACCCAGAATCTCAAAAGCGCTCTCATGCACTGGGTGTTTGATGATCTGACCGACCAAATTGCGACGAATAACAGGTACTCAGGGCTTGGAGCTCAAGAGCTCTTCAAAAAGGGACACAGGTTTAGGTTTTGGAAACTCTTAGTTAAACCTACGTCCAAGTTTTTTGAGACCTATTTTTTTAAACGCGGATTTTTAGACGGTCTCCCGGGGTTTATTATTGCAGTCGGGGCCGCTTATTCGGTGTTTCTGAAGTTTTCAAAGCTTTGGGAGCTCGAGCAATCTCAATCTGAGGCATCCTAGACTTGTTAATTGTTTTCAGTTCAGAGGGTTTTTTTCCGATCTTGAGATTGTGATACGAATGTGCGGCGCCATCTTTTTGTGCCTTGGAGTCTTTTGGCTTTCTTCAGAAAGCCGTGGCGCTGATACGTTCTCTCTTGTTCAAAAAAAGGGAAATTTTACTTTGCAAGATGACAAGGGCATCGTGAAAAACCCCGAGCTCAATCAAAAATTTGCAGCGGTTAAAAGGCTGAGTGTTGATGAGGGAGAGCTCAGAGTCGTTCATCCTGTTTGGGGAACGTTCATGCTTTTTTCAGGCACAGAAGTCTTTTTTGAAGAAAAGGGCAGTAGCCTTGAGATCTCTTTGGGCCGCGGTCAGATGCGCTTTCAAAAAGGTTCTGGAACCCCATTGGTAAAGACTCCGTTGACGGAGGTTTTAGAGTGTCCTTCTGACATCGTGATCGAGTTTGCGCCCGAAAAACCAGAGGCGATACTTACCGTCCTTGAGGGCGCTGGTCAGTGGCTAGCCTTGGGAAGAGATGTGATTTCATTTCATAGGGGAGAGCGCTCCCGATTTCGCGGCATTCTTGAAGATGGTCAGATTTCATTTGACCTACTTTTGAAAGCCAAAAAAGTCGCTCGCGGTGACTATCTTCCACTTCAAGTTTTACCAGATGAACTCGTGACCCAAATTTCACTTCAAATGGACGTCAGACTCCCAGTGAAAAAGAAAGTCGTTAAGCGAGTTAAAAAGCCAGGGGAAATTTGTGAAGCTCCCTTTGCAAAGTTCAATCAGTGCGCTTGGTTTTGTTTGAACAATCCCAAAAAAGCAAAAACCTGTAAAACGGACCTGACTCAAGTTCAATGTGTCAGGCGACGTTGTAATGCTAACGGAGTGTGGAGCGAAGAAACCAGAGTTCCAGCGAGTCAAAAATTTTACTGTGACGATCCCAAGGTTTCGTTACGGGCTTGCGATTATTAGAGAGGATGATATGAGCGAAAGTTCAAAAAGCCGACACTTTTATCAGACATTGAAACCTATTTCTAATTTCAATGAAGTTTTGACTTCTAAGCACTACACCAATGTTCCAGAAGATTGGGTAGTGATCATCACTGACAATCGCGGATCTACCAATATGGTTAAAGAGGGTCGATATCGAGAAGTGAATTTGCTAGGTGCGAGTTCTATCGCCGCTGCTGTGAATGCGTTAAAGCCGCTGGATTTTCCATTTGTTTTTGGCGGGGACGGCGCGACTTTACTAGTTCCATCTTCTGAAATTGAAATCTGTAAAGATGCTCTTCTTGGCGCCCAGGTTTTGGCGCGAGAGCAGTTCGGTGTTGAGATGCGCGTGGGAATGGTCCCTGTTGGCAGGCTCTTGCAAGAGGGCCATCCTGTTTCGGTAGCAAAGTACCAGCTCAATGCTAAAAACTCCCTTGCTATGCTGAATGGATCAGGCCTTGAGGTCGCCGAGAAGTGGATCAAAAACAATGGTCCTTCGGGTGAGCGTTTTAATTTGCGCACGACTGAAAAATCAGTGGCTCCAGACTTAACTGGACTTTCTTGCAGGTGGGAACCTCTGAAAGCAAAACGAGGAGTGACCCTCACATTGATGGCGCAAAATCGTGGTGATGACATTCACATGTACGAGGAGCTTCACAAAAGATTTGAAGAAATCTTGCATGGTCCTCTTGAGCAGCGCAGTCCTGTTAATCTTGGAAATCTCGTCTACAAACTCTTCCCGAAGGGACTGAACCTTGAGTCCAAATTTGGCGATGTCAAACGGGCGATGGCGCGACTTCGAGTTGTGATGCTTGTTATTCACATGTTTCGTATATTTCCATTTCTAGGATTTGATTTTAAACGCTATCAGCAAGCGATTGTTCATCAGGCAGATTACAAAAAATTTGATAATGTTTTGCGTATGGTGATTGATTGTACCACCGAAGAAGCTAACGCGATCACAGAAGCACTTCAGTCGTTCTATGATGCTGGCCGGATTTTTTATGGGACTCATAGGTCTAGCGAAGCGATCATGACGTGCTTTGTTCCTGGGTTGAATGAAGGTCATCACGTGCATTTTATCGATGGAGCTGACGGTGGTTATACGATGGCGGCAGCTCAGATGAAATCACAAATTGTCTTACGAGCAGGGCAGGCTAGGGCTTAAGCGGTGCTCTCAAAGATGAAGTGCAAACCAGACTCCCGCACCTCTTCGCGAGCCTCATAGCCAAACTTTCGCTCTACTTCATTAGCATGCAGATAATTCTGCAAAATCCAATTCTCAATTGATGTTTTGAGGACGCGGGTGAAAAGAGTTTCTGTCCAAAAATGGCTCGCGCATTTGACTTTCTTGATCATGTACGAGGCGATCTGCCCTGTGGCGGCTCTGATGAAGTTCTTGTACAGATCTTTTCTTTTGAATCTAAATCTAAAATGGATGTGGTTTCCCAGGACTTGAATGCCTGAGATTTCTACGAAGTTCTTTTTCGCGTATTTTTGGAGATAGGAACATATCACTTCTTGGTAGCGAGTCAGTACGGCTTTGTCGGATTTTAAGACGGCGTGATGGAACTTATTGGGCGCAAGTGGCCTTGCTGTCTTTCTTTTTCCTTGAGAAAGAGTGCCTCCGTGAGAGGTGCGATTAAAGTTTTTTTGCTGTTCTTTGGAGAAGAGATTTTCGTTTTTCAAGGTGTGTGTTTTATAGTTTTTCCCTCTGAAAAAGTCAATTTCTTGGTTTGATTTTTTGGATCGATTTTGGTTCGTGCTTTTGGAAATAGTTTGGGGCGATGGTGTAGAGCGCATGGAAGAGTGATGGAAAATGGGGACAACAAAAAATTGTTGCCCCCATTTCCCACAACTCTCCCACAGCGGACGGAGGCTACGGCTATTTTTATATTTTTTTAGGAGGGGATTAGGAGGCTTACGTGCTCGGCGCGGAGGGAGATGATCGCCGCTCTCGCGGACTTTTAAGGCTTCGTCCACGGGACTATCTCAGTTTTGCTTCTTCCAACGCCTCGGACTGTTCGTTCCCGGAAGTGAAAGAGTGTTTGCTATCTGAGAAATGCCGGCGCTAGAATTCAAGGGTGTCGTTAAGCTGGAAAAACGTTCTAACTGGTAGGCCCAGGTCTTTGAGTGCGCAATCCGCAGCATTTTTGGATCTGTATTACAATCCCTTACTCACGATAGATGCGATTTGTCGCCTTCTTAAAATTTCTAGAGCCACTTGCTATCGCTACATCAAAGAGCTTAACAGGCCGGTTTTGAAAGTCGGGGTCAGTCGCTTTTCGTCTTTTTCAAGCCAACCATTTGAGGGTTTTGATGCTGAGGTCGCTCATCTTCTAAGTCGTTCTTTAGGAATACGATTTAAACTTTATCCCAAGGATTCGATGAGTGCCGTTGAGCAGGTTCGCCGGGGGAAAGTCGATTTTGCGGTCAGCGGGATTACAAATAGTTCTGAGCGACGGCGGGACTTGTCTTTTTCTTATGGGTATCTCCTTCGTGATGGTCCACATGGAATTGTCATCGGACCCCGCAGACTCGACTATCATCCAGAAGGCGGGCTTCTAAAAAAGCGGGTTTTAGGAGTTTGGAGAGATTCGCTTCATGACTATTTTGCGACGAAAAATTTTTCTAGGTTCATAAAAATCAAACGCTATTCTCTTTTTCGAGATCTTGAGATTGATCTGCTCAGTGGGAAAACCGATTTTGTTCTTAATCACACGCTTCACTCAAAGCACTTACTAACGGATGGGCGATTTACCGTAAAGACAAAGCCATTTTTTTATGAAGGTGACACTTGCATTGGAATTAATCCGAGATTTGAGCCGCTTGTTAATCCGATCAACCAGGTCCTTGAAAAAAATGAGACGTCGATCCTGAAACTTCAACTTAAATATTTTGCTTAAAAATTCTTAGTTTTGTCTCAAAAGTCTTACCTCCCTCTATTTTTTACCTGAGAGTCAAATTTCAACCAAAAAAAAGGGAGGTTTCATGAGACTCTTAGTATCTGCATTTGTTTTAGTGTTTTCAGTGTCCCTATCGGCGAATCAGCCGGAGTCGCTGAGCTGCGATGGGGCTGATCAAAGTACGTGGGGATATCTGCTACCGCTTCCGTATTTTCAACTTTCGAAAGAAGATCAGTTTTCTTATAAAAAGAAGCTTCCCTTGACTGCAGTAGGTGCGGTTCTTGTAAATGCCCCTCCATTTCGTGCAACGAGTATCTATCTTGGTAAGTTTCATGGAATTTATTTGTTTTCAGTCTCGGCCCACGTTGTAAATACTCAGGTCCCTTCGAGTGTGGAGCTGGGTCAGATCGATGGACAAAAGTTTTTGGTTCCGGTAAGTACAACTCCTCTTTTTTCTACGATGAACGGCGATCTTGCTATCCTTCGAAGCCAGGACAATTTGCCTCAGGAAATCTCGCGAAGGCTTGAAAAAATGAAACCTGCGCAGTTTTCGTTTTCGCCCGTTTCTCTTCTTATGAGCCGGCACCCAGGAGCTCAGTTTTTTTCTGCAGGCAGAGGGAAATATGGATATGCTAAGGGGGAACAGGGCAACCCAGGCTTTGCGGGATTGTGGACTCGGCCTTCTGTTCAATTGTGGGACAAGGCTGCCGCTGAAGCTGAGGAAAACATAGATGAGAATCCTGCGAGCAAACAGGGCGATATCTTTGTCGTTTCGCGAAGTCATGTTCTTGGAAATGGGATCACTCTTCCGATGCGCGATCCGGACGGTTTAAAAGTAGGGGAAGAGGTCGGCGATCCATTTTTATCGTCGCCGGTGGATTGGGCTCCAGAAATGATTGCAGTGAAAAGTCACATTCTAGGGCGTATGAGCGGAAGTCCGCTCTTCATGCGGTTTTCAGAGGGGTTGTTTCAGAGCTCAGTTGTGGTGGTTGGGATAGGGACAACTTTAGGAGTGCCGGAGAATCTCAATCCTCTTTGGAATGAAGTTAAAATGCAGCCTTTGCGATTGTTCGGTGATGTCATCGTTGCGCAAAAAGATGTGGACGGTCAAAAGGTTCCTTACTTATCACTGATCAAATCGGCGCCGTTGAGTTACATGTCTTCCGTGGCGGCTGCTGGAAATGATCTAAGTAAAATCCTTACGGATTTGCGCGCCCGTCTTTCTGAAGAGGAGCATGCATCGTTAAAAGAATTTTTTGAAGCAACCTCGAAACACAATTAAGGGAACACCGACTGAAATTGCTCGCGGGCTTTTGGATTTTCTAAAAGCCATCGCGAAAGGCGTGCTACCCCTTCTTGAAAACTCACTTGTGGTGCATAGCCAAGCATTGATTTTGCTTTAGAGATATCGGCAAGGGTCGCTTCAAGATCGGCAGGATGTCTGGGCGCGTACTCGACCTTTGCTTTTTTACCGAGAGTTTCTTCAATCACGCTCAGCATTTCAAGAAGCCGGATGGCGCGTCCTGCCCCTAAGTTAAACACTTCGTGGGTTCCAGGTGTATAACTTGGAATCTTCTCAAGAGCTAAAACGTAGCCCTGAACGATGTCGTCCACGAAAGTGTAGTCGCGCTGACTGCTACCATCACCAAAGAGTGTGATTATTTGGCCTTTTTCAACGGACACCATGAATTTGCGAATGGCAAGGTCAGGACGTTGTTTGGGGCCAAAGACGGTAAAAAGACGAAAGGACATCGCTTTGAGTGCGTACAAATGGCAGTAGTTAGAGATAATTTCCTCTCCCGCTTTTTTGGTGGCCGCGTAGGGCGAGACAGGACTGTCTACCTTTTGTGTCTCGCTAAATGGGAGGGCTTTTACTCCGCCATATACAGATGATGAAGACGTAAAAAGCAGATTTTGAATTTCATGAGTTCGCAGGAGCTCCAAAAGTTGAATTGTTTTTGTGACATTGTTTTCGTAATAACCCAGAGGATTGACGAGTGATGGCCTGACTCCCGCAAATGCCGCAAAATGAACCACCGTTTGTATTTGAAATGAATCGGTGATTTTTTTCCAAATCGCCGTGTCTGCAAAATCCCCTTCATGGAAGGAAAAACGAGGGTTCTCTCGAAGAGGTTTTAGATTCTCTTCTTTCAAAAAGCGCGGATAAAATTCATGAAAATTGTCGATTCCTATAATGGAATAAGAACTCTCTTTGAGAAGGCGTGTGATCAATGTGCTTGCGATAAAACCTGCGGCTCCCGTGATTAAGATACCTGGCGTTTTGGCAGACATAATCCTACTTTCTAAAATGTTCCGATTGAAATGTGGATGCGGTAAGGATCTTCGTGAGTGACGTTCGGTGGTGTTCCGCGGTCTTGCCGATCCAGCTTGTATCCAAATTCGATATTAAATGGTCCAACCGGTGTTGCATATCTGAACGCAAATCCAATCGCATCTCTGTAGTTGTCTTTAAAGTCGATGCCTTTGACGTAGACCGAACCACCATCATAAAAAATGGCTCCTCCGAATTGCCCATAAATAGGGAATCTCAGTTCAGACTTCAAGAGAAAAAAGCTCGCTTCGGTTTTTAAAAGAAAATTTTCAGCGCCTAGGTCGACATCGTTGGGAAAACGCTCTGAGGAAGTCGCCTCAAAGCCCCTGATCGTGGATCGGCCACCAAGTGTAAAACCTTCTTTATCATAAGGAACGCCGCCGTCTTCGCGCGTGCTTAAGTTTCTTAAGTAGGCGCCTCCGAGGTTGTTGGCCCAAACCCATCCTGGGTGTAAGGGCGTAAAATGTTTGTAGAGGGCCGAGGTTTTATAAAAATTGATCGTCTCGGTGCTCCCGAAAACAGGATCTGAGTACTCAAGACCCAATTTAAAAAATGAGCCTTTGGTGCTAATGAATTTGTTATCCCGATAGTCGATCTCAATGCTCGGTCCAATTTTTGCGATATTTTGAGTGACGATAGGAATGGTCGGATCTTCGCGGAGGGGATAGTCTTGAAGCGAGGCGAATTGCCATAGGTTCCAACTCAAAAGAATGTGCGACGTCCAGTCTTGTTCCACCAAAAATCCGATTTGGTTTGTGAGCGTCACATTCCCTTGGTCAGATTTGAGGTTGTATTCGGTGACCTTTGTGCTGCGAGCAAGGCTCACGCGACCCCGCATCCGAGTGTCAAAGAGATAGGGTTCCAAAAAGCCAGAGGTGATTTCTGTTTCTGGGTATTTGATGTATGGGAGGTTGTAGTTCGTTTCGACTCTGCCTGAAATTCCTCGCGCGGTTCCACCTAGGTTTCGATAGCTGAGGCCCGTGTAACCTCTGACAGTAAGATCATATTCGTTCTTCACGCCTGCGCCAAAGTTGAAAAGCCCCGGGTCTCTTTCGGTGACTCTCACGAGCACGGTGCGGTCAGAAATTTGTGTGTTCTCCTGAAGAGTTTTGATTTCAACACTGTTAAAAAGTCCCACTCGCTCCAGACGCGAAATTGATTCTTCAGTAATGTCTGGCGTGAGCGTGTCTCCTTCTTTAAATTCCAGCTCCTTACGAATTACGCGATCTTTGGTGATGGTGTTGCCTTCAATGACGATGCTTGCAACTCTGACCTGGGGACCTTCAGCGATATCAAATGTGAGATCTGCTTGGGTGTTGTTCTCGTTGTAGGTAATAAGGGATTCTCCCTCGTTGATTAAATGCATTTCAAGATAACCACGAGATCTGTAGAACTGTTTGAGATCCTGGATGCTTTTTTCTAGTGCGTCGAGCTTGAGTGATTCGTTGCTTTTGACCAATAAAATTTCACGCAGTTTGATTTCTGTAAACGCTTGATTGCCTTTAAAGGAGATTCGTTGGACTTGCGTGGCTGCGCCCTCGTCCAGGTTGATAACGATAGTGACCTTTGTTTTTTCTTTATTGAACTGAGTGCGTGTGGAGATAATTTTCGCTTTTAAAAAGCCTTCGTTCTGAAGTGCGATGGTCAGATTTTTTAAAACAGCGTCCAGATCGTCTCTGTTGTAAAACCCTTTCTTGATAAGAGGTGACGCGCTGTCACGAATGATTTTTTGATAAAAATTTGAATCTTTAGAAAACTTTCCTGTGATTTCAATTTGTTCAATTTCAATCTGGGCTCCCTCTGAGATTTGAAAGTAGAGGTCCTTTTTAAAGTCTGCTGACCCGTCTGATTCTTGGGCTTCGACACTCACGCGAGCATAGCCTTCTGACAGGTAGTAGCTATTGATTTTGGTTGTGAGCTCCTGAACAAAATTTTGTGGATTTCCTCCGTAGTTATCAAGATCCAAAAGCTCCTTGAGATCTGGTGCACTGACTTTTGAGTTCCCTTTAAAAGACACGTAGTATTTGTAGGGATTGCTAATCTCAAACTTTAGAATTTGGGCATTTGGTGAGCCTTCTTTTTGAACTTTGCTCAATTCTGATTTGTAGTAACCCTCTTTAACAAAAAATGAACGCGCTTGTTTTTGAATGTCGGCAACTGCAGTTGCCGTAAATCTTTGGCCGACACGTTTGCTCAGAAGCCTCACGGTTTGTCTGTTGAGGTCGCGATTGGGCGAGTCTACGATGATGTCAGCAATCAGGTGCGGAGTCTTTTCGCGAATGTCTAAGTTCACCTGTACTTGGGAGGCCCCAAGATCTTTAACATCAAAGTCGATTTCTGCATCAGGGAACCCTTGATCGGCATAGGTGGATTGAAGGCGCGTTAATCCCTCCAAAAGAGTGTTTGAATCAAAGACGTCCTCGGTTTTTATGTGAATCGTGCCCAAAATTTCATCTTCGGAAAAAGCGTTATTGCCTTTGATCTTAAATCCAGCCACTTTTTTTATGGCTTTGGAGTCCAGAGAGAACACCGTTGAGCCATCGCTGCGAGAAGATTTGTTGATAGCAACACTGTCAAAAATTCCAAGCCCCATGAGATACTTTACGGCTTTATCGAGAGTTGAAATGGAAACATCGGAGTTTTGGAGTGCGGGAAATCGGCGAAAAAGATCGTTTTTGACCTGTGGGTCTAAATGCCCCGGATCAAAACTGCGCGTCTGTGCAAAACAGACGGGGAATGCCAGAAAAAACCAGAGAAAAACGTGCATTCCTTACTTAAACTCTACCTTGTACTCTAAATCCAGTCCAAAAACGCTGGTTGCTGAGTTTTCCACACCGACATAGTTGGAATTTTCGCGAACGTCTCGGCCTTCCCAGCTTCCGATGGCAGAAACATTCCGATTAAACTCGTAGATGAGTTTGGCGTCGGTGGTCGTTTGATCCCCAAAGGCCCGACCGACGGAGGCTGTGACCTTAGGACTTAGTTTTCTTGAAACCGTGCCTTTGAGGACCGAAGTGTTGCGGGTTTCATCAAATTTACTGCTAAATTGGATATCCACGCCCAGCGTTTTTTGCAGTTGCTTGTTCAAGGGGTTCTGCGACAAAATCACCGTTCCGATTTGAGAGGCCGATTGCACCGCCTGCTGTCTTGATTCAACATCTTTATCAAGACGTTCCGATGTAATCCCCAGGGCCAAAAGCGAAATGATATCTTGATCGCTGAGGGGAGGTTGGCTGGTCATGCGAGGCTTTGGGTCCTTGGCGGTGCCCTGAATCACGAGATTGATATCGTAGTTGTTCACGCGTGTGGTTGCCGTGATAAAAATCTCGGGGTTGTTTTCTTTGGGGTCAGTGAATTTTACGGTGGCATTTTGCACATCAAAGATCTTATCTCGTAAAAATAGTTTAGAAGCTGGGCTTAACACGAGAGTTCCAAAAAGATGAGGTGCTGACGGAGGACCTTTGACATCCATCTGACCTTTAACATCGCCCTCCACCTGAGAGTTTTTAATTTTTACGCCTTTTTCTAGATTTACGTGAAGGTCTAAGAGCACCGGCTCAAAACCACTTTCTTGAAGAACCTTTGGCAGGAATTTACTTTGGCGGACACTCGTAATGCCTTGGCCGTCATCGCCAAACTCTTTGTCGACAAATCCTTCGGCGACAATATAGTTTCCTGAAATCATAAACGGGAACCAGGCTCCTGAGAAAGCGAGATCTCCTCGGCCGCTGGTTTTCATGTGATCTGGGACGTTGAGATTGACGTTTTCAAAATGAAGTTTCACGTCGGTTGGAAGCTGCCGAACGCCCTTTATTTCTACCACGCCCTGACCTGTGACAGTTCCACCGGCGATGACCCCTTTAATGGAGTTGATGATGACTTTAGAGTGACTGAAAATCATGTCGGCATTTACTTTTTCAAAAGGGTGTACAAGGCCCTTAATTTTTGTAAAACCGTCGTCGATGCTCGCTGTCCCCATGACTTCTGGTTTGGACTGAGGACCATTCATTTTAAGAGAAAAGGTGATTGGGCCGCCGATGTCTTCAAGAAATGGCATAAATATATGTATGAGATGCAGGTTAAGTTTACCAGCCAGTTGCATAGCCAGGTTCTTTTGAGTGATGTCTCGACCATTAAGGCTAAGGCTGTTTTGGTCACCTACAAGGTTGAAATTTTCGATATCGATGGATCCGTTATGCATGTCAGCCGTAATTGGATTTTGATTGAGTAAACTCAAAGCTCCACGGCGGAGCATGATTCGATTGATTTTTGCCTTGCCTGAAGATTTCCAAAATCCGCCGCGCTCGGAACTCAAGTCGATATTGCAAGTGAGTGCTGATTGATATTCACGGTTGATGGATGAGCTCCCTAGGAGCGAAAGAAACGAGGTAAAGTTCCAATCGACAGTTTCGAGTTTGAATTTAAAAGGAGCGCGGTCGTCAAACGGAATTGTAAATGCGCTACGAACGCGGTTTCCGATGATGTTCGCTTGTCCCTCGATAAATGTTTTTTCAATATGGAGACCAAAGTGAGAGTCGGGAAGATCTTGGTCGTCAAGACTCACCTCTGATACAGAACCTTTTAATACGGTCATGGGCGAAAGCACATATCCAGTCAGGCTCATACGAAAATTGGTGTTGCCGATAACATTGATTCCTAATCGCGAAACTAGGTCTGACTCTTCGAGTTTAAAACCGTTGCCCTCGATTTGAACGTCGATGTTTCCGCTTGGATGTGCGGTTCCTTGCATGTTGATGAGAGCGTGGCCTTTTTGCAGAGTTGCTTTATTGATTTTTACTTCTCCGTCTCTTGACGTGACGTTAAATTGCGCTCGATCAAAAGACTCTCCCGCAGCTGAGCCACGAAAAACTACCGAGTCTACGTCGTAACTAAGAAGGTTAAATGCAAACGGACCCCAAGCTTTTATTTTTGCTGATCCCGCCCCAGTGATCACCACCGGAAGCTTGGTCTTACGAGAAAAAATTTCTAACATATCGCCGACTTCAAAAAATGGAATGTCCATGTCGGCAGCGAGGCGATCTTTCGACAAGATAAGATCGAATTTTCCCGTATATCTTGAAGAGCCAACCACACCGCTAGATTTTTGAAAACTTAAGATGCCTCGCTTAAACAGCAAATGGCTTTTAACATTGCCAAGTTTGAAATCATTAAACCAAAAGTTTTGTGCCGTTAGATCCATCTCGGCAGTGGCAGTTTGTGAATTGCCTTCGGTAGTTCCTTTGATAGCAACTTGTCCCTCGTATTTGAGGTCAACAAGGCTCTTCACGTCTTTGAAGTCCCACTTTGGAGTTTCGTATGAAATTTTAAATCCATCTTCAAAAGAGACGACACCACTAGAGCTTCCTTGAGCGCCTTTAACTCTCAGCTGGGCATCATAGCTAAAATCTTTCGCGGTGAGAGTGACAACGCCTTTGGCGCCGTAGTCCTCAAGAGCCACGATTGTTTTACCGGCTGGCGTGTGGACGAGAAAGTCTTCGCCGCTTATATCCGCATCACAGTTCAGGCGAAAGCTTGGTTTGAATTGCCCTTTGCAGGGCCCTTCACCTTTAAGATGAGCAAGGACTGGAACTTTGCTCAAATCAAGGGCCTGAAACAGAGCTTTGGCATCCACATTTGGAACTTGCAAGACCGTCGCGAAGCTGATGTTTTCATCAAAAGTCAAAACAGAGTCTGTGGCTTTTGCCTTTCCTGCGGGGTGAACCATATTGACATCAGTGAACTGAATTTGCGAGCGGTTGCCAGAGCCTTGAACTTGCAGAGATCCGAGTTTCATTTTTTCGTATTGGAGGCGATCGCCAGAAATTTTAAATTTTGCACTTGCTTCGTCAAAGCGAGCGGCATCAATGTCACTTTGAACTTGAACTTGCCCTTGGATGTCGGGCCATGACTTCAACTCTAAAAAATCAGAAAGCGTTTTGAATTCTTTAAGGTCGATCTTTGCTGACGCCGACACATGACCGGTCGGAGCCGTAGCCAGCTTTGGAATGTTTGTGAGATCGCCTTTGAGCGTAAGCTCGTGGGGACCTTGCGCTAAAGTGAGGGAACTGAGTGTGGCATTTTTAGGATCCAGCGTGACTTGTCCTCGAAGCGAAAATGGCAGTGTCTGAGAAACATGCGAGGAGTGGATATTGATTTCGGGGGCTCCGGTCCAAAGTTCCAGAGACCTGTGCAAATTAAAAACCATGATCTCAAAATTCTCTGCGTTGAGATTGTACCCTTTAATATCCTGAACTTCGACCGATGCTTGGGAAACAAACAAACGCGCGACTGGAATTTTGCGTAAAACATCAAATAAAGGTTTTAAGTCGATGTCTGGCGAGCTTGATGGCAAATCAAGGAGGGATTTGATATTCACAACAATCTTTGGAGCCGTCACATTGACCGTGCTTATGACAACTTTTCCTGTAAGCACCTGAAGAGGATCGACTTTTGCCTCAATGGACGGAATCTCTAGGGTTTTAATGATATCTTTGATTTCGTCTTTGGGTTTGATTGTGATTCCTTCGAGCTTTGCTGTCGGAGGAAAGAGTTTGATCTCAAGGCTTTTTATGTCCACTTCGACGGGGGTGTTTTCTTTAATCTCTTTTCTGATTTTTTGAATTGCCATCGCTTTAAACTGCGGAGTCATTTGCGCGAGGCTATAAAGAAGCCCCCCTAGAAACGAAAAGATAGAGATCAGGACAAGATGTCCCAGAAATCTTTTCACCTAAGACCTCTCCATACCGACAGGAGCGAAGAGGCTAAGCGGTACTGAGGGCGCGAGTCGATCAAGCCCTCAAGGATATGGACAGCTCGATCTTTCTGTTCCATTTGCCAAAGAGCTTGGGCTCGGTAGTAAGCAGCGACAAACGGGGTTTCAGGATCGCTGGCCGTGATGAGCTCAGTTTCTGTAATTAGGCCCAACGCTTCAACAGCTTTTCTTTGGCGCAAAAGCAGCTCTACCTGAAACCAATTGCGCGCTGGTGAGTGAGGCGTGCGTAGCAAAAAATAAGTAGCTCGTTCAAAGTCCTCAAACCAAAGCATCATCATGCAAAAATCCATAGCCATGTCAGGCGTGTCTTCTAAGACTTCAAGGCATGAGGCATGAATCATTTCAAGCGCCTCGCGAATCTCTGGACTGTGCGGTGTCTCGATCACTTTTTTGTAGACGGGCCGAGATGGCTTTCGCCCTAGGACATCAAACGATTTACGCTCTTTCCAATCTGCAAAGAGTGTGTCCTGGGCTTTCTCTTGAGGGAAAACGTGGGCGAGCTCTTCAAGAAGACTTCTCTCGCGATCTAAAAGATTTTGCGATTTTAAAAAGTCGATATCATCAAGGAGCTTCCGTCGTCGATCTAAGAATCCTTGGATGCGAAGGTCTCGCCCTTGCTGTCTGTAATTTTCTGCAGTTTTGATGTAACCATCCATGCCCCCCGTCCAGCAGAGCTCGCTCAGAGCGTTTTTCTCTTTGGCTCCTTCCTCGAGGGCTTTGATCAGTTCAGGGTCAAGCCGCGAAGTGACGGCGCCGACACCTTCGCCTAAGAAATTCCATAAGATCGTGGACCTGGTTAAATCCTTCGTGAGAAACATCATGAGGCTCGGATAGTAACCACCTTCAAACAAAAATGCAGCAATGGACTTTTGATCTTCGGGAGTGAGTTCGACTTGTTCAGAGCGTTTTAATAAAGCGTCGGCCACAAGATCGGGATCTCCCAGATCTTGAAGCAATTGCCTGATTTCTAATTCCATGGTGTCTGGAGTTAAGGGCATTAAGCCTCCGTGTAGGGCCCTCTCTATTTTGCCGAAAACCCCAGTAAATGTGGAGACTTAATTTGCTGCAATAGGATCAAAGGATAGGACTAGATTGTCTACTTGTTGACGCGCTCAACGTACTCGCCAGTTTCTGTATCGACGCGAAGAAGGTCGCCTTCGTTGATGTGCAAAGGAACCTGCACGATGAGTCCTGTTTCAAGAGTGGCTGGTTTACTACCGCCGCTGACGGTGTTGCCCTTTAGACCTGGGTCGGTGCGAACCACTCGCAAATGAACGGCGTTAGGAACCTCGACTCCACAGGCTTTTTCGTTAAAGATCATGATTTGCACAGTTAGATTTTCAGTCAGGTAGTTAGACGCATCACCAACTTCATTTTGGTGAATGGCGATTTGCTCAAAACTGGTTTGGTCCATGAAGTTGTAGCCGTTGTCGTCTTTGTAAAGAAAGTTCATCTCTTTAAATTCGACGTTGGGAACCTCAAATTTTTCGCCAGATTTAAAAGTTCGTTCAAGATTGCTTCCGGTTAAAAGATTTCGCATTTTGGTGCGAGTGAATTGATTGCCTTTTCCGGGCTTAACGTGTTGAAAATCCACGATGGTGTAAGGACTTCCGTCAATCAGTAGCTTTAGACCTTTTTTAAAATCTCCGGTTTCGTACATAATACCTCTTTAGTAAAAATGGGACTATACTTCTGTGTAGTCTACCCTAGTCAATCTCCAAAACGGACGGCATTTATTCTCTGCAGCAAAAACTCTAAAAGCGCGCGTTTGTGCTCGGCAACCAGCTGACTGCGGTGGGGAGTTGCGGGTGTCAAAGACTCTGGCTCGGGGGCGGGGTTTTGTTTTTTTGAGAGCATCGTGAGACGATTGCTAATTTCTGGCTGAGTGCCAAACTCTTCGAGAGCTCTTCGCAGAGTGGACTCGGCTCGCTCCAAATCATTTCGTACGATGAACGCGTCAGCAAGGGAGATGAATCGCTCAAGACCCTTTATTTTCACAGCCGTTGAGGCGCTTTCGCTGAGCGGCTCCTGCTTCATTTGTTTGGATAAAAAATCATTGGAGTTGCGCTGAATATTGACAGGCTCAATTTTAAAAACCTCCTCACCAAATTCATCAGCGGTGAGGCTTTCTAATTTTTTGACGGCTTTTTTGGCTTTGGGATCTTGAGGGTTCAGAAATAAAAGCATCTTAAATGCTTTGAGAGCCTCTTTGGGATTTCGAAGTTCTAAATAGGTTTCTGCTAAAAGGTGGTAAGCCAAAACATTTTCGTGAGAGAGCTCCACTGCTTTTTTTAAATGCAAAAGAGCATCGTGAGGTTTTTTGAGATCAAGGAGAACTTTTGCAAACGCCACTCGTCCCCCTGCAAATTCAGGATGGTAGTGGACTCCCTGTGTCGCAATTTTGAGAGCCTCTTCCACTTGACCTACTTTGCGGTAGGCTTCGGCCAGGGGAGCAAAAATTTTGGATCGAGGATCTCGTTTATAAATTTGCTCGTACTTTAGGATGAATTCAGAGTTTGTTTGCGACATCTTCCCCATCATGGCATCCTAAAAGCGAGAATTCAAGAGGGGCTCACAAGGATGAAAGTTCTAGGAATTGATCCGGGATCACGCATCACCGGCTTTGGAGTGATTGATTGCCACAATAGTGAGCTCAAGCACATTGCCCATGGAGCCATCTGCTTGCCTGAAAAGGCGCCGCTGGGAGTTCGGCTTCTACAGCTCTCTCGAGAGCTCAATCAAATTTTTGAACTCTACCAGCCTCAAATCACCGTGATTGAGCGTGTGTTTTTAGGGAAGAATCCCGACAGTGCTTTTAAATTGGGCCATGCCCGTGGCGTTTGCCTTATGAGAGCGCAGGAGCATGGCTGCGAAATTTTTGAGTACGCCACTCGCGAAGTCAAAAAAGGCGTGACAGGTCAAGGCAACGCCACCAAAGAGCATGTCCAAGTCATTTTGGGCGCCGCTCTAAAAATTAGAATGCAAGTTTCACTTGACGCTTCGGACGCATTGGCTTTGGCTTACTTCCATGGATCTCGCATGGATGTTTTTCGCCGCCTGCGAGGAATGGAGCTTTAGATGATTGCATATTTAAAGGGCCGAGTGATTGAGCTGACTGCCGAGGGAGTGATTCTTGAAACTCAAGGCGTTGGTTATGATGTGATCTGCAGTCCCGCCGCTCAGGCCGAGTTACAGCCGCGCGGCTCGGCTGAGTTTTGGATTTACACCCATGTGAGAGAAGATGCGCTTCAACTTTTTGGTTTTTTAACAGCGCTAGAAAAGCAATTTTTTCTAAGTCTTATTCGTATTAATGGCGTAGGACCAAAAATGGCTTTGAACATCCTTGCAGGCGGGCCGCTATCTCATTTGCAGCGCATGATTGAAGAAGGCGATGTCAAAGGGCTTTCAAAACTTCCTAAAGTTGGCAAAAAAACGGCAGAGCAAATGATTCTTGCGCTTAAAGGAAAGCTTGTTTTTGCTTCCGGTGAAGAGGAACAGCTCCATCCGCCAGTGCGAGGAGAAATTCTCTCAGCCTTAGTGAATTTGGGCTACCGCCCTGGAGAAGTTGAACAGGCCATCGACAAACTTCCCAAAGATTTAGGATTAGAAGAAGGCATCAGGCAAGGTCTCGGCCTCCTGGCAGGCCGGTCATAAGTTTGGAGGATCTCATGAACCCAGTTTTAGATCCCGAAATTGGAGATAACGAAAAGCCGTGGGAGAATCATCTCAGGCCCCTGAGCTTTGATGAGTTCCCTGGGCAAGATTCCGTCAAGGAAAAGCTCAAGGTTTTTCTACAGGCGGCGCGTGGTCGCGGGGAGCCTTTAGATCATGTGCTTTTAAGTGGACCTCCTGGTTTAGGAAAGACGACGCTTGCTCGCATTTTGGCAGAAGCCATGGGCGTTGATTTTCGCTCGATCTCAGCTCCTGCGATTGATAAAAAAGGAGATCTCGCGGCGGTGCTCACGAGCCTTCGACCGTTTTCTGTTTTGTTTCTGGATGAGATTCATAGACTCAGTCGAACTGTTGAGGAGTACATTTACACCGCGATGGAAGATTATTACATCGACATCGTCACCGGAGAGGGTCTTGGCGCGCGCAGTATGAAGTTTCAGCTTGCGCCCTTCACTCTTGTTGGAGCGACAACTCGGGCAGGGCTTCTCAATGCGCCTTTTAGAGATCGATTTGGGATTGTTGAGCGGTTGAATTTTTATGATCGTGTGGCGCTTAAAAAGATTCTTTTGCGTTCAGCTCAGATTTTAAAAATATCACTTACAGATGATGGCGCCGAAGAGGTTGCTAAAAGGTCCCGCGGGACTCCTCGTGTTGCCAATCGACTTCTCAAACGCGTTCGTGATTACGCCGAGGTTTTAGGAAAAGGTCACGTAGATGGCGCGCTCGCAAACTATGCTCTGAATCTTTTGGGCGTGGATAGCCTTGGTCTTGATGAAATGGATCGACGGATTTTGAGCCTCATCCAAGAGAGGCATGCAGGCGGGCCCGTGGGGATTGATACCCTGGCTGCAGCTCTCTCCGAGGATCGTGACACTTTAGAAGAAGTGTATGAGCCGTTTTTGATTCAAGAGGGTTTTCTGCTGAAGACTCCGCGAGGCCGAGTGCTCACCGAGATGGCAAAGCTGCACTTGGCGCCTTAGGGCTTTCCGTCGGCTGCTTTAGGTATGGCAACTGCATCGATCACCGGGTTGTTCTCAGCGACATCTTTTTCTGAAGCTTCCTTTTCAGCGGCTCGAAGGGCTCGGTTTGTACAGTCTGCAAGTCCAACGAGAGAGAAGCTATAAAGGTAACTGTGAAACTGCCAAAGGGCTTTTTCGTCGTTACTAAAGGCATCAATGCCTCCGAGGGCATCGGCACCGAGGACCTTACTGTTGGCTTCAGCGGGATTTAGAAGTTGAGTTAAGTCTGTCGAAGTGGTTTTCGGATCAATGACGTCATTTTTTTTCTTAAAAAGTTCTATCGATTTGATCCCCAGCTTTGGTGGCTCAAAGGTGTAAGTTCCATAGACGATTTTGTCATCTGACGGATCCGTAAGTGTTGCTTTTGTTGTAGCTCCATCACCACGTGTAACCAGTGAAATTTTTATGCGCTCATTTTTTGTCTTTAGATTCACCACTTCAGAAAAAGTGGGGTTTTGTGCAGAAGGGCAATTGAGAGTCTCCTCGACGAAGTTTTGTGCAAAATACTCGATCATGGCCGAACTGACCACGTTAGGATTAGCAACCGAAACTTGGGACTTAGCGATACTATCTAGATAAGCTTTACATTTTCCTCTTTTAAAAATGTCAAAATAACCTCTTTCTTTGAGTGGCAAAAAAACGTTTTCACACACTAAAATATCTAGATCGTTGAGAGTTGAATCACCATAGTGGGCTGAAAAAATACCGACGAGATTATTCGCAATCCCTAAGCCTAAAAATACAAACGCTGTCTTCACCCACCCGGGAGTGACAGCTTTAACAGCTTCCGCAGCAGCTTCTGCCGCCGCTTTAGCAGCTGGTGCCGCCGCTTCTGCCGCCGCTTTAACAGCTGGTGCAGCTGCTTCTGCCGCTGCCGCCGCAGCTTTACCGCCACCCGCTGCCTGGGCTTTTGGCAGAAAGAAATCGTACTTCACCGACGCATTGGAAGACCTAGGATACAGTTTGTTTAAAAGGTCTTTGTAGCTTTCCTTAAATGATTTCTCTTGGTGAACATATTTCACCCCGTTGAAGCTGAATTCTCTTTTTTTGAGGTTGATAACCTTAATGATCAGTTTTTCTTTCCCGGAGAAGATGGCTAAGGCGTTACCCTCTTTTTTTAAGTTGAGGAGATGTCCCTGCGAACCAAAGACGGCATCTAAACTAGGCAAATCGTCATTAGAGACATTTTTTAAAAATTTATTTTTGAATTCGCTAGGGGTTTTTACCGAAGCATAATTCAATATGACCTTGTTGAAGAGGAACAGGTTCACTTCTTCAGAACTAGCATGTAATTCTTTTGAGAAGGCCAAAGAACCTAGTGTGGTGTTCATAAAAAAAGTAAAACTCATGAAAAATTTAAATATATTCATACACTTCGTTCTGTCGCGATTGTTGCGTTTCAAATTTAATTGTACGATACGTGGCCTCTCTTTTAAACCCGAATTCTCCCTGACTTGATCAAGGTCCCGGTGAGGGTTAATATCTGGTATGAAAGCTAAAGAATCTGCTGAATCTTTTGCAAAATTTCTCTCAGGTTCTTCGAAAGGCTAGGTTTTTCTGAAAGGAGCTTCACGACTCCGACCACGCGCTCCCGATGGGCCTTTGGAAACTTAGTGATAGATTGAAAAACCTCCATAAGGCGTGCCGCAACGATGGGGTTTTTCTCGTCCACTTCGCCAATCATTTGGCCGAAGAACTCGTAGGTCTCTAAATCAGGATCATGAAACACAACAATGTTCTCACGTCCAAATGTTCGCAGTAGCGAATAAACGTTATTTGGATTTTTAATATGGAACTTCGGATGCCGAGTGAGAGAGGAAATTTTATCAAAGCTGTCTTTGCGGTGAGAGCGCGCATAGGCTGCAAACCATTTATTAAGAACCACGGGCTCATCTTTCCATTGCTCGAAAAAAAGATCCGCTGCTTTTAAAAACTGTGGACCTTCAAACTTGGCCAGGATTTGAAGAGATCGCTCTTGATCCGTCATTTGCTGGCTCGTCGAAAACTGCTCCCACACTTTCTCAAGATGATTGTAACCCAAGAACGACAAAAGCTGATTTTTAAGTTTGAGAACTCCAAAAGTTCCTGGGTCTCGGACATTGAGCAAGGTTTTGTGAAGCTCATCGTAGCTGGCCCTCAGGTCGTCTCCTAGTCCACGTGCCAGCAAGCTTCGCAGTTCACGGCGGGCACGGAAAAAGCTTTTTGGATCTACGGCCTCAAGCTGTTGAACCAAAAAAGCATCCGTTGGTGGACTAAACAAAAACGACTTGAACGCCGGGTCCATCTCACGGTTGGTAAGCAATTTTTTAAAAACACCGATGACCTGTGGGGAGATGCTAGGAGCCTGGTCTTTTTGAATCTGTCGCAAAATTTCTTTAAAGGTGCGTAGGTAGATTGTTTGACTGCATTCCCAAAGATTGTAGGGGTCGGTATCATGAGCGAACAGGAAAAACAAATCTTCTTCGCTGTAGTCGACCTGCAGTTTTACAGGGCAAGAGAGCCCTCGAAGAAGCGAAAGAGTTTTAAACGAAGTCACGTTTTTGACTCGCAGATGCTGAGACTGTTTCGTGAGGTTAAGCATCGCTGAGTCCGCCTGAAGACGGAGAATTGTAAGGCCATCTTCCGTCTTTTTTGAGACTTCAAAACTGTCAATGGAACAGTCAGAAAGCTCTGGCTTAAAAACCTCGCCTTTCGCTGACAAAATGGCAAAACTCACAGGCAAGGTCATTGGTTTTTTAGTGAGTTGATCAGGAGTTGGCGGGCAGTCTTGAGAAAAAAGCACATCCAGCATTTTTGCATTCGCATCAAAACTCCAACTGACGTTCAAACGTGGAAGCCCCGCCTGCTGATACCAAAGAAAGAACTGATCAAGGCGCACGGAATTTGTGTCTTCCATGCATTTGAGAAGATCTTCTACAATAACAGCCTGCCCATCGTGCTTTTTGAAATAGTGCTTAAGACCTCGGTTGAAATTTTCAGCGCCGAGAATTTCTTTGAGCACTCGTAAAACCTCGGCGCCTTTTTCATAAATTGTAGGAGTAAAAAAATTATCGATAGTGACAAAAGATTCCGGGCGAACGGGGTGAGCCGTCGGCCCCTCATCTTCGAGGAATTGCCGTGACTTAAGCATCGCGATGTCTTCGATCCTTTTGACAGATCTCGAAAAGCAGTCAGAGGTGTACTCTTGATCTCTATAAACGGTGAGACCCTCTTTGAGGCTCAATTGAAACCAATCTCTGAGGGTCACCCGATTGCCGCTCCAATTATGCAAGTACTCATGGGCAATGACGCTGTCGATGTATTCATAGTCATCAGTTGAGGCGGAATCAGGATCTGCAAGCACAAGGCGGCTATTGAAAATATTGAGTCCTTTATTTTCCATGGCGCCCGCATTGAAATCGTCGATGGCAACAATCATGTAAGAGTCTAAGTCGTACTCAAGTCCAAAGGTTTTTTCTTCCCAGCTCATTACACGCTTCAGGCAATCAAGAGCATACAGAGATTTTTTTTGCATGCCCGGTTTGGCGTAGACAAAAAGCTCAACGTCACGGCCTGAAGGGGTTTTGTGGTGATCGGTCACCGCGCCGAGGTTTCCTGCAACAAGTGCAAATAGGTAACACGGCTTTGGAAAAGGATCCCGCCACTGAACCCGGTGGCGACCATTAGCCAGGACTTCGGAGGAAACCTTGTTGCCGTTAGAAAGCATCACCGGATAGGCCTGTTTTTCAGCTTCGATGGTCACGACAAACTGGCTGAGATTGTCGGGTCGATCCAGAAAGTAGGTGATTCTTCGAAAGCCTTCGGCTTCACACTGGCTGCAATAGGTCCCTTGGCTGACGTAGATGCCTTCAAGGGCCGTGTTATTTTTAGGATTTATCTCAACCCAGGTTTCAAGCCAAAACTCATCGGGTGAGTTTTTTATGACAAGAGACTCTTGATGGAGCTCGTAGCGCTCTGGTGGTAAAACCTGACCATCAAGTTTGATCTGGACAAGTTTGAGGTTTTTTCCATCAAGGACTAAGTCTGCATTTGCGGATTTCCGCATCACTTTAAGTTTTGCCTTGACTAGACAAAAGTCGTTTTGAATGTCGAAAAATAACTCGGTTTCAGGAATGGTAAAAGGCGCTGGCTTATAGTCTTTGAGATATTTTCTTTGATTCTCGGCCCCACCACTCATCTGCGCATTTCCCCCGATTTCAGCAAAAGTATCACGACCCCCAGTGCTTGACAATGCTTCATGTCCCAGCAACCATAGATGAATGCCAACAGAACTCACGCGCCTTACTCTCAACGTTCGTCATCTCAACGAATGTTTGTCGTTTTACAAAGAATTAGGCTTTTCTTTTCAAAAGAAAACGGTGGCTTTAGGTGGTGACTATCACATGGCAGTTTTTAATGGAGTTGAGTTTTGCCTCTTTGAGCGTAAGCACGAAGAAATAGCCGCCCCCAATTTTCAGTTTTCCTTTAAGGTCAGAAACGTTGACGAGCTTGTCGGAAAGCTTTTAGCAAGTCATCTTTGCCAAGTGATCCTTGCTCCCCAAGAAATGCCCGATGGCCGTAAAGCCATCGTGCTTGATCCCGATGAACACTCTGTTGAGCTCATGGAAAATCGTTAAAGCTGACTCAGGCCCTTAATGGTCGCTGCCATTCGCGCAAGATCGTGGATCTTATCCGCTGACCAACCAGCATCTCGAAGCACTTTTTCGTGGCTAACGACACAGGTGGGGCAGCCATTGTAAACCGAAACGGCAAATGCGAGCATCTCAAATCGTTCTTTACCGAGAGCTGGTTTAGCAAGGGCATTCATACGAAGACCCGCTCTTTGGTAGTCGGCCTTGGTCTCTTCAAGTAAAAAGCCCTTGAATTTGTAATAGGTGTTGAGAAGCCCCATGAGCGCTGGCGCCTGCTGCGCTTCAAGAATCTGTTCTTGTGAGAGATCACGGCCTTTGAGATCCTCGATCAGCCATTCGGTTTGTGGAAGATGGGCTGTTGCCATGAGGCTCAAAAGCGTGAGCGCAGATTCAGTTTCGTCAAGACCTCCGCCATAAGCTGCTTTCTTAAGATTCAAAGTCAGATCACGGCCGATGGGAGTGTCGTGCTGTCCCCAGGTTTTTTCGATGAATTGATCTACATTTTCAGAATAGCCCATAGAGGGTCTCCTTTATAGAAAGCGGAGCCTCCTATCGCGAGGCTCCCTAAAAATGAACGGTTATAAAGTGGCTTGGCCTTTTTCCCAGTTGCAAGGGCAGAGCTCGTCGGTTTGCAAAGCATCGAGAGTTCTGATGACTTCTTTCACATTACGGCCAACATTGAGGTCGTTGATCGAAACCCAGCGGATGATACCGTCTGGATCAACGATGTAAGTGGCGCGAAGAGGAACCTTCTCAGTAGGGTGTAAGATGCCGAGAGCTTCTGACAGCTCTTTTTTATTGTCAGCAAGCATTGGGAACTGAAGGTTGTTCAGATCGGAATGGTTGTTTCTCCAAGCAAGATGCACGAATTGAGAGTCACAGCTCAGACCCAAAACTTCGGCCTCTCGGCTACGGAAGTTTTTGTACTCTTTATTGAATTCAGCAATTTCGGTAGGGCACACGAACGTGAAATCTAGTGGCCAAGCAAACAAAACGGTCCATTTGCCTTGCATGGATTTGTTGCTCACTTCAGCAAATTCTTTGCCTTTATCTCTAGAAACACAGGCTTGCATTTTGAACTCAGGAAATTTCTCTCCAATACCTAGAACGCGACTCATATCTTCTCCTTGTTTTGTGGTCCCGAAATTTGCCCTTTCAGTAAGAGGCTCACTCCGCTGACCTTATATTTTTCTTTAAGTTTGAAATTGATTTGCACGTCATCCTCTGACAGGTCAAAAATCTGACCAGAACCTTCATCCAAAAAATGAAAGTGCTCCGTCATATTGCAGTCATAAATCGACTTTTCGTTGTGCGGAAACTTGAACTCCTGAATGAGGCCAGCTTCCACAAGCGTATTTAGAGTGTTGTAAACCGTGGCGAGGCTAATTTTACCCACGTGTTGATCAGCCCAAACCTTGACGTCTTCGGCCGTGGGATGGTCAGCCTCACACAAAATGTACTGAGCCAAAAGAACCCGCTGCAGCGTCGGTTGAATCCCCGACTGTTCTAATTTAGCTTCGATCTCTGGCCTGGTCAGGCACATGTTCTTTTTCATAAAATCTAGATTAGATGACTCTAAATAAAGAGTCAATCTAATTTTAGAATTATTCTAAATATGGAATTAAAAGGCTTATATTTGATTTGATATGAGATTTCCAGATGGAAAATAAAAAATCTGAGGAACTAATGGATAGCTTGGCGGACCAGACGACACCAGTTCATGGCAGCTGCTGAGCATTTTGTAGCCCCGATTTGGATCCCAAAAACTTGGGCTGCATCAAAAGCGAGTAGCGCTGCAGCCGCAAACCATTTCATAATTTTGTCCCGCACCAAGACTCTCCGTCGAGCTTCACGCGATATCTCACGACAGCATCGCCGAAGATTTTTTCAAAGAGCGCCGTAACCTTCTTATCTCCAGAGGAGATGAGGACTTCCGCAGACTCCAACGTTCTCAACTCACCCTCGTCGTCGATGAAGGTAATCACGGTGAGATTTGACTTCATCGTTAGCCATTCGCCAACATTTTCGCCATTCTTACAAGTGGCAACGCTTGAAAGCGATTTTGAAAACTGGCATTGAAGCCCTTTTTGAATAAGTTGGGGTTCATATTCAGGGGCCCCTTCACGGCCCGAGCTTCCCAAATAGAGATCAAAGGTCCCGCCGACTCCCGGCTTTAAGACCGTGATGTACTCGGGGTTGATTGTCTTTTTATAACCGCTATCGCAAACCCACGCAGCTAATGATTGTTGAGAGACAAGAAGGATTAAAATAGTTAATGTTTTCATCGTCTACTCCGCATCCACGATGAAAAAGGGAGCGAGTTCCATTCCTACGATGAGCGGGATAAAAATTCCCTGTTGACCATCTGTTGGAAAGCCCATCACCTTAGCCAAAATAAACATCGCCTCGTCGTTAGTAGCGCCGGGATTGGCTTTGAAAAAATCGGCCATCGCTTTGCCATATTTTTTGTAAACCTGGTAGTACTTAGGTTCTGATCGGCGCATGTAAGCGATCACTTCTTTTCGCTTTTCTGGGGTGAGTTTTCGTACGACATGGAGATAGTTATCGTAAGGAGCTGTTTCGTCGAGTTGGTTGAATTGGTCAAAAATACTTTGGTATTTCGTCAGCACGCTCGGGATTTGCGGAGGAGGCTCACTGCTGCAGCCTGAGAGGACCTCGGTGCTTTTCACTTTCTGATCTTTAACGTCCACGTGGAAGACGCATTTGGCAGTATGGGGTCGATTGTTCGCCCAAATTTCGTAGGTGAGAGTGTCGTTTTTCACTTCGATGAGATCAAGATCTTCGATGCTGTAGTTAAGTCCCAAAAGCTCAAAAACTTTCGCGTCGTTGAGGATAGTAGAAACAGGACCTGTGGCAAAAGGAGCTTTCTGCGTTTTAACTTCGCACTTGATCGCGGGAACGACTTCTTTGACTTTCACTTCGGTGTTGAGAGCCGCATCGGTATTCCAGACGTTCACGCGAAGGCATTTTGCGCCTTCAGGAGTGCCAAGAACGACGGCGTAGTGATACCCAGTCTTATCAATCTTTTCAAGGTGAATGGCCTGAAGATTCGAATTTTCGCTGATCTTGGCATCTGCCAAAATGGCGCCCAAGTTTTCCAAGCCAAATTCCGCATTAGGTTTGCTTGTTCCGCCGCCATTGGTTCCACCGGCATAAGCCGATATCGAGTGAACAACTGTCAAGAGCATAGGCATGAGGGCTAGGGATCGTTTTACTGAGTGAAGCATAAGACTCTCCTTCGAGGTTTTTTTGCAAGGACCATTCCCTGCGTGAGTGGTTATATCCGTGTGCGTTATTTATTTGAATATAATATTAATTAATATTTGGTCTTTATTTTAATGTTGTATTAAATTTTGCATGATAAGCTATTGAAATGGTTCATAGAAGTATTTTCTTCTACACGCAATATAAGACCTATCTTAGGGATCGGGAGAAGGGAGTTAAGGGGTTTCGGTCAAGAGTGGCTGTGGCGACCCGCTGCCAGAATGCATTTGTCTCTCAGGTGCTTAACGGCAGCGTGAACTTCAACCTTGAGCAGGCGTTGATGATTGCTGATTACCTGGGGCTTTCGGGGGATGAGCATCAGTATTTTTTGTGGATGGTGGAGTGGGCGAGGGCGGGAACCGAGGCGCTTCGTAAGTACTTCGCGAAGTTGATGATGGAGCTGCGGGAAAAAAACCTGGATCTTAAGGAGCGAGTTAAAGCGCAGCAAACTTTGGATGCTGAAGCGCAAAGTGTTTACTACAGCAGTTGGATGCATTCGGCGATTCATATTGCGGTGATGATTCCTGAGCTGCGAACGGTGGCTAAACTTTCGCACGCCTTTGGCTTGAGCGAAAGTAAGGTCGAAAGTGTGATGGCTTTTTTGGTGGAGCATGGGTTGGTTTTGCAGCAGGGACGTCACTTTGTTCACGGAGGGGCGCAGACGCATTTGCAGAACAATTCGGGGAATATTTCTAAGCACCACGGCAATTGGCGATTGCAGGCGATGAAGTCTTTGGATCAGCCTGCAGCTCAGGATCTGCATTACTCCGGAGTTTCGGTTTTATCGGCGGCGGATGTTCGAAAGATTCGCGAGCTTTTTACGGATGTGATTGAGAACTATGTGCGTGCGGTGGAGGCATCGGCGGAGGAAGTGGTGTTTGCGTTTAATTTGGATTTTTTTTCTGTGGCTGGGGGGTGAGTTTCGGGCTGCGGTGGTTCGTGCGTTTGCGCGAAATGCAAAGCATCACCAAAAAAATTCCTTGACGATATTTTCGAATTGTTAATCCCGCTATAACTCCCTCACCGGAGGTAATATGAATTCCCAAGAACTCGTCGCAAGTCTCAAAAAAGCCGTCGCATCCGAGCGAAAAATCATGGCCTACGTTCTCAAACACATCCGCGAGATCGACAAACGCAAAGTTTACCTTGAGTACGGCTACACCTCGCTGTTTGCGTTTCTCATCAAAGAGATCGGTTACTGCCGAGCCTCAGCGCAACTCAGAATCGATGCAGTTCACATGTCCGTAGAAGTGCCAACGCTCAACCAAGATATTTCCGAGGGCGCGCTGGATCTCACAAAAGTAGCGCTCGTCGCCCAGGCTGCGAGGCAAAAGCCGACGACGGCAAAGAAAAAAGCTCAGATTCTAGAGACGATCAAACACAAAACCGCGCAAGAAGCGGAGCTGATCGTTGCGCAAGCGCTAGACCTCACGATTCACAAGCACGAAAAGCAGCGCGTGCAAAAAGACGAGTCGGTGCGCGTGGAGCTTACGTTCACCAAAGAGCAGATGGAGATCCTCACAAAAGCCAAGAACCTGATGTCGCACACACATCCCGGCGCGACGCTCGCGGAAATCATCACCGCTCTTGCTCAAGACCAAATCCAAAGAAAAGACCCCAGTTCAAGAGCCGAACCAAAGCGAAAACAAATCTTCACCCGCGATCAGCACTGCCAGTGGGAAAATCCAAACGGCGAAAAATGCCAAAGCCAATACCAACTCGAGGTGGATCACATCCAACCAAAATGGGCGGGAGGCGCCGATGATCCCGAAAACCTCCAGCTCCTGTGCGCTACCCACAACAAACTCAAATATCGCCGGGAGGCCGGGCTGCACTAAAACCAAAACTGACTTGAGAATCACCAACCGAAAAGCTAAGCTCAAATAAAGAGGAGGATTACCATGAAAATCATCGTTGCCCTTGCATTCCTACTAGGCTCAATCAGCACGGCAAAGACCGAAGAGGCGCCGGCGAAAGAAACACGAAAGCCAGCTAATGAAACCTTCACCTTTAGTGACGGAACAAAGGTTGAGTCGTTAGCGACAGGCTATAGCACAACGGTCTTTCAAATCTCACCAAAAAATGGACCCGGCTGTTATGCGGTGACCAGTGGTTCAGGAACTGCGATTGCCTGTCATTAAATGAAAGACCTGTGGGACGTGTTCCTGCTTTTTGCAATCCCTGTCGGTGGAGGAATCCCCGCAGGCGTGCTCCTTGCGCAAAGTCGCGGCGTCGACTACGCATCGATGACGGCGCTTTACCTCGCCTCTGACGTGTGCCTTGCCATCGTGTTTGAGCCGCTCATGCTTTTATTCCTCATGGCCAGTCGCCACTCTCCACTGATAGCAAGAATGCGCGCCGCCTTGAGAAAATCCACCGAGCTCACGGTCGCAGGTTACGGCGCTAAGCCCGGTCCATTTTTTCTCGTCATCATTGCCTTCGGCGTAGATCCTATGACAGGCCGAGCTGCCGCCATGGCTGCAGGGCACAGCTTTGTCTCCGGCTGGGCCATTGCCATCGCCGGCGACATGCTTTTTTTCGGGGTCATCGCCGTTTCGACGATTTGTCTTAACAACGTTCTTGGGGATGGGACCTGGACCGCCGTCATCATCATGTTTTTGATGATCGTCGTCCCAGGCCTTTTTCGGCGTCTTAAAAAAGTTTTTTCGGCACGCACAGAACATGATACTCAAGCCCGCTAACCTGGTCCGCTTTTGCAACTCCTGGATATCGCCCGAGTCTGTCGGGCGAGTTCGCAACCTTAATATACACCTGTTTTTTACCGTCTGAAAAGTAAACAGTGGATTTTGCCGAGACCGAGCTCATGAGGCGAACCGTGCCTACGACATGAGTTTCACCGTCGCCAAATGCAATCAATTTGGCAATTCGCTCACTGCTTCTCGTAAGGAAGCCAGCATCAATCGCATAAAGACCCGAGTCTTCATCGAAATCAGTTTGGCAAACAAAACCTCCTAGTGACATTTGGTCAAGAGTCGGGCCTGCGTGGGCAAAGAGTGGAAGGGATAAAGCGATAGCGATCCATTTTTTCATAAATTCTCCTATGTTTTAAAAATTTTCTTTAGTCCGAAGTTATAGCGCTTAGCTACATAAAGGCGCTAGCGCGTTTTGTTAAAGCGCTTTTGCAACCTTGAGAGCCGTTTCAATATTCTGTTTGGCCTCGCTTAAGGGTTGAACGAGATCTTCGCGCCGGTGAGGGCGCCCCACAATCAGCTCCTCAAGGCTCACCTCAAAAAGGCGAGCGAGCTTTTCGTAAGGCTCCCCACGGATCGATTTACCATACTCCCAGTCGCGGTAAGTGGACACCGGCATGTCCAGGGCCTCGGCCACCTTTTTGAACGTGAGGCCCTTTTCTTCGCGGAATTTTTTGAGGCGATTTGCGATCTTCATTGTGTTTGTCTCCTTTCGTGCGTGGTAAATCGCAAAAAAAGAGTGGTATATCAAATTCATAGATTTCATATGTCCATGAAATGGATTAATATCAAAAAATGAACCTGTCGCAAATTCAGCTCCAAGCCTTTCAAGAAGTTGTGCGCTCTGGCTCCTTCACCAAAGCCGCCGAGGCTTTGCATTTGACCCAATCCGCGCTCTCTCACCGCATCCGTAATCTTGAGGAGTCGCTAGAACGGACGCTTTTTCTTCGAATGGGAAAGCAAATTCGGCTCACTGCCGACGGCGAAAGGCTGCTGCAGTTCTGTAGGACTCAATCCCAGTTCGAGGAGGAGTTTCTTTCCGGCTGGAGTTCTAAGCAAGATCTAGCAGGAACGCTAAGAGTTGGTGGGGTGTCTACACTCGTGCGGTCTGTGGCTTTGCCGTCGATTGCAGGTCTTCTTAAAAGCCACCCTAAAGTCAAACTTGAGCTCTACACCCGTGAACTAAGAGACATTCCACTGCTTCTATCTAGCGGAGAGGCAGACATGGTTCTGTCGACTCAAGCGCTGGAGGGCTTTGCCTTTGAGAAGATCGGCCAAGAAGAAAACATTTTGATCGAACCTGTAGGCGTAGCTCCACTTCTCTATTTGGATCATGATCACGAAGATCGCACCACGATGGACTTTTTTAAACTTCAGAAAAAACAGCCAGAAAAGATAGACCGCCTGTTGTTAGATGATATCTACGGGATTTTAGACGGCGTCTCCCAGGGGCTTGGGCGAGCGGTTGTGCCTCGCCATCTTTTATCGGTGGCTTCGGACGTACGGGTGATCCGAGGGCTTTTACCTCTCAAAACTCCCGTGTACCTGATCTACGTTAAGCAGCCCTACTATCCAAAGATTCATCTTCTGGCACGGGCGGAACTCAAGCGGGGAGCCGCCAAGATTCTTCAAGCCTAGAGCCAATTTTCGGCGCTGAAACTCACGGAAGCGCCAATTTCTGTCACACCTCATTTTTCTAAAGAATTCTAGTCCCCAGACGCCTGTTGAACTTTTTGGCACCGTGTTTGCTTTGTGAACAAGTGTTCAAAAGGAGATCAATCCGTGTCAAACCTATCAGCACAAGATTTCGTACGTAAGACTCTGGCGGCCCTCACTTTGTGTTTGGCTTTCACGCCAGCTTTTGCTGAAAAGATGGATCTTCAAACTCACGATCTTGTGATCTCTAAGCTCAGACACGCTATTGAAAGCCTCGGAACTAAAGACGACTCTTACCTCCCTTCAGCTATCAGACTTGCGGACCTCCTTGCGGATCGTTCGCGAATTAAAATGATGAAAGAGGTTGAGCAAAACTGCCAAAACTGTCTTAAGTCTGAAGAAGATAGAAAAGAATCCCTCAACTGGTATCAACAAACTGTAGGCAAAGTTAACGGTGAGCTTCTCAGCCGCAACCTTCTCCAAATGGCGTTTTTAAAAGATTCTCTTGGTCAGTTCAAAAAAGCTGAAGCTGATTTGCAAACCATCATAAAAAACAAAGGCGCGCACTTGCCCCTTTATCGTGGACAGGCCTTTGCAAAGCTTGGAGACATGTACTTCAAGCAAGGCGAGTTTAAAAAAGCATTTGACGCCTACTCTAGTGCTCTTACCATCAAACAAACTCCAGAAAAAGAAGTTGTCGTTTACAGACAAGCTTGGTGCATGCTCAACCTCAGCCGCGTAAAACCTGCGATTTCCCAGCTTGAGCGGCTTCTACAGACTGAAGATCTTGATGAATCTTTCCGCATGGACATCTCTCGAGACCTCGCACTTTTTTATGCTCGTGACACTGTAACTATGCCTCGTATCCAGCGCCTGTTTGATCTTTCTCCAGAAAGTCAGCGTAAAGAGAACATCGTTCAACTCGCTAAAGAGACTGAGCGCCTAGGTAAAAAATCTGAGTCAGCGCTTGTTTGGATGTACTATCTGAACGCCGGATTTGATCAAAAAGAAGGTCTCGAAGCCAAAGTCAGATTGGCCCGCTTAGAAAAAGACCTTAACCATGTCGAAAAGGCTTTGGGAATTCTTCGCCAGGCGACAGCTCAGGCTAAAGAAGAGGGTTGCAAAAAAGAGTGCGATGCTTTTCAAACAGAATTTCATAAGATGATCAAAGATTGGACCAGAGAAGAGAAAAAGCACTTAACGCTCAATCTTTTCATGGGATATCAGATTTACGGCGACTACTTTAAAGAAGACGCAGACATGCTTTTTAGATCTGCGATCTTGGCTCAAGATCTCAAGCGCCCGGATCTGGCAACAGTTCAATTTCAAAAAGCGGTGATTTCTTCTTATAATAACTTAGACGACAAAAAGCTCACTCCCGAAGAGCGAACGGCTCAGGAAAAAATCCTCGAAGGAAGTCTCCTTGGACAAATCGAGATGGCCGAAGCGTCTAACAATCCTAACGCAAGACAGGCTGCATACCTGCAGTATCTCAAAATTAGACCCACTGGACCAAAAGCGTTTGAAGTTAAGTTTAACCTCGCTCACTTGTCCTATGAACTTAAAAACTATCCTCAAGCGGGTGAAGCCTTCAGACGTCTAGCTCTTGAGAATGATGCAAAAAACCCAACTCTTCAAAAACAAGCTGCGGACCTTGCTCTAGATTCTATGATGGTCGCAAAACGTAATGAAGAAGTGGAGTCTTGGTCGCGCGATTTCGCAAAACGCTTTCCTTCAGCTCAAGCTCAGTATCTCACGATGTCTCGCCGCGCGAGTCTTGAAATCGTAGCTGCTAGAATCAATGCTAAGCAAACTGACTCCTCTGACATGCGCCGGTTGATGGGCGTATCACTCATTGGAAGCAGCAAAGACGAGCGAACAGCTTATTTCAGAAACAAATACCTTGTTGCCTTTCAAATCAAAGACCTTGCGTCTGCAAAAGCAGCTCTTCGCGAGTGGCAAGAGCTTGTTGATAAAAACTCAAGCCAGTACCAAGAAGTCCTTGATAAACGTATCTTCATCGCCGAGCTTGAAATGGACTTTGCTTCTGCGTACGCCCTTTCTCAAAGAAAGAATTTTGACTCAGAAGAAGCTCGAAACCTCAAGCTTCTCATCTTAGCTGACCTCAGCGGCAAAAGCGGAACTAGATATGAAAACGCCATCCTCAGCCGCAGTCGAAGTCTTGAAACTCGCCTTTTTGTGATCGTCAACCAAGTAAGACGTAGCTCTCGCCCTGTGAAGATGCTTGGAATTTACTCTAGCGAACTTGCAAGATCCCCTGAGACCTTTAACAAACTTGCGCTTGAAGTTTACGGACACACAAAAGATCTCAAAGTCCTTTCGATTCTTGAGCGTGAGCCTCGCATGAGAAGATCAACAGCTGTCAGCGTGATCCTAAGAGCTGAGAGCTACCATGAGCTCAGACCACTTCTTGCCAATCTTAGAAGTGCGCGATTGAATACAAGATCTGACAGAGCTCTTGAGCAATCTCTTAATAACAAGCTCACTCTTTTAGGAAAACTCGAGAACTTCTACAAACGCCCTCAGTTTAAAGCAGATCCGATCTTACAAGCTGTTCTTTCTCGCTCTTACGCTTATGAATCTCAGCGCCTTGCTGATGAGATCTTAACGATCCCAGCTCCTAAAAAGATGAAGCCTCAGCAAATTCCTCTTTATCAAAATGCTCTTGCTCAGCAGGCAGCTCCTTATCAGCGCAAATCTCAACAGGCTCAGCAAATCTCAGATCGCATTTGGAGCGATACCTCTTGGCTTGAGAGCTTAAAAACAACATACCGATCTGCAAAATCACAATACAGAAAAGCTCTTGCTTTGGATTTAGACCTTGTGATCAGCGTAGCTCCGGCTTCGACCAAAGAAGAGTTAACAAGCCTTATGCTTGAGTCTCAAAAACCTGTTTCTAACGACGACGTTCAAAGGTTGAAATGGGCCGTTCAGAAAAATCCATTTGATATGGGCAAAGTTTCTGAGCTGCGTGAAGTTGAAATGGAACGTGGAAATGAAGTCATGGTGGCTCACCTTGACGAACGTTTAAAAAATATGAAGCGAGGAAACTAAGATGAAAAAATTTCTATTTCTCATTCTGGTTTTATCATCGGTTGCAATGGCGAAGACGAAAAAAGTCACAAAAAAAGACGAAAAAAGTCAGGTCGGAACAAACTTCTCTTTTGAAGGCGCTATGGTTCGCGGGAAGTACCAAACTTCTGGCGAGGGAGTTGCAAGAGTAGAAGACGAGAAAATTTTGGATGACCTCTTAGGGGTTAGAAAAAATTTCAACGACCGCAGACAGATGGACCAGTCAAGGTGGTAAATATGGCAGAACGTTTAGTACTTAAAGACAACCAAGGACAAATTGTCCGATCTTTTCAGGTCGAGGGACCAAAGTTTTTCTTGATTCAAAATCATGAAACCAATCGCCTCGAGATCTGGAGTTCCCTCAAAGAACTCGATAAACAAAAGGTCGAATACACACTTGTCACCGACATCACCCGTAAAGAGCTCATGCAAGGTGCCGTTCGTCTGCCAGACGGGCACGAAATTGCTCTTGATAGTTTAACAAGCGCAGTTCTTAAATCTGACGAGTTAGAAGATGAAAAAGAGATGATGCAAGATTCTGTCAAATGGACAGCTATCACTCACGCCACCCTCATCGTTCTTGTCGCTCTTATCGGTTATTTCTTAACTCAAACAACTCCTGAACCACAACCAGAACCCGTCATCATTGATATCGCACCACCTGTTGTTGAAGAAAAACCGCAACCTAAAGAAAAGAAACAAAAAGAAGTCGTTAAACCTTCTGAAACCAAGCTTAAAAAGCAAAAAGTAGTTAAAGTTGCTAAAAAACCTGTCAAAGTCACACGCCAAACGATTCAGCACACCAAAGTGTTTGCGCCAAAAACTCCTCGTAAAAACGTTAAAGTTGCAATCACTAGTAGCGCTGAAAACGTGGATCAATTCGGAGCTCTTCGCACTCTCAGAAAAGTTGGTAAAAACAACGCTTTCGGTACAGGCCTTGATCAAGCTGGAAAAACTTTCGGTGGAAAAGGATCAGGCGGTCTTGGTTACGGCAATGCCGGTGGACAAGGCGGCGGTGGTCTTGGTGAAGGAGTTCTCGGTGGAACTCGTGGAGTTCTCCCAGGTAAAGGACTTCTTGCTGCAAGCCCCGGTAGCGGATCAGCTGCTGGCGGTGTCGGCGGTTACGGCCAAAGCGGAAGCGGCGGTGGAAAAGAAGGCCGCGGACAAGTGTCTTTTGCTGGACAATCTAAACAGTTTGCACAGCCTTTGTCTGACGAAGCTGAGGTTGAAGGCGGTTTAGATCGCGATCAAATCGATGCTGTTGTTAGAAAAAACATGGGCCAAATCATTTACTGTTACGAGCAAGGCCTTCAATCATCACCAGGTCTTCGTGGACGAATCACTTCTCACTTCATGATCAACGGGCAGGGCGGAGTGAGCCTTTCAAAAATCGCTTACTCAAGTCTTCGTAGTGCCCAAGTTGAAGGTTGCGTCGCCCAAAAAATCCGTGGCTGGAGATTTCCAAAGCCCATCGGTGGCGTGACCGTAGATGTGAATTATCCGTTTGAGTTAACCCGCGTAGGACAAAGGTAGGAGATCAATATGAAAAACACTGGAATCACAAAATTAGCAATTCTAGGAGCATTGATCTTACAAGTGGCCGCATGTGGCCCGATGACTTCGGATCCATTTAAGAACTCTTCGGTGGATCGCGATAATCTTGATACTCAACAGAATCAAGGACCGAAGGAAACGGTGAAGGTTGTGGAGAAAGAAGTCGAAAGACCAAAGTTTGAAACGGTTGAAAAACCGGTTCCTCAGGAGGTTCGAGTTCTTCAAGACAAAAATGTCTATGTCCGTGGGGATGAAATCCGAGTAGAAGTTCCTAAATACATTCAGAAAAACGAAGATGCTGTCATCGCCGGTAATAACATAGTCTCTTTCAGCGCTCCTCGAAACATGAATTTCATCCTTGGTCAAGAAAGCCACTATACAATCACTGTCTCTGTGATTGACTCAGCGGACTTAGATTTCGAACTCGTTCTTATCCACAAAGTCAACGGAATGACATTAACTCCAGTTTCTCACACTAAAAATAAAGCCGAGTACCTCTTTTCTTGGACTCCTGCTTTTGATGCCATTCCTGCCGGATCTAATGAAGTTCTAAGCACAATCAAAATTGGTCTTGATGATCAAAAACTGGTCGTTAAAAACAAAGATCCTAAAGAAGCTGAAAAATTAAAAACCATTCTTAAAAATACCGATTACACAGAAGATTTAGGCTACATGGTCAGACGCGACCTTAAAAAGCCAACCATCGCAATATCTGATTTGTCTGGACATTTTGAAGAGGGAAATCGATACCCGTTTACAATTGACTTACAATCTGTCAACGCAACAAGTGATGTTGTCCCTGAAGAACCGCTTCGTTACTATCATAAGAAAAATATGGCATCAGGAAGGTTCGAGCAGGATGCTAACTTTTTGATCGACGCTTCTAATCCTAATCCCCAGTTTATTCCAAACCCTAAATCTGTCGGTGGAATTTGGAGATTCTCTTACGCCATCGACACAACTCGAAAAATGATCCAAGATCAAGATGCCAGTGGGAATGTAATTCCAGACGCTACAAGTGTCGTTGTGAGATTTGCGGTCAGAGGGCTTGACCCTCTCTCTGGTGTTACTTCCGATGAAGCGACTAAAACTCTAGAGATCTTCTACAAATCTGCGCCGCCAGCTCCTGCCGCGGAAGCGGCACCTGCACCCGCACCAGCTCCTCTTGCTGTTGTTGCACCAGCACCAACCAAAGCCACGGCAAAGGCTGCCGCGAAACCCAAAAAGGCAGCAGCCCCAGCCCCTAAAAAAAGCAAAAAAAAACCCACTAAGGGAGTTAAAAAATGAAGCCACTATTTTACTTGATGATTTTTTTGATGTCGGCGCTCTTGTCGGCACAATTTGCCCACGGGCAAAGCGTGTCTGATCAAGACTTCGATAGCCTTGGTTCTGAAGATGCGATCTTAAAAAAAGCAAAAGCACTTCAGTCTAAAAACTCAACCAAGATCGTACAAAAGCGCGAAGTCGATCGATTCATGCGCCCTGAGTTTGGCGTCGGTTACGGACTCATCGCTGGTGGAGACTCTTACTTAGATTCAAAAACAGGCTCAGCCTCTTTTGATTTTCATTTTACACCGCGCTGGTCCTTAGGTGTTCGCTACCAAAAATCCTTCAACAAACTCACCTCTGAAGGAAGCCGCATTTACAAAAACGCTGAGACTCAGCAGTCCAGTGGACAAGGTTACTGGGTTCCAGCGGTTGATTATCCGATTGATAGCCAACTTGCAGTTTTAAGCTGGTATCCTATTTATGGAAAGATCAGCTGGTTTGAAGCTGGAGTTAGTCAATTTGACTTTTATCTTTTAGCTGGCGGCGGGCGAATGCACCTTGAATCTGGTTCAAGCCCTCTTTACACGGCCGGTGGCGGTATGGGCGTTTGGTGGAACAACTACCTCACAAGTCGCCTTGAAGTCCGTTACCAAACTTATAACGACTTAATCACCACTCGAAACCGCAAGATTGATAATTTTGTCGTGCAAGCCGGGATTGGATTCATGTTATGAAACTGAGTTATCTCGCTCTTCTTTTCTTTTTTCAAAGCGCAAGCGCAGTCCTTCCGGTCAGCGATCTGACAAATCTTGAAAAAGCCCGAACGTCTTTTGAAAAAGGACGATTTGAAGAAGCTCTAAAAACCTACGCTTTGATTCCCAAAGAGTCAGATTACTGGGCCATTGCTCTTGAAGAAAAATCATGGAGCTTTTTCCGCTTAGACCAGTACGACAAGTCTTTGGCAGGAGTGACAACCCTTACATCTCCAGCTCTTTCTGGAATCGTGGGCACAGAGCCTTTCCTTTTAAAGGCCCTTATCCAACTTCGCACTTGTGACTATAAAGCCATTTTTAAGACTCTTGAAGATTACAAAAAGATCAAGCGCGATCAAGTGATGCAAATGCAAACGCTCGCAAAAACGGGATCTAGTCCTGGTTTTGAAAAAGCTCTTGCTGAGTGGATCAAAGAGCCTAAAAAGTGGGAATCTGCCGGAGAGAACGTCGCTTTTATGCCGCGCCTTTTTCACAGAGATCTCAAAATCCAAGCGCTCATGAGACAAAATGACCTTCAAGGCGTACGAACGCGCATTCAACAGCTCGCTGACGTCGAAAGCAAAGACAACGCAAGAATCCTACAAAAACTTCAGCTCGTAGAAGTTGAGGCTATCCAAGGTCTTCACTTGCTTGGGCCCGATAGCGGAACTCAAGGAAGTCTTGAGAAAAAATCCGACTACGATCTCGTTTTTAATGACAATGGAAAAGAAGTTTGGCTTGACGAACTCGATAAAGTTCAAACTCAAGTCAAGCGTTGCAAGGCTCTGAAAGGTAGGACCATGTTATGAGTACCACAAAGATTTCGTTACTCTTAGTTGTAGCAGGTTTGTGTGTGACGGCGTGTTCTCCTGAGAACTCTGATCTCTACCATGGACCCCATTCAGATCCAGTTCCAACCTTTGACCCACTTCCTCCTGCGGAAACAAAGCCAGTTTATCCTGAAGTGAAGCCGACAAAATTGGATCCTTACAAACAGGATGAAGCACCGGTTCCTAAGACGGTCGATCACACAATTCCAGCTCCTCCGCCAATACAGCCTCGCCCTCGTAAAACCGACACCTTCGACATCAAAAATGTCGATATGCCTCAAGTTGACGTCGTTTTCATGATGGACACTTCCCAAAGTATGAAGAATGACCTCAACAAGCTTGAAAAAAACATCGATCACTTCATCGATGCTTTCTTGAAAAATCCATTTTTGGATTTCCATATTGCCGTCGTAACAGCGTGGGACAATCGCTTGTTTCACGACGTTGCTGATCAAAAAGATTGTAAGCTTGGTGAGATGAGACCCCTTGGTCGTGGTCAATGCGCAGGAAATACATCTCCACGTTTCCTCACTCGT
>JBGATJ010000028.1:0-51472 GCA_044229295.1 Pseudobdellovibrionaceae bacterium
GGTCGAAATCTTTTTTTGAAATAATAACTCCCAAGCTCTCATCGTAGAATGCGACAGTCGTGAGGGAGTGGGCGGGTATTTTGGATTTAAATTTTTTTGGAATCCAAAAATTCGGATCACGAAATCCCAGGCGATAGGAGGTGTAAAAAATGGGGACTTTTTTAATAGCACGTTCTAAGAAATCTAAAACTGGGGCTGGATAGCGAGACCAATGACTGATTCTAAAAACTGCTTCGGCATAGGCTGGGTTATTCAAGCGGTTGAGGCGTTCAAACTTGAGGTCTTTAAGTGCTGGTGTTGTTGGTAAAATCTCTCCAGGGACATCGAGAACGAGTTTTCCTGATCTGAGCTGTTCCACTCTCAAATCTAGAAGAACTAGGTTTTTTCCTACGGGAACGGCATTTCCGCCGCCGCCATTGAAGCCTCCGGCAAGGGAAAGGGCTGTATAACAAGTTATCGCGCAGGCGCAAAGTCGTGCGCTCAGAAGCTTAAATACCTTCCAATTCATCTTGAGTCTTTTCATAGTCATCTCCTTTTTATGTTAGCAATTCACGTGCTTAGAAGTTTTAACTCATTGCGTTGTTTGACTCCAGGTTTTATTTATAAATTTGATACGAGTTAATTTACGTTTTTGTAAATTAATGGTCCAATGAGGTTATGAGCCTTTTTCAGTACCTCAACTATCGTAAATACCTCAGAGACTATATTCACAGCCTAAATAAAAAAGGCCGTGGTGAACTAACGAAAATAGCAGCTCACCTTGGTGTTAACACAACCCTCCTTAGCCAAGTGCTTTCAGGCTCGCGGGATTTTAGTTTGGAACAGACGATATCATTGTGCGCATACTTGGATCTTACGGATTTAGAGACCGATTATTTTTCAACTTTAGTTCAGCTAGAACGAGCAGGGACAGAGCAGCTACGCAATTATCTCAAAAAAAAATTAGAGAATCTTCGAAAAGAGGGACTAAAACTCTCACGGCGAATCTTACACGAAAAAACTCTGGATGACGTAAGCAGAGCCCATTTTTATGCAAGCTGGATTTATTCCGCGATCCATCTATTTACCTCCACTCAGGAAAATGGTGTTTCGCTGGAGGAGATTTCAAATCGCTTTCGACTTTCACGCGCAAAGGTTATAGAAGCGATGCAATTTTTGATTAATGCTGGATTGTGCGATGAGATCAATAATAAATTTCGAATGAAAGTGCAAAGTACTTTTATTGAAAAAGGCTCACCATTTTTATCTCGTCATCATGCCAATTGGCGCATGAAATCCATTCAGAAAAGCGAATCTATTGCAGATACCGAAATGATATACACCAGTCAGGTATCGCTTTCTCGGCGTGATTTTGATCACATTCGAGAAGGCTTATCTCAATTTGTTAAAGATGCTATGAAAAGAGTAGTCGATTCTCCGCCAGAAGATCTCGCCTGCCTAAATATTGATTGGTTTTGGATCGAATCGTAAAAAAAATAATTCTGTTGAATAGGGTTCCCTAAAAGAATAACGTTTTTAAATGCAAATATCCTGCAAATGCAAAAAACTCCAGATTGAACTCAAGGTGTTTCCCAAAAACACGCCCGGTCGACTCAAATGCTATTGCGACGACTGCCAAGCTTATCTGCATTATCTGGGGCGCAGCGAACTTCTCGATGAGAATGGTGGAACGGAAGTGATTCCAATTTATCCAGCTGACATGCAGATCATTCAAGGGAAAGAGAATTTGAAATGCATGTGCATGTCAGATAAAGGCCTGTTTCGTTTTTCGAGTTCTTGCTGTGATACTCCCATTGCTAACACAAGACCAGGTAACCCCTGGGCTGGAGTCAATCGTTACGCATTTTCGGATCTCAAAGAGCTTGATGAAGTGCTCGGCCCCGTTCGCAGCAGCATCTTGGGGAAATTTGCTAAAGGCACTCCGCCCAAAGGCACTCCTCAGACTTTTGACTTGAAGGGCTTTTTAACGGTGATGCCTTATCTGTTTAAAGGTAAGATTTTGAAAAAAAATCGACCCTCGCCATTTTTTACAGAAGACCTTAAGCCAATTGTGTTGCCACATGTCTTAAGTTTGGAAGAGCGCCAGAAAGTTCGTCGCTTGGCAGGTTTTTCTTCGTGAATATCGGGAGTTCGATCCAAGTTCGGCAGAGTAAAAAGGATTTTCTCAAGGTTTCTATCGGGGCAATGCTTTTACAGTATTTAAAACGCCCGACGTATCTTATCTATTTAACGCTTCCAGCTTTACTCGTCGTTCTTTTTTTGCCCACTGAAAACCGCCCTCCTCTACACGTCATGATTCCGTTAGTCCTTCTCGGAGCATTGGCGTGGGTGATATTTATGTTTGCCGTATGTGCGTTCCAAATGTTTCGACTGATAAATCGCAACCCTCAACTCTATCAAGATTTTACAGTGACATTCGAAGAGGAAGGAATTCGTTGGGTGAGTGCTGATTACAATGTCTTACGTCGATGGGCTCATCTCAAATGGATTGTCGCAAAATCTCAAACATTATTTATTGCAATCAAACCGCAAGGAACTTGTTTTCTTCCTAGAGCTTCGTTCTCTTCGGATTTAGAGTATCAGAGCTGGAGTTCAGCAATTCAAAAAAAGATTGACGAATTTAATCACAGCTAAAAGATATCGTCACTTAAATTTCTTGCAAAAAATTTTTAACGTTAAATTCGTGTTAGACAGTTAATTTCGATTTGCTGCTCAGGAATTATTGACAGAGCATGGACATGCGAAGACTTCGATGGGCGAGGTGATTTGCATAACAATTATCATGGAGGCGATAATGAAAAAACTAATGACTGTATTTTTTGCTCTGGGGTTGAGCGTTGGAGCTCACGCAGATTTTACGACGATGGTTCGCACAAAAAATATTAAATTTAAAAGTCCTTTACAGTTGCCTGGACCGAATCTCAATACTGACTTTGTGGATTTGCTGCCTGTTCGTCAGGCGAAGGCTCAGGTTGAGATTGTTGAGTACACATGTAACCTTACGGCGAAAGTTTACAAAGCTAAAACTCTTTGCACAAAGTCTCAAATGATTGATGTCTATGACTCCAGACCTTATCCTGTAAACACGCCGCTTTCACTCAATGGTGATAATGGAAATTTTGATTGCCCTACGAAGTACGATGGCAAAGACGTTACTATGAATGCTTATATTTTTGTGGAGCTCCAAAAAGAAAATCGCTTTGGAGGGGCTCTTGTTGACATGAAGTCCAGCTACGCACTCGGCTTACTTTATAATAATGACTTTACGTTCTTCAAAATTTTTCCAACAGGCTATGGTTCGATGAAAACCATGGATACAAAGAACTATGTCGTTGCTATGGATGCCTCACTCGAGGGCTCCTCTTGCTCCGCTGGAGACAAAAAAGCTTATTGGATTGAAGCACGTATTGTTGACTAAAAATTAGTTTAAGGCGCGTCAAGAACTGGCGCGCCGGCATGTTCATTTTTGCGAGCCACGAGCTCTTGTAAATCGCGGTGAATATCAACCATATTTACAGTCCAATCGTTGAGCTTTTGTTGCCTATAGAGACGAAGGCTTGAGTACCAAGGTGAGTTGTCCCCAGGAGTGCACCATAAGTAATACATATTAAGTGGACACAAAAGCCAAGTTTTCACACCGAGCGCTGCGGACAAGTGTGGGATTGAAGTGCACGTCGATATTACTAGATCTAGCTGCATGATTGCGGCAGCGGCATCTTCCCAAGTTTCCAGTTTTTCACTGAGATCGACAACTTTGGATCCAGGAGGTATCTGGTCTACGGCCGAGTCTCGTTGCAAAGAGTAAAATTCTATTCCAGAAATTTCTGTCAGTTTCTCGAGCTCAGAGAAGTGAATGGACCGCATGAGGTCTTGTTCGTAGAGGGTGTTTCCTTGCCATCTCAGACCCACTTTCAATCGGCGAGAAGGTGGAATGATTTTTTTCCACTTTTTCTCAAAGAGTTTGTCAGCTGTGAGATATGGCTGGTTTGGAATTTCATGAATGTCGAGATCTAGAAGGGCCGGCAGATCCATTGCTGGAGCCCAGTAGTCGTAGGTAGGAATTTTTTGTGCCGTATTCTCGTAGGTGTTTGATAGAGATGCCATTCGTGAAAAGAGAGAAGAGAGATTTTGATGAGAAATCCACACGCACTTACCACCACGTTCCTGAATTACTTTCGCAAAGCGAACATTAATGATCTCGTCACCGGCGCCTCCTTCACCTACGAGAAGAACTGTTTTTTGGCGAAGATCCATGCCAGGTTGAAGCATAGGTTTTGGATATTGAAGGCTGCGAGCTCCCCAGATTCTGAGTTCGCGTCCAATCCCAAGATATTTCATTCCAGTTTTAAAATCGCCACCTCTGATGTAATGCCAACCGAGGTTGAATCGAATGACTTTGGCATTGTGACTGTCTGGAGGGATTTGCATTTGGAGGTCTTCAAGTATTTTTTGAGCTTCGTCCCGACGGCCGGTGCTGGCGATATAGACCGATAAATCGATTTTTGAATCGGCCCACTCAGGAACTGCTTCGCAAACTTTTCTCATATAGATCTCAGCCTGTTCAGGAAGACCTGCTGAGTTTAAGCATTTAGCATAATTGAATTGTGCATTTGGATCGTTAGGCAGAAACTCCAGAGTCTGCTTGGCGTATACGACGGCCTCTTTATAAAACTTGCAGCGATTCAAAATTTTAGCAACGAAGTCCGTGGACTCTGGACGATCTTTAGGAAGTCGTTTGAACACTGTGAGCGCGAGTGATCGTGCCGTTTGAAAATCCTCGATGTGGGCAAGCCATTCCAGAGTGTCGTTGATGTGGTTTGGGATCATAGCTCTGCCGCTCTCTGAGCGATCCACTCTTCGCCGAAAGCCGGCTTTCGGGGGCTGACCACAAAGCGGGTTTGTAAGCAAACATTTTTGAGGTGCATGAGGTCGTGGTGTAGCTTTTCTGGGGTGATGAGGCCTTGTTGGGCTTGTGTGTGCCAGGGATCGCAAAGATCAAAATGAGTTTCAAGCAATTGGAAATCAACTCTGTTTTGCAGGCCTAGTTTTGTTTCTCTGTCGAAGGAGCCCATACTTTTGAGATTATGTTTTTGGTCAAACATTCTAAAACCTTCAGCTGTCACGATTCGAACGTGGGTGGGATCAATGATAAAAGTATCGTGGTTAGGGTGAGGTGCCGTAATGTAGATTCGCGCATCGTTGCAACACACCCGGTACATCTCACGAATCATCGCAAGCCATGTTTGAGTGGACTGGCCAAGGTGCTCCAGCGAGTGCTCAGCCCAAATCAAACTTACGGAGTCTTCGTCAAATGGCCACGGAGTTGTTTCGAGGTTCCAGACAAGATCGGGCTTGCAAAGCGGATCGCAATCGACATTTACGTAGTCAGGGAGGTGGTTATAGCCGCAACCTAGATTAAGTTTGAGTTTTTCCATGGCCCATTAATTCGTGAGCCTAAAGAAAAGTCAATTAAAGACCTACAGCTACCGAGACAAGACCATTCACGACTTCCGCCATTTTTTGATAGTCGAGAGTCTCGGGTAAATCTTCGGCCTTATGATAGTTCTTATTTCGCATAAAGGCAGTGTCTGTGATCATCATTGCAGGAAAGCCGGAATTCCAATAGTTAAGATGGTCCGACAAATCCACTCCTGGAACTGAGCTTGGAACATTGGCCGTCTGCATGGGGAGCTCGGTTGCCGAGGCAAAAAGCGTCTTCACTTGGCGCATGACAAACCATTCTTGAGGACGGGCAATAAGACCGATGTAGTTTCCGATTGAGGGGTATAGGATTTGGAAAGCCGCCACAGGATATTTTTGTGAGCTAGGTTCAATGCTAAAATAACCGATCATCTCAAGTGAGATCATGAGCTTGACGTTCTTTCCAGCCTCTTTAAGGGATTGGGCGTGAATGTAGCTTCCCATTGTTTTTTCAGCAAAGTTCGGCGGCTCTTCAAGAGTGTAGGCAACAAGTTCGATGGGTCGTTTGAGTTGATTTTTCAAAGGCGCTAGAAGCCTTGCGAGCTCAAGCAGGCCTGCCGTGCCACTCGCATTATCATCAGCTCCCGGCAAATCATCGCAGACATCATAGTGGGCACCGATTACGAGTGTTTCACCTTCAACCGGTCCAAGAGTTGCGATCACGTTACGAAAAGTTTTTTGACCCACTTGAAATTCCTGGTTTCTAGTGGGTATTCCCAGTTCCTGAAAGTGCTTGGAGATGATCTCTGCTACCTTATCAAGAGCTTCGGGATGAGCAAAATTTCTTGGTGGAGATGACGCCGTCAACGTTTGCACATGAGTGCGAAGACGCTCGGGATCCGCTTTTTCAAAAGGCTTGGGAACTTGGATGGTGAAAACTGGATTTTTAGCGAAGAATGTAACCGCCCCCACAAGTCCTATTAATATTCCATAAAAAACGAGTCTTCGGCGCATCGATAGAAGTTAGGACTGAGGTGAAGACGGGTCAACGAAAAATTTTTTTACTTGTAAGGCAGCCAAGCCCAAACGCCAAAGTCTGGATGAGATTCATATTTTTCCCAATGGCTTGGTGTAAATCCAATTTCATGGATGACCTCTGAGAGTGGACTTGGTGCAGGAAATTTATAAGGGCGTCGAAAAAATAGCGAGCCCTTCCACGACACATATTTTCGTGAGTTTTCAGAGTAGACGAAATAAGTTTTCGGCGGGATTTGCATGCGCTTTTCATTCACGCTGCCTTGGGAGTTAACAGTGACAAAGTCTACATCACTGTCTGCAGGGCTTAAATTTTTTGGCAATTTTAAAGAGTAGATGAGTGTTCCATCTTGTTCGTAGATGTCAACCCATTCCCTGCCACCTCTCTCGGTGCGGTTGAAGTGCGCAAGGCTCGCTTGAGTCCCAAATTTGTTGAGAAGGGAATGCACACGAAGGGGATGGCTTGCATAAAGAATGTCGGGGGTGACTCTTCGAGTTCCGTCGGCATCCGGAGTCAGTTCGTAAGAGATGCTTAAGTCCATAAACTCTTTCGGGCAGCCACAGCCAACAACATTTTTCCAATGCATGAATGTGATGGCCACCATGGCGTACTTCTTACCTAAGAATTTTACAGCTCTTGGCTCTAGTCCTTTTTCTTTCAGTCGTGAGGCGACTTTCTCGAAATTTGCAATGCCTCCGACCGTGTAGGTTTCTGCACTGCCAACTTTAACTGTTTTGCCAAAATCGATCGTAGCCTCGTTTTCTGGTGAGAAAGGAAGGCGAAGGTCGTGGGCAGAAGCTATGGTACCAATGCCAAAAGCCAGAAGCGCTGTCGCTAGAATTTTCAATGGATCCTCCTTAGGTGAATTTTGTTCTGAGATCGAATTAGTTGATGGCAGGTAGAAAATCTACACTTGATACCCTAGTGGCATCAGGAAACTCGCTCAGCGGGGCTAGAAACTCGGCAAGAGAGTCGATCATGAAAAATCCAGCGCTGTGGGTCGAACTTGGCTTCGCACAAGAAATTTCCGATGTCGCTTTGTGGAGACGTCATAAATGAACTGTCACTGGGATCAAAGGGTTTTTCAAATTTGCGGGCCATGATGTCTAGTTGAAAAAGACTGAGAGCACTAAAGACGTTGGCAAATCCTTTGAGATTGGCATCTCCAACCAGTGGCTCTAAATCCTCAGATTTTTCCACATCAAACGAGAAGACCTCTTTGTTAGATTCGAAGACGTGATAATTTTTTCTGGCTTCGGGGCCTTCGTTTTTACAGACATCAGCATCGCGATAGTTATTCCCCCAAACAATTCTAGCCAGCGATGAGATCGTCGGTTTGTTGCAATAGAGATTCAAGAACACTAAGCCCATCTGATCACAGTTCTCATCACTCGGTTTAGCAAGAATCGAAATGTAAGCTTCTCGATAAGGTCCCAAGTTGGTCTTGCCGTAATCACAGATATTGAGACTGAGTGGAACTTCTCCTCCAAAATCGACTGCGACAAGATTCATTTTTTTTAGAAGAGCGTTCACGACTGAAGAGCTTCCAGTGCCAGCGAGGGCGAGAATTTCTCCGTTATTAATTTCTAAGACTGATTGTTTCTGGGATCGTGGGAGCTTTTGAGACGTGGGGGAGAGTCCAGGCCAGTACCGCTCTTCCATGATCTCGTTCATGACTGGATCAGCTTTGGCGCGCGCCCTCAAAACCAGGTTTTTAAAATATTCCTCTTCTAACGCTTCAAACTTGAAATATTTGAGCAGGGAGCGAAACAGCATATGGTTTGGTGGCCGATCTCCTGCGAGCACCCGAACGAGGAGTGCTGGATTGGTGAGTCCTAAGTCTCGACCCCATGCGCGAATGGAAAAGTCAGAAGACTCATTTTTTTTAAATGCACTGTGTGCAGTCAAAAATAAGGAAAGAGATGTGAAGTCAAAAATTCTAGGAGCCATAGCGAAGTCGGTATCATATCAGAACTGCCATATCAATAAGCATATGTGGTTAGTGTTGAGATGTGGTTGCTATTTCCGCAACAAAGTTAGGAGTTCGTTGAAACTCGAATATTCATTTGGAGTTTCTTTTTTCGAGGAGTAGAAATGAAGACCCTGCGCAAGGAAATTTTAAAAAACCAATCAATGGAGGATTTATGAAAGTATTTACTGCGCTCACAATGATTTTAGCTCTCCCACTGTTCGTCTCTGCTGGAGAACCCCAGCCACAGCCCGTCGAAAAGATTTTTACCGGAAGCGGAACCTGGAAGTCCTCTGATGGAAAAATGGGAACGGTCACTGAAACGGTAAACCCGTCGATCAAGATGGAGTCGAGGGCCAAGGCTACTGCTTCAAGCATGAAAAAAGCAGAGATGATAAGGATATGGTCAAAACCTGTCACTATTCGTTCATGAGTGATAAGAAAAATGTTGAAGAGACTATTATGTATAAGGATGAGGTGCTTTATCTCATGGGCTCTATGATGGAGAATGGGGTGACTACGGCGTGGGAGCTCAAACTTCAGAAAAAATAAAAACTTAAACTGGATCCTTTGTGTGTGTTTCTTCTTAGCCGGACACCAGAATCAATTTATTCGCACTTGAAATCAAGCTATTGCAGAAGGTGTCCGAAAATGAAAAAGCACACACAAGTCATCCAGTATACCGGTTACTCTACGAAGATCCGAAATTGATTGCGGCACTCCCTGCAATACATCCGCAATACCTTTTTAATAGCAAAGACCTCTTTTTCATTCAGAGGCTTCTGGCAAGTCGGGCACGCAACCCCAGTCAGATCCATTCGATAGATCTCCCGGGCTTTCTTTCCGCCAGATACAACGGCAAACAAAAGAAAAGATGGAACTAAGAACATGTGCACACCTGGGATCGGGAGCGCTAAAAGTGCGAGTCCTAAGCCTAGACTTGCGGATTTTACGGAGCGTTTGAGACGTTCGGGAAGAGGAATAAAAACCGCGCTCTGAGGAAGTTCAACGATCTCTCCTGAGACGGTTTGGATTTTAAGACTCATGGGTCCCTCGATCAGACCTTTTGGAAAACCACATACCCTGAGACTTTGGCCGATTTCTCCCGCACTTTGTGAGGAGCAAAGTAGAGAATCAGCGAGGCCCACCAGGGCATTGGAACAGGTCTACCGAACTTGTGGGCCTCCTCGTTGATATAGCGAATCTGCTTTGGAGTCCAGCCGCGAATTTTAAAAAATTCGAGCCAGTCTTTAGGAAAAAATTGAAAGGGCGCGTTTTTCATCTTCGTCGATCGTACGCTGGATTGAAGGTATTTATAGACAGCCGGGTCTATAAATTCGGCGATCCAATAAACAACGCGCGGTTGCTCTTTAAGATCTGCTGACAGTTCCCCAACTTGATTCTCTGTGAGATAGGGGAGGACACCTTCTGTGATCACGAGAATTTTTTTTGCGCGTGCGTTGATTTCCGAGAGAAACTGTTTTCGTTTAACAAGATCAGCGAGGTCCAAGGGGACTCTGGTGAGATGGCAACGTTGTTTCTCAGCGCTAAGAAGGTTTGTTTTATGAGAAATAATGTGCGGATAGTCGACCTCTATCCAATGGAGCGATGCGGGAATGTTGAGCCGGTAAGGACGAGTGTCCAAGCCTGCTCCTAAATTTATGACGGTGTCGACTCCTTCTTGATTCACGAGGGATTCGATAAATTGATCTATGATCACTGTACGTAAGATAACTTGGGTCTTGGTATATTTACCAATGGTCTTCATGTTGTCGGCGATGGCTTTTCCTCGCTCACCGATCAAGATTTTTGCGAGAGGATCACGAAAAAGAGCGTCTGGTCTTTCGGTTTCTTGAGCGCGATAGTAGGCAACCCAGATGGAAGTGTCGGAGACGTCGCTGATTTGGGATTGTGTCATGGGAGAAGCTTCCGGAGGTGAAGGCCCAACCGAAGTGGTGGGCCTTGGAGAATTTACTCAGCTACGCCAGGATCTTGGCTAGGGGCTGTGAGATTAAGTCCCGCCTTCGTAAAAAGTGCTGTCCTGCATTCTGAGTGTTCGCAGCAGCGACTTGCAAGCTCCGATGCAAAGATTGTATTTTGCGTTGCTATTAAAGAATCTTCAAGATCGCCAACAGCTTTTTTACTCACGCGCTCATATTCAGCTTGATAATCTTTTAGCACTTTTCCATCCTCACCAGAAAGGCTATTTTCTGGAAGACCAAAATTATCTTTGTTGTTAAAGTCAGCCTGAGGAAATACCTTTCTGACGTCACCTTCAAGCTCGTTGAGCTTGTCAAGAACCTTGATTTTTTCACCAAAAATGTCTTGCCAGTCTCTATTGTCAGGAACTTGATCACATTTTCCAGCGATACATTTTTGAACTGTCATATATTCTTTGGGAAGCGGGTATGCGCAGACGCTCTTCGCATAAAGACAAAGTGTGCCGAGGTTGGTCGGATCTCCTACAAGTTTTTCGCCTTTATTGAGAGGGATTTTATCACACACCTTTGGCTTCCAAAATAAGGGAAGGACTCCCAGAAATCGTGGTCGGTGAGTATCCACTGAGCCACCTTCTGGCTCGCATTTCATATCTTTGGCGCGGACCATTTTTGCATCAAACTTTTTACCCGTTTTACCCAAGCGGTATTGGTTATCTCCCACTTTAGTAATTGTTAAATTGCCAACGTCCTCGCGGTTGATTGTAAAACTGGCATTTCCATCCTTACTGCAGCTAATGAGTTTTGCGTCGACTTTGTCCTTTGCCCAGCCATTAAAAAAGTCGACGATGTCTTTAGTTGACGATGGTAATCTAATGTAGCCTTCAAGGCCGGCGACCATCAAATCCCTATCCGCATCCTTCATATCTAAGAGTTCGTCGGGAGACGCCGTTTCAAGACCTTTCGCAGTTGCAGTGGGTAATAGAAGATCGATCATCGAAACTTTCTTATCGCCAAAAATGTATTCCGTGAGTTTTTTTACATCTATGGGTTTTTTATTTTCAGCAAAAAAAGTATCGTTTCTTCCTTGAAGGCGTATGCCTATTCGGTCGTTCTCAAAAACAGGCGACCAGCAGACCCGCGAGGAGCCGTTGATCCTGCAGATCCTATCTCCATCAGTGGTGACAGTGGCTCCAAATTTAAGCTTGGCAAGTGATTGCCTCGCGTTTTGAAGGTAGAGAGACGACGCAAACTCTTTGTATTTTGGGTTGTCGAATTTTTTACCATTCACAACATCAACGAAGGCTAAATTAAAACCAGCGATGGTCATGAAACTTGGTTTAGTTGCCAGAGCTTGAGTGGCAATTGTGGATACAAAAAATAATGTGAGTAGACCAACCTTCACCAATTCCTCCTTGAATGGATATTTACTGCATTTATAAATTGTAACGAACCTGGGAGAACTCGCAAGGTAAAACTCGGAGCTTGAGGAGGATCTAGGAACGCGATTTGGCCCCGACCAAAGTCGACTTTTTCTTATGGGGATGTGCACACTTCGGGTTGATTAAGTAGGCAGAATAAGGCCCATAGTGTTTGACAAGCGTAGCACACTTTTGAGGTTCGACGGGGCAGGTAAAATTCGTTTTACTGCCTTGTTGGATTTTTTTGCCGATGTTTTGTCTGACTAAATTCCACATGACACCCGTGTAGTTATTGCAGTTAATGGCCTCGTCCCAACCTGCATTTACATAATTTTTCCAACTGAAGACCCGCTTTTTTACCCAGCGACGGCCATTGCATTCAAAGTAGGGCTTTGGACCATCTACAAGATCTTGCCAAAATCGAAATCCTTCATAGTTGGAGACGATGTCGGCATAGGAATAAACGCCGGTTAGACTCAAACCATAACTCATAATTTCCATTTGGTTGCTGAGATCAAAAACTCCATAAACTCCCGGGGCTGTTACATGATATTGATCGATAATCTCATTTACAATTTTGCTGACGATATCTCCAGAGTAGGGATAGTTCTGATTTTTTAAAACCACTTGGTAATACATTTCGTAGCCCGCGCTTACGAAATGTCCAAATTTGTCGGACGAAACGAGTTCACCATTAATTTTTATAACTGGCGCGCAGCAGGGTTGAATAAGAGGAATGAATTTTCCAACGATTGAGAAAAAATAGAGCTTAGGTTGTTCCCATCCTACATACAACGATTCAGAAAATGGAACTGATTTTGCGTAGGGAGATCGAAAGATCCAGTTCTCAATCTTAGAGACTCCAGCACCGCCATTTTCCAGCAGAAATCTTTTGAAAAACTCAACCCTGTCATCTTTGCCACCGTCCTCGCAGTGCAAGCCATTCAGAGAGAACCTCATTAAAATTTCATCAAACCTTTTGTCAAACTCGTCGGTTATATCTTTGTAGCCGTCACGAATTTGAAACTGTTCTGTTTCCATCGCTGTAGCAAGGTGAGGAAGAAATAAGAAAAAAAATAACAAACATTTATTCAATGACAACTTTATTGTCCGTCAGGAGCTGTTCAATTTTTCGAAATGTTTCATCAGCCGTGATGGTTTTAATAACGGGCAAATGATTGTTGACGGATTTGTATTTTATGAATGCGTAGCTGTTGGCGTTGGGTTGAATCGAGGTGATGCATTCGACATTTAAAAAGAGCGGTCGGCCATTGTGGTGAATTTTTAAAAACATCCCTCCTTCTTCTCCTCTCTTTAATTGAAGTCAAGACTCCTGTGCCAATTTTGGGCAGTTCGCTCTCCAATCTTTAAACAAACAACTGAATTTAAAATCATTTTACGAGGTCGCCACGGGGCATAACGCTTGCTCTAAGGTGTGATGGACAGTGTCGAGAGGTGTTTGTGATCGCGAAATTACTCGTTATTAGCTTGTTTTTTAGTTTAAACAGCTTTGCTAATGATGTTTCCAGTGACAATAAGGATGTGCCGGCCTCTGAGCTATTTGGCCTTATGAATCGAGGGTGGCCTTCGCAGTACCGCCCAGTCCTTAAAAAATTGGATCCTTCACGCAGCTACATGTGGCTGCGCATCACTCCCCCAGATGACGGTATTGACATGAGAAGTGCCGAGCTCTTGCGCGAATCAACGGTGGCGCGAGTTCCTTTTTGGATGGGACATATGGGACATGCTTTGCTTTTGTGGCAGTGCCAACAAGGTAAGGGCCAAAAACCCTTGGTTGGCTTAGGCAGTATGACAAGCGATGCTGGTAGTTATTTACCTCAAATGATGCTTCACGGTTGGGGAATCACGCCTGTGCTTTCACAATTTAATGATGGACGAATTGAACTCCATGACCTCTCCGTAGAGGTGGATTCGGCAACTATTGATCCAAAGCCAACGTCGAATTTGATTTTTGAGGTTTCTCAAGAGAGTTGCCAACAGGCCTTGAACTTTGCTAAAAGCTTTATCGCGCATGAAGAGCGACCTCACAGAATTTACAGCTTAACGGCAAAGCCTACGAACTACGAAGGTGGATCTTGTCTCAGTTTTTCTTGGGCCATGCTAGAAAAAGCTCAAGTATTTCCTTCTCCAATTTTTCCACTCGCATGGCGTAAACTCGATGTTCCTCTTGCGGTTTTGGGAAGAGGGGCTCAGAACTCTGATGGAGTCAGTGACTTTTCGATGCTCAACCCACCCCCAGAATTTATTGGCTATAAATTTAAAAGTACAGCCCCTGAAGCTGCCGAAGAGAACCTGCCAGGCTTGAGAATCATTGACTGGATGAGACGGCAGGCCTGGGCTCCTTGGGGGGAGACTGCTCACTTAGACCGAATCAAGTTTCTTGGCGGGCCCACAGAGCCTGTGGACATGGTTGATCCTGAGGTGATGATTTATTTGATTTCGACAGTTGAGAAAAATTTTGTAAGAACTCAGGCGGTAGATGAGGAACAAACAGCGCGTTACTTAAAAAATTATCCAGAGTTTCGTTGGACCAGCCGTTGGGCTCCTTATCCTTCGCCAAAGTATGATGGCGTACAAAACGCGAAAGCCATTTTCGCCAGCGATAGAATTGATGAAAACTTTGACCCACAAATGAAGGGCGTTAAAAGTATTATGGACGCCTGGTGGAATGAAAAAGTGGCTCAAGGTTCCAAGGCCCGCTTGATTCCTTTAGGTATTTCGAGTTCGATATTGGTTATCGAAAATAGATAAAACTAAGTCGTCATAAAATCTAAAAATAAAGTACATTAAATTTCACGATTTTGAAGTTACGATAAACCCTTAATCTTTTAAGAAAGAGGTTTATCATGGATGTTTCATCAAAATACCAGGTTGGTAAAAAGTTTTTGGCGGCAACAGTGCTTTTGTTTTCTGTTAACACCCTTTCAACGGTGAGCCAGGCGCGAACTTTAGAAGAGGTAAAATCAAAAATCCTCACTGTCGCAGAGTCATATAAAGGACAGGGCGATCAAGATCACTCTAAGCAAGATCAGCTTGATGTCTTGGTTAAAGAACTTGTGGACATGACACCCAAGGTAGCGGCTGCAGATCGACTGAAATTACTGGCAGGAGGATGGAAACAGGTTTTTGGCCCTTATGCATTTGATGACACTCGAGGCGTGGATCCTGCTCTTGATCCTGAACATATTTACCAAGTTATTTCTCCTCGAGGTTACTATTATAATGTCGGTCGAAACCATTTTCTTGGCGGGTCAATCACGGCAGTAATTCGTGGGGTCTATGACGTTTCGGGAGAAGATTCTTTGAGAGTCCACTTTACGAGTGTTCGCTTTCTCTTCGGATCGAAAAAAACCGATGTTGACTACGTTAACCTCGCCGAGCTTGCCGAAACTGGGAAGTTGAAAGCGATCCGCCTTCCTAGCTTTTTGACCGGAGGTATTCTCAACCAGCGTGGAACTCTTAGAGAGGTCTACACAGACGGCGACACCCGAATCCTTTATGGTTCCTCAGATAACGATTTCCTTCGCAATCACATCTATATTATGCGCAAAGTTCAGTAGTCCTAAAACCGCCGGCTTCCCTAGTGCGGTCGGCGGTGTCTAAAAGTTTGACAGTCCTTTTACAAGCACAAGTTTTGCAAAGTTCATGGCAATGGTCCTACTCAGATGGATTTTTGCATTTTTAAGCCTTTCCTTGTGCTGTCAAGCAGCCCCCCCAAGAATCGTTATTGTCGGTGGTGGCCTAGGCGGGCTTTCGGCAGCTTATGACCTTACGGATTATCTCTCTGAACATCATATCCAGGCAGATATTACCATTCTAGAGAAGGAGCCGACCCTCGGGGGTCGCATTGCTTTTGGGCCTCATCATGTTGACTTAGGACTGACGTTTATTGATTCTGATCAAATTTTGATGCGGGATCTTGCTAAAAAGTTGGATGTCAAATTGTACGAGTTTCCAACGGGCCCTAAAAATGCCAAGCCGATGACGTATTTATTTCCGAGCTTAGATGGTGCTGATCTTGACCCAGCAAAGCTGAATCAACAGTGGTTTTCTGATCCTATATGCCTCAACGTTTTATCTCAGATCGAATTTGATATAAAGTTGAAAGAAAGCGATGGTTCTGAAGATGCCGTCCGATTTCAAAAACTAAAAAAAATCACTACTGCTGAATACCTTAAGACCCTGGAGTTACAGTTTAGAAATTCTCAGATGGATATTTCACAAATCGCCCTCTTCAAATACATTGAGTCAACGGTAGTCGCCTTTTTAGGAAAGAGTTCTACAGAAATTTCTGCTTTTGATTTTCTCGACTACTCAAAAGTAAGCGTTAGGGATCAGAGCATCAGTTTTGATCATGGCCATGATGAGGTTCTTCGGGTGGAAGGTGGAAGTGCCCGTCTTATTGAAAAGCTCTATCAGGCTTTAAAAGGTCGTGGGGTTCACATCCGTCAAGGGCACGAAGTGAGTTCCATTTTTGTTAATAATCCCATCGCTCCTCAATCGTCCGCCAAGTTTACAGTGCAGGCTGATACTCAATTTCTACCAGCGGATTTTATTATTTCGGCTGTTCCTGCCGCAGAAGTCCCTAAGATTTTATCGAACATCCCAGGGTTTGATGCAAAAGCATTTTCTCCCATGGCGACCAATCCGTATGCTCGAGTTACAAAAATTTTCCTTTTTTATAAAAAAGGAAAAAATCGAGAGCCTTTTTGGTATGCTGATCAACACTCGGGCAATTTTCTGATTGAAGGTGGCGGAAATATTTTTCCGAACTCTCAAAAAAACCAAGATATGCTAACAGTCTACCTGAGTGGACCGCTATCAGATAACTACCAAAGTCTCTCTCAATCACAAAGAGAAGCTTACGTCAGTAGTCTCAGAAAGATGATCCAATCTGAACTTCCTGATGAAAGTGATTTTTATTTACGGAGTCAATCTCATCTTCAATCCCATGCTTATCTCTCTGGTGGAAAACCAGAATTGTATCAGGGAGTCATTGATAACCAGAAGCCACAGATACTGATGGGCGGACGCGTGATTGCAGTCGGAGACTGGGCTTCGCTTAAGAGTGGGGGTTTTGGAGAGGGTGTTCTTGAAAGTGTTGTCGCTGGTGTTAAGGCTATGGAAAAAGTCAAAGGTCTTAGGCCTGTCTCTCCAAAAAAATTTAAGCTGCTCCATTTAAGAAAACCGGGCAAAAACCTTAAATGACCCTTCAGTTTTTGATGGTTTTCAAAAACTCATCTAAATGAGAGCGAAGAAATTTTTTGGTTTCCTCATCTGTCAACTCCCCTTGAGGAGTGGTTTTTTTGTGAACTTCGGAGATTGTAACCTCAGGTTTATTCAAAAACCGCATGTCTAAAAACACCCCAATCTGTCGCAGGTGATACTGCATTCGGGCTCCGCCGAATTTACCAGGAGACGCACTGATGATACTCACACTTTTTCCGGCAAAAGGTTGGTTAGGCACTTTTGAAAGCCAATCAATGGCATTTTTTAAAACACCCGGAACTGAATAATTATACTCAGGACTAAAAAACAGAACGGCGTCGGCGGACCGAATTTTCTCAGCGAGATCTAAAACAGCCTGTGGGGTTTGAGCTTCGCGAACATCGTCATTGTAGAGGGGTATTTCAGAAATTGAACCCTCCACGACAGTTGCTAGCGGCGAAGCCATTTTACGATAGGCCTCAAAGATCATTCGATTGTAGGAACCTTTGCGAGAACTTCCGATGATTGATAAAATAGTCATCAGATCTTATAGCGTATTTCGGGCGTGAGTGAAAATGAAATTCTAGAGCGCTGGTTTGTTGGCGTCGCTTGTGGGAGCTGAGGAATTTGTTTTTAGAAATTTAAAACAATTCTCTCGAGCATTTGCAGCGCAGCAAGACACCTCGTCATGGTAGGCCTGGCCAACTTGATGGAGGAGTAGGCTTCCTGCGATTTTTTCATCGCTGGCCCGATAGTTACCAAATCTGCGATAGTTTGACGTGTCGACGAATCCAAGTTTTCTGTTCACAGGATTTACAAACTCCATCTCATTGAGAAATTCGCCTTGGCGTCCCTCTGTGTACCTCATCTTAACTAGAGGTTGTAATGTTTCCAAGTCCTTCCCTTGTTGCACTTGGATTTGTGAGATCGTCATGTTTTTGCCTTCAGTTCTGTAAGTCACAGTGTGTTTTTCTACAATTCCGTGATTTTTGAAGACAACTTCCATTTTGTTTCCGTCGACACCACAAGCGACCGATTGAACAGCACCCATTTTTTTGAAAATTTCGGGACCTATGTTGAGCTCGTCAGCATGGATGTTCACAAATTTTCTGAAGAACTCACAGTGTTCAACATCATTTTGCAGAACCTCGCTGCCGTCAGATCTTGTCAACGAAGCAAAGGAGGTGACGTTTTCACCGATTGTAAAATGCTGATCTCCGCAGATTCCGTTGGAAGTGCTCCATTCGTAGTCTCCATAGATAAGTCTCAATCCACAGTCGTTTTCATCTCCAGCAGGTTTTGGGTAAACGTTTTTTTTGAGGATTTCCTTTAACACGACTCCGGTAACGACTCCCGCACCCACAACAATCAGCGGCGTTTCAACTGGAGCCGCAGCCACAGCTGCGGCTCCCCCGGCGGCAACAGTCTTAGCCACGGCCACTGGGTTTTTCGCGACAGCAGTTTTTGTGGCCTCCCAAAGAGCCCGTCTATGTTTTCTGACCTGACTAAAAAGCGTGTAGAGCGAAAATGGAAGGACAAAACTTGCTTTCTCAGGGCTGAGTTTTTTCATATAGTCAAGGTAAGTCCTTGTTTGCGAAGCTATATAGGATTTTAAACGTTCGATTTCTAATTCGTCGCCCTCATCTTTAGCAATTCGCCTTTTATACTCTAGGTATTCCTTAAGATCTGCGATTTTAGGAATCCGCGATCGTTTGTTGTCCAATAGGGATGTTGATGCAATATCGGCTTGGGTGAGAGCTAGCTTAACCAGAGGAATTTTTGCGACCGAGGGACTCTTGAATGAGGGTCTGTTTAAAATACCTTGTATGTTAGCCGCGTAGGCATTTGCATTTGTGCCGGTCTTGGCGTTGTCATGGGCGCTGGTAAAGACTCGATCTAGGTCATTCATGTCTTTTTTGAGTTGGATCAGGTCAGTAGAACTTAGTGACCCAAGGTCTGGAGATGCGTCACCTGTTTTTTTTAGTGCAGCATCGATGTTGTCGACAAGTTCATTTTTGTAACTCTGAAAACTGGTAAATCGAATATCAATGGGATCAAAAGACTTCAGCTTGTCTTTCGCAGACATCAAATTTTTTGGCCAAACGAATGATGGTTTTGGTAGGTTCTCACGGGCTGTCTGCGCGCTCATTTGGCTGCCGTCGTTTTTTGGATCCATGATCTCTTTAACCACTTTTTCACAATCGAGATTTCGACTCAGCCGACAGTGGTGCCTTGCCACGATTTCCTTTGTTGTTAAAAAGAGTCGATCACTCTCCGTTTTTGAGCATGCTGGGACCGGTAGTGGGTTTAAAGCGGCCCACGAAAACTGAGGAGAAAGAAATAATAAAAATGCAGCGATCAATTGGATTCCTTTGGGATTTTATCGGAATTTTGATGAAAAACTCAAGGCGTCAAGTTCTGTTGACTAAAGTCTAGACACCGATTTTGATGGTGATCACAGGAGGTCTCTTGAAGCTCATGAAAGCACTCAGACTTTTCGCATTTTTCATTCTTCAGCTTAATCTATATCCAGCCCGCTCAGCTCCTCGTGTCGACTTTCAATTTCAATGCTTTACCAATCCCCTCTCAACGTCGATGGTGGCTACCTCGTTAGAAGATAAAATCTTATTCCGGGTGATTCATCACAACGGCGTAAAATACACGCCCATCCACTTCGGAGCCGTCACTCCCCAAGATCTCAAAAAACTGGAATTCAAGGCCAATTTGCTTGCAAAACTCGGGGACCAATTTGAGGTCTCATTTCCAAAGAAAAAATGTTCAGTATTTAGTCACCAAGGTTACGAGTGTTTTTCTGAAGGCCCTGGGAAAATTGGTGGCTTAGACGTCGATGGATATTCCTTCCAAACTTACGGACGGGAATCTACGATTTATGAGCATACTTACCACTCTATGGTTGCTACGTTTTCGATTGAGTATGATCATACTTATTTTGATATTACAGTGGAGTACATGTTGGAAAACTGTAAATTCTAAGAACTGGCCCCTGACGTTGTTGACGATATTCGGGCACAAGTATCGGTCAACAGCCCGCAGCCCACTGAATCAGGAGCGGCATCTGGGAGCCGAAGGCACTTCTGGAATGGCCTGCGATCGCGCCGTGGCCGGATTCTGCTCCAGAAGCTGCGGGCCGTGGGCTGCGGCCGGATATCATTTTCCTGAAAGCGCCAATTTTCAGTCTAGAGGAGGACACAAAATCCTCCCCCCAGTCCGACTTCAGTTTTAGAAGTGCCCCTTAAACCATTTTCTGTAGGTTTCATTCAAGGGTGCAAACCAGCATCGTGGGCGAAGGCCATTCTGAAATCCTGATTTGACAAAGCAAGTGTACTTCGCTGACTCGATTTCAGCAGCCGGGCTTTGTTGTCCATCGGGGTTATTTTTCCCTGGAATCACCTCGGGTGTTGAAACTGCGGTACAAATGCTGCCGCTCATGTATGTGTCTAGTCGGCACTGAGCCGCTGGATGTGCATCATCTGTGCGTGAGACCCGGTGTGTGTCAGGAGTGTCAAACTTGGGTTGAGTGCCGTCGCCGAGTTTAGCGAGAAGGGTCGCTAGTTCAAGACCTGCTTGTGACGAGCGGTAGCAGAGATTTTGTTCGGGTTCATTTTTCCAAACTTTGTCGCACATTGCTTTTGCGGTTGGATCTACAGTCTCTCGGAATTTTTTATTTTCTTCGAGCTGGTTGGCCCACAATGTTTTTGCGCACTGTTGAGTGGCAAAGTAATCAGATTGTCCTTCATTGGCGGCCCATCGCGCTCCCTTGAGAGGGTATCCGCCGAAATGGTGGCCGAGCTCGTGGCAGACGACCATTGCGAACGAATCAGGTTGGATTTCTGGTCGGCGGGCGAGTCCTCCGAACATAGTGACCTTCCAAACATCGCCTTCTTGCTCGGCATAAGCGTTCACTGTCGGGTCTGTCCAACGCTTAACTACAGTGAGTTTAGCGTGATGCGTGTCACGCGCGACTTTTTCAAAAAGCGCTACAGTCTCATCTGAGATCTTGTTGAAAAGCTCTTCATCAATCGCATTAAGGTGATTGATATCGTCTTCGCGATAGAGTTTGTTTTTTGGCAAAATCATTGCATTTGCCAAGCTTGCAGTAAGCAAAAGGCTTAAAAGGCCTGTCGTCCATCGAATCAAAGGAACCCCCTAAATATTTCTGGCGATTTTTGTAAGGTCGCCAAATGTTTGTTTGTTGAGCAGCGTAAACTTAACTTTATTTTGTTGTAAACCTCTTTTTATGAATTGTGTGTTCGACGGGGAAGAAATTTGAGGTAAAGCGTTGGAGAAAGAGGACATAATGCGATTCGCCCAAGATAGAAAAAGAAAAACCAAACATCCTTGCCCCGGTTGTTTTTTACGATTGGATCTTTGTGTTTGCTCCTTCATCCCTAGGCTCACACTAAAAACCAAAGTGACGCTTGTCATTCATCGACGGGAGCTGGTGCGTACGACAAACACGGGGCAGCTCGCGCTCAAAGCTCTTACCAATAGCGAAATGCGGGTGCGCGGCGAAATCAATGCGGCCCTTGATCTCAGTGATCTGCTCACTGAAAAATATCAGACACTGTTGTTTTTTCCTTCAGCGGATGCTGTGGAGCTGAGCGACGAGTTCGTCCAAAAACAGCCTTTGCCGATTCAACTGGTTGTTCCCGACGGTAATTGGCGACAGGCAAGCAAAATTCAGACTCGGTATCCTGAACTTGCGTCGGTCACGCGGGTGATGATCAAACAAAAAAACTCATCTCAATTGCATCTGCGAAAAGAAACTTCGGAATTTGGGATGTCCACCCTCCAGGCCATTGCCATGGCTCTGGGGGTGATTGAGGGGGATGAGGTCAAGAAACAACTCCTGACACTCTACGAAGCGAAATTAAAAAATACGCTCCGCGCTCGCGGTGGTTTTTAGTGGCCGTAGGCGCTTGAACTTGTTCCCAGGTTCAGGTCTTCGTTAGCTGTTGGAGTGTTGACGTCAGTAACTTCAGTGGTTGTAGTTACTGGAGCTGGCACTGGATCGCCAACAGTTGAGTTAGGAGCTGGCGCTGCAGCTACTGGGGGAGCTTCTTTTTTTTCTTTGCTGCTGCAAGAAGCTCCAAGAACGAGGGCAGACGTAATCATCGCCGAAGTGAAAAGTGTTTTGAATGTCATGTTGATCTCCTTTGTGAATGACGCGTTTCGAACCAAACCAGTTGTAGCATCAATAAGGATGATTTAAAAACAGACCCTTCATACATAGACGAAACTAAAAACTTACCCGCCTGTTGATGTCGATATCTTCACATTACAAAGTTTTTAGGTATTCGATAATGTCGCTTTTATCTGATGGCGTTAAGACCTCGACTCCATCTTTTAAGAAAATCCCCTCATCATGACCTGAGTTTGAGAGTCCTTTCTTTTTGGTGTTGTAGTAGTAGTCCGAAGTGAACCAACCTCGCGGAGCTTCTTGTGGATAACCCACACAGCTTTGATCAAAATCCGTCTGCGGGTCAAGCGCAGGGCCAGAGTAGTAAGATTTAGGTCGATGGTTTGATGCTGTCAAAACCGCGCATAGACTGGGAGCTGAGTTGTTATGAAAGTAAGGCCATCTTGCCCAGATTCCAACAAGCGGTGGCGGAACATAACCTTTTTGGGGTTTGATCAAAACGTGATTTTGTTTTGCCGTAGCTAAAGAATTGAGCTTTTCCAGCGACGTCATCCCCATCCACCTGAGCGGGTCTGTGCCAACGTCCACGACAGGAGTTCGTTGGTGATAGCGCACGCTTGTAGTTTTGAGCTGCTGAGTGAGATCTAAAATATTTGGATCACTCCAGCCTTTTTCGTACATGCCATGGCAACGAGCGCAGGTTGTTTTAAAAATCTGCTCCCCATGCTTTGCCTTTGGTATATCAATGGATTCTGGAGGAAAAAAATCAGTCCACCGAGGGGCCTCGCTCGCAAAAACAGCGGTCGTAAGTTCGGCAATAATCTGCGGGTTGTCATCAATCCAGTTTTGCAGGACTTTGAGGTCAGCTCCGCGACCCACTTCATTCCAAAGAATGTTTGTCAGGATTGGATTTCCACTCACGACAGAGCCGTCTGATAGCCAGCGATTTTTATACTTGAGGTTCCACCAAACGGCAGGTTTGCTATCGGCAGGCTCTCGATCCAATCGATCGGCTCTAGGGTGAGTTTCGTACTCCTTACTTCTCGTTGCCCATTCGTCAGGTTCCCTTCGGTTTAGCGAAAGTGCGACTTGAGCAAGAGAGGTGTCAAGACCGAGCACGACCGGCTTTTTAGCAGTGATGGCTCGAAGCCGATCCATGGTATCTGTCATCATTGCGGTTTCTGCGGCGGTGGCATGGCTCAGGCGTTGAAAATAAGTCTCAGCGTAATGCTGACCTGCGAGTTTGGCATAGACAAACGCTCGGTTAGCTCTGGGGAAGCGATTGCTCATTCCCAAAACCGTCTTTCCGAAAAGTTGCGACGAATGACATTCAGCACAGCCTATCGTCAATCCACGGGCCTGATTTCTTTCCATAAATGTGAGGCCCATGGGAGTTTGAGGGCGATATCCATCTTTAAAAGGAACGTTAAAAATTCCTTCACCTTCAAATTGCGGGTAAGGTGAGAGTCCCACCCAGTAAAACACATCGTTCAGGGTCTTGACCTGCATCAAAGCTTTAAGCCCGAATTTGAAAAGCCACTTCATTATATTTACGTCATTGTTTTCAACGACATTTTTTAAGGGCTGATAAGGCAAAAGAAGGCCAGTTGCGGTTACAGGATAATTGAGCACATGGATACGTCCCTGACGGTTGAAGGCTTGAAAAGCTGTGTTGTCGAGGAGGTAGGGATTAGATCTTCCCTCCGGGAGAATCGGCTCACCTTCTTCCCAAGTGGGTTCGGTAGCAGTAGCCACGGTGGAAATAAGCACCAGGGCGCAGAAAATTTTTTTTGTGTTCATACGATAATGATCTTGAGCTTTTTACCAATGGGTCAAGTCTTTTACGAGGCTTTAAGAATTATCTTGTGCTGACTTTTGGTCAATAAGAAAGCCTTATACGCCATCTTAAACGCAAATGCTTTATCATCGGCAATGATATTTTCCTCGAGCATTTTTGATATTTCAACCTCGACGGCTTTTAGCATAATGCCAAACTCAGCGCCTTCGCGGACGAGCAAACTCAGAGCGTCGTTGGCAAAAGGTTTTTCGAGAAAGTTCATAGCTCCCAGTTTTAAGGCGGCTATGACTTTATCTTTGTCAGCCTTTCCCGTCACAAAAATAAAAGGGAGTTCCCAGCCCGCCTCTCGAACTTTTCGCAGCAGCGCAATTCCATCCATCTTAGGCATATTGATATCGCTCACCACAAGATCGATTTGGCCTTGCGGGAACATGCGTTCAATGATTTCAAAGGCATCGATCCCATCGCTTGCGGTCAAGGTTTCATAGCCCATGGCTTGAACTTGGTCGCTGATGACGTCCAATAAATCTGACTCGTCATCAACAATGAGAACTCGAGGTTTCAACGTCAATCGTGTGATTTCCTTTAACTATTTTTCGGACTAAACTTAGGTTCTGTTAAGCTTTAATACGAAAATTTTGCCTCCCTTTGATTCTCCTTGAGACGAAACTCAAAAAGGTTGACAACAAAGGTAAATTTCCAGCTAATCACAAGCTGGAAATGAGGGAAATCTATGAAATTTTTGACATTTTTTCTCAAATTTGAACGTCTCATTCTGGTCTCGTTTTTTTTGGGGAGTTTCGCCCACGGAGTGGAACCGTTCGTATATTGCATTGAAGGAAGCCCGAGCACTTTCAATCCGCAGCTGGCTTCAGACAGCGTGACCTTCGATGCCACAACTCGCACTCTCTATAACCAGCTCGTGGAATTCATTGCTGGAACTACCGAGCTCAGACCATCGCTTGCCGAAAGCTGGACAATTTCTAAAGACGCAAAAACGTATACCTTTAAACTGCGAAAGGGCGTTAAGTTTCACTCGAGCGAAACGTTTAAACCCACGCGTGACTTCAATGCCGACGACGTTATTTTTAGTTTTGATCGGCAACGTCTCAAGAGCCATCCGTTTCATAACATCAGTGGCGGTACCTACGAGTATTTTGAATCTATGGATTTTTCGAAAATCATTAAGGACATAAAAAAGATAGATCCTTATACAGTTCAATTCATTTTGAATGCTCCCGAAGCTCCTTTCCTTCAAGATTTAGCGATGGACTTTACTAGTGTCTTATCGGCTGAATATGGTGAGCAGCTCCTTAAAGAAAAAACGCCAGAAAAAATCGACACGGCACCGATTGGAACAGGACCGTTCGTTTTTGTCAGTTACTCAAAAGACAATTCGATCCGATATAAATCTTTTGATGGGTTTTTCAGAGGAAAACCGAAGTTAGATAAAGTTGTTTTTGCGATTGTTCCCGATACTAATGTTCGCACGCAAAAACTCAAAGCAGGTGAGTGCCACTTGATCACATCAACGCCGGCGGATCTTCCTGTTCTCAAGCAAGACAAAAATATTATTACCTATGAAAAAGAGGCCCTTGCTCTTGCGTATTTAGCTATGAATGTTGAAAAGCCGCCTTTGAATAACCTCAAAGTCCGTCAGGCTATCGCTCATGCTTTGAATCGGAAATCGTACCTTGATGCTGTTTACTTAGGAAGTGGCGTTTTAGCTTCAAGCCCCGTTCCTCCGGGAATGTGGTCCTACAAAAAAGACCTTAAGGACTTAGATTACGATCCAGAGCTTTCAAAAAAACTTTTGAAAGAGGCGGGATTTCCCAATGGATTTGACATCGAAATGTGGAATTTACCCATTGCCCGAGTGACTGTTCCTAACGGGAAAAAAATGGGAGAGATGATGCAGTCGGATCTTGCTAAGGTGGGAATTCGGGTCAAGCTGACGACTTATGATTGGCCGACCTATTTATCAAAGGCGCGAGTGGGTGAGCATCAGTTGATTCAAATGGGGTGGATGAGTGACAATGGAGACCCTGATAATTTTTTAAATATTCTGCTCAGTTGTCCTGCTGTCGCTGGTGGAGGTAATTACGCCCGGTGGTGCAATAAAGATTTTGATAAACTCATGGTTGAGGGGAAAACCACCATAGATCGAAAAAAACGGACTGCTGCCTATGAAAAGGCGCAAGTGATGTTCAAAGAAAACGTGCCTATGGTGACAATTGCTTATCCAAAATATTTTCAATCAGTACGTTCCAATGTGAAGGGTTACGTTTTACATCCGTTCGGAACTGCGATTCTTGAAAATGTTGAACTAAAGCCGTAAACCATGCTTCTCAACATCCTTAGAAAGTTTTTGACTGTGATTCCGACCTTTATAGGAGTGAGCCTGGTGGCCTTCGGGCTCATCCGGTTTGTCCCAGGGGATCCAGTTCAGCTGATGTTGGGAGAGCGAGGCGCTTCGCCAGAGGTCGTGGCTCATTTGCGCGAGCGTATCGGCCTAGATCAGCCCACTCACGTTCAGTACTTCAAGTTTTTAAAAAACGCTTTAACTGGAGACCTGGGAGAGTCGATCGTTTCTCGTCGTCCCGTTATGGAGGAGTTCTGGAGTCGATTTCCTGCCACGATTGAACTTGGAATTATTTCTTTATTTTGGGCTGTTATTTTAGGGATTCCTTTGGGAATTTTCGCTGCCATTCGACGGAGCACTTTTTTTGATTACTCTGTCATGGGAATTTCCCTCACTGGATATTCCATGCCTATTTTTTGGTGGGGCCTTGTTTTAATCATGTGGTTCTCGGTTGGACTTGGATGGACTCCAGTTTCAGGGCGCATTGGTGTCGCCTATGAAGTCGAAGCTAGAACTGGATTTCTTTTGATCGATACTTTACTGGGGCCCGATGGAAGTTGGGCTGCGTTTAGAGATGCTGCAAATCACTTGATCCTGCCGGCAATCGTTTTAGGAACAATTCCACTTGCAGTGATTGCCCGAATCACCAGGTCTAGTCAGCTTGAGGTTTTATCAGAGGACTATATTCGAACTGCTAAAGCCAAGGGTCTGAGCCAATTTCGTGTTGTTTACATTCACGCTTTAAGAAATGCCATGATTCCAATTGTCACGGTGATTGGCCTGCTTGTTGGAACGATTGTGACCGGTGCTGTTCTTACGGAGACAATTTTCTCATGGCCTGGGTTAGGACGATGGCTCGTCAAAAGTGTCGAGGCTCGAGACTATCCTGTCATTCAAGGCGCGATTCTTCTGATTGCCGGTATGGTCATCGCGATAAATTTTTCGGTCGATCTCATGTATCTATGGGTTAATCCACGAATGCGCGAGCGCGGTAAGTAGATGAAAGATTTTTGGTTTGTATTTAAAGAGAACAAAGTAGCTCTTGCAGGACTCATTATCGTTGTGGTTTTTGCCGTAGTTGCTATTTTCGCCCCTTGGATCGCGCCATATACTTCAGCAGATCTTTTTCAAGATGCGCTAAAAACTCCTCCGTTCTGGAGCACTGGATCTGACCATCGGTTTTTACTTGGAACTGACGACCTTGGGAGAGATTTACTGTCTCGATTGGTTATGGGAGCGCAAGTTTCTCTGTCCATCGGATTTTTCGTGGTTTTATTCTCCCTTTTCTTCGGGACTCTTCTTGGACTTATCGCAGGTTCTCTTGGCGGATGGGTGGATACTGTGATCATGCGAGTGGTAGACGTCATTATGTCTCTCCCCAGCATTCTCCTATCGATTGTTGTAGTTGCCATTTTAGGTCCGAACCTCAGTACTACAGTCATTGCGGTGGGCGTGGTTTTAATTCCAAATTTTGTAAGGCTTGTTCGCGCCAGTGTGATGAGCGAAATGAAAAAAAACTACGTCATGGCCTCTCGGTCCTTTGGTGCCAGCTGGTTTCGAATTGTTGTTATCAATGTTTTACCTAATTGCATGGCGCCTTTGATTGTTCAGACGACATTGACGTTCAGTGATGGAATTTTGAATGCGGCCGCTCTTGGTTTCTTGGGACTTGGAGCTCAGCCACCGATTCCAGAGTGGGGAACAATGCTTGCCGATGCAAGGCAATTCATCGAGTCTGCACCTTACCTAGTGACTTTGCCTGGACTTTGCATCCTCATCGTTGTGTTGGCCTTTAATCTTTTTGGCGATGGTCTTCGGGACGCTTTAGACCCCAAACTCAGGAGATAGTTTTGGCTTTGCTAGAAGTAAAAAATTTAACGGTTGAGTTTTCGACATCAAGGGGACCGTTGCAAGCCGTTCAGAATTTAAACTTTTCAATCGAGCCGGGCGAAGCTTTGGGTATCGTTGGCGAAAGTGGTTCTGGTAAAAGCGTTACCAGCCTCGCAATTATGGATCTGTTGCCGTCGCAGGGACGTGTTGTATCGGGTGAAATCACATTTAGCGGTGCTAAAAGTGGTGAGCGCATTAACTTACTCACATTGCCAGAGGCACAACGCCAGAAATTGCGTGGTGGCTTTGTCTCAATGATTTTTCAAGACCCAATGTCGAGCCTAAATCCAAGTTTTAAAGTAGGCGATCAGATTATCGAAACCATTCGCGCCCATCGAGGTGGATCGAAAAGCTCATTAAAACCACGAGCGCTTGAGCTTCTTCATCAAGTGGGTATATCCGATCCCGAAACTCGTCTTGAGGCTTATCCCCACCAACTTTCCGGAGGGATGAATCAACGGATTATGATTGCGATGGCCATTTCGTGTGATCCTAAGATTCTTATCGCTGACGAGCCGACAACAGCACTTGATGTGACTATTCAGGCGCAGATTCTAAACCTGCTTTTTCACTTGCAGAAAAAAAATAAAATGAGTTTGATCTTAATCACTCACGATCTTGGGGTTGTTTCCGAGAATACCGATCATTTGATGGTGATGTACGCAGGTCAAGGAGTTGAGTATGGATCGACTCACGAAATTTTGGCTGAGCCCGAGCATCCTTACACTGAGGGGCTTCTTAAATGTCTCCCGTCTCTCCATGTCCATTCAAAAAAACGGCAACCGCTGCCAACCATCGGAGGACTTGTCCCCGATCTGGTTCACAGGCCTCATGGTTGTCAGCTTCATCCAAGGTGTATTTATGCAGAGCCTAAATGCCAAGAAGCAACGCCCGAAATGAGACCGACCGTAAGGCGTTTCGTAAGGTGCATTAAACCCCTCTCCAAAACGGGAAAGGATATTTTATGAAATTGATATTTTATTTTCTTGTGTCGATCACAGCTTTTGCTAGTAACGACGCCAAAACTACAGAGCCAGAAAAACGCTCAGAAATACAAATGCAGCTCAAATCACAGCTTGATTCTATCAACCATGACATCGATAGTTTAAAAGCAAAACTCAGTAGTGCTAGCCAGCAGACAAAAAAAGATCTTCAGTCCCAAGTCGATAATCTTGATCGGGATCGTAAAAAGGTGCGAGACGATCTAAGTCGCCTGTCGCACTCCACAGGAAGAGCCTGGGATCAGGTTAAAACCGGAGTTGAGGAAGCCATGAGCCAGTTGTCGTTGTCCTTCAAAAAGGCAAAGCAAGAATTTCAAGGAGAGCCTGCAAAGTGAGCCTTCTGCAGGTTAAAAGCCTCACGAAGAATTATCGTGTTGGTGGTTTTTTAGAACCCCACAAAGTGGTGCGCGCGCTATCCGACGTCACCTTAGATGTCGCTCAGTCTGAAACTTTGGCTGTCGTTGGAGAATCGGGTTGTGGAAAATCAACATTAGCAAAAGTTCTGATGGGCCTTGAGCCCAAATCTTCTGGCGAGGTATTTTTTGAAGGGCAATCTCTTGAGTCCTTGTCGAGGTCTGAACTTTGCCGCCAAGTTCAAATGATTTTTCAAGATCCGTACTCTTCGCTCAACCCGCGCAAACGAATCCGGCAGATCATTGCAGAGCCTTTGATTGTTAACTCAAAAGTCAAAGGCTCAGAACTCGATGGAATTGTCGAGGAAACTGCAAAACGAGTGGGTTTGAGGTCTGACTACCTCAATAGATTTCCTCATATGTTTAGCGGCGGTCAGAGGCAGCGGGTAGGGATTGCGCGCGCTCTTGTCCTCAGGCCCAAGCTTTTAATTTGCGATGAGCCTGTGTCCGCATTAGATGTTTCAGTTCAGTCCCAGGTTTTAAACCTTCTCAACGATCTGCAGAGTGAACTGAAGCTGAGCTATGTTTTTATCTCTCATGATTTAGGAATCGTACGATACTTAGCAGACCGTGTGGCCGTCATGTATCTCGGCAGAGTTGTCGAATTGGGAGAGACAGAACAGATTTTTTCAAACCCTCAACATCCTTACACTCAACTCTTGTTAAGTAGCACGCCCATTTTTAAAGGAAAAAAGAGAGTGGAGGAGAAAATCCTTGCGACTCCAGAATTCAAAGGGATCGAATTGCCGTCGCCTCTTAACATCCCAAGTGGCTGCGCCTTTCACACAAGGTGCCCGATGGCTACTGAACGTTGTTCGAGGGAGCGCCCAGAACTTCGAGAGGTGCAGGGCCGTAATGTTGCTTGTCATAACGTCGGGCTCCAATGATCCGTTTTTTATTGGGTCATCCTGGTTGTGGAAAAACGAGTCTCCTTAAAAGGATCGAAAGTTACTACTCTAAAAATAGTCTTCGTTGCAAATGTCTGACCTTTGACGGAAATCTCCAATTTCTTAATCAAAATCTCGAAGACGACATATTTATTGAGCTTGAATCGGCTTTCGATTTTGAGTTCTTTACGACATCAGCTTGGACCTCTCGCAGCCTTGACTCTGAATTCATTTGGATTCGGCGAAAGTCAGATGCGCGAGGGCGAGTGATTCACCAAACTCTCCAGGATAATCTCAAAGAGTTCGCGGTAAGGGATGCAAAATTCAGAAAGTTTGCCACGAGCTCTTATTTAGTTCCTGAGGGCCTCGTTAACGACGACGAAATTGAATGTCAAATTTGGATGGGCTCGGTAGAGAACCTCAAAGGCAGTCTCACAGTCCTTCCGGAGGTTTGTCGCACTCGAGCCGCTACGGCACGATTTTTTGAAAGACGTTTAGGTTGGGGGATCGATTTTTTTGAACTGCGAACAGATCTTGTCTCGCAAGAACAGAAAGATTGGATTCTCGAGTTTTGTCCAAGATCGAAGCTTTTGTATTCAGTAAGAACACCAGAAAACTCTCATCCCGAACTTTTTTCTGATACCTGGGATTGGCCAATGGAGCTGGGACCATGCCCCTATGGAACTCCTCCGGTGTTGTCTTGCCACGAACGGGGCCTGGAGCCACTTTCAGAATTTTTAAAGGGCTTCGAGAAACGTCCTTATCTCCATCTCAAACTCGCTATCCAGATTCATGATTTTGAAGAATTAATGGTGGTCCACGAATGGACTGAGCAAGATTCTAAAAATCGGAGTTTTTTGCCGATGTCGCCAGACGGGCGCTGGGCATGGTATCGGCTCTTAAGAAAGTTTAGGCAGCGAATTGATTTTTTCCAAGAGGGAATTGGATCCGCAGGAGACCAGCCTTCGCTCTATGAATGGTTAAACCTGTCCATCGACCCTTTACACTGGGCTTGTATCCTTGGCGATCCAGTCTCTCACAGCAGAACTCCTCAAGAACAAGCGCGATTTTTTTGGGACAGAAACTTGCCAGTCTTCGCTGTGAGAATGTCCATGCAGGAGTGGAAGTCTGGATTTTCAAAGCTATTAAAGCTTGGCATGAGCTATGCGGCGGTGACCTCGCCACTCAAGACACAAGCCTTTGAAAGCAGTCAAGAGAGATCTCGTGAAAGCCTAGATTTAAAAAATGCGAACACACTTTATTATAACGGCGAAAAAGTCTTTGCTCATAATACGGATGTGTTTGGCTTTGAAAAGTTAGTAGAGTCAGTACCTCATAACAACTTTCCAGTAGCCGTTTGGGGTGGTGGAGGAACTTTGAGTGTGATCCAAAAAATTCTTCCGAAAGCCCAGTTTTTTTCAATTCGCTCATCCTTAAATAGAGACACCCGTTCTGAAGCCAAAGATTTTTTACCTGGGGTCGTGATATGGGCATCAGGGCGTAATGCCGATGGCACTTACGTCAGGCCGCCAAAAGAGTGGCGCCCTACCTGGGTCTTAGATTTAAATTACAGTGACGAGTCGCCTGGAAGAGAATTTGCTCTTGAGGTCGGGGCCCGCTACGTTTCGGGCCTTGCGATGTTTTTTGAACAAGCTCAAAAGCAGCGGTCTTTTTGGCAGAGATTCGACTAAGTTATTCGCCTAAGATGGTTTGCTCTAGGTTTTGTTGAGTGTCCACACGAACCGGACTACTGGTGCCGCCATTGAGAGACTTAGACGATGTGGATCCAGCCGCGTTCGTGGTTCCACCCGTCACGCTCTGAAGAGCGCTATTTGTGGCTGTGATGAGCGCTGTCACATTTTGGTTGCCAGCAGGAATCGATTTCAACGTTGCCGCAAATTTTATGAGCGCATCCTTCATATCTTTTGCTGATGTTTTTAGAGACTCAATCACATTGAGCATCTGCACGTTTGCATCTTGGCTCTCAGCAGCAGTTGCAGTAAGCATGAAACTCTTAAAGAGATTCTTAGTAAGCTCCATCGTCTGTGGAATTTCTGTGGCTAGGTCAGACTGGTTGGCAGTTGCGACCGAGAAAAGGTGGTAAGCCAAGGTTGATACAACAAGGCCACGGTACTGCGGAGTTTCTTGATAGACTCGAGCGTACTCGCTGATGACTTTTGTACCAAAGCCTACGAAAACACGTTTGATATTGTTCAGCATCGATGCATTTAGGGAGATAGACTTCTCAGCGATAATGTATGGAACTAAAGCTGCCTGATCAATGATTTTATCTTCAAGCGCTTTTTGTAGAACGCCAGCGATCTGTAGTGACATATTTGCATCACACTGTTCTTTGCAGAGAGGCGAAGCCATAAACTCGACGAGATGGCCTACATTTGCGGCTGCTACGTTTTCGCCGCCATATTGGTGAACAGTCGCGGCTTCGCCAAGTCTGAAAAGGAGAACGGCCAGGCGATTTTGCGTAAGGTTAGAAGAAAGTCCGTTATATAGATCATTGATCATAGTGAGACGTTTTGCTTTTTCCTCTTCGCTTCCATTAACGTTTGGAAGATCTCCGAGCTGTGCTTTCTCTTCAGGAGTTAGAGCCTGGATTAACTCAACGGGAGCTTTGGCTTCGGCCAACAAGGCGCCCATCTTTTTAATATTTAGATCTTCGTCAGTCGTAGTAACCGCCGTTACTAAGGTCGAAAGATTGATTTGGGTTTGGCTGGCGGCTGCCGATGCCGTCCCAAGTTTTGCAATTTCTAAAACAACGTTATTGGAATGGTCTTGAACTTTGGGTTCATCGCCAACTTTGTCGTAAATAAATTCGATATCCATCTTAGTCTCGCCGTCGGTGCTTACGATGATATCGATTTGTTTTTCTGACTGTTTAAATGAAATGCTGCCCTTGAGATCGTTGGTATTCAAGACAAATGCGCCCTGTTCATTTTGTTGGCCTTCTTGTAAAATTCTAAAAAACTTTACAGAATCATCAGTCATGGTATCGACTCGACACTCACTCTTTACCTTTTTAAGAGTGATGTAATCAGTTCTTAAATCCATAAGTGTGATTGCGGTTCCGTCGTTGGCAAAACTTGGAGAAATAACGACGTTTTTTGTAGACTCTTGTGAATTTGCCGGTTCGTTATTAGGTGTTTTTGTTTCAACAGTGCTTTGGCAGGTAGTTTTGGTTACGTCATCAGCTGAAAATGTCTGATTGAGTGAGACTGAAGATAAGTCCGGAGGCGCGAACCGACCTTTGAGAGTCGACAATCTGTAGGTGCCTTTTGCCAATTCCGAAATTTTGACATCTTTGCCATCGAAGGTAGATTTAGTCTCTATTAAATTTCCTTTGCCTGAAGGTTTGATTTCCGCATCAGTATCATCCCTGTTTTGACAGGCGATAGCCAAACCAGCAGCGGCCGCATAAATCAATAAATATCGAAACTGCATAAGTCCTCCAAGAGGTCTAAATTAAACTCGTCAGGGGATTTAAACGCAAGGATCATACCAGCCGCTGGCAAGTAAGAAGCGTCTCGAATTAAGAAATTTTGGGATATCGCCCAAATGGATGAACAGGTGTCGAAAGTTTTGACACTACCGATTCACTAGCAAACTTTTCAAAGACGCGGAGTTTGAAGAAGTGCTCGAGTATTTTTTAAAATCTACAGAAAACATCTCTCCAATCGTCTGCCCGATGTTTTCTGGAGAAATAAAACTAGCAAAGTCTTTGGAGTCAACAACAAGACCTGTTTGAAAGTCAAAAGGCATCGAGATCTGGTAGGGATTTCCACCGGGAGCCTTTTGGCGGTCGATAAGTTTACTTGCGCCGACGGTCATTCCGCCGCGAATGCCTTTACCAGCCATGAGAACTGAGTTGGTCAGAGGATTGTGGTCCTTTCCCTGAGCCGAGTTAAGACAACTGGTTCTCGAAAATTCCGACATAACAACAAAGGTTGTCGCATCAAACAAGCTTCCCGACTTGAAAGGCATGTTTTGGTAGAGGTGAAAGATCTCAGAAATTGTTTGCCACTGACTTTGCAGCCTCATGAGATGATTTTTCGGATGATTTGCGTGGGTGTCTAGGGCCCCTAGAATTTCTAAAAAACAAGTGCGTGCGGCAGAGTGAGTAAAGCACACAGCGGCTTGCCACGCCTCTTGCACAGTTTTAGAGCTTTGTGCGACAGGGTTTTGTAGGAGGTCCTTTCCAACCTGCTGCATGAGCGGCAAATTAGCTGCATAATTTTTCTGGAGATCTACGAATTCTGTTTTGTGAGTGTTGATTCCCGAAGTTAATGCAAGCGTCTCTGCCATCAAAAATTGGCCATTCTTGTATCTATCGATAGCTGATACACCAGACATTTTTGGAGGTTTTAATCCCGTAAAAAAACTTGTGTTGTACAAGGATCCAAAGGGGCTCTCCTCAGCAAGGGACTGATCTATTTCAGATGTGATAACTCCAGCGCGCCCGTTCGGAATTCCCGTTGTCATGTAAAGTTTGGCAGCGGAGTGGCCATTGTCTGAAGTGCTGATGTTCACACCATTAATTACCGAGCAAGAAGATAGGTAAGGCTTCATGGGCGCCATTGCTGGGCCATAGTAGCACGATCCCACCTTGAAGACGTCGCTTGCCAAGTATTCCAGATAGAGATCTTTTTCGTCGGGGCGAATGTCGTTTGTCCAAGGGTCAAGACATAAAGTGGTGTCCCATCCACCGCTCAGGAAAATGAGAACTAAAAAGTGATCGATTTGTGGACTTGATGCCTCAGTTGTCATCGGCATCATCATTCCTAAAGTTCCTCCGCCTGCAAGGGCGAGAAATCGACGTCGGTCCATCACGGGTTGGCTCCTTAGTATTTTAGAAATTCGTCTCTCGTAAAGATTACGGTCAAAACAAAATTGGTCCACTGATAGACGGTTTTATCTTTGGGAGTTTCAGCGAGAAGTTTCTTTTCGAGTTCATCTTGAGACTTCAGGTATCCAAAATCTAAAAGAACTTTCTCTGGACCGATCAACCGTTTTATTAAAAATCGAATAATATCCTTACTATTACCCATATCTTTTTCAATATTGGGGTTTGGCTTGTTATCTGTGACGGCACCGGCACCTGAGGCGAATGGCACTGACTTAAGGAATCCAATTTGAGGCAATCAGGCAAATCCGGCAATCTGGCAGCCAGCTGAGGTGTCAGGGGAGGGCCGTCGCTTTGCAGTCGGAAATGACTGAGTTTTGTTAAGTTATCTTCTTTGAACCCGCAATTCGCAAAATGGCTTTCGATTCCCTTTAAAGATCGAAACGCGATTGAGCTGATTTCGACAGAACTGAGCAAAAAGAATCGCAGAATTGTAAGTCAGGAACCTGGAATCCAATTCAATCCTCGGAATTTTTGAGCCTAACGATTCCGGGAAATCCTAAAGTCTGATCCAGAACCTGAACCTGGGCTGATTGCCAGGCTGCCAGATTGCCTGACTGCCTCAAATTGGATTCCTTAAGTCAGGTGCCGGTGCCGTCACTAACAACCCTACTAATCCGGACTATCGAAAAAGATGTGGGTAATAGTAAGAATAATATCCAATTTTTCTTGGTCCGAAAATCCTGATGCTGTCGTGGTCATGACCATCTTGAAATCTTCATCACGCAAAAGAGCTTTTGAAACTATCAGAGACTCGGGCCACACTCGTTTCATATAGGCCATCAGCGAAGGGGCGGGAGTTTGCGGGGCTGAGTAAAAGTCAAAAGCAATGCTAAGGCACTCTCCCAGAGATCCTAAGAAAGCTCCCGCTGGCCTTTTGTAAGAAGCTTCTCCAGTAGAGGGTTGCGACGTGCCCCACTCTAGTGCCTCACCGCTAAATGAGAAGCAGCTATTTTCGAAGTTTTTTGATTTTGCAACTTCGGGGAAAAGACCGTTGAGGTTGGATATGATATCTCCAGAACTCATGTAACGAGTGTGCTTCTCAGAAAAAGAGCCCAAACAAAAAATGGGGAACAGAAGGACTACGAAAATTGCTCTCCAATTCATGGACCTTCCTTTATCTGTTTGTTGCCATTGACATCTGGCGCGCCGACACTCAACCAGCTTTCGAAAATACTTTTGTCGTCGTCGGAGAGAACCCACGCGGAAATAGGTGGTGGCATCGTAGCGGCAACTGGAGTAAAACCCAAACTGACTCGAATTCGTGACAACCAAAGAGTCGCTTGTTCTGTGGATCCACCTATCGGCCATTGAGAAAAATCCGGGAGTTGTGGGGCTGATTGGGAATGGCAACTCGCGCATCGTTTGAACATGGTTTGAACTTGGCTAGAGAGATTTCCAACTTCCGTAAGAGATTTGGCTTTGAATTCTGGCAGTAATACGAGGAACTCAATAAAGTCGTTAGTTTTGCGCCCTAGCCGATTGAAAACTTTTGTGAGTTCGGCTTCTCGCTCCGGTGAAAGCGGCATGTCTTCTCCAATAAACCAATTCCAAAAATGTTTCACCTGACAAGAGGCGTACTCTGGAGTTTGAATCATGGCTTCCATAAGGTCGCCAATTCCTGCTCCATTGTGATGATCTATATCGCCTTTTTGATTTTTGAAAGTCAGTTCACCTGCTGAGGGAATAGCTCCGGCGTAGACAGGAGATGTTTGAAACGTATTTCCCAAAGGATCGAGCTTATAGTGACAAGCCATGCACGCGGGATTTGACCCGTGCTGGTTTTTTAGCGCTTGTTGAAGTTTTTCAGCAATTGCGGATTCTGGGTACGCCAGATTTAAGAGATCTTGCGCCTTAGTGTCGGATTGCGGAATAGCCGCTTTCATTTCATCGCATAAAAAAACTCGAAAAATAGCGGCGGCTCGCCTGCGATTTCTATTCAAAGCGGTAGTGGTATAGCGGGCGAAGAACCGTGTTGTAGTAATAGCCCCTGCGATTCTTGGATCGTCAGGTTTAAAGACCAGTGGGACAGGTGATGGTATTGGATCTTGAGGACCAGGCAGCACAGCTCCGGGAAGACTCACATTTGAAATTTCGGCGTAGAACTGAGCATCAGTAACTCCTGTAGAGAAAAACGAGTTTACCGAGTTAAAAACAGAGTAAGACTTACCAACAGCAAGCTGATCCCAGCTAAGGTTGAATTTCGCTAAATTCCTAAAATGTTCGTTGAGGGCGTTGAAGTTTAAAATATTGTCTCGGCGAGATTGATCTTCTGAAGATTTCTCCCAGACACCTTGAAAAAGACTCTGAGGGCGTAGGCTGAAGAGCTCGTTGAGTCTAAAGTTCATTTTCTCAACATGAGCTTTTGAACTTAAATATTCGTGAGCTTTTGCCTTAAAAAAACTGGACTGTAGCTCAGGTGATGTCGATTCCAACGCCGCGTAGTCGTCATCCGTGGGCGGCTGGCCTTTGATATGATAACTCAACTTTCTTAAGATCGATGGAGGAGACAGCATGGGGAAAAATTTCTCACTCACCTCGGGGGTGGCCTCGTCAAGTTGGCGATATTCATGAGTGGGGTTACTGCAAGCAGAGATAAGAGTTGCAGATACAAGAACCCTAATAAACCTCATAGGGCACTCCACTAGCTGAGAATAAAAACTTTCCCGAGTGAAAGTTGGGTTCTATGAAGGTTCCAAAAAGTGAGTCCTGATTAAATTTGTAGTCAAGAGATTGGTTCGCTAAACTCCCCATCTGGCCGAGGGCATTGATATAGGAAACCATATCGGGTTTGAATGCGGCCTGACAGAAGTCACTATTTCTTTTTATGAGTAAGCTCGTCACGCTTTGGTAAATGAAGTCATCAAGCATTCCGTAAATGCTGCTGTATTTTCCGTCGATCGCTGTCACTTGAAGTGTTGATGGTATTGATCTCGCCCAACGGACGTTTGAAAGGGATCCAAAAACGATGTTTTCTTCAACTCCGGTCTCTGGGTTAGGGTACATCGTCTCTCCCCACCACTGGGGAGTTTCGAGAGTGGCTGGAGCCTCTTGATTTTGTCCATCAAGCCAACTCCAATCCGAGCATCTAAGTATGTCATTCGGTATATCTTGGTAGTAGGGCAGTCCCCAAAAAATTTTCTTCATCATCGTCGCGATAAAGACTTGTTCAACGGGTGTGTCTTTGTTTTGCATCACGACCGATCCAACTCGCGAAGGATCGATAGGATTTTCGATCCACACAAGGCTGACTCGATAGGCTTTAAGACCAGCGCCGATCGTGCAATGTGAAGTTGTAATTTCGGAGCAGGTGTTGTCCGTTAAATCAGCGGACACCTCAAGATGCATGGGTCCGTAAGCGTAAAAATTAAGTCGAGCTTTTCGACCATCGCTCCAATGATACTCGATGGGTTGTCCCGAAACCAGGATAGGTGAAGGAACAGGTGCAGATGCCCAAACATGCAAAATCAACATATTCCATAGAATTGTGACCAACAAAACAACCTCAGCTTCAGATGTATAAATAAAATTGAAACACAATCTTAATGAACAATGAAGCGTGGGCTGTCAGATTGGCCTTTGGTCTTCGTGCAAAGTCCAACCTTGGTCGAACTCATCCGGACTACAAAAAAAGATGTGGGCAATAGTAAGCGGCGCTAGAGGTTTGTCAAAATGAGAGCACTCGACATTTTTCCAAATGGAACTAGCTGTGCATGCATTCCCCGAGCCGTTTTCTCTTGCCACCACTCTCGAACAGATTTTGCGATGGCCTCAGTGTGCTCATCGAAGTTTTCGTCGATAGGTGTAGACAAGAAATATTGTGGGGTGTGGAAGGGAGGATCATAGCCAACATCAGGCACCCAGTGGCTTACTATACGATAGTCAGGATACCGGCTTTTAAAAAGCTGAACCTCAGGGGAATTTTCCGGTAGAGTTTTGAGGTGCTCATGCATAAACGCATTCACTTCGAAAATCATAAGCTCAGGATCAATAAAATCCAAAACCTCTGCTGGTCTTTGGGTGTCGTCCCAAGGTCCATATTTTAGAAAACTTGGAGAAACATACAGACTTTCCTGAAGCTCGCGAGCGCCTGAGCGAAAATTGATTGAGGCAGTGGTTCTGATCGACGGCAATTCAGGTCCACGTCCTAAAAGAGCGAGCGGAATGTACACCTTTCGCCAAACGTCCGTGAAGAGAGTTTTTGGGAGCGCGCCAGACTCTTCAAAAGCCGTCCAAGCAAAGCTTCCGCAACCACCGCCCGCAAAATCTTTGGGCTTTCCATAAAGACCAAAAAGAGTTTTAGGATTGTTCGGATGTGAAATGAATTTCCAGATAAAGCCAACGGCATCGTTACAAGCTTTTCTGTCGACTTCCATGACGAGATTATAACTCATGAAAGGTTCAAGCCCGTCGATCCCATCATCGACTTTGTCATCATAGGTTTCAAGACGGCCATCATTAAACATTGTAAGAAGAGCCGTAAGACCCCATCCTCCAAGAGCCATCTGCCGGTTTTGATTTTCGCTTTCCCCAGTCATCCCCGTAATTCCTTTGCGAACACTCCCGTCTGGCTGATGACATTGCCACATGATCATCGTATGGCCGAGCTCGCCTCGCCAAAGAGGAGCTTTGGCGGCGGTGGATTGACGAAACTGCTCTCCGGACCTGACATCGATTGGGTATTTTGGCACTTTGAGTTTGATCCACAAATAGTCTTTTTGGGAATCGAGGTAGGGTTCGAGAGTCTGATAGAACCGAGGCCAACCCTTATTCATTTTTTTGAAAAGGTCGTGATCGGATTTTGCGCGATCTTTCAATGGTGAGAGAGGAGATGAGGGTTGGGACTTGATCGCGAATGATGTCGTTGAAATAGCAAACACCATAGCGATCACTAAGGCTTTATTGATTTTACGCATCGAAACGTTCCCCCCGGAGTCCGTAGAAAAGCGAATCCGAACCTATTTCAAATATTGGAGCATAGCAAGGTGGTCCTGGCGCTGTTGAGGGGTGCGACATGACTTCGGTGCCCATTCCCGGTCCAAAATAGCAGCTAGTATTTTCGAAACTCATCAGAAGCTGCAATGAGTGCACTTCGTATTCCAGGTTCGAAAATGGAGTGCCCTGCATCTTTGATAATTTCCAGGCGACTCGTTGGCCACGCTTTATGCAAGTCCCAAGCACTTCGCACAGGACAAACAACATCATATCGACCCTGAACAATCACGCCTGGAATTTTCGCCAAATGGGGTGCATTTGAAAGTAAAAAATCATCGATTTTAAAGAACGCCTTATTCATGAAGTAGTGACATTCAATCCGCGCAAACGCGAGCGCAACCTCAGGGTCCTCATAATGGGCAATCGCATCGCTTTGAGGGATCAAGCGCGAGGTTGCGGCCTCCCAGTAACTCCAGATGAGAGCAGCTTGCAGTCGAGTCTGCGCATCCGTGGAAGTGAGACGTTTGTAATATGCAGAAATAAAATCTCCCCGCTCAGCAACCGGGATGTGATCGCGATATTTATCCCAAACATCTGGAAAAATCTCGTGGGCCCCACTTTGGTAAAACCATTTGAGTTCAGAAGAGCGGCACATGAAAATTCCGCGCAAAATCAGTCCTGCGGTAACTTCAGGATGGGTGACGGCGTAAGACAGCGCCAGAGTTGAACCCCAGCTGCCGCCAAAAACAATCCAATTTTTAAAGCCAAACTTTTCGCGAAGCTTCTCCATATCACTAACGAGATCCCAAGTGGTGTTCTCTCGGAGTTCGGCGTGAGGAGTGCTTTTTCCACAGCCACGCTGGTCGAAAAGCAAAATGCGATAGTGCTGGGGATCGAAAAATCTTCGGTAGTCATTATTAAGGCCACCGCCAGGTCCCCCATGGAGAAAAACCACGGGGCGACCTTCGGGATTTCCGCACTGTTCCCAGTAGATGGTGTGCATATCTGAGACTTTAAGATAACCGCTGTCGAAGGGGGTAATTTCAGGATAGAGTTCGCCAGACATGATGTCCTCCTAGTAATTAGAAAAATATTTTTTCTTCAACGATTCGTCAATGAAACTTGCGTGAGCGGCCGTTCTCATCATCGTATTGAGTTCGCTGGTTGAAAACCCTAAAACGTCACAAGCAATCCGACATTCATTAGAAAAATTCACCCCAAAGACGCCGGGATCGTCGGTGTTGAGAGTCACTTTTACACCCGCATCAAAAAACTTTTTCAACGGATGATCTGCCAACGTCGGAACGGCTTGCGTGATCCAGTTGCTTGTTAGACAAAGCTCAAGAGGGATTTGCCTTGTCTTCACGTAATCTAAAGTTTCCTCGTGGAGAGCAATTTGGAGGCCGTGACCGATGCGCTCAGCGCCCAGCATATCGATGGCTTCACGCACATTGAAATGACTGGTTCCATCGGCAACTTCGCCGGCATGAATCGTCACATGAAGGCCTGCTTTGCGCGCCTTATCGATGAGATTCACAAACTTGCTCGCCTTGAATTGGTCCTCTTGATCGGCGATATCAATTCCTACAAAGCTCGACGCATGTTCAACCATGAAGTCTACAACACGTGCGGAGGCAGCCAAGGGCTGTGGCCTTTGCAAAATTCCAATCAAGCCTACAGCCATTGGAAATTTTTCAGCCATTTTCACTCCGCGCAGGATCGCCATGTGAATTTTCTCAAAGTCGAGGTGGGTGTGACCTTCGGCAATGAAGGTCGGTGCGTATCTTAGCTCAAGGATTTTTACTCCGTCGTGAAAAGCATCTTCGCACACCTCAAAGGTCATTCGCGTGATGATTTCGGGAGTTGCCAACGTCCTCTGCAGAGCTGAGAACCGGTCCAGCACCTCTCCTAGGTTCCGTAGGGGATTGAGCACCTGGAATTGCTGTCCTTGAGTGTTTTGCCCTAACGTTTTTGCAACCTCAACAAGAGTCGAGAGCCTCAGGGAGCCTTCCAGATGTCTATGTAAATCCACTTTTGGGAGAGATTCATAAGCGTTCATGCGGGGGCATCTTAAGGTTAAATTTAAAATAAAACCAGCTCTACCAGGTGCTTCAACGGTTGACGCGAAGGCTAATTCGCTGAATACTCGAAACCCAAAATCAGGAGAATACCCATGTCAGTGTCGCCCCCCTCGCCCGCGCCTCTTTTGGCCGAGCAGCCGTCACACCCTCCCCAGTTTTCTGTGCCGTTGAAAACATCCAAAGGTGAAAAGATCGAAGCCGCAGACCCCAAAGTCACTCGCGCGTTAATTGCACTTATGGATATGAACGCTGTCATTGGAGGAGCTGCCTGCCACTATGGTGGTCCAGCTGCTTTTGCCGAACTCATGTCAGCAGCTCATGCCTACATGTTTTTTAAGGCAAGCCAAGCTAAGAAAAAGTGGTTCGAGCTTTTTAACTTCGTCAACGATGCCGGTCATTGCGAAAACGGCCTCTATGCTCTTAAAGCCAACTACAAAATGGCGGGACTTGATTTCAACGCTCTCAAAAAGTTTCGCTCTATCGAAAGTCCCCTCACGGGTCATGGTGAATCTCACTTGTTTCCTCAGGGAGTTTACCTCAGCAACGGACCTCTAGGTTCCGCTTTCCCGCAGTCTCAGGGATTGGCAATGGCGGATCGATTGTCGGGTCTTCAGCGTGTCACTGTCACGGCGATTTCTGACGGTGCTTGCATGGAGGGAGAAGCTCGCGAAAGTCTCGCCGCAATTCCAGGACTTGCTAAAAACGGGAAGCTTGCGCCATTTGTCCTTGTTATTAGCGATAACAATACAAAGCTTACAGGTCGTATCGACAAAGACGCGTTTTCGATGAACCCCACTTTTGCCGCTCTGGAATCTTTGGGTTGGCGCGTGCTTCATCTCGAGGATGGTCACGATTTACAGGCCTGCTTAATCATGTTTGAGCGCGCCGTTGAGGATGCGCTTCGCGAGCCTCATATCCCCATCGCGATTCATGCGAAGACGGTGAAAGGGAAGGGAAACAAAAAGGCTGTGGATTCGGCATCAGGTGGGCATGGATTTTCGCTAAAATCTTCGAGCGAGCTGCCTCAGTTTTTGGCTGAAATTTTTGATGACCAACCCACTCCACCAGAGTTTAAATCTTGGTGTGAGGAGCTCACAGCTCTTGAAGCGAAGAAAAAATCCACCGCAGAAAAACCAGCAGTCCCAGAGGAGAAAATTCAAGTCGGCATCGCTAAAGCCATGATCAAAGCACGGCAAGCGGGTTTGCCAGTGGTCTCTGTCACTTCGGATTTGCCAGGTTCAACCGGTGTGAGCCAGTTCCACAAAGAGTTTCCGCAGTTCTCGTTTGACGTAGGCGTTGCAGAAGCCAATATGGTTTCAACAGCGGCAGGATTTTCGAAGGCGGGTTACATTCCTTTTGTCGACACCTTTGCGCAGTTCGGGGTGACTAAGGGGGCGCTTCCGCTTTTGATGGGCTCCCTCTCCCAAGCACCGGTGATCGCGGTTTATTCTCATACCGGCTTTCAAGACGCAGCTGATGGAGCTTCTCATCAGTCGTTAACGTATATTTCTATGTTAGCTTCAATACCCCATGTGGATTTGTACTGCCTCTCATGCAGCGAAGAGGCTGAGGCTTTGGTGAGTCAGGTGATTCAGAACTTTGTCGACCAACGCAAAAAAGGAAAAGTTCCTCACTCTGCTGTCTTTTTTCTCGGACGGGAGAACTTTCCTAAAAACTTTGTTTCGGGAGCGAGCTACGATTTGCATCGGTCTCAAGTTGTGTTTGATGAATTGAAAACAAGTGGGAAAAATGCCATCGTGGCAACGACCGGTTCGCTCGTAGGTGAGGCCATTGCCAGCGCGCAGATTTTGAAAAAAGAAGGCTGGGGGATAAAGGTCATTAATGTGCCCTGTGTGAATCATCCTGATTTGGCACCTATCAAAGAAGCCCTTAAGACTAAAGCCCCGCTTTTTACTCTCGAAGATCATCAACTTACTGGTGGTTTTGGGTCCCTTCTCTGCCATGCACTCAAACTCGACGGTGTGGAATTTGACTTAAAGTCTCTTGGCGTGAAAGGCGAGTTTGGACAAAGCGCTTACAACGCGATTGATCTGTATCGAAAGCATCGCATTGATGGGGCTTCGCTCGCTCGACAAATTATGGAGTGGAAGTAAACGGAATTAGTCTTTGCAGTCTTAAAATGAGACATTGCTTCAATTTCGTGCGATTGCTTCCGATAAGAAATTAAGGTAAAGTTTCCAGGAGAGGTATTTATGGGCGCGATGAGTTTTTGGCATTTTATTTTGATCATGGTTGTTCTTTTGGTATTCTTTGGTCCCTCGCGACTTCCCGGTCTTGGAAAGTCCATGGGCGAAGCTATCCGCGGTTTTAAAAAAGGTCTCAACGATGATTCCATCGACGTGACCGACATGTCCCAACAGGCGCAAATTAAGTCGGAGCGAACCAACGAACAAATTCGTCAAGGTTCAGAGACGACAAATCAGTCTCAAAGACAAAAAGCAAAAGACGAAGCTTAGACAGGCTTATCGACCTGATCGCGAATCGTTCTCCAATAAAGAGTCTTCTTCGGCGTCAGAATATGATCGTTGATGGCAAAATGCAGAGCCATTTCAAAACATTCATTATGGATAAAAGCGGATTGACGACGGTATCCACGTTTTTGAAATGAATCCACGTTGACCAAGGTTTTTTCCATTTCCAGAGCCGTCGCAAAGCTGGACTGCTCCAGCTTAAACATCCCCAGCTCATCTCGCATAAATTTACCAAACTCAGGATCGTCTAAAATGTCGACTTCGCCAGGTTGGGCGAGTGGATCTTCGTGGTGAGTGGCGCGCAAGTAAGCAAGGAGGAAACATCCCAAAAGCCATGTTGGCTCGGCATGCTTTCCATCATGGAGCAAGTGATTCAGATGAGATTCAAAAATCACGCTCTTCTCACGAGACTCAAAGACTCTCTCCAACGAAGGGAGGACCTCTTTTAAAATTCCAAGGTCATGCATTTCGTGAAATACAGCTCCGGGCTCAGCTAAACGCAGAATTTTGAGATACTCCTCGCGCCGGCGGGGAAGAGCTGTATTACGAAGTTCAGGAGCTTCAGTCTGCATTGCCAACCGAAATTCTGATTCAATCGTAAATCGAAGTTTGTTGGCAAGGCGCATGCCCCTCAGAATACGGATAGGATCTTCTTTAACACGGTCGACAGGATTTCCAATCATCCTGATCCAGCCATTTTCTAAATCGATCAGACCTTTTGAATAATCAATGAGCTGATCATTGAGCGGGTCGTAAAATAGCGCATTGACAGTGAAGTCCCGCCTTAATGCATCTTCTTCGGGCGTGCCAAAAATATTGTCCCCAAAAGGCTTTTCGCCCTCTGCAAATTCGTCGGGGCGCTCCTGCCGGCGAAAGGTTGAAACCTCGTATTGTTTAAGACCTCGTTTGACAAGCACGAGTCGAAAGCGCTTTCCGATAATATAGCTCCCGCGAATTTTTCGTTTGACCTGTTGGGGAAGGGCCTCCGTGGCGATGTCAAAATCCTTCGGGTGGAGGCCTAAAAGCAAATCACGCACGCATCCACCAACAAAAAATGTCTTGAAACCTTCTCTTTGGAGGTTTTCAACAACGTTGAATGCGTCAGGGTCGATGTCGTCACGATGAAGCTTCACTTGCGGCATAAGTCTTGTGGATAATGATTGTTTCTCTGGAACACAACATTTAAATTCATTTCCTATGTCTTATCTCAAAAACTTCGAATACTCGGTTGTCGGGTCCGACTCTTCACCAAAATTAGTGTTTTTACATGGACTTATGGGGTTTGCAGCGAACTGGAAGCGGATCGCAACTTCTCTCCAAAATGAATTTCAAGTGCTCTGCTATGATCAGCGGGGGCACGGCCGTTCTTTCAAGCCCGCCGAGGGGTACAGACCCGAAGATTATGCTGATGACCTGCGTTTGATTTTAGATGAGTTAAACTGGCCTTCGGTCTATTTGGTCGGACACTCTATGGGAGGTCGAAACGCTCTTAACTTTGCGAGTCGCTATCCACAGCAAGTCTTAAGGCTAGTGATCGAAGACATTGGTCCTGCTCCAAATCCTCAGGCGGCTTTGAAGATCAGACAGCTTCTGGACTCTATTCCTACTCCTTTTGCCTCTCGGGCTGAGGCAAAGACTTACTTCCTTAATGATTTTGTCAGGAACTCAAAGCACTGGAGAAATCCGGCGTCTTTAGGTCAGTATCTCTATGCAAATATCATCGAAGAAGATGGCACTGGCAGGGCGGATTGGCGCTTTTCAAAGGCGGCCATTCTTATAAGCCTCCAGGAAGGTCTCGAAAAGGATCGTTGGGATGAGGTTCGTGAGTTGAGCTGTCCAACACTGATCATTCGGGGCGAGCATTCCGATGAACTGCCGATAAACACCTACGTAAAAATGCTTGAAGCTAACCCCCTTCTCCAGGGACTTGAGGTGCATGACGCTGGGCATTGGGTGCACTTCGATCAGCCAGAACTTTTTACGAAGGCGTTGAGGGAGTTTTTCAGGTCTTAGGCCACAGATGAAGGTTCTCTCCGTTTGCTTCTTTGACTTTTGCGCACAGGCTCAGTAATTTGGGTCGAAGTGTTGCTACATCTGAGGCATCCATGATGCGTTGAAAGTGAGAGGTCCTTGAAATTCTCAGAACTCGATATCGAAGGCAGTCTTAAAGACGCCATTTCAGCCTTAAAATTCACCGACTGTACTCCGATCCAAGATAAAGTGATTCCCCAGGTTCTTGATTGCAAAGATGTGGCGGGCCTCGCCCAAACAGGAACTGGTAAAACAGCGGCGTTTTTGATCCCTCTCATGGATCGTATCTTAAAATCTAAAAACCCGATGCCTACAGATTTGCCTGAAGAGCAAAGCAAGACCTACGAAAAACGCATTTTTCCAAACTGGCGTCCTCGACAGTGCGTTTTGGTTTTGGTTCCCACTCGAGAGCTTGTCGAACAAGTTTCTGAAGGTGTCGAGCAGCTTGGTAAATCTTCGGGCCTGACCTCTTGCACGGTTTACGGTGGATCGTCTTACGATAAACAAAAAGAGCTTTTAGCTAAGGGCGTGGATTTTATCGTCGCAACCCCCGGACGATTGATCGATTTGTACAAGGAACATATTGTTGATTTGAAACTGGTGCGAGCCGTAGTTTTTGACGAAGCCGACCGCATGTTCGATATGGGTTTCAAAGATGACATGAAGTACATCTTGCAACGAATTCCTCGCGAGCGTCAGTTTTTGGTGTTCAGCGCGACTTTGAATTTTGATGTTCTCAACGTGGCTTATCAGTTTGGTGCAGAACCTATCGAGTGTGACGTGAGTCGCGACCAAGCCAAAGCTGAAAACGTGGAAGATAAAATCTATCACGTTGGTCATGACGAAAAGCCGGCGCAGCTGCTTTCCCTTTTGCGCGCCTACAAACCTAAGCAGGCCATCATTTTTAGCAACTTCAAACACAACGTCGATCGTGTGGCACGTTTTCTGACTGCTAACGATATCGCAGCCATGGGAATTTCAAGCCTGCTCACTCAAGCTCAGCGCAACCGTGTGATTGCGCAATTCAAAGCTGAAAACGATCAAAACATTCTTGTCGCAACGGACTTGGCGGCCCGTGGTCTTGATATCAAAGGCGTCGATCTCGTTATTAATTATGAACTTCCCCAAGATGCTGAAAGCTATGTGCATCGTATCGGTCGTACTGGCCGCGCTGGCGAGACCGGCAGAGCATTTAGTCTTGTCAGTGATCGTGATGTTGAGTCCTTGGGCCGCATCGAAGGTTATCTGAAGCACAAAGTTGAAACAGCTTGGCTTGAGGATCATCAACTGGTGAAGGAGTTTGCTCCAATGACTTACGAAGAATCTGAAGGACGTCGTCCAAGGCCTGATAGCGGTCGTCGTCAAGGTGGTGGCGGTGGAAGACGTCCACAATCTTCAGATCGTCCTCGCAATCAAGGACCTCGTAGACCTCCCCGAGATGCGAGCGCAGGAGCTCCTTCTTCGGATCGTCCACCGGCTCATAGAGATCGAACGCGTGGGCGTCACCAAGGCAAAACAGGCGAAGGTCAACAACAACAGCAGCAGGCTTCTGGAGGACAGGGGCAGCAACAACGTCGGCCTTTGAACAATCAGCGAAATGCGAGTCCACAAGGACGGCAGGGTCAAAGTCGTCGTGATTCTCAGAATCAGCAGCACAAGCGCGGTGGCCATCAAAATGGTCCGAGACCTCAGCATGGAAAAGCTCGCGAGGGTTCTCACAAACCTCTGGCTGCGAAAAACGCTCCGACAGTGACTCAGAAGATTAAGCACTTTTTTAAGAATCTATTCACCAGCCCTGCAGGTTCTAATCAAAATCAAAGCAAGAAGTAGTGAAAAACAGAATTGAAAAATGCAAGAACGATGGACCCGAAAATTGCGGGCAGCCAGCCGTTGATCCTAAAGCCCGGCAAAAGAGCCGCGCTGATTTTAAGAACAGCACCATTCACAACGAGTGCAAAAAGACCTAGCGTGATCACCGTAATCGGAAGCGTGAGATAAAAAAGAATTGGCCACAAAACTGTGTTTGCAGCAGCGATGACTAGTGCTGCAAGGCACGCAGAGAAAAATCCATTCACCTCAAATCCCCGGACCAGGCGGGAGGTAAGAAGGACGGCAAAGCCTGAGATCATCCAGTGAAGTAACAGCGAAATCCAGCTAGGGTCGGGTTGGTTCATGGGGTGGAGTTTATTCCGAGGCCCGGTGTGGGCTCAAGGGTTTTCTCTTTGGGAGTGACAAAAACTGGCATCGTCTTGATTCCTGACGCCTTCGTGGATCTAAAACTAAGCAAACGGTGTGTCAGATTGGCTGTGAGTTTGCACTTTCGTTAAGAATGGTGAGCGTTTGATTCAAACTCTCTTTGTCTTATTTTTTACTTTAGCGAAGGCTTCGTCTCTTAGATGTGAGCGTGTTTTTACAAATTACAGTTTTACCCCAGCTCAGCTGAGCCTCGCATCTGAGGAGCGTAAGCATTGGATCGACGATAAAAATCAAGAGTCTCAGGAATTTTTCAAACAGCTTCCCTCACGAATGTGGTTTGAGAATTATTTTCGAAAAGTAAAAGCTGGTGATACCGTATTGCAAACGAAGAGTGTTGATGGGGCTCAAACCCAGCTGGATTTGATATTTCATGGCCTCAGTCAACCTGGTGACCTTAGACCAACGGAGCTTATAAAAACAGATGCAAGCGGAAACAAAACAGTTCTCTTAAGCTCTTTTGATTTTTCGAAAAAGGGAGATGTAATGATCCGTTCGTTCTATACGGATCCCCTCTCGCATTATGCCTTGGTCCCGGTAGAATCCAAAGGTTCAATCGATGTCGCTCAGATTCATGTGATTGATCTGCGCACGGGGAAAAGACTGGAAGTTGTCGATGTTGGCGAAGGAGATGCGGCAGCGGTGACATGGCTTGGTCAAGACGCATTTTTTTATGTCAAGCGAACGGGCAGAATGGTTCAAGGTTTTCTCCATCACTTAGGAGAGCCTTCAGAAAAAGATATTAGCTCCGAAGGTATATTTTTTAAAAATTCATCTAATAAGAAATTTGCTTTGATGGAGGGCCCTGAAGGCTTTCGAGAGTTTCAACGTATTGAAGATTCAGCGTGGACGTCTCTTCCCTTTGAGCCAAAAGACATTCTAGATATCAAGGGAGAAGATCTTTGGGTTATCAAAAAAGGCAAGAAGGGTTTTGGCGAGCTTGCGACTTTAAAGCTATCTCGAAATGCCGAGGGGACTGGTTTCATAGCTGGCGCCGAGAAAGTACTCATTCCAGAATCAGACAAGATATTGAAGAGAGTTGTCTCGTTGGGTGATACGCTATATGCCCAGTATTCCTGGGGGAGCCAGGGCGAAATTCGAGTGATTTCTGGCGGAGGAGGGTCTGTCATACCGATTCCAGCTTCGAGCTCCATTCTTGATTTTGTGCCAACGGTTAACGGAGTCGTGACAGTTTCCCTGACGTCTCCCTTGGTACCTAAAAAATCATTCACATATGATTTAAAAGAAAAAAAATATATTGGCGAAAATCCAACGGATGCAATGATGCTCAGTCATGGAGTTGAGTTCGTCACTGATTTTCAGATTGCAAAGAGTGCCGATGGAACAGACGTTCCCGTACGAGTCGTGCACAAAAAGGGTCTGATCCTTGATGGGAGTAATCCTACTCTGATTCAAGGTTACGGTGGTTTCGGCGACAATGGATATTTCGTTCCCGCGTACAGTGAACCTGCCGCCCTATTTTTGAGAAGCGGTGGAGTTTATGTCACTCCAGCAATGCGAGGCGAGGGGTATTTTGGACCTGAGTGGGAAAAAGCTGGGCACGGACTTAATAAGCAAAATACGGTGAATGACTTTATCGCTGCTGTCGAGCTTCTCATTAGAAAAGGCTACACCTCTCCCAAACATTTGGCGGCTATGGGATGGTCTCACGGTGGATTTCTGATGGGAGCTGTGCTTGTGCAGAGACCCGATTTGTTTAGCTTGGTGATTCCAGGTGCAGGGGTCTTCGATCTTCGGCTAAAAACAAAAGACGGTGGCCGAAATAAATCTGAATATGGTAATGCAGACGACCCAAGCGCGAGTCTGAAGATGAAAACTTATTCTCCGTTAGATAATGTGAAACCTCAGTCTTATCCCACTGTGGTTGTGATCGCTGGAGAAAATGATAGTAGGGTGCCACCCGAAGAGTCTTACAAGTTTGCTAATCAGTTAATGGCTTCTCAGACTGGACCCAATCCCGTATTACTGACGACGGTTCGTAACGGCGGGCATTTTGTGAGTTCTTTACCTTTTCAAGGGCTGGTCAGTTGGAGAGCCAATGTCAGGATATGGTCGGCGATTTTTGATATGACAGGGTTGAAGCCGCAGGATCCGTGAACTGCGGTTCGTGCGTTGAACTGCGGTTCGTGCGTTGAACTGCGGTTCGTGCGTTGAACTGCGGTTCGTGCGTTGAACTGCGGTTCGTGCGTTGAACTGCGGTTCGTGCGTTGAACTGCGGT
>JBGATJ010000105.1:0-8085 GCA_044229295.1 Pseudobdellovibrionaceae bacterium
CAACCCAAGGCCGGCAAAGACGTTAACTATTTTGTCGACAAAGACGGAGTCATGTACGTTACCGAAACCCCCATCGATTTTAAATCTATGGCGCCTGGATCAAAAATTAAAGGTCCCGACGGCAAAATCATAGAACCGGTAGAAGCGGGGAAATTTCACTTTGACGCAAAATCGAAAGTCGTCTTTGAACCAGAACTCAAAGGAGAGACTGCACCATCGGCTGCTAATGTCCCAGAAGCTGCGCCTCCCCCACGCGAAGCGGGACTCGCTGAAGCCGGTGGTGGCGAGACTCCCCCGCCAACGCCTTTTGTACAAAAAGGAAATGTTGTTAAATGCTCTTCACTCGCCGCAGGCGCAACAAGCCCTCTCGCATTTTTAGGCCTGCCGATCCTTGTGGATGAAGTGATGCAGGGTGGACTTATGACCTATCATCACAAATGGAGTAACTCTCTAGACGCCACAAACTCCGGAGGACGCCTCGGCTATATTGTTCTTATGGATTTGCAAATGAAACAGATCGACGAATACATCATGGATCGCACTTCGGGTTTCGTGGCCCCTATGGCGATAAAATTTGCAGTCAATATCGGTGATGAGAAAGTCAACGAAGTGTACAACAAACTCCTCATTGATCTTGCTTTGAAAGCCGGAGTTAAGATCAGCAAAGAGGACCTTGAAAGAGCTCACACGCTTTCAATGGCTACGTCAAAAGGGAATTACGAGGCTAACATTGGACAAAAAGTGATCGCAGGAACCCTCGTCGATTACTATCTCAAAAAACAATTTGCATCACACATGATGGCGTTTTGCCTTGCAAACCCCAAATATGCTTTTGTTGTGAACTCACTCAATGTTCGAGTTGTCGAGCGCAGTATCGGAAGCTTAGGAGCTGGCGCTTGGGTAGATCACCGAACGAGTGAAGCCACCGAAAAACCTAAAGACAAGTAAATCTAAAACCGAAGCTTCCAACCCAAATGCATTTCGTCACAATTATGTTACGAGATATTTTGATTTTTTGAATTGTCAGGATCAAAAATAAAATCCTAACATAACTCAAACACCCTACCCTTCAAATTTATGATTGAAATTTACCAGGAACAACATCATTGGAGGCAAAAATGAAAAAAGGGTTATTTATTTTGGTAACGATTTTAGCAACAAGCTCATGGTCACAGGCTTGGGAGCAAATGTACACGGAGACCGGAAATTACTGTGTAGATCAAGGCATGAACTACATCCGAAACACGTTAGGACCAGGCACAAAAATCATTAGCCGCTTTAATGATAGGGCTCGAGAAAGACATGATTTGAACTGGTTCACATGGTTTAAGACCAACAAATGCGATGGTTTGATTGCGGTTACTTACGGGTCTACCTTTTGGTGGCAATGTAAGAGCGTGCATTACATCTCTGTACCGCACTATGCATGGCAGGCTTGGGCCACTGGCGATTGCAAACGATTGATGCCAGATTTTTACTACAATATCTCAAAAGAAGAAGCTCAAAGACATCTTTAATTTTCATCACCGCACATTCACTTGCACTGCAAGAATGTGCGGTTCAAAGCGTCATCGCCATCAACCAAATCCTGACAAATTACTGACCGTAGCCAAATTTGACCCCGCGATAAACCTCCCCTACAAGACTTCAAAACACCTTAGGAGGTTCTATGAAAAAATCGGTCGTAGTCGGTTTATTAATGGTTTCGCAATTTGCATTTGCAGACAAATTCAATTTTTCGGGTTCTGACACTCTCGCTGGCGTCATGACAGATGCGATTATCGCTTCTGGATTAAGTGATCGTATCGTCTATGTTGGCGGTGGAAGCGGAGTCGGCGAAAAAGCGATCGTAAACTCAGAACAAGCGTTAGCCCCAATGTCTCGAGAGATAAAACCCGAAGCTCTCGCACAAATTCAAGCTAAAGGTCAGACGGTAACAGGTCATGTGATTGCCCTTGATGGACTTGCGATCTTTGTAAATAGCCAAAACTCTCTTGCTCGTCTCTCGATTGCAACCATCACCGATATTTTCAACTGCAAAACCACACGTTGGGAACAAGTTGCAAATTCGGGCCGTGCCGGCGCTATCGCCGTTTATCGACGTAACGATCAGTCTGGGACAACCGATGCTTTCAAACACTTCACCGGAATCAAAACTTTTGGTGAGTGCGTAAAGATGGTCGCTGAAACTAATGACATCGCTGAGAAAACTTCGCACGACGAAAATGCGATTGGTTATGCCGGAATGGGCGCGTTGAGCGAAGGTAAAAACCGTTACGTTCCTATTGCTAAAGATGATGCTTCGCCTGCTGTGCTCCCAACAACTGCCACCGTTCGAGATTTTAGTTACCCTATGGCTCGCCGTCTTTATGTTTACGAAGTCAATGGCGCAGTTAATGATGCCGAACAAGCGTTGCTCACTAATCTCTTAGATCGCTCTTTCTTAGACCCCATCGTTCAAGACCACGAATTCGTAACTCTAGATTAATTTTATTTGGTAGGGGTCCGAATGAAGTTTGCATCGATAAAGAGTCATTCACTCTTGGGGTTCGCGGCAGTGTGTATTCTCAGCACAAGCTTTGGGTGCAATCAAGCCGAGCGGACCCCACCACCGGTTTTCGAAGTTCAAGGCGAACGGAAAAACCTGTGTCCTGATGTCGCAAAAGAGGCTTCCCTTGAAGTTTTCTTTAAACCTGGTCTTGGAGCTCGCACGCTTAGTTTTCAAGACTTAAGATCGACGCTGAACTCTGCATGCATGAACTGCCACCGCGCTCCCGCTAGCTCTGGTGGCTTTTCGTTTATCGATTCATTCAAGGGCGAAGAGGGCACTCTTCAAGGAATCACCGCATTCAGACCTGGTTATTTCGAGTCCGCCGAAAAAATGTTAGAAGCCCTTAGAAACCCCGATCCGACAAAGCGCATGCCTCCCTCTGACATTCGAAACAAAAATCCAGACGCCTATGATAGACTGGCAACTAATCTTGAAATGTGGATTCAAAATGGAAAAGGAGAAGGCACATTCGTGGTCGAGGGGCCCGCGCCGACCTCTGCGACCTTGATGAAGTCTGGAAATTTGGGAAACTGCATACCTACTTCCAAAGCAATAGGCTATGACTATCAGAAGGATCGGTTTTTTGCCAAAACAGAAAAGCTCCCACTTTCGATCTTTGATACCGATTATTTTACAAACGACGCGCTTGAACTCGCCGAGCACGGAACCGTGGCTTACAACGTGGAATATCCTCTCTGGGCGGACAACGCTGATAAAGCTCGCTTCATCCATGTCCCTATGAAAATCGACGGAATGACCTTCAGCAGACAGCCCGTCGTTTTTGATCACACCGTCAATCGGTTTCAAATTCCCGAAAACACGAGATTCTACAAAACATTTTATAAAAAAATAAAAACTCAAGATAAAAAAGAGCGCCTTAAACGCATCGAAACTCGTCTCATCGTCGTCCGTACTCCCTGGGAAAAATCTCTCTTTGGATCCTATAAATGGGATGATTCAGAGCTCAATGCCACACTCGTTGAGACTCCCTATCGCGACGGAAGTCCTTTTAAAGACACCGTCTTTGACATCATCGTCGATGAAGAAAAAGGCACGCACCGAACCTACGGAATTCCAGGGGCTCACCGCTGCGTAGACTGTCACCGTGGCTCTGAAACATCGAACTTCACTTTAGGATTCACTCCTCTGCAGATTCACCGACGCCCCCTTGGTAAAGGCGGGCGCGAAGAACCGGTGACTTCTTCAGAGCTGTCCCAAGCCGAGCGACTCGTGGACTATGGAGTTCTCTCGAACGTGCCTGATGCGTCTGCATTGCCCATTCTAGAGTACTCGGGAACTGACACACCGAAAAACATTCACGAATTGCGAGCCCAAGGTTACTTCGTAGGAAACTGCGCCCATTGCCATAATCCCAACGGCCTTGCCTTCAGTGCAGAAAATGGCATTCACCTCAATCTTACTGCCGGCCACATTTTCAATTTCAATGTGAAAGAAAAATCAGTGCAAATTCCGCAGAGGGCCTTAGTGCAGCGAGACGGTGATCTTGAACAGAGTCACATTTGGAGAAAAGTCGCCGACGGCCCGGAGGCTCAAGGCATGACAAGTCAAATGCCTATGCACACTCCCGGATCTCCCGATTGCAAAATTCTTCGCCTTGTCGGCAAGTGGATCCGCAGTTTTGAAAGTGTCAGCGCCGCTGATGCTTGGGAGCCAGATTGCAAGGCAGCCAAAGATGTAAAATGGATTGATCAAGATTTTACGTGGCCTCAGTCAGCGCAATATGTTCCAAGACGTAATGACTGGAGTGATCCACTAGTAGGCATGCCCGACAAATATCGAAACCTGGTGCTTTCGGAAGAGTTGCAACCCATTCTTACTAAAGAGTTTGCCGTTGGCTATTGGGCCAAAAAACCAACCTGTGAATTCCCAGTGTCAGACCTCCCCGAGAGCGATCGTCGTCCTTGGATGATGAAAGGGTCTGAGCCCAAACGTCCTTTCGGCGAAATTTACCGAACGACCCCAGGATCCTATTTTTATCGGATCTCCTGCATGAAATGCCACGGAGAAAAGGCCGACGGAAATTCGAGCCTTGCTCGCGGCATTCTTAACTGGTCCGGTGGAAGCGTCAGGGTCGCAAACTTTATGGATGGGCTCTTCGGCAATCAAGGTGCCAATAATGCCGTGTTTCAGCAAGGCGACAGAAATTTAGCGCCGAACTACTTAATATGGATGGCAATGGAAGGGACTCGCGTGACTTTTCCTCCTGAACTCTCAAGCTTCTTAGGTCGCCATGGAGCTCAGATGCTCAATCAGCTCAGAGATAAGTGCATCAACCAAATTTCACCTAGTAAACCGTCATCTCCACAATTTGTCGAGCATGAGATTTTTCGCAATCTGTGCTTCGCAAACAATATGGACCCAGCAAATCCAACACTCGCCTTTGATCCAACAAACAACAAACCTCTAAACCCACAAGCCGTAGAAGAATGGGCTGACCGAGCGGCCTTTAATGCAGGCTGGGCTGTTTTTCAATTTTTATCAGAAGGTGCGAAGTCCCGACTTCGTCCTGGCAATGATCAGTGTGAACTTGTATTTCCAAAAAAATAAACGTCTAACGAAAGGTCTTTTATGAAAATAGTTATGCTTGCGATGTTTTGGGCGAACTTGAGCTTTGGTGCAATTATTAAAAGCTTTGATGCAGGCGCTGATCCTGGGACAGTCAAGTTCACCGCTGTCGGTTATCCCAGCGCTTTACGAATTCAAGGTCAGGGAGAAAGCCCAACTGGCCACCTAACTCTGACCGAAGAAGGATCGATCATCAAAGCAAAAGGCGAGCTCGAGATCAATCTAAAAACTCTTGAGACAGGGATTGCTCTTCGAGATCGCCACATGCGCGACAAATACCTTGAAGTGGAAAAGTTTAATAAAGCTGTTCTAAAAATTGCAGACTTACAATTTGACGCCAAGGAGTTGGCGCCAGTTCCCTTCACTGGAGTCTTGAAACTCCACGGTATTGAGAAACCCATCTCAGGCAAAGTCACATTTAAAAAAGTCGACGGAAAAATTCAATCCGTGGCCGAAATGACTATTAAGATTACCGATTTTGGAATCTCGATTCCTTCATTTGCCGGTGTTACCGTCGCCGAGAACGTCGAAGTGCAAGTCAGCCTCAAAACTCCCGCGGCTTTGGTGGAGTAATGCTTCTTAAAGGTCTCATGATTTTCTTTTTTCTTGGAGCGAGCGGCTGCAATTACTACAAAAATAAAGGCCAACCTCACGAACCCACCGAAGGAGCCACCGGCGTTTTAAAAACCACTTCAGCCAATTCGGTTTTTCAAGATGTTATCGTCACTAGGTGCTCCACATGTCACAGTGCGAATGGAGGAAATCAAGGCGGACTCAATCTCGAAACTTGGGACCAAGCTCAAAAGTCTCTGAGTCGAATCAAGGTTCGGGCGCTTGAAAAAAAAGACATGCCACCACAAGGCCCCCTATCAACAACGGACCTCACCCGTCTTGCACAGTGGATAGAGTCGGGTGCGCAAGAATCTCCTTCGACCGGAGACGACGACACTCTCACGACTCAAACACTGACCTTTGCAGTCATCTCTGAAAAAGTTTTGGGACCGCACTGTTATCAATGTCACTCGCCGCCTTACCCCGAGAAAGATCTAGATCTCACGCAACTTCAAACTCTTCGCGATCACGCGGCATCGATTCTAGACCACGTCATCGTGAAGCAAGACATGCCGCTGCCCCCCGTTGAACCACTCTCTGTCAGCTCAAAAAAAGCTCTGGCAGATTGGATCATCCAAGGACTGCCAGAATGAAGATGTTCATTTTTTTTATAGCAAGCTTGTGGGCACAAGGTGCATGGGCGTTTCCAGAAATGGTTCGTCACGGTTATGTGAACTGCACTGCCTGTCATACCCACCCCCAAGGTGGAGGCCTCCTCAATGAATACGGAAGAGCTCTTTCAGCCGAGCTTTTGAGCAGCCGTCAGTTTTTTTTCGAAAAAAAACCTGAAGTAAAACCAGAGTCGGACGCTCCTTCACAAGAAGCCAGCTTTTTAGCGGGCTCCGTCGATCTTCCTAATTGGCTCAACCTCGGCGGGCACGTTCGCCTTTTACAAACCAACGCCGAATCTCGCGCGCGAAAACAAGGGCACTTTTACATCATGCAAGTGGAAATGGAAGCCGAAGCAAAAGCGGCAGAAAATTTAGAATTTTTCGCAACCGCTGGCCGCATCGAACCTAAGGGTTCAGCCGAAGACCCCAAAGACTATTTTTTACTACGACAGTATGGCGTGGGCGCCCAACTGACTGATCCAAAACTCAATCATACAGTTTATATGCGCATAGGACGGTTTACACCACATTTTGGTCTGCCGATCGCAGAACACCCAACTGTCACAAGAGCATTTTTAGGATTGACGCCTGGACAAGAACGAGCCGCAGCCGAGTTTCATTTCCTCACCGAGACTTTTGATTTTAGCGCGACTGTTATTGCAGAGAGGTACCTCCGTGAACAGGCCCGCAAAGAAACTGGCCAAATTCTTACGGGGAGCCACGCCTTCGCTTCGACTTTTAAAGTGGGCGCCTCTTACTATCAATCGAATCTCAACGGAACAGGGCCCTGTCATAATCAGAACACTCTAGGAGTTTTCGGGGCCCTCGGTTGGTCACCACGACTTTTTTCATTGCACGAAATCGATCAAGGCCGCTGCAGCGAAGGAACGCAGACCCTACTATCATTTCATAAATTAGGATACGAACTTCAGCCTGGTCTGATCACCTTCGTAACCCACGAGTACGCAAACTCTGATGCCGATCACAGAGAGCCACATTTTGAGGTTCAAGGAATTGGGGTGCAGTACTTCCCGCGACCTCATTGGGATTTCCTTGCGAACTTTCGCCGCGAGATGAATACAGCGATTGATCCGAGCGAAGATTTGGTTCTGTGGTTATTACTGCACTATTATCTTTAGAACCGCGCATCTTAAATCTCACAGCCGATTCGCTTTGAATCGAGAGCAATTTCGTCAATCCACATCTCAAAAACCTGTGGGTCGCTTTGATAGCGGGACCAGCCAAACCAAATCTTCTCAAACTGCGGAAGTATCCACGGATTAGAGTTGCCGCCATGGCGGGTTTCAGTGGTGTGCAGTGAAGGGTGCTCAACTTCGTCCCACCAGAATCGCGTCTCGTTCCCCTGACCATTGTGAAAGAACTCGATGCACATCCACTCGTTTAAGGGGACGGCGCGAACCTGCCCTTTGGGATCGTCGTCGTTCATGGTCCAATCCCCGGTGCCCCCCTTGGTGGGGGCAGAGTCAGTCCCAACTCCCCAGCGATTGATCGGACCTACATTACCAATGGTCTTGCGCTCTCCCCCAAGGCGAACTTCTCCAGGTGTTCCGGAACCCGACGCTGCCATGACCGTCCAATGAGCGGAGGGATTGGTCGCAAAAAAAATAAAAAATCGACCGTAATAAGAATTTGCCTGCGCAGGAAAATATTCTGTAAGTACAATATGGGATTTTCCTGAATCTGTTTTTATATGTAGTGATTTAC
>JBGATJ010000029.1:0-49409 GCA_044229295.1 Pseudobdellovibrionaceae bacterium
GAGGGAACGGGCAATAGCGAATCCGATACCGCCTGAAGATCCAGTGATAAGCGCGCGTCTGTTTTGTAGCTGCATGAGAGCCTCCGAATCATCACTCATCGCTGAAATCTAAAATCCACGTCAACAAAAAAAGAAAATTGAAGGTTACATAATATTTTGTTGCGAATTAAAAAATATCAGCAGAGACTTTGCCAAAAAACCGAAGACCTTCTATCCTGCCCTTTCAAGGAGGAATTTATGAAAGTTGCGGCGGGATTATTTTTGCTCATGACAATGGCAGTGCCTCAGGTTTGGGGTGAGGACGGTAGCTCAGGGTGCGGCCCAGGTTGGTACATTCTCAAAGACAACTCATTGGTCTCTTCAGCATTAAGAGCAGTCACCAACAATTTGCTTTTCCCTGTATCCACGATTGGGATGACGGTCGGAACTTCAAACTGCACTCAGCATAAATTAGTTCTCAAAGAAAAGCAGTCATTGCATTTTGCAACGATGAATTACTTCGAGCTCAAAGGAGAAGTAGCGCAAGGGCAGGGCGACTATCTCACAGCGTTTGCTGAAACGATTGGTTGTCCTTCGGTAGCACAAAGCCAATTTAATTCGGCTCTTAAGAATCACTATCAGAGCGTATTTCCTAAAGGCGATGCAAAGCCACAGGAAATGCTCGTTGAAGTTTACAAACTCATACTTACAAACAAGAATCTCAGTCGAGCTTGCTCGTCAAACGTCGGATAAAATTCTTTGGGGAAGCAACTGTTGAGTCTTTTGTTTCCCCTTGTCTGCGGAAGCCTTGCATGGTCTCAGGACCCGTCGATCGAGTGGTTGCGTTTTTTTCAGTACCAGCCCCACGCTGGAGGTTGGAAAAGTGAAATTCCCAACCAAGAGTTTTTTCTGTCGCCAGAAGGGCGAACAAACCCACAGGCTGAGCTTAGTGCCTCTCTAGAAATTTTCACGAATCATAACGAAAAAAATTACGGACTTCATCACCTCGAGCCCCTTTGTGCATTTCCAGCGCGAGCTCTCCTTCTGGAGAAATTGCTCAAGATTAAATTTCATTGGCCCGATTGTCCCGACGTCAAAAATTGGACAGAAAATCTCGATGTGGATCACCTCAGCGTTGTTTTCGCAGGAGCTTATACCAACAATCCTGCCTCACTTTTTGGTCACACATTTTTGAGGCTCTATTCGCGGCGAGCTAAAACCAACGAGCTCCTTACAAACGCGGTTGGATTTCTGGCGGCGGTAGAAGACGGCGCCACTGGTCCGTCTTATATGCTCAAGGGTCTTACGGGTCAGTACATGGGCTACTACAATATCCAACCTTACTACATGTCGACAGCTTTTTATAATAACTCAGAAGGGAGGGACTTATGGGAATACCCTCTCAAATTGTCTGCAGAGACCGTTCGATGGCTCACTCTTTATCTTTGGGAGCTCACTTTCAACTCGGGAATGCCTTACTATTTCATCGACGAAAACTGCGCCTACCGGCTGCTGAGTTTTGTCGAAGCCGCTGACGCGCGGATTGAGCTCACCCAGAATCTGGGATGGGTCGTTCTTCCTATCGATACCGTGAGAGTCCTCGACAGCGCGGGGCTCGTCGACCGGCCCCACGTGACTTTTCGACCTTCGATTCTACGAAAGCTCAAGGCTCGGCTAAAATCGATGACGCTTCCTCAGAAAAACTTGTATCACAAAGCCAAAAACTCATTGAAAGACCTTGAGCAGATCAAAGACCCTGAGGTTTTAGATGCGCTCATCGATCATTGGACTTACAGAAATTATAAAGCCTCGGCTCATCTCAGCGACGCAAATCAACATCTGTACGACACAACGTTAAATTTACGAGCTCAAATTCCATTGGCCCCAAAAGTTCCCGAGATAACAGCAGAGACGCCTGATCTTGGACATCACACTTCGTGGTGGGATTTGGGGGCGGGCAGTGCCGACGAAAAGACTGTGGCCAAGGTGGCGTTTCGCTTGGGAGCTCACGAGTTAACGATGAATCCGTTTGGATATGATCAGTTCGCTGCCATTGAATATCTAGGGTTTGATCTTAACTCCGACCTCAAAAACAGTCGCCTTGTCCTAGGAAAAGCCATTTCTTTAAATCCGTTCACTTTTGATTTTCCAAACTACTCGTGGTTATTTGAAGCTACTTTAGAAAGAGACAGTATTCTTGAAACTAACAAGACAGGCGGCTTAAATATTTCGGGAGGTTTAGGTTTGAGTTTTGAACCTTTCGAATCTCCAGTGAACATTTTTATCATTCCTCAGTTACATTCTCTGACTTCTGCTGATGGAGGCAATACCGAGCCCTTGGCAGGGACGCGCTTAGGAATTCGATTTCATGCGGAGAATCTGCTTTTTTTAGCTCAAACACTATGGGAGCAAAGTCTTCAAGACTCCCATCAGAAATTCGGTGAAAATCTACGACTCGCCTATGTCCTGTCACGAGATGACGAGATCTTTATCGATGGAACCTACGACACCTACTACGACAACAGTATCGTCAGAACCGCGTCGCTCAATTTTCGACGAGCCTTCTAAGTTCATCAGTTTTTCGTTAACATTATAAACATCTGAAATGCTTGCCATAAGCGGCTCTCTCAGCGAGACGCTCTTTCTCATAAAAACTTCACTTCAATTCAAATTCTTTACTGAAGATATTTTATAACGGCTTACATAGGTTGAATTGAAAATCGAATAACGGCAATAGTTCACTCACTTACTTCATTCGATCAGTTTCATTTTTATGGGGAAAATTGAGGTGTTGATCGGTAAGCAGGGGAGGTATCATGACGGGAAGGCTTTTCACCGCAGTTTTAGTGGCAGCTTTGGTAGCCGTAGGCGCACAAGCTGAACAGGGGCCGGGAGGCGGTGGCCTAGGGTTTTCGAGCTGGTTCTCTGGAGCAAGTTCTCGCTCCGCGGATGTTGACAACATGATTGAGAGCTTTGCAGCTGGTTGCCGCATTGGTCCATGGACACAAGCAGCACTTTCTCGCTCGCGAAGTATGACATCAGTTCTGCAGAATTTAAAAGGTAAAGCTGAGTGCACAGGCATCGACAAATCTCTCAACGCAGCTTCAAGTTTAGAAAATAGCTTGAACACCCTTGCTCAAAGCGAAGATCTTACCAACGAAGCCGTTATGACAGAACAGCTCCAAGACATGACCATCGCTTTACAGGCACCGAATCTTGGTGAAGAGCAAAAAGCAGAAATCGTAAAACGCTACACCGAAACTCAAGTGCAGCTGGCTCAAACCCGGCAAAAAATTCAAGCACAAACAGATCCCACAGCTAAAGCCAACGTCATCAAGTCCGTCCAAAATGCAAGAGGCTACTTGAGTGTGCTCGTGACTGAGTCCAGCACTCTCTCAGAATGTTACAGTCGTAACCCCTCCGCTGCGCTCCAACTTGCGTCTGGGATCGGTGAGGTCGCAGGTTCTTTCCTTCCCAATGTCGCGGGAATGGCAATTTCGACGGTCGCAAAACTCACTCAAGTCGGCGTAGAGTTCGCACGCACTCTTCCCATCTCGCAAAAAATTTACGAAACTTACAAGGCCCGCATGCCCCTTGCGATGACCTGCGGTCTTGAAGTCATTACTCGAGATTACTGTAAGGCGCGAGACGCGCGCCTTCTTGTAGATTTAGAACGCCACCGCGATCAAAAACCTACGCCGTTTTTTGCCGGAGTCGACTTTGTTGAAAACGGACTCCCAGCTCTTAACGCTTGGCTCTTTGACGTTGAAAATGGGGTTAAGCCTGCAAACCAATTGCAAGCGCTTCAAATTACAAAACAGTTTGACCGACTCAATCAAGCGAACTCTCAGCGAAGGGTCATCGAGGGAATCATTGCCGAGACCCGCCTCAATATGCAAAATTCCAATGACCCCGAGAACCGCGCAAACTACGTCAAGCAAATGATTTCAAAGTTCGTCGCTATTCTATTCGGAAATGAACAAGATCCAATCTTCGTCGGTGAAACCGCCATCGGTTTCATTCAAAAAATCACGAACAGCAACGTGCAAGTCATCGTGGGACGTGAAACGATCGAAGATTATATTTCCTACGCCTACAGCCCCTCTTGGACGGCTGACGCGATCGAGAGTAACCTTTTTAATCCAGACTCAGGACTCTTCGTCAAAGCTTATCGCGAGGTTGTGCGTATCTTCAGTGAGCGGGTCAATATCGATCCCCCGCGATTGATCCGAGCTGCGACGGCTCAAAAGACCGATGGTGTGTCTCCATACGGTGCCATCACCCAACTCCTTAAGTTTTTAGATCAGTATGCTTTAGATCCAAGATCTAATTTCGCATCCCAGGAGCGCGTTCTCATTGAAACATTTAGGTCGCAGCTCATCACCGTTCGCGATGCACTTTCAAAACCCGAAGCTACGATGTCACAGCTTGATCCCGCTAACAAAACTGGGACTTCTGCTGAACAGACTCTCGCGCTCATTTACGACACTTTCAAACTTCAAAACTCGAACGTGTATGTACCAGGACGGGTTGCTAGGTTGGTATCTGATGATTTGACCAACCGAGTGTGCGGAGGCGAAGGACCTAAATCAGTCCAAGATATTTTGATTTTGGCAGGAAGAGACATTGCAAGCTCGCTTGCCCTTAACGACCTGACTCCTTATGAGGTCAGAAATGACATCGATTCCGCCCAAGCACTGACCAGCACCACTCTCTTGAACTTCCGATCTTTTTTCGCAAAAAACGTCGGATGGGCCATCAAAGACAAGATCTCTATGGCTGACTACAACATGGAGCCAAAAGATGGCTCAGGATCCGCTCCTAACCGAAATGTCGCCGCCCAGCTCTGTATCATGACCTTGATTTCCGGAATGGAATGGCCTCGTGAGGTTGATATTCGACTCTGTAAGGGGCTGAAAATTGTCTCCCGAGAGGCAAAGATCGAGATGTCCTTTGACGAGATTTTCAATCGCTTAAAAAACAAGTCATTTGAAGAGCACGTTTGCCTTTACGAAGACTTTTTGCGCGTTGATCAGCTCGCATTTACGATCACGAAGGAATATGAGTCAGGCGAGGTTTGCGATGCCCGAATGGACACGCTCAGCGAAAAACAGGACTTTAAGCTTCTCCAGCAGTCTCTCCTCAATTCAGATAGGTACTCAGCTCAACGGCCATTCACTGCCGCTAAGAGTGTTGAAGAAACGCTGAATTTGGACGAAACCCAAAAGGCAAAAGTTCAGACTCTGTTTAACCAGTTGTAGGATACGGTGGTCGAAGAGCTCAAATACGGCTCTTCGACCTGACTCTCACCTTGACCAACTGCACTCTCAGGCGTTAATTTGCCTCATGTTCACCGGTATTGTCGAAGGGGTTTTCCCTATTTTGCGTGTGGCAGAGGGCGCCTCTTCTGTCCAAATCTGGATCCAGCGGCCAGAGTTTTTTGACGATCTTAAAATCGGAGACTCCATTGCTGTCAACGGCGTCTGTTTAACTGTCGAGAAGTTTAACGATCGTGAAATGCAATTTTCGCTCGGTGCAGAGACCCTGAGGCTTGTGGGCTGGACTGCGACTTCATTACAGAATCAAAAAATGAATTTGGAACGCTCTTTGAGATTTGGGGATCGTGTTCACGGCCACTTGGTCACCGGTCATGTTGAGGCTGTGGGCTCTGTGCGCTTAGCTCATGGTACAGACGAGTCTTGGTTTGTTGACGTCGAATTTCCTCCTCGCTTACGTCCTTATCTGTGGGACAAAGGTTCTGTCACAATCAATGGCGTGAGCCTCACCGTCAATGTCATTACGGGCAATCGACTTAGTGTTTGTCTGATTCCCGAAACCCTCAAACGCACCCATTTAGGAAGCTTGAAAGTCGGCGACTCCGTCAATCTTGAAACCGACTACATGGCTAAAGCGGTTTTGAATTTCAAAAATCATTCGGAGTTTCCAATGGGAGAAAAACCATGAATTTCCACACTCCTCAGGAGCTTATCGAAGAGATAGCTCAAGGTCGTATGGTTTTGTTAGTTGATGACGAAGATCGAGAAAATGAAGGCGACTTAGTTCTTGCCGCTGACTTCGTCACTCCACAAGCTATTAATTTTATGGCAAGAGAAGCCCGCGGACTTATCTGTTTAGCCTTGGCTCCTCAACAAATCGATCGCCTCCAGATTCCCCTGATGGTGAGAGATGACGACAATTATACTCCTAACAAAACAGCTTTTACCATCAGCATTGAAGCCTCCTCTGGCGTGACCACTGGAATTTCCGCGGCCGATCGTGCACACACAATTAAGGTTGCGGCTAATCCTCATGCTAAACCCGGAGATATTCACGTGCCTGGCCACATCTTTCCTATTCGAGCGCAGCAGGGAGGTGTTTTAAAACGGGCGGGACACACTGAAGGGAGCGTCGACCTTGCATGTTTAGCTGGTCTTAATCCTGCAGCGGTCATCTGCGAAGTCATGAATGAAGATGGAACCATGGCACGAGTCAGCGATCTGCAAACTTTTGCCGAAAAACATAAAATCAAAATTGGCAGCATCGTTGATCTGATCAAGTACCGATTGCAAACTGAATCTTTGGTTGAAGAAACATTCTACGAGAAAATTAAAGTTGGTCCTTACCAGGGCTATCTCGTTCGGGCCTTTAAAAGTAAAGTGGACGGATCTGAACACCTCGTTTTGCAAAAAGGCGAAATCAGCGCGACAACTCCCACACTTGTCAGAGTGCATACCGAAGCGTTCTTCAGAGATTTTTTTGGATACCTTAAGTACGGATCTCATCCTCATGTTCAAGGGTTAGAGATTATTGAGCGTGAGGGTGCTGGAGTCGCGCTGTTTCTGCTGAACGAAAAACGCAGCCATTCCATTCTTACCGATATTCAAGCGCTTGGTGCAGGACTCGGGATTGCCGATCATGTAGAGTCAAAAGATCCTCCTATGGACGTCCGAGACTACGGAATTGGCGCCCAAATATTACGGCATCTAGGAATCAGAAATATCAGGCTCATTTCTAACAAGCCAGAAAAACGCGTCGGAATCAAAGCCTTTGGGCTTGATATCGTCGAGTTTGTCCCATTTCATCCAACGAAAGAGTTTCAATGAAGACCTCAAAAGGAAAAGCAAAGTCCAATCGATCCCAACTCAAAATTGGAGTGGTGACAGCCCGCTTCAACTCCGATGTCACAGGACTTCTCCAGCATGGGGCGCTCAAATGCTTAAGGGAATCGGGAGTTCTAGAAAAAAACATTTGGGTAGTGTCAGTACCAGGCGCCTTCGAGGTCCCACTGGCTTGCCAAGCCCTGTTTAAAAAAGGAGCTCACGGAGTTGTGGCTTTGGCTGCAGTCATTCGCGGCGAGACCTCCCACTACGATTATGTTTGTAATGCGGTTGAGCGTGGATGTTCGGAGCTTCAGCTTAAGTTTCATAAACCCATTGGCTTTGGAGTCCTCACAACAGACAATGAAGAGCAAGCGATGGATCGTTGCGGAGGGAATCACGGACATAAAGGTGAAGAGGCCGCTCAAGTCACTCTCGAAATGGTGGAACTTCTAAAGAAAGTGTAAAATGATCGTTGATCCAGTTACTGAAATCAAAAAGCGCCGGCGCGAGATTTTATTAGTCTTGCTGATTGCGATTTTGTTTCTGTGTTTAACTGGCTTTGAAATTAAACTCTTTAGCATCAGCCAAGAGCTACCTTTTGTTCATTCGATCTTCTTTTTTGGCCTTGTTAACTTTAACATCGTCCTATTCCTGATTCTTTTATTTTTCATTTTCCGCAATGTTGTTAAGGTTTTTGTCGAGCGCAAAGGTAAATTCATCGGGAGTTCGCTCAAAGGTAAACTGATCGCAGCGTTTGTCGCCTTCAGCTCTGTCCCAACAGTACTGATGTTTCTAATTTCAGTTTTTTACATCAATTCAAGTTTCGACAAGTGGTTCAGTTTAAAGATGGCAGGAGTTTTAAGAAGCTCTCTCGAAGTCACCAATGCGTACTATTTCAACGCCAAAAAACGAAACTATCATTTTGCCTACCAAATTGCGAAATCAATTAATCACATCGATGGCGAAAAGCGCATCAAAGCAGAGCTCAAAAGACTTGGCGAGCTCTTCAGCCTCGATGCTGTAGAATATTACCCATCTCTGTTTTCGCCACATATTTTCTATGTTTCTGAAGATGAGTCACTCCCGGCAATCCCACCGGCGACCGCCGAGTTTTTGCAAAAAGGACTTAAAGCACAAGTAGAGTCGAGCACCATTCATCAATTTGGTGAGGGAAACCTCGTTCGAGTCATAGTGCCCATCACGCAAGGTGAGACGAAGGGAGCCATCGTCGTTTCCAGTTATGTCCCTCTTTCGCTCATCTCAAAAATGAACGACATCAGTTCAGCCTACGACGACTTTCGAGATGTGAACCCTCTGGAATACCCCCTTAAATCGATCTATCTGATCATTCTGTTTTTAATGACGTTAGTCATTATTCTCTGTGCGACGTGGTTTGGTTTCTATCTCGCAAAACAGCTTTCGATTCCTCTAGAAGTTTTAGGGGAGGCTACAAAGCGAGTCGCAGGCGGCGACTATAGAACAGTGAACATAGATTCAGGGAGCGAAGAGATCTCGCAGCTTGTGCGGAGTTTTAATCAAATGACCGAGCATCTCTCAGAGAGCGAACGTGACGTCAGAGACGCCAATCAAAGTCTTAAAGAAACTCTCAGTTATTTGGACAAACATTCGCGGTACGTCGAAGTGGTGTTAGGAAGTGTCAGCACTGGCGTGATTTCTGTAGATCATGAGGGTCGTATTACAACGATCAATCGCCATGCGAGTCAGCTGTTAAAACTGAACCCGCACACTCATTTGGGAGGTTCCGTCAGGGAGCTTCTTGATCGAGAGCAACTAAAAACATTTGCAGACCTTCTTCGCCTCATGAAAGATCAACAGCTAGAAAATCTCCAGAGAGAGATCAAGGTCAATGTCGAAGGCGCGGTCATCCCACTACAGATCACCCTTTCGATATTGAAAGACGAAAACGGAAAAGAAGTTGGTACAATTCTCGTGTTTGACGATTTGACCATGCTCTTAAACGCGCAACGTGCTGCCGCATGGTCAGAAGTTGCAAAGCGCATCGCTCACGAAATCAAAAACCCACTAACACCTATTAAACTTGCGGCAGAAAGACTCCAGAGAAAGTTTGCAAGTCAGGTCAGTGACCCTGCTTTTGGGGAATGTACGGGTATGATCGTACAGCAAGTTGAGGACCTCAAAAATCTCGTGAACGAGTTTAGTCAATTTGCCCGCCTCCCACAAACGCGTCCACTGGTCGGCTCGTTGAACAAAGTTCTTGGAGAGGCGCTGCTCGTGTTCCGCAGTAGCCACTCGCAAGTTGATTTTGTTTTCGAAGCTGACTCGTCACTGCCAGAGTTTAAATTCGATCCTGACCAAATCAAACGCGCCATCGTCAACTTGCTCGATAACGCCGTTGCCGCCTTGCCTCCCGTCGCAGGAAAAATCACCATCCAAACTGAGTTTAGTCCCGAACTCAAGATGGCTCGAATTTCCGTGACCGACAACGGAAGTGGAATTCCAGCACAGCTGCGAACCCGAGTTTTTGAGCCTTACTTTAGCACGAAGGTGCATGGGACGGGACTGGGTCTTCCTATTGTCAAACGTATCGTAGAAGATCATAGTGGATTTATTAGGGCCTCACAAAACGAGCCACAAGGGACTAAAATCGTAATTGAAATACCGGTGGTCGAGCCCACTGATCAAGTTTCATTTCGAGCACAGGTATAGGAGCATCCATGATTCAAGGAAAAAAAATTCTAGTCATCGACGACGAAGGACCTATCCGAGAGGTCCTATCTGCAAGTTTACGCGATGAAGGCTTTCATGTTGAAACTGCAGTAGATGGAGAAGCAGGCCTTATCGCCATCCGCAACTTTCAGCCCGATTTGGTGTTTCTTGATATTTGGATGCCAGGAAAATTCGATGGAATTGCGGTCCTGACGATGGCGCGAGAGCAGTTCCCGAGCACAGAATTTGTCATCATGTCTGGGCACGGCACTATCGAGACTGCGGTCAAGGCCACAAAGCTTGGCGCCTGGGATTTTATCGAAAAACCCCTCTCCATGGACAAAATCTCGATCTGCATTGCTAACATTGCAAATCTGCAGCAAGAAAGGGCGGAAAAAAATGCCCTTCTCACTAAACTGAGAAAGAACATCGCCATCATCGGCGAGTCCACCGTTATGACAAACCTAAAGCAGCTCATTGCAAGAGTTGCCGCCAGCCAATCCTGGGTTTTAATCACTGGCGAAAATGGGACCGGCAAAGAGCTTGTTGCTCAAAACATCCATTACATGAGCGCGCGAGCAAGTCGTCCTTTCGTTGATGTTAATTGCGGGTCTATCCCAGAAGAGCTTATGGAGAGTGAGCTTTTTGGATACGAAAAAGGCACTTTTGCAGGGTTGGATCGTGCGCGAAAAGGCAAATTTGACCACGCCAACGGCGGGACTCTCTTTTTAGACGAAATCGATGATATGCCTCTTAAGACTCAAGGCAAGATTTTAAGAATCCTACAGGAGCAGTCTTTTCAACGAGTCGGGGGCTCGGAGCTCATTCATGTCGATGTTCGAGTCGTCGCCGCAACCGATAAAGATCTTGAAAAAATGATTCAAGAAGGAAAATTTCGCGAAGACCTTTTCTACAGACTTAATGTCGTGCCTCTTTCTTTAAGTCCTCTGCGAGAGCGCGCGCAAGACGTACCCTCCTTAATTTCCCATTTTAGTGATCAGTTTGCAAAAGAGGGCGGCTACAACAAAAAGATTTTTTCCGATCAGGCCGCCGAAAAACTGAAAGCTTATCCTTGGCCGGGCAACGTGCGCGAGCTAAGAAATTTCGTAGAACGTCTTTATATTTTAACACCAGGTGATTTCGTCGACGTCCATGACCTTCGAACAGCGGGGCTGAACCTTATTCACGAAACAACCGCCGAAGAGCTCAAAACCTTCCGCGAGGCTAGAGCGCGATTTGAAAAAGACTTCCTCCTCAAAAAAATCTCCGAAAATTCAGGAAATATCAGCAAAACGGCAGAGACTATTGGGCTTGAACGTAGCTACCTTCACCGAAAAATCAAGGCCTTCGGAATCGACGTTAAGGAAACGAACTAGCCTCCTGAATCCAGTTGTGATAGAAATAAACATTCAACTTTTATCCCACCAGGGAGCAGGGGTCCTGCATGCGATGGTCGCAAACCTACCTTTTTACGCTTAAAGAAGCGCCGAACGATGCCGAAATTGTTTCTCATAAACTGATGGTCAGGGGCGGTTATCTTAAAAAATTAGCCCCCGGAATCTTCAGTTACGGGCCTCTTCTTTTGCGCTCGATTAGGAAATTTGAAAATATCATCCGCGAAGAGCTCAACAAGCGAGGCGCCACTGAAATCCTCATGCCAATGGTGCAGCCTCAAGCCCTTTGGGAAGAAACCAACCGTTGGTCCGAAATGGGCGATGGGCTTCTTAAATTTAAGAATCGCAATCAACATGGTTTTTGTCTCGGAGCCACTCATGAAGAGGCTGTTACAGACTTCGTACGCCACGACATCAAAAGTTACAGAGACCTTCCTAAAAATCTGTATCAGATCCAAACCAAATATCGCGACGAAATTCGCCCTCGCTTCGGACTCATGCGTGGCCGCGAATTCATCATGAAGGACGCCTACAGTTTTGACACGGATCCTGCAGGAGCCCTAAAAAATTACGATCTGATGTATGACGCTTACAAGGCCATTTTCACGCGCTTGGGTCTAGATTTCCGGATCGTTCAGGCCGACGCTGGAAATATCGGAGGCTCCCAAACCCACGAGTTCCAAGTTCTTGCTCAATCTGGAGAAGACGCGCTTTTAGTCAGTGACACCTCAGATTTCGCAGCCAACGTTGAGGTCTGTCCAGCCATCGATTCTGAACCACACGTCTCTAACCAAGAGATGAAGGCCGTCGAAAAGTTTCCTACTCCTCATCAGAAAACAATTGAAGACCTGGCTAAGTTCACGAATCTTCCAGCGAAGGAGCTCGTAAAGACGCTGTTTTTTTCTGGCAACCCAGGCACGGATCCAAAAGATAAGGCTCTTCGTCCTTTCGCCGTACTTTTGCGTGGAAGTGACGAGCTCAACCTCGTTAAACTCAAAAACTTACTTGAGTTAGCGAATCCACCTTTGATGCTTACGGATGCAGAAGTTCAGCAAGTGACAGGCGCCTTTCCTGGAAGCTGCGGACCTGTTGGGCTTTCCATCCCTGTCTACATGGATCAAGGAGTTCAAGGACTTAAAAATTACATCGTCGGGGCTAACGAGGACGGAGTCCATCTCAAGAATGTGAATCACGGTCGTGACTTCAAGCCCACAGCGGTCAAGGACTTAAGAGTCGCGCGCGAAGGTGATAAATCTCCTGTCGGCACGGGAACACTCAAGGCGTATCGTGGAATCGAAGTCGGTCACGTTTTTTACCTAGGAACAAAGTATTCAAAGAAAATGAATGCCACCTTCTTGGACACCCAAGGCAAATCGCAACCGATAGAAATGGGCTGTTACGGAATCGGCGTTACACGAACTCTCCAGGCGGCCATTGAGCAATGCCATGATCAAGATGGAATTATCTGGCCGATGTCTGTGGCTCCTTTCCACGTGCATATTTGTCTGCTTGATGCCAAGGACGACAAAGCCGCGGCTGTGACGGAGGCTCTCACTAAGTCTCTTGAAACCTTGGGCCTTGAAGTTTTTATCGACGACCGCGATGAGCGCCCCGGAGTTAAGTTCAAGGACGCAGACCTTTTAGGAATGCCAGTACGAATTAATATTGGTAAAAAAGGAATCGAAAAAGGTGAGATCGAAGTGATCGATCGCAAAACTAAGAAGGTGACATTGAGCTCACCTGAAAATGCCGCAGGAGTGGTGAAGGAGATTTTGAAGGTATGAACGATTTGGCCAACAGAGCTCAGCCATTTAGAAACCCACTTTGTCTCGCTCTTGATGTCGACTCCAAGGATGAAGCCTTTGCCGTGCTTTCTGAAATCGATGATCTTGTTGGCGGAGTCAAAATCGGCCCACGCTTAGCCCTCAGATATGGAATGGGATTTTTACAGGAGATCTCTGACAGACTCCCTGTTTTTCTCGACTGCAAGTTTTTCGACATTCCGTCGACCATGGTGGCAGCGGTTCGGGCCGCCTTTGACGTGGGCGCGAGCCTTGTCACGGTTCACGGCCTTTGTGGACCAGAGGCTCTTAAAAGCTTAGCGCTATTGGAGTCAGAACTGAACGAGGAGCGCCCCTTCCGAATTCTCGTGGTCACAATTCTAACAAGCTTCAAACAGGACACGCTCCCAAAAGTTCTTCAGGGCGTCTCGATTGAAGAGCATGTCAGGCGTCTTGCGGAATCGGCGCGAGAGGCTGGTCTGCGAGGGCTTGTCTGCTCCGTTGAAGAGCTTTCACGACTGCCAACAGAAAACCACTTCGTAGTAACTCCTGGGATCCGGCTCACAGCTGGGGCGAGTGGCGACCAAAATCGCGTCGCAACACCTCGCGAAGCTCTCCAACAGGGCTCCAACCTTCTTGTCATCGGCAGACCCATTCTCGAATCCAAAAACCGGCGCGAGCTAGTCACCTCTATCCTTTCTGATATTTATCTATGAGTTCTCGACGACCTCAAAAACGGCGCTCCGAAAATCGAGAGGAACGAATTGTGATTGGTCTTCACGCCATCAATGAGTTAATTCGAATCCGACCCGAAAGCGTTTCCCGCTTGCTCATTCGCGAGGACTGGAAAACTTCAAAAGATCACCAAAGCCTCATCGAGCTTGCAAAAAAACACAAAATTTCCACAGACACGAGGCCCATGCAGTCCTTGGAGCGACTTGCTCCAAATCAGCAGGGTGTTGTAGCTTACTCGAGCGAGCTGCCAGATACTGAATTTGAGGATCTTGCAGCTCTGCCTAAGGCCATTGTTTTGTATCTCGACGGCATCACAGATCCCCACAATCTCGGAGCTGTTCTCAGAACATCATGGTTGATGGGAGTTTCCGCGATCGTTATCCCGTCAGATCGGAGTGTCGGGATCACTCCCGCAGTCCACAAGGTCGCCTGTGGAGGCGTTGAGCACGTGCCCGTTCTTAAGGTCACTAATTTTACCCAGAGTCTCGAGCTCTTAAAAAATGCTGGCTACTGGATTTACGGCCTCGACCATCCCGCCAAACAAAGCATTTACCAACTGAAACTCCCTGAGAAAGTCGTATGGATTCTTGGCGCCGAGGAAAAGGGCCTTCGCCAGACAACTCATCAGCTCTGCGATGATATCGCCTTCATCCCCCAGACAGATAATGCAGCAAGTTACAACGCATCTGTGGCCATGGGGATTGTCCTCGGAGAAACCTACCGTCAACAGCATCATCTTCAACGCACCACTTCTTAGAGAGCGGCTGAAAGAAGTCTTTGACTCACGTCTTGCTTTTCATTACATAATTTCCCTTCTAAAGATCTTTGGCGTTTTTCTTTTTTTTTTGAGAAATTCAAAGGTTTGAGTGCTGGCTTAGCTCAATTGGTAGAGCAGCTGATTTGTAATCAGCAGGTTGCGGGTTCGAGTCCCATAGCCAGCTCCACTTTGTCGAGGTGAAACCTTCAAAGTGCGTGTCTACAAACTTGGAGAGATGCCCGAGTGGCTAAAGGGGACGGACTGTAAATCCGTTAGCTTACGCTTACGAAGGTTCGAATCCTTCTCTCTCCACCAAATTGTGAGACGCAATTATTTGGAGTGTGTTTGCCTTCTTGAAGTGGTATCTGGGATCGTCAGGGCGGGAGTAGCTCAATTGGCTAGAGTATCAGCCTTCCAAGCTGAGGGTTGCGGGTTCGAGACCCGTCTCCCGCTCCAAATTATGGAGCTTGCCCCTGAGGCTTCAGAGATTCGCCCATGTGGCTCAGTGGTAGAGCACGCCCTTGGTAAGGGCGAGATCGCGGGTTCGATTCTCGCCATGGGCTCCATTTTTTGTGTAAAGCCCAAGGCTTTTTTGATTGAGCCAGAGGCTATTTAGATTTAAGTTTGTGTATTGAAAATTAGATTTTATAAAAAAAGCCCTTTCAGGAGGAAGATTACAAATGTCAAAAGAGAAATTTAACCGCTCGAAGCCCCACGTCAATATCGGCACTATCGGCCACGTGGATCATGGTAAAACCACACTGACTGCTGCCATCACAACAACGTTGGCTCAAGAAGGTAAAGCTCAGGCGATGGCATATGACCAAATCGATAAATCTCCTGAAGAAAAAGAGCGTGGAATCACGATCTCTACCACTCACGTCGAGTACGAAACAGAAAAACGTCACTATGCTCACGTGGATTGTCCCGGTCACGCTGACTACGTAAAAAACATGATCACTGGAGCCGCTCAAATGGACGGCGCGATCTTGGTTGTGTCTGCAGCTGACGGTCCTATGCCTCAAACTCGAGAGCACATCCTCCTTGCTCGTCAGGTCGGTGTTCCAGCTCTTGTTGTGTTCATGAACAAAGTCGACATGGTTGACGACAAAGAACTCTTGGATCTCGTTGAGCTTGAGGTTCGCGAACTTCTTTCTAAATACGAATTCCCTGGCGACTCTATCCCAATAGTTAAGGGCTCTGCTTTGAAAGCTCTCGAAGGTGACACTTCTGAGCTTGGTAAACCTTGTATCAAAGCTTTGATGGATGCCGTGGATGCTTACATCCCAACTCCAGTTCGTGCGACTGAAAAAACATTCCTGATGCCAGTGGAAGACGTGTTCTCTATCTCTGGTCGTGGAACCGTTGTTACCGGCCGTATCGAGCGCGGAATCATCAAAGTTGGTGAAGAGGTTGAGATCGTCGGAATCCGTCCTACTCAAAAAACAACTGTGACCGGTATCGAGATGTTCCGTAAACTTCTTGATGAAGGTCAAGCGGGTGACAACTGTGGTTGCCTTCTCCGTGGTACTAAAAAAGAAGACGTTGAGCGTGGACAAGTTCTTGCGAAGCCTGGAACTATTCATCCGCACAAAAAATTCAAAGCTGAAGCTTACATCCTCACCAAAGAAGAGGGTGGGCGTCACACTCCATTCTTCAACGGTTACAGACCTCAGTTTTACTTCCGTACAACTGACGTTACAGGCGTTGTTACTTTGAAAGCAGGAACTGAGATGGTTATGCCTGGCGATCGCGTTGAAATCAGCGTTGAGTTGATTGCTCCTATCGCTATGGAAAAAGAATTGCGATTTGCAATCCGTGAGGGTGGCCGAACCGTAGGTGCCGGCGTTGTTACCGAAATCCTCCCTGATTAAACTTCGTTTTTGAGGTGAAAAACGGTGATGGGGACCCTTTTTAAAAGGTGTCCCCTTTGCCATTTAAAGACAGTGTGTTTGAACATAGGGCAGTAGCTCTAACGGTAGAGCGAACGACTCCAAATCGTTAGGTTGTGGGTTCGAATCCCTCCTGCCCTGCCAGTTATAAAACAACGTTACAGAGGTGGTTTATGGATAAATCAAACAGTAAAATTTTAACGATGGTCTTCTTGGTGGCCTCGTTTTTGGTCGCTTTTTCGGTCAGCCTCTTGATGCACACCTTTGCGGGTGCCATCGGGTTTATGGCGCGGATTATGGATCACGATGTCGTTAAGCATGGCTTGCCAGTTCTCATCGGTTTGGGTCTCTTTCTATTTTTACAATTTAATAAGAAGGTTTTGACTTGGGCCGATGAAGTGGTAGTGGAAATTAAAAAAGTAGTGTGGCCGTCAAGAAAGCAAACCATGGCAACCACTATGGTGGTGTGCGTTATGGTGTTGATTTCAGGAGTGCTTGTCAGCACCTTTGATTTGCTCTCTGGATACGTCATTAACGTGCTCATCAAGTAGGATCACCATGGATAAAAAGTGGTACATAGTTAATACCCAGACAGGATGTGAGCAGACTGCAAAATCTGCTATTGAAGAGCGAATTCGATCGCAAAAACTAGAGTCCCTTTTCGGCGATATTTTGATACCCGCCGAGAATGTGGTTGAGCTCGTCAAAGGTCAAAAACAAACACGGTCACGTAAGTTTTTTCCGGGTTACATTTTTGTACAAATGTTTTTGAACGATGAGACATGGCACCTTGTGAGACATTCAGCAAAGGTTTCGGGATTTGTAGGCGGAAAAGTACGCCCTCCTGAAGTGCCAGAGGCCGAAGTTCTCCGAGTGACTCAACAAATGGCAGTTGGCGCTGATAAGCCAAAGCCAAAAGTGAAGTTCTCATTAGGCGAGAATGTGACTGTCGTCGACGGTCCATTCAGCAACTTCAACGGAACTGTTGAAGAGATCAACGAGGATAAAGGAAAGGTCAAAGTGCTTGTAAGCATCTTTGGTCGCCCAACTCCCGTTGAATTGGATTTTGTGCAGGTAGAAAGAGTTTAATAACAATCCCAAAGAGAGTCTCAACTGAGACTTTCGAGCATTTAGGAGTGGGTCATGGCAAAAAAAGTAACGGGTATGATCAAGTTACAGATACCGGCAGGGAAGGCAAATCCAGCGCCTCCCGTTGGACCGGCGCTCGGACAGCATGGGGTAAACATTATGGAGTTCTGCAAACAGTTCAATGCCCGAACTCAGAAATTGGGCGATGATATCATCCCGATCATCATCACTGTGTATGCAGATCGTTCGTTTACTTTCATCACGAAGACGCCACCGGTGTCTAATCTTATCAAAAAGGCGATCAAGCTTACGAGCGGATCAAAACAGCCTCAAAAAGATAAGGTTGGAAAAATCAAAACGAGCGATGTCAAAAATATCGCACAGACAAAACTTCCAGACTTAAACTGTTTGAAAGTTGAATCTGCAATGTCTCAAGTCATCGGAACGGCCAAAAGCATGGGCGTCGAGCTGGCGGATTAAAGGTGGTATGAAATGTCTGTAGGTAAACGATATAAAAACGCAGCTAAAGCGATCGATACGCAAACTAAATACAACGTCGATCAAGCCTTCAAGATGGTTATGCAAGCAGCAACCGCCAAGTTTGACGAGTCAATTGATGTCGCAATCCGCTTGGGTGTTGATCCTAAGCAATCAGATCAACAGGTTCGTGGCGCGATAGCCCTCCCTAATGGTTTGGGAAAATCAGTTCGCGTTATTGTTTTCGCAAAAGGTCCTAAAGAGACTGAAGCAAAAAATGCGGGTGCAGATTTTGTTGGCGCCGATGACCTTGTCGCTAAGATTCAAGGTGGCTGGTTAGATTTCGACAAAGCGATCGCGACTCCTGATATGATGGCTACTGTTTCAAAGGTTGCCAAAATTCTTGGGCCTCGTGGTTTGATGCCAAATCCAAAAGTTGGAACCGTAACCATGAACGTCGGCGATGCTGTTTCCCAAGAGAAAAAGGGAAAATTGGACTTCCGAGTTGATAAGGCTGGAATCATCCATACATCCATCGGTCGTAAATCCATGGGCGATCAAAAGCTTCGCGAAAACTTTTTGATCCTTCTCGGTGCCATTGTGAAGGCTAAGCCTGCCTCTAGCAAAGGTGTTTACCTTCGCTCGATGACACTCGCTGCCACCATGGGCCCTGGGGTCAAGGTGGACGTGAATCAGGCTCAGGATTTAGTGTCTTAAATTTATTAAACAATGCGGTCAGAGACAGTAGGTGGTCTTCAATTCCGAAGACCTTAATTTCCTACCGAGACGGGCATGTGGTTTTGGTACAAGTCTATTATTGAACCTAATCCCTCCCACTGAACGCTCCAAATTCTAATGAAAGGAGGTAATGCCGAATGATTACACGAGCTGATAAAGCGCAAGAAATCGACTTGCTCAAATCAAAGTTTGCTAAGTCAAAGGCAGCCTTCATCGTGGACTTCAAAGGGTTGAGAGTTGAACAGGTCACAGACCTGCGAAAAAAACTTCACCCTGCCGAGTCAGAGATGAAGGTGGTTCGAAACACTTTAGCCAAGCTCGCACTGAAAGATCAGCCAGAGATGGAAAAAGCTTTAAGCACCACACTCAAGGGCACTAATGCCATTGTGTTTGCTTATGGCGATATCAGTGCTTCAGCAAAAGCGTTGTCAGATTATGCAAAAGACAACGAAGTGTTTCAATTGAAGTCCGGGGTCATGGACGGAAGAGCCATGTCTCAAGATCAAGTCAAGTATCTTGCGACGCTCCCAGGCAAAGACGTGTTACGTGCCCAGTTACTGGGAACACTCAATGCGCCGATGTCCAAGTTCGTACGTACTCTCAGCGCCGTTCCAACGGGCTTTGCGCGCGTGCTAGGGGCTTATCGAGACAAACAAGGTGCTTAATTTAAAAATTTTAACGTTTATTAAATATTTGGAGTAAAAAATGTCATTAAATAAATAAGAAGTAGTTAATTTCCTTTCCGGCATGCCAGTTATCGAATTGGCTGAACTTATCAAAACTCTTGAAGAGAAGTGGGGCGTTTCTGCAGCTGCTCCTGTAGCTGTAGCAGCTGCTGGTGGCGGTGTTGCTGCTGCTCCTGCTGAAGAGAAAACAGCTTTTGACGTTATCTTGGTCGATGGCGGAGCCAACAAGATCAACGCTATTAAAGAAGTTCGCGCGGTTACAGGTTTGGGCTTAAAAGAAGCTAAAGATCTCGTAGAAGCCGGAAACAAAACTGTTAAAGAAGGCGTCACTAAAGATGAAGCCAACAAAATCAAAGAAGTTCTTGAGAAGGCCGGCGCTAAGGTCACTATTAAGTAGTTTTTTGTTAGATCGTGTCATAAAGCGAGGCCCCTTTGCAAAATTCGGGCCTCGCGCGTATTATAGCTGTCTTGCTTGTCACTTTTTTAGTCTTTTTAAGGAGAGGGAATGGGAACAACTCCAATCGCCGCATCTAACCTCAGGGTCCGAGAGAGTTTCGCAAAAAATAAACAGGTTATCGATATTCCAAATTTGATTGAACTCCAAAAGAGCTCTTACGAGTCTTTTTTGCAAAAAGATATGGATCCAGATCGACGTGGTGAAGCTGGGCTTAACGGCGTTTTCAAATCCGTTTTTCCAATCAGTGATTTCAACAACACGGCAAGTTTAGAGTTTGTGAGCTACACACTTGAGCCTGCAAAATACGACGTCGATGAATGTCGTCAGCGTGGGATGACCTTTGCAGCTCCCATCAAAGTCACAATGCGCTTGATTGTGTTTGATGTTGATGAAGAGACTGAAGCTCGAAGCATTCGTGACGTCAAAGAGCAAGACGTGTACCTTGGAGAGATTCCACTCATGACGGCCAACGGGTCGTTTATCATCAATGGAACTGAGCGTGTGGTCGTGTCTCAGCTTCATCGCTCTCCCGGTGTCTTTTTTGACCACGACGGTGGTAAAAACAATGCTAGCGGAAAACTCATTTATTCAGCTCGTGTTATTCCTTATCGCGGATCTTGGTTGGATTTTGAGTTTGACCAAAAAGATCTTATTCACGTGCGTATCGATCGTCGCCGTAAATTTCCAGTCACAATTTTACTTAAAGCTTTGGGCTACAACACCGAACAGCTTTTAGAATACTTCTACGATCTCGATGAAGTGACTGTTAAGAATGGAAAACTGTACCGTAATTTAGATATCGAAAGGATGTCGGGCCAAAGAGCCCTCGTCGATATCGTGGATCCTAAGTCTGGAGAGGTTTTTGTAAAAGCCGGGCGTCGTATCACTCGCGCCGTCGTAAAAAAAGTAAAAAGCATTAACCTTGAAGAAATCGAAGTTTCTCCAGATGACTTAAATGGCAAAGTCATCGCCAAACCTTTGGTGGATGAAGACACTGGAGAAATCATCGCCGATGTGAATGCTGAGATGACCGATGGTTATCTCAAAAAGGCTCTCGCGTGCGGCATTAAAAAATTCTACATGATTTTCTTCGACGGTCTTTCTGTAGGTCCTTACCTCAGAAATACCTTGCTTGTTGATAAAGTCGTTAACAAGGAAGAGTCACTTCTTGAGATCTACAAACGTCTTCGTCCTGGTGAACCGCCAACCCTCGAAGCTGCGACGACGTATTTCAAACGTCTCTTTTTTGATCCTGAAACGTATGACCTCTCTGAGGTTGGTCGTATCAAGATCAACCATAAATTTAGCATTCCTACCGAAGAGTGCCCTCCAGAGCACCGCACTCTTACTAACAAAGATATTCTCTCAACAGTTAAGATGTTGATCGATCTTAAAAATGGTCGTGGTCAGATTGATGACATCGATCATCTTGGAAATCGCCGTGTGCGATCTGTCGGTGAGCTTCTTGAAAACCAATATCGCAATGGTCTGGTTCGAATGGGTCGTGCCATTCGTGAGCGTATGAGTTTGCAAGATGTTGAGACTATGATGCCTCATGATTTGGTCAATGCAAAACCAGTCAATGCCGTCGTTAAAGAGTTTTTTGGATCCAGCCAACTTTCACAGTTCATGGATCAAACAAATCCACTTTCTGAGATCACCCACAAGCGTCGTTTGTCGGCCCTTGGGCCCGGTGGTTTGACTAGAGACCGAGCTGGGTTTGAAGTGCGCGACGTTCATCCGACTCACTATGGACGTATCTGCCCTATCGAAACTCCAGAGGGACCGAACATCGGTTTGATTGCGTCGTTAGCAACCTACGCGCGTATCAACAGCTATGGATTTATCGAAACTCCTTACAGAACCGTGCAAACCGGAGCTGTTTCTTCTGATATCAACTACATGTCAGCTCTTGAGGAGTCAGGTCATTACATCGCCCAAGCGACTCGTGAGGCTGGCACTAAAAAAGCCATTGTCACCGACAACGTCACTTGCCGAATCAATGGTGAGTACGAGATCGTAGAAAAAGACAAAGTAACTTTAATGGACGTATCTCCAAGTCAGTTGGTGTCCATTGCGGCATCCTTGATCCCGTTCTTGGAGCATGATGATGCGAACCGAGCTTTGATGGGTTCGAACATGCAACGGCAAGCAGTTCCGCTGTTACGATCAAAGGCTCCGCTCGTTGGAACAGGCGTTGAGCGCCTTGTTGCTAGAGATTCTGGAACAAGTATTGTTGCCACCAACGATGGTATTGTCGAAGAAGTTGATGCTTCTCGGATCGTGGTTCGTCGTTTTGCAAAAGGCGGAGAGCTTGGTGCCAACGTCGACATTTACAATCTCACAAAATACCAAAGAACCAATCAAAACACCTGTTTCAATCAAAAACCAATCGTTAAAAAAGGCGATAAGGTTTTCAAAGGGGACATCATTGCTGATGGACCTTCTACCGAACTTGGCGAGTTAGCTCTCGGTCAAAATATCCTCGTCGCGTTCACTCCTTGGATGGGATATAACTTCGAGGACTCTATCCTTATCAGCGAGCGTCTGATCAAAGAGGACGTTTACACTTCCATCCACATCGAAGAATTCGAGTGCGTTGCTCGAGACACTAAGTTGGGTCGTGAAGAGATCACTCGTGATATTGCTAACGTTGGGGAAGAGGCTCTCAAAGATCTGGATTCCAGCGGTATTGTCCGTGTTGGTGCCGAGGTCAGGCCTGGCACGATCTTGGTAGGTAAAGTCACTCCAAAAGGCGAAACTCAACTTTCTCCCGAAGAAAAACTCCTCAGAGCGATCTTTGGGGAAAAGGCAGGAGATGTCAGAGATACGTCGCTTCGTGCACCATCTGGTGTGTACGGAACTGTGATTGATGCTCAAGTCTACAGCCGAGAAGGTTCGGAGCGCGATGAGCGTTTAGCTGCGATTATCGACGAAAAACGCCGCAAACTTGAAAAAGATCTTCATGTTGAACAGAACGTCATTAAGAACAATGCTATCGGCAAACTTAAGGACCTCCTTGTCAATAAAATTACGACGGGTGTTCTGCTCAACGAAGATGGAACTCAAAAGCTTCTCAATAAAGGGCAATCCATCACTGGTGCAGATCTAGAAACAATTCCATTTGAACTTTTGACTTACATCCCTCTCGAGCAAGACCTTGAATATCAAGTGACAAAAGTCATTGATGGAGCTCGTAACTCTCTTGAAGCTGTGAAGCTTGTCTTCAACGAAAAAATTGATCGCTTGAAAAAAGGCGACGAGCTTCCTCCTGGGGTCATCAAAATGGTTAAAGTTTACGTCGCTATTAAACGTAAGCTCCAGGTTGGTGATAAGTTCGCGGGTCGACACGGTAATAAGGGTGTCGTCTCTAAGGTTCTTCCTGTTGAGGACATGCCATACCTTGCTGACGGGTCTCCCGTCGACATGGTTTTGAATCCGCTCGGGGTTCCATCGAGGATGAACATTGGGCAAATTTTAGAGGTTCACTTAGGTTGGGCAGCCCACAATCTTGGAAAACAACTTTCTAAATATATCGACAAGTACAACGGCGAAGAGGCCAGAAAAATGATGATGTCGATCTATCAAGATCCAGACGTCACCAAAAAGATTGCAGAAGCTGATGACGATTCTCTTAAATTGATCTTGAATACTCTCAAAAACGGAATTCACGTAGGGACTCCAGTATTTGATGGGGCTCGCGAAGAAGACGTTAAAAATCTTCTCAAGATTGCAGAATTATCGGACCGAGCCCAGTCGATCCTATTTGATGGTCGTACCGGTGAACCATTTGAAACTCCAGTGACCGTCGGAATTATGTACATGCTGAAACTTCATCACTTGGTTGAAGAAAAGATCCACGCAAGGTCTATTGGGCCTTACTCTCTGGTTTCGCAACAGCCTCTGGGTGGTAAAGCTCAGTTCGGGGGTCAGCGTCTTGGGGAGATGGAAGTTTGGGCGATCGAAGCTTATGGTGCGGCTTACGCTCTTCAAGAGTTTTTGACTGTGAAGTCGGATGACGTCGCAGGAAGAACAAGGATGTACGAAAGCATCGTTAAAGGCGAAAACATTCTGGAGCCTGGATTGCCAGAGTCCTTCAATGTGTTGGTCAAAGAGCTTCAAAGCTTGGGACTCAACGTGGAGTTGATGGAGTCTGACATCTTGACAGATCCAGTGGTGATTGATGCTCCGGAAGAAGAGCCGGTAGTGGCAATGCCAGCGCCTGAAAAGCCAGAGCAAACGCACTGAGCTGGAATCTAGGGATTGAATTAGAGAATTAAACAAAGGGAGCCTGCTTTGAGAGATTTATTAAACTTTTTCGACAAGCCAAAAGATCCACTTTCATTTGATGCTGTGAGAGTTTCGTTAGCCTCTCCAGAAATGATTCGTGATTGGTCCTTCGGTGAAGTGAAGAAGCCAGAAACCATCAACTACCGAACGTTCAAGCCGGAACGAGATGGTTTGTTCTGCGCCAAAATTTTTGGACCTGTAAAAGACTACGAATGTCTGTGTGGTAAATACAAACGGATGAAATATCGCGGCGTCGTCTGTGAAAAGTGCGGCGTTGAAGTGACACAGACCAAAGTGCGTCGTGAGCGTCTCGGACATATCGAGCTGGCAACTCCAGTTGCTCACATTTGGTTTTTACGTTCTCTACCAAGTCGTATTGGTAACCTCTTAAATCTCTCGCTTAAAGATGTTGAAAAGGTTCTTTACTGCGAAGCTTATGTTGTTATTGATCCTCTTGAGACGGCTCTCGAAGAAGGTCAAATTTTAACGGAAGAGGCTTATCAAGCAGCGCTCCAGGAATACGGACCCAACTTTAAAGCAGGTATGGGTGGAGAGTCCGTTCGTGAGCTTCTCAGAAGAATTGACCCTGAGTACCTCTCTCGCAAACTTCGTATTGAGGTTAAAGAGTCAAAATCAGAAGCGTCGATTAAAAAACTCTCTAAAAGACTTAAGGTTGTTGAGGCGTTTAAGGGTTCAATTAACAAGCCTGAGTGGATGATGCTCGAAGCTCTTCCTGTGCTTCCTCCTGACCTGCGTCCGCTTGTGCCGCTCGATGGGGGCCGTTTTGCAACATCTGATCTCAATGATCTTTATCGCCGAGTCATTAACAGAAACAACCGATTGAAGCGACTTCAGGAGCTCAATGCTCCAGACATCATCATTCGCAACGAAAAGCGAATGTTACAAGAAGCCGTGGATGCACTTTTGGATAATGGACGTCGTGGTAAGACGTTCACAGGACCTAACAAGCGTCCCCTTCGTTCTTTGAGCGATGGTCTAAAAGGAAAACAAGGTCGATTCCGTCAAAACCTTCTCGGGAAGCGCGTGGATTACTCTGGCCGTTCGGTCATTGTTGTGGGCCCGAATTTAAAGCTCCATCAGTGTGGCCTTCCGAAAAAAATGGCATTAGAGCTCTTTAAGCCGTTTGTTTATAATAAACTTGAAGAAAAAGGCTTTGCTACAACGATCAAGCAAGCCAAAAAATTAGTTGATCAAGAAACCGTTGAGGTCTGGGACATTCTTTCTGACGTTGTTAAAGAACATCCTGTGATGCTCAACCGCGCACCTACACTCCACAGACTTGGAATTCAGGCATTTGAGCCTGTTCTCCATGAAGGAAAAGCAATTCAACTTCATCCTCTCGTTTGTACTGCTTTCAACGCGGATTTCGACGGTGACCAAATGGCGGTCCATGTTCCGCTTTCGGTAGAGTCCCAGGTTGAAGCCCGGGTTTTGATGATGTCGACAAACAACATTCTCTCACCAGCCAACGGAAAGCCAATCATCAATCCATCCCAGGATATTATTCTTGGCTTGTACTGGTTGACCCGCATTCGACCGGGTGCTAAAGGCACCGGGCGGATTTTTGCGAGTGTCCAAGAGGCGAGCTATGCCTACGAAACAGGGATTGTCGACCTCCAAGCTGCATGTAAAGTCCGCTTGAGCGGTAAGATCCGGGAGACATCAGTGGGTCGCTCCATTTTGAGCGAGATTGTGCCTCGAGAAGTTCCATTTGAAGAAATCAACATGGTCATGACCAAAAAGCAGATTGCTGCGCTGATCGATAAAACCTTCCGATTGTGCGGTGGAAAAGCGACTTGCATCCTCGCCGATAAAATTATGGAATTGGGTTTCAAGTTTTCAACGGTTGCCGGTATCTCCATTTGTGTGGATGACATGGTTATTCCGAAAACTAAGTCTCAATCTCTGGCCGATGCCGAGAGACAAGTTCACGAAATTCAGCAGCAGTACGATGAAGGTCTTATTACAGACGGTGAGCGATACAATAAAGTTGTGGATATCTGGGCGCAAACGGGTGACCGTGTTGCAAAAGAAATGATGGCGCAAATCGAGAAGCAGAAGTTTGTCGTTGAAGGCAAAGAAATCGAAGGCCCTTCTTTCAATCCTATTTTCGTCATGGCGGAATCTGGAGCTCGGGGATCTGCGAATCAGATTCGTCAGCTCGGTGGAATGCGTGGTCTGATGGCGAAACCATCAGGTGAGATTATCGAAACGCCGATCACCGCGAATTTCCGCGAAGGTCTAACAGTTTTGCAGTACTTCATCTCTACTCACGGTGCGCGTAAGGGCTTGGCCGATACAGCACTAAAAACTGCAAACTCTGGATACCTAACTCGTCGTTTGGTCGACGTGGCCCAAGACGTTATCGTTTCAGAAATCGATTGTGGAACTGAAGACGGAATTACAGTGACTCCAGTGATCGAAGGCGGCGAAATCATTCAGCAGCTTGGCGATCGAATTTTGGGTCGAACAGCCCTTACTGAGGTCCTTGATCCTTACAACAATCAAGTGATTGTGGCTGAAAACAGCGAAATTACAGAAACCGATGTTATCAAAATCGACCGAGCTGGCGTTGAGTCAGTAACTATCCGCTCGGCGCTCACATGCCGAACCAATCGCGGCGTTTGCGTGAAATGCTATGGCCGTGATCTCGCTCGTGGAGCTACAGTAAATCTGGGCGAGACTGTCGGAATTATTGCCGCTCAATCAATTGGTGAGCCCGGAACTCAGCTCACTATGAGAACGTTCCACTTGGGTGGAGCCGCTTCTCGCGCGGTTGAGCAATCTGTTCACACCGCAAGACACGACGGTGTCGTGAAACTTCATTCGGTTCACACTGTCGCAAATCGGCAGGGTAAACTAACTGTCATGAATCGTAACGGTGACTTGATCCTTCTTGATGAGACAGGAAGAGAGCGTGAGCGATTCAAACTCGTTTACGGAGCTGTCCTTAACTTCAAAGACGGCGAAAAAGTCACTCGAGGAGCAACCCTTGCTGAGTGGGATCCTTACTCCAATCCCATCATCGCCGAGCTTTCTGCGAAGATCGTATTCCAAGATATCGAAGAAGGTTCGACCATGGTTGAACAAGTCGACGCCGTTACTGGATTTGCGACTAAAGTTATCACAGAGAGTAAGTCCTCTGACAACAAACCAACGGTGCTTTTGACCGATGGAAATGGCACCACCCTCATGCTTCCTGGTCGAGACATTCCGGCAAGGTACGTGATTCCTGTGGGCGCACAACTTCTTGTCTCTAACGAGCAAGAGGTTCATTCCGGAGATGTGATCGCAAAAATCCACAGAGAAACTTCAAAAACCAGAGACATCACGGGCGGTCTTCCGCGAGTTGCCGAGCTCTTCGAAGCGCGAAAGCCAAAAGAAGCTGCGATCATCTCTGAAATTGATGGTTATGTGACCTTCGGAAAAGACATCAAAGGTAAACAGCGTGTGATTGTGACTCCAGAGGTTGGAGAGCAAAAAGAGTACCTTATTCCAAAAGGGAAACACGTTGCTGTTCGAGAAGGTGAATTTGTAAAAGCCGGTGAAGCGTTGATGGATGGACCAACAAATCCTCATGACGTCTTGGCCGTTCTTGGTGAAAAAGCCTTGGCCTCTTACCTTACCAATGAAATCCAAGAGGTCTACCGACTTCAAGGTGTGGGTATCAACGATAAACACATCGAAGTTATTGTTCGCCAAATGCTCAGAAAAATTGAGATTGGCGATCCTGGTGACTCAAGATTTTTGGGCGGCGAGCAAGTTGAAAAATACTCCTTTGGTGAGGAGAACGAGCGCGTGGTTAAAGAAGGCGGACAACCTGCCATCTCTAAGCCGCTGCTTTTGGGAATTACCAAAGTGTCTCTGAGCACTGAAAGTTGGATTTCAGCAGCGTCTTTCCAAGAGACCACAAAAGTCTTGACCGAAGCTGCTATTAACTCTCGAACCGACAGTTTACGAGGCCTCAAAGAGAACATCATTATGGGTCGACTGATTCCTGCCGGAACTGGGTTGACTTCTTACAAACGTTGGAAAGTGGTCGTTAAAGACGACGACGATCCATACTACACCTCTTTAAGCGGTGGAGTTCCGGCCCAACAAACTTAATTTTGCTTGACGTGAAGCTGAGCCAAGACTACTGTCTGCGGCTCAGCGAAGTATAGAAAGGGATGCAATGCCTACGATCAACCAGCTCATTAAAAAAGAGCGTAGTGTACAAAAAAACCAGACCAAGTCTCCGGCTCTTAAAGCGTGTCCGCAAAGACGTGGGGTTTGTACAAGGGTTTACACAACCACACCCAAGAAACCCAACTCAGCTCTCCGAAAAGTAGCTAAGGTTCGATTATCTAACGGCTTTGAAGTGATCTCTTACATTCCTGGAATTGGTCATAATCTTCAAGAGCATAGTGTGGTTCTCATCCGTGGCGGAAGGGTCAAAGACTTGCCAGGCGTGAGATATCACATCGTTCGCGGCGTTTTGGATTTGCAAGGCGTGAATGGTCGTTTAAGAGGCCGTTCAAAATATGGAACTAAAAGACCTAAAAAATAGTGTTGATTTGAGAGGTTATTGAAATGTCTCGTAGAAAAAAGAATTATAAAAGAGAAGTCATCCCAGATCCTGTATACAAGGATATCGTGGTTGCTAAGTTCATCAACAAAATGATGTATCAAGGTAAAAAAAGCACCGCTCAGGGATTGTTTTATGGTGCGCTGGACGAGTTGAAAGACAAAGTTCCTGGTGAAGAGCCTATTGGCGTTCTTAAAAAAGCCCTTGAAAACACTAAACCTGCTATCGAAGTCAGATCACGTCGGGTGGGTGGAGCGACTTATCAGGTTCCTGTTGATGTTCGTCCTTCTCGACGTCTTGCTTTGGCAATGCGTTGGTTGATTGAGTACTCTCGCGAACGCGGCGAAAAGGACTATGCTAAACGCCTTGCCGGTGAAGTTCTAGATGCTTTTAATAATCGTGGTAACGCGATTAAGAAAAAAGAAGACGTTCACCGTATGGCAGAAGCTAATAAAGCATTCTCTCATTACAACTGGTAAAAACTCCTAAATGTCATTCTCAGAGCCGCGATCCATAGCAGATCTTGCCTTTACAAGAAACGTTGGAATCATGGCTCATATTGACGCTGGTAAAACCACCACGTCAGAACGAATCCTATTCTACACGGGTCGAAGTCATAAAATGGGTGAAGTCCACCATGGCGATACTGTCATGGACTGGATGGAACAAGAGCAAGAGCGTGGAATTACAATTACCGCCGCCTCTACCACATGTTTTTGGAAAGACCATCGCATCAATCTCATAGATACTCCGGGACACGTCGATTTCACAATTGAAGTCGAGAGATCTCTCCGGGTTTTAGATGGTGCCGTGGCGGTGTTTGACGGAGTCAATGGCGTTGAGCCGCAATCAGAAACCGTTTGGCGGCAGGCCAATAAATACAAAGTTCCTCGAATTTGTTTTATCAATAAAATGGATCGTGTTGGCGCAGACTTTTTCATGAGTGTCGACACTCTTAAAACTAAACTCCATGCGCGTACTGTGCTTTTGCAATTGCCTTTGGGTGCTGAGGATTCATTTTCGGGAGTCATCGATCTACTGTCTGGCGAGGCTCTTTTTTGGGATCAAGACGCCAAAGGTGAGGTGCTTACGGCAAAGCCAATTCCAGAGGATATGAAAGAGGCTTTTGAAAAGTTCCGAGCTGAAACTATCGAAACCATCGTTGAGTTTGATGATGTGTTGATGGAGAAATATCTCGGGGGTGAAATACCTACTGAGCAGGAGCTAAAAAAAGCTCTTCGAAAAGGCGTACTATCTCTTGAGATTTTTCCAGTTCTTTGTGGTGCAGCTTTCAAGAATAAAGGCGTGCAGCCTTTATTGGATGCGATCGTCAGTTATCTGCCGAGCCCACTTGATGTTCCTCCTGTCATTGGAAAAGATCCCGAAGATATGGACCGAGAGGTTCTATGCAAGATTGATTTTGAAGCTCCAGCAGCGTGTCTCGCTTTTAAAATTTCCACGGACCCTTTCGCTGGGGTTTTAACCTACCTTCGCGTGTATTCTGGCCAGATCTCTCTCGGTGATCAGCTTTTAAATCCTCGCTTAGAGAAAAAAGAACGCGTCCAAAAAATTGTTCGTATGCACGCAGACTCAAGAGAAGAAATTTCTGTCCTTCGAGCGGGTGATATCGGTGCTGTGATCGGTCTTAAATTGACTGGTACAGGAGATACCCTCTGCGACTCGAAACGACCTGTTGTTCTCGAGAGAATTCAATTTCCGGAACCTGTGATTTCAGTCGCTATCGAGGCGAAATCATCAAAGGACCAAGACCGGATGATGGAGGGGCTCCAAAAACTGACGAGAGAAGACCCCTCAAGTCGTCTCCGTACAGAGCCCGAAACTGGACAAAACCTTCTTTCGGGCATGGGCGAGCTGCATCTCGAAATTCTCGTGGATCGGCTTCTTCGAGAGTTTAAGATTCAAGCCAACGTGGGAAAGCCTCAGGTTTCTTACCGTGAGACTATTACGGGTCCGGCAGATTCAAGCTATCGATTCGAGAGGCTGATTGCCGGCGAGGATCAGCTGGCCGGTGTGACTTTAAAGTTAGAGCCTTTGCCTCGTGGCGGAGGGTTGGTTTTTTCTTCAACGGTGGACAATAAGCTTTTAAGTCAAGTTTTCCTCAAGGCCGTTGAATCCGGTTTCCGGGAGGCCTGTGAAGTAGGGCCCGTTTCCAATCATCCGATGATTGATTTGAAGTGCACTCTTGTTGCGGTAGAAAACGACCGTGAAAAATCTTCCGAAATGGCCTTCAAGGGAGCTACGCATCTGGCTATGAAAGAGGGTCTAAGTAAGGCAAAACCGGTTCTTTTGGAGCCCGTTTTCAAGGTTGAGGCTACGAGCCCTGACGATTTTATTGGCGGTGTGATCAGCGATCTGAATGCGAGGCGCGGCAAGGTTCTGGCGATGAACTCCAAGCCTGGAGGATACCAGGTCGTTAGCGCAGAGGTGCCCCTGGCAACGCTCTTTGGATACGCCACTGACATCCGATCTATCTCTCAGGGAAGGGCAACTTTCACTATGGAGTTCAAAGAGTATTCTCAGCCGCCTCCAAGGGTGACCGAGGAAATTTTGAAGTCTCTTGGCAGATTCTGATTTTGCGATCCAAAAAAATAATTTGTTTTTAAGAAAACATTTTGACATCAACCTTGCCATCAAGGCATATTTGGCGACTTGTTAGAGCTTCGAACGTGCTGCTTGAACTTTTTCCTTTGTCAAGTTTAAATCGCCGACCCAGTCGCCGACTTGATCCCAAGGGGTCTATTTTGTTGCAGTCAAGTTTGTGGATATTTTTTAGCTGAAAAAGTGAGAGTAAATATGCAAAGTCAAAAGATTCGCATTCGATTGAAGGCCTTCGATCATAAACTTCTTGATCAATCGACTCGTGAGATTGTTGAAACTGCTCGCCGAACTGGAGCACGAGTGGCTGGGCCAATTCCCTTGCCAACAAGAATAAATCGATATACAGTTCTGCGCTCTCCACACGTGGATAAGAAGTCGCGCGAACAATTTGAGATTCGCACGCATAAACGGATGTTAGATATTCTAGAGCCCACTCAGCAGACTGTCGATCAGCTCATGAAACTCGACCTCTCTGCGGGCGTAGATGTAGAAATTAAACTGTCAGCAGTTTAGAAACTGATAGGAGTAAGTCGTGAGCGAAAAAAATGAAAGCCAGGAGCAGGTTACTGCTTCCAATGGTGAGGTTGTGCTTAATGGTCTTTATGCTTTCAAAGAAGGTATGTCGACGATTTATAGTGAGCAAGGCGAAGCTATTCCAGTCACTGTTTTGAGATATGATTCATGGGTCGTATCACAAATCAAAACTGAAGAAAAAGATGGCTATACTGCCATCCAAGTTGCCTGCAATCCAAAAAAATTAAAGAACTCTACAAAAGCAGAGCTGGGACATTTCAAAAAGTGCGGCCTTGAAGCTGGTGCACAATTTGTAAAAGAGATTCGTCAGGCTTTGCCAGAGGGTCTTTCTTTGGGTCAGAAAGTTTCCATGGGCAGTGTTAAAAAGGGTGATTTTGTAAAACTCACCGGAACCTCTCGTGGTCGTGGATTTTCGGGTGTTGTTAGACGGCATAATTTTGCTGGCGGTCCCGGAGCTCACGGTTCTAAGTTTCACAGAAGACCTGGCTCCAGTGGTAACAGAACATGGCCTGGTCGTGTTATGCCTGGCAAAAAGTTTCCCGGTCATTTCGGAGACGAAACAATCACAGTTCGCAATGTAGAAATCGTGGGCGTATTGCCTGAGGAGAGAGTGCTTCTCGTGAAGGGACCTGTTCCTGGATCTCGAAACTCCCTCGTCAAGATGGTGAGAGAATAAAATGGCAAATGTAAATGTTTTGAGCTGGAAAAAAGAAAAAGTGGCTTCTATCGATTTGAATGCAGCAGTGTTCGAAGCTCCTGTAAAAAAAGAAATTCTGTTTGATGTTGTCAAATGGCAATTGGACAGTCGTCGTCAGGGAACCCACATGACAAAAACCAAAGGTCTTGTGAGTGGAGGCGGTAAAAAGCCATTCAAGCAGAAGGGAACAGGAAATGCTCGTCAAGGGTCTTCTCGATCCATTTTGATGCCTGGTGGCGGAACTGCATTTGGTCCTCAGCCGCGCAGTTATGCATTTAATCTCCCTAAGAAGGTCCGACGCAAAGGTTTATCTATGGCGCTGTCGTACTTGTTGGCAGAGGGTCGTCTTTTTGTCGTAGACACAATGACGTCTGAGGGAAAGACGAAGGAATTATCAACTCGTTTGAAGGCTTTCGGTTTGACTAAGGCGGTTCTTATTGATGCTGATGTTAACGAGAAATTTAAGCGTGCCGCTAAAAACCTAGCAAAATTCAAATATTTTCCAGTTGCGGGTGCTAACGTTTTTGATCTTTTAAAATATGACTCTGTTGTTATTTCTCGCGGAGCGGTTGAATCTTTGACGGCTCGTTGCTTGGTGGGAGAGGCCTAATGAAAACTGTAATTAAAAGACCCCTTATCACTGAGAAAAACACCGCTCAAAACGAAGCTGGTATTTTTGTTTTCGAGACTCATCTTGATTCAACAAAAACAGAGATTAAGTCTGCCGTAGAGAAACTTTTTGACGTAAAGGTAGACTCGGTAAACACCATCGTATGTCGTGGTCATGCCAAGCGAACTAAATTTTCCATCGTTGCGCCTAAGCGCTGGAAAAAAGCATTGGTAAAACTTAAGGCTGGCGAAAAAATCGCTATTTTTGAGGGGGCCTGATAATGGGTATTAAAGTATTTCAGCCAAGATCCCACGGTCGTCGTGGAATGACTGGGTTTGATTTCTCTGAGATCACAAAATCATATCCCGAGAAGTCATTGACCACATCAGTAAAGTCCAAAGGGGCCCGGAACAATCATGGTCAGATCACCATGCGGCACCAGGGCGGTGGTCATAAGCGTCGTTTCCGCATCATTGATTTTAAAAGATTTAAAGAAAATATTCCTGCAAGAGTTATCGCTATCGAATACGATCCTAATCGCACTTGTCGTATTGCTCTTATCGGCTATGCAGATGGAGAGAAAGCGTATATCACAGCTCCAGTTGGACTTAATGTTGGTGACACTGTGATTGCGGGTTCTGGAGCTGATATTAAGCCAGGCAATTCTTTGCCCCTTTCTGCAATTCCTGTTGGAACGATCATTCATAACGTTGAAGTGCGCCCTGGAAAAGGAGCCCAGTTAGCACGTGGTGCTGGCGCTAACGCGACTTTGGTTGCTAAAGAAACTCAGTATTGTCAGGTTCGTTTGCCTTCAGGTGAGGTCAAAAAAGTACTCTCAAATTGCAGGGCCTCCATCGGACAGGTTGGAAATACAGATAACGAAAATATCAATTTAGGAAAAGCTGGTCGCTCTCGATGGAGAGGTATTAGGCCTTCGGTGCGTGGTATGCATATGAATCCAGTTGACCACCCATTGGGGGGTGGTGAAGGAGTTGGTAAGGGTCATCATCCTGTAACTCCCTGGGGTCAGCCGTGTAAGGGATATAAGACCCGACACAATAAGAGAACCGATTCATCAATCGTTAAACGAAGAAAATAGTAGAGGTAGGCTGTGGCTAGGTCAGTAAAAAAAGGTCCATTTGTTGATGATCATTTACAGAAAAAAATTGATCACGCTCTTGAGAAAAATGACAAGAAAGTCATCAAGACTTGGTCTCGTCGTTCCACGGTTATTCCTGAGGCTGTTGGATTGACTTTTGCGGTTCATAATGGGCGCAAGTTTGTGCCTGTGTATGTAACTGAAAATATGATTGGACACAAATTTGGTGAGTTTGCCCCTGCACGTACTTTCCATGGCCATGCAGAGAAAAAGGCAGCTCCAGCAGCGGCCCCAGCTAAGAAATAATTGGAGTGATTGAAAATGGAAGTTAAAGCAAGTTTACAATATGCAAGGGTAGGGGCACAAAAGGCTCGACTCGTCGTTGATCTCGTTCGTGGCAAAGATGTCAACGAGGCTGTTAAAATCCTTACTTATCTCAACAAGAAATCAGCTCTGATGGTTAAAAAGTTAATCGAATCAGCCATAGCGAATGCAGATTACAAAAAAACTATGGATGTTGATAATTTGTACGTCAAAACAATTTGGGTTGATCAAGGACCAGTCTTGAAGAGATTCCGACCCAGAGCTCAAGGCCGCGCTTATGGAATCAGAAAAAAAATGAGTCACATCAATGTTGTACTGGATGAGAGGTAAGCATGGGTCAAAAGGTTAATCCTGTTGGATTTAGAGTTGGTGTTATTCGAACTTGGGATTCTCGATGGTTTGCAAAAGGTCAGGCCTATTTAGAGAATCTCCATGAAGATTTTCAATTGCGATCTTATCTCAAAACTAAGCTAAAGCATGCTGGCGTTTCCAAAATCGAAATGGAGCGAGCTGCAAAAAAAATCAAAATCATTATCCATACAGCACGTCCTGGTATTGTTATCGGTAAAAAGGGAACTGGCATCGATTCTCTAAAAGCTGAAGTTCAGGGACAGACACCCAACGAGATCTTTTTGAGCATTCAAGAGGTTCGAAAGCCTGATGTTGATGCTCAGCTAGTTGCTGAAAGTATTGCATTACAATTGGAAAAGCGTATTTCTTGGAGAAGAGCTCTTAAAAAAGCTATGGCTGCGGCAATTCGCGGTGGAGTTCGTGGAATTAAAATTCGTGTTTCGGGACGACTCGATGGCGCTGAGATTGCTCGCTCTGAGTGGTATAACGAAAAGAGCGTTCCTTTGCATACCTTGCGTGCTGACATTGATTATGGAACAGCAGAGGCCTTGACTACTTATGGAATTATCGGACTCAAAGTTTGGATCTATAAGGGTGATGTATTGTCTGCTCGAGAAGTAGAGGAGGCTGGTCGTGTTAAGTCCTAAGCGAGTCAAATATAGAAAACAACATGTTGGAAATGCTCGTGGTTTTGCTATGCGAGGAAGCACCATTAACTTTGGTGATTTTGCCCTTCAAGCTGTTGAAGAGGGTCGTCTTACTGCAAGACAGTTAGAAGCTGGACGTATCGCGATTTCAAGAAGTATTAAACGTGGCGGAAAAGTCTGGGTGCGCGTGTTTCCAGATCGACCAGTGACGAAAAAAGCGGCGGAAACTCGAATGGGAAGCGGAAAAGGAAATCCAGAGTTCTGGGTTTGCCACGTTCTTCCTGGTCGAATTTTATTTGAAATGAACGGTGTGACTCGTGAGCAGGCTAACGAAGCTTTTTTGCGTGCGGCCCACAAACTGCCTTTTAAAACTAAGTTTTTATCAAGGGATTAAAAATGAAATACGAAGAGGTCAAAGATCTTAGTTTAAAAGATCTCGTAAAAAAGAAAAACGGTCTTAGAATAGAAATGGCCACAGCCAAAATGAAAAACTCTTTGGGCCAAGTTTCTAATCCTTTGTCAATTCGTGGAATGAGAAAAGATCTCGCCAGAATTGAAATGGCTTTGACTCACAAAAAGAACGTGAAGTGAGGATATGATGGAAAATACGTCTCAACGTGGAAGAAAAATTGAAGTTGTCGGAAGTGTTGTCAGCGATCTCATGGATAAGACAATTTCTGTTCTTGTCACTCGACAATATCGACATCCTAAATATGGAAAGTTCATGAAAAGAACTTCGGTTTTCAAAGCCCATGATGAAAAGAACGAAGCTAAAACTGGTGATAAAGTTTTGATTTATGAAACTCGACCCTTGAGCAAGACAAAACGTTGGAAGCTCGCGAAGGTTGTTGAGAAAGCAAGAGGGTAACCATGATTCAAATGCAAACCCGCCTAGAGGTTGCCGACAACTCTGGAGCAAAGGAAGTAATGTGTGTGAAGGTTCTCGGTGGGTCAAAAAAACGATCTGCTGCTATCGGCGATATTATCATCGTTTCTATTAAAGAAGCTCACCCAAACTCTAAAGTCAAAAAGGGTGATGTTGCTAAAGCGGTCGTTGTCCGTACTAAACATAAACTCCGCCGTCCCGATGGAAGTTATATCCGATTTGATGTCAACTCTGCAGTTTTGATTAACGCTGCAAAAGAGCCTATTGGAACTCGTATTTTTGGACCGGTAGCTCGTGAATTGAGATCTAAACAGTTCGTTAAAATCGTGTCTCTGGCCCCTGAAGTCTTGTAAGAGGAAAAAATATATGATGCGCCTTGAAGAAAAATATAAAAAGGAACTTACCGCGCAGCTGATGAAGCAGCTGGGTGCTGGCAGCGTGATGCAAGTGCCACGATTAGAAAAAATCGTGATCAGCGTTTGTACAAGTGAGGCTGTGCAAAACCCAAAAGTGCTCAACACAGTTGTTGATGAGTTAACTGCAATCACTGGCCAGAAGGCGGTGATGACTCGTTCAAAAAAGGCGATTTCTAACTTCAAACTGCGTGCAGGTTTGACAATTGGCGCGCGAGTGACCTTAAGACGAGAGAGAATGTGGGCCTTTTTGGATCGTTTGGTAAATCTTGCGCTTCCTCGGGTTCGTGACTTTCGCGGTCTTCCTAGCAAAGGGTTTGATGGACGTGGAAACTACAATATGGGATTGAAAGAACAAATCGTATTTCCGGAGATTAATTACGATCGAGTTGATAAAGTTCGAGGAATGAATATTACAATTTGTACATCTGCAGAGAGTGATGCTGATGGACGGGCTTTGTTAGAGGCCCTTGGAATGCCCTTTAGGAAATAATAAGGTAGGTGGGACTTGGCTAGAAAAGCAATGGTAGAAAAAAATAACGACAATCGTGCCTTAGCTCAAAAATACTTCAAATATCGAAGAGAGTTAAGAGAGCGAGCTGTCAATATGAAGCTTTCTGATGAAGAAAGGGCATTGGCTCGAAAAAAGCTGATGGCTTTGCCTCGGGACACTAGCATGTGTCGAGTGATTAACAGATGCAAGCTAACAGGACGCGCGCGTGGTAACTACCAAAAATTTGGATTGTCTCGATTGATGTTTCGAAAGCTGGCTCTTGATGGAAAGCTTCCGGGCGTAACTAAGGCTAGCTGGTGAGGTGACATATGGATACAATTGGTGAATTTCTAACTCTGATCCGAAATGCTGGAAATGCTGGTCATGAAAAAGTGGACATGAAATCCTCAAAAGTTCGTGAGGGACTTGCAAAGGTTTTGGTCACTGAGGGTTTCGTTCGAAGCTACAAAGTCGCAAAAGATAGTAAACAGGGAATCATGCGCGTTTATTTGAAATACGATGAAGCGGGCAACCACAATATCAATGACGTAAGAAGAGTCAGTCGACCTGGTCGTCGGTTTTACAGTCGCACCCAAAATATTCCGGTCATTCGATCAGGAATGGGAATGGCGATTTTGAGTACAAATCAAGGAATTTTAAGCAGTAGACAAGCAAAGGAACTCAATGTCGGAGGCGAAGTCCTCTGCACAATTTGGTAGGTGAATTATGTCAAGGGTCGGAAAAGCGCCAGTTTATTTTGATGATAAAACCCAAGTGTCTGTGAACTCCGCTAATGAGGTTACAGTCAAGGGTCCTAAGACTTCTTTGGTCATTCCAATGCAGCCTCAAGTGACTGCTAAAGTTGATGGAAAGAAAGTGATACTTACGACCGCTGACGCCTCCAAAGAGTCAAAGTCTCTTCATGGATTGTATCGAGCATTGATCCAGAACGCCGTAAGTGGAGTTTCAAAAGGCTTTACAAAAAATCTGGAGCTTCACGGAGTTGGTTACAGAGCCAATGTTGCCGGAAAGAAATTAGAGCTTTCCCTAGGATTTAGCCATCCAGTTGTATTTATGATTCCGGATGGAATTGAAATTAAAGTTGAAAAACAAACAGCTATTGCTGTTACGGGAGCTAACCGTGAGTTGGTTGGCCAGGTTGCTGCAAAAATCAGAAGTTTTAGACCCCCAGAGCCATATCTTGGAAAGGGTGTTCGCTACGCTAGTGAGCACATTCGAAGAAAAGCTGGTAAGTCGGCTGGTAAATAAAGAGGTGTGATGTGAGATTAAAGTTTAGAAAAGTCACAGACGTAAAAACGGTCGGTCGACTCAAGAAAAAAGTGAGAATTCGAAAAACAGTTAAAGGTACCGATGAGCGTCCTCGTCTCTGTGTTTTTCGAAGTAAAAAACATATCTACGCTCAAATTATTGATGATACTTCGGGCAAAACTCTTCTTTCTTATTCCTCTTTGTCAAAAGAGACTGAAGCCTCAGGAAAAGAGTTGGCTAAAAATATTGGTGGAGAGATTGCAAAACTAGCTCTCTCAAAAAACATCAAAGCTGTGGTTTTTGATCGAAACGGATATTTGTATCATGGTCGCGTGCAGTCGTTGGCTGAGGGTGCTCGAGAAGCTGGTTTAGATTTTTAAGGAGAGAATGTGGATACTAAAATAAATGCCACTGATTTTGAAGAGAGAGTTGTTGCTATCAATCGTGTTGCGAAAGTTGTTAAAGGTGGACGTCGATTCTCTTTTGCAGCTCTTGTTGTTGTTGGAAACTCAGGCGGTTCCGTAGGATTTGGAACAGGCAAAGCTGGTGAGGTCCCTGAGGCTATCGGCAAAGCAGGGCGATCCGCACGCAAAGACTGTAAGGCAGTGTCTCTGTCTGGTGGAACCATTCCCCACGAAGTTATTGGACGCTTCGGGGCTGCGAAAGTGGTTATGCGGCCAGCGGCTCCTGGAACTGGTGTTATCGCGGGTGGTGCAGTTCGGGCTGTTTTGGAAGCAGTAGGAGTTAAAGACATACTTACGAAGTGTGTAGGAACAAGGAATCCTCATAATGCTGTTCGTGCTACTCTTGAAGGACTGATGCAGCTCAAGTTGGCCGAGGGAAAATAAGCCATTGGCTTGTGGAGTTAAGAGATGAAAAAATTTAGAGTTACTTTAAAGCGTTCTCTCATAGGCTGTACTCAAGATCAAAAGGATGCCGTTAGGTGTTTAGGTCTTCGCAAAAGACATCAAGAAGTTGTTATTGCTGACAGTCCGGCTATGCGGGGTAATATTTTAAAAGTGCAGCACCTCGTTGCTGTTGCTGTGGAGAAATAAAATGAGCTTGTTAAGCACTTTGGCCCCTAAAGATGGAAGTATGCATTATAGAAAACGTTTAGGCCGTGGCCGAGGGTCTGGCTTGGGACAAACTTCTGGTAAAGGTCATAAAGGACAACTTGCTCGTACTGGTGGAACGGTCCGCCGCGGATTTGAGGGTGGACAGAGTCCTTTAGTTCGCCGTTTGCCTAAATTTGGTTTCACCAATGTGGCCTTTAAAAACGAATTTGGAATTATTAATATAAAAGATTTGAATCAATTCGACGGAGTCGTTGACATTGATACCTTGAAAGCGAAAGGATTTGTAAAAGCCTCCTCTCAATTTAAAGTTTTGGGCGTGGGCGAGCTTAAAAAAGCACTTACAGTAAAAGCAAATGCTTTTAGTGAATCTGCGAAAAAAGCAATCGAATCCGCCGGTGGAAAGGTAGAGGTAATTAAATAGTGTCAGCTATTAACAGCTTAGCGCAAAGTACAGAGCTCCGTAAGAGGATCTTATTCACCTTGGGAATTTTAGCAATTTATCGGATTGGCGTTCACGTGCCAACTCCGGGGGTTGACAGCCATGCGGTGATGGATTTTTTCGCGGATAAAGGCTCAGGTATTTTCGGGCTGTTCAATACTTTCACGGGCGGAGCGCTATCTCAGTTTAGTGTTTTCGCTCTTGGAATCATGCCTTACATTTCTGCCTCAATTATTTTTCAATTGTTGACCTCAGCTATTCCTTACTTGGAAAGCTTAAAAAAAGAGGGTCAACATGGTCAGAAAAAAATCACCCAGTACACTCGTTATGCCACTGTTTTACTGGCTATTATTCAGGGTTATGGAATTAGTACGTGGCTTTTTAACTCCACTAGCCATGGTCGTCCTTTGGTCACCTCTGCCTACGTTGGATTTTTACCGTTTTACGTCATGACGATTCTTACCCTCGTTGCTGGAACTTGTTTCATCATGTGGCTCGGTGAGCAAATTACAGAGCGTGGAATTGGGAACGGGTCTAGTCTCATCATTTTCACGGGAATTGCTGCTGCCATTCCGCAAGGAGCTCAGAAGCTTTTTACATTGGTTTCTTCAGGTGAGATGACAGCTGCGCTACTACTCGGACTTTTGGTTTTTATGGTTTTAATTATTGCAGCAGTTGTTTTCATGGAGACTGGGCAACGTCGAATTCCCATTCAATATAGTCAACGTGGACAAGGTCGTCAGGCGATGACCGCTCCTTCAAGTCATTTGCCAATTAAAATTAATTTTTCAGGAGTCATTCCTCCAATTTTCGCAAGTTCTCTTCTTATGTTCCCTGCGACGATGGCTCAGTTCGTCCAATCTCCAATTTTAAAGGCGTTACAAGAGTCCTTGGCTCCGTCAGGTGCGATTTATAATCTTCTATTTGTTGCTTTGATTATATTCTTTAGCTTCTTTTACACTGAGATCGTATTTAATCCCAAAGATGTCGCTGATAACCTTAAAAAGTATGGTGGGTTTATTCCTGGAATTCGTGCTGGAAATAGCACCTCGGACTATATTCAACGTGTTTTGGATAGAATTAACGTTGCGGGTGCGATTTATCTTAGCGTGGTCTGTATTTTACCTGGAATTATGATCAGTCAGATGAATGTTCCCTTTTACTTCGGGGGCACTAGTCTACTTATTTTGGTTGGTGTTGCTTTGGATACTGCTCAGCAGATTCAATCGTATTTAATCACTCAGAAATACGAAGGCTTCATGAAAGGGGTCAAGATCCGTAGTCGGAGGGTGCAATTTTGAATATTGTGCTTTTTGGGCCTCCTGGAGCTGGGAAAGGCACCCAGGCTCAATTGCTTGTGGAGCGTAAAAAGATGCTCCAAGTGAGCACAGGTGATTTACTTCGAGCAGCAATGAAAACTGGATCATCTTTAGGGATAGAGGCTAAGAGTTTCGTTGACCGGGGTGAGTTGGTACCAGATTCTGTGATTATTGGATTGGTTGATCAGGTTGTTGGAACTGGCGTTGGAAAATCATTTATTTTAGATGGTTTTCCTAGAACTTTGGTTCAGGCTGAAGCTCTTGATGCGATGTTTTTGAGTAAAGGACTAAGTCTTGAACGGGCTTTGTTCTTGGATGTTCCGTTTAGTGCATTGGTGAGTCGGTTAACGGGCCGACGTGTTTGTAAAAGCTGCGGAACTGTCTTCCATATGACATTCCAGGCACCTAAAAAAGACGGTGTTTGTGATAAATGTGGCGGAGAGTTGTATCAGAGAAATGATGATAAGGAAGATGTCATTTCCACTCGGTTACGGGCTTATCAAGAGAGTACAGAACCTCTACGGAGCTATTATCGTAGACAAGGTAAATACTCTGAGATAAACGGTGACAAACCCACGGAAGATGTATATTGCGAGATCTTGGCGCAATTTAAAAATTGAAAAATTAATCAGGTCTGGACTTAACATTTTTTAAATGTTAATTTCCCGAACCGTTTTTAAAATTTGTTCCTTTAGTAAGGGTGACTTATGAAAGTAAGACCGTCAGTTAAGAAAATTTGTAATAAGTGCAAAGTGATCAAGCGAAAGGGCGTCATTCGCGTGATTTGTGAGAACCCTAAGCATAAGCAAAGGCAGGGATAAAATGGCTCGTTTAGCCGGTGTTGACTTACCTAGAAATAAGAGAGTTGAAATCGCTCTTACCTATATTTTTGGAATTGGTAGGCCTCGCGCCCGTCTGATTTGTAAAGAAGCAGGAATTCCGGACAGTCTAAGAACAGATAACCTTACAGATGAACACATCGCAAAAATTCGTGGTGTTATTGAGTCTGGGGTAAAAGTAGAGGGTGACCTTCGACGTGAAATTGGGATGTCGATCAAGCGTCTAATGGATTTGAACTGTTATCGTGGAACTCGGCATCGTAAAGGTCTTCCTGTACGAGGTCAAAACACTAGGTCCAATGCGAGAACACGTAAAGGTCCTAAGAAGACGGTCGCTAATAAGAAAAAGGCCGTCTAACGGTTAATATTTGAGGAGATTGAAGCATGACAACGGCTCAACCTAATGTTGCTGCTGGAGCGAAGAAGGCTCCAAAGAAAAAAATTAAAAGAAATGTGCCCCAGGGAATGTGCTTTATTCAAGCTGGATTCGGAAACACTATTGTGACAATGACAGATCCAGGTGGAGATACAGTTTGCTGGTCATCGGCAGGTCACCTTGGATTTAAAGGAAGCCGCAAAGGAACTCCTTTTGCTGCTCAAGTGGCGGCTGAAGATGCTGCAAAAAAAGCCTTGGAAGCTGGTATGAGATCTATAGAGGTCTACGTGAAAGGACCTGGAGCAGGACGAGAGCCTGCAGTAAGAGCCCTTGCTGCTTCTGGTATGAGAATTTTATCATTAAAAGACGTTACTCCCATTCCTCATAATGGGTGCCGACCTCCCAAAAGACGACGCATTTAAGGAGTCAAATCGTGAGTTGCATTAACGATAGTGTTTGCAGATTGTGCCGTAGAGAAAATATGAAGCTCTTCCTTAAGGGAGATCGTTGTTACACTGATAAGTGTTCTTTCGATCGTCGACCTTATCCTCCCGGGCAGCATGGGCAGTCGCGGTTGAAGTTCTCTGAGTTCGCATTACAGTTACGCGAAAAGCAAAAAACAAAGCGCTATTATGGAATTTCTGAGAAACAATTTCGACGTTATTTCAAAGAAGCTGACAGATCTCGAGAAATTACTGGAACAGCTCTCCTCAAGTGGCTTGAGACGCGTCTCGATAATGTCGTTTACACTTTGGGTTTCGCTAACTCTCGTCGAGAGGCTCGTCACTTGGTGGGACATAAACACTTTTTAGTTAATGGAAAGACCGTTAATATTGCCAGTTTTCAGGTGAAAAAGGGTGATGTGGTTGAGGTTCATGAAAAAAGTCGACAGATGACTAAAATTCAAGCAGCTGTGCAGGCGGTCAGTCGAAGACAGATGCCTAGTTGGCTTGATGCTGATCACGTTGCGTTTAAAGGAACTATTAAAGATCTTCCAAGCAGAGATGAAGTGACTCTACCTGTTGAAGAAAATATGATTGTAGAGTACTACTCAAGATAAAGACACAGAAGTTCGAAGGGGACACTATGCAGGAGCATTATTACAAGTTCTGGAGAGATCTGATCAAACCTAAAGGTTTTGAAGTAGAGCGAGAGACTCTTCGGGACGATTATGGAAAGTTTGTGGTTCGACCTCTTGAGAGAGGTTTTGGGACAACTTTGGGAAACTCACTGAGACGGGTTCTCCTCAGTTCTATGATGGGATCTGCGGTTTCTGCTGTTAAATTTGATGGAGTTCTCCATGAGTTCTCCACGATTCCAGATGTCCTCGAAGACGTGACAGATATTATTTTGAATCTTAAAGAATTACGTTTTCGTCAGTATGATTCTGACCCTCAGACTTTGCGAATCTCAAAGAAGGGCGCGGGAAAGATCACTGCGGGTGATATTATCACTAATGACAAAATTGAAATCTTAAATCCAGAGAAGCACATCGCAACTTTGGGTGAGAACGCGAATTTTAATGTCGAGTTAGTTGTTTCTTTTGGTCGCGGATATATTCCTTCTGAACAAAGGGAAGGTGAATTGCCTGTTGGCTTCATTGGTGTGGATGCTCTCCACAGTCCAATCCGTAAGGTCAACTATCATGTTGCCAATGCTCGCGTCGCTCAGCGAACTGATTACGATGCTTTAAGCTTAGAAATTTGGACCGATGGATCTTTAAAACCTGAAGAGGCAGTTTCTCTAGGTTCTAAAATTCTCAAAGAACAGCTTCAAATTTTCCTTACTTTCGATGAGAGCTTGGAGCCTGTTGAAGAGACAACAGACAGTAAATCTCCGACTTTGAATGAGAATCTTTTCAGATCTGTAGATGATCTGGAATTATCTGTGCGAAGTGCAAATTGTTTGAAAAACGCCAACATCAGATACATTGGTGAGTTGGTTGTGAAGTCTGAGGCTGAAATGCTTAAGACTAAGAATTTCGGACGTAAATCACTTAATGAAATTAAGGAGATTTTGTCTGAGATGGGATTAGGTTTAGGAATGAAAATCGATGGATGGCCACCTCCTGGTTGGGATCCAAATACACCTCCTCAAAAGAGGGAACAACAGTAGGTTGATATGAGACATAGAAGAAGAGTTAAGCATTTTAGTAGAAAGTCTGGACCACGAAAGGCTCTTTTGAGAGGCCTTGTGACCGCTTTGGTTGAGAATGAGAGAATTTCTACTACAGTTGATAAAGCTAAAGAGCTCAGGCGGCATGTGGAGCGTGCAATTACGATGGGAAAGAAGAACACCTTATCTTGTCGACGTCTGCTTTTATCACGCTATCCAAATCAGGCGGCGGTTCAAAAGATTGTAGATCAGCTCTCGCCTCGTTTTAAAGAGCGTCAGGGTGGTTATACGCGAATCATTCGTACTGGAAGACGTCCTGGCGATACAGCTGAGATGGCGTTTATCGAGTTTGTTGATTACGATTATACGGCTCCAAGAACTGGTTTTGCGGCACCTGAAGTTAAAGCGAAAGCTAAGAAGTCTGAGAAAGTAAGTAAGGCTAAGAGCAAAGGAAAAGCAACTGAGGCTGCAGCGGAAACTAAAGTTGCTAAGGTTGGTAAGAGCTCTAAAAAGTCATTGGCTGCTATGAGAAAAACTCGTCGTAAGATTCAAAATCAATCAAGAGCTGATAACCGGGCGTAAAACCCCTAATTCGAATTGTTTGTAAAAGGCTTCCTTCTTTGGAGGCCTTTTTTATTTGTGCGGCGGCCATTAGGCTGCTTCCTAGCGCACTCTTGGGCGTCGCGGATCTGACCACTTTCCAAACAGGCTCCGAATTTGTTTGAATCCATTTCGATGGCCTTCTAAGATTCTTGAATGAAAAAGTTCGGCACGGCCTTCCTCATCACTATTCCCCTGTTCTTGGCTTTTTTTGGAGCCATTTATCACTTTACAAATTCTCAGTCAGATCCGGATCATTCGCGGTTTAAGAAACTTGATTCTTTTGAGACAGAAGGAGTTCCTACTTTCAGTGGAAAGTTGATTGATGGTGGAGAGTTTAATCTTGAGAAGTTTAAAGGAAAAATTCTGATTATTAATTTTTGGGCTTCTTGGTGTGCACCTTGTGTGGAAGAGATGCCATCGCTTTTAAAGTTGGCGAAACAATTTTCAAAGGATGTTGAGCTAATTGCAGTGTCTTCGGATTCAGACCTCCATGATATTTCTGTTTTTTTAAAAGGATATCCTGATACTCAGAGCGAGAATGTTCATATTTTATTTGATCCGAAGTCAGAGATTATAAAAAATTACGGAGTCGATCGGTTGCCAGAATCTTTTGTTATTGGGCGTGATTTTAAACTTAAGAAAAAAATTATTGGTTCTATTGATTGGTTTAGCAAGGACGCCATCGAATACATGAATACGCTGATTCATTGAATGTTATAAGGTTATCTAATTCTGTCTCAAAGGTCTTCGCTTAGCGTAGATTTCTTTTTCTTCTAGATTTTTTAAATTTTTTTCTGTAGGTACCCTCAACCCTGCACAAATCTGTGCAGGTTCAACTTTTTGGGGGGCCAAAATGAGATATGCAATTGCATTCTTGAGCAGTATTTTTCTTTTAGTTTCGGGCTGTGCAAAGCCTGGTAGTTTTCAAGCTAACATGAGTGGCGATGCAGAAGTCGGGATTGTCGGCGGAACTCGAGTTATGCCTAACGATATTATTTCGGACATTACAGTTGGGATTTATCATACATCTTTGCACTACATCTGTACGGGCTCTATTATTGCGAACAATATTATTTTAACGGCAGCCCATTGTTTAGAGGGCGATGCTAAAGACATCGTAATTGTTTTTGGTGTGAACTTTAACATTAAGGAGAACGTGCAAGTCAGAAAAGCTGTCGACTATGCTGTAAACCCGAGGTACCCGGATCATCATGAGGATGCCGAGCAGACTGGCGATATTGGTTTGATTCGTTTTGAAGGTGGGCTGCCTTTTGGATTTCACCCGGCTCGGCTGTTGAAAGTTTCTAGCTATTTGGGTGATGGCGTTCCTGTGGTCTTAGCTGGATATGGACGTACGAGTGGAACAGAAAATACTGGTACTGCTGTTTTACGAAAAGTGAATGTGAATATTCTGAATGCCTCATTTAGCAAAACAGAGATCGAGATTGATCAGTCGCAAAAACGCGGGGCTTGCAATGGCGACTCCGGTGGACCTGCATATTACTATGTAGCAGGTGAGATGTATTTATGGGGAGTCACTAGCCGTGGTGCTGAGGGATGTGTGGATTCAAGTATCTACACCAACCTGATCGTTTACAGAAATTGGATTCGAAAGATTGCTGGTAAGTGGAATCCGATGCTTGAAGGAACGATATAATACTTATTGTAGCCTCAGGACTGTGGTCTTGAGGCTTTAGGTCTTGCCTGGACTCGCCTCCGGAATGTTCCTATTTATCTAGTCTGGGTTCAAAATCACTATTCTTAGGTCTGGGTTTTTGCCCATTTCTCTATTCTTTGGTCCATATTTTCAAATCTTTCGTCCAGATTTTCTCGACTCGCCTTTAGGCTTTCCCGACCTCGCCGAAAGAAAGGGGGACAGCACAATGCAGACTCGATAGAAGTCCTAACCTTGACCGCCGATGGTCTAGGTGAAGATAGAGACGGGTTTGGATTGAAAAATATTAACCAAAGCAAAATGAGTTTGCTGCTTGGATTAGAAACTCTAGTAGGTAGTAGTTTCCCTAAGCCTGAAAGGACTTCTCAAAAGATGGAGGTTCCCTATGGGAATGCGAATTACAACCAATATATCTTCGATCAATGCCCAAAGGTCATTGACGAACTCACAACGTGAGATTCAAAAGAGCAGCGCTCAGCTAGCGTCTGGCTCACGAATCACTAAAGCCGCAGATGATGCTGCTGGTTTATCAATCAGTGAAAGCTTACGCGCCCAGATTCGCAGTTATGGTCAGGCGTCTCGCAATGCGAATGACGGTATTTCAATGGTGCAAACTGCAGAGGGTGGCTTGAACGAAATCAGTAACATCATGATTCGATTGCGTGAACTTGCGATCCAATCCTCATCAGATACAGTAGGTGAAACTGAACGATCTTTCATTGATAAAGAAGTTCAACAGCAAAAACAAGAGATCGAGCGTATTGCTCAAACGACAAGATTTGGAACTACGAACCTTATCAATGGTTCTGCCGATCGATTTGACTTTCAAGTGGGAATTAACAACCACGAAAATGAGGATCGAATTATGTTTGATCCTGGGACTGCGAATGCGACTCTCGCAAACTTGAATTTAGAAGATTTGGATTTTTCTACTAAAGAAGGAGCGCAAGGGTCTCTTGAAGGAATCGATAAGGCTCAAACAACTGTGAATGGATTTCGCTCCTATATGGGAGCTTTACAAAATCGTCTTCAATCAACCATCGACAACCTCGGAGTTGCGAACGAGAATATCTCTGCCGCAAACTCGCGAATTCGGGATGCTGACATCGCAGCGTCCTCATCTGACACTGTTAGAAATACGATTCTCCTAAATGCGGCGACGAGTGTGTTGGCCCAGGCCAATCAGACACCTCAGCTCGCACTTAAGATGATCGGCTAGATTTTAGTTTTTTGGCCTTACTTCTTAGTACCGCATCTTGAAGGCCTCTTTATTCTTTGTTCCAGGGAGAAATCCCTCCATCACTACCTACAGCCCGGTAGCTTCGCTGCCGGGCTAACTTTAGTAGGTGAATCTGGGCTTAGGCCTGTCTGTTTTTCCGTGTTTCATTCCGATATTTTTTGTATGAGATTTTTGTTTTTCTTCGCTTTCTCGTGGTGTTTCTTTGGTGCGTTTGCGGCAACCGTTTTGCTACCCCAACACGGGCCTTGTGAGAAAGTCGATCTTTCGATTGGTTGTAAAAAACTATCTCCAGTTTTAACTAGCTTACTTAATCAATGTGAGATTGGTCTTAAAAATGATCATTGTGCGGAGTTTGCCTTAAAGCACCCGGAGGCCAAATCAGCTGGAACCTTGAGAGATTGCAAGCAAATTTCTTCGTGCCCGGCTTCTACGAACATTACCACGTACATGGGTTCGTGTTTAAATAGTGGAGCTGGTGCTTGGAAAGATTTTTCTGTAGATATCTGGAAGTTTTTTACCCAAAACGATCAAGCAGCAAATGTTGAAAGTCTTGCCATTCAGAAGTTCTTTCGAGAGTGTGTAACTGCCGATTGCAAGAGGAGTATGCTTGGTCCTTTTGCTTCTTACTTCAAAAAAGAGGAAATTGAGGGGCATCCAGAACGCACTGACCTTGACCCCAATGACGTTGTTAATCAGGTCTATATTCAAGGGTATTCTGCCTCCACTCTTTATAAGAAGCTTCTTTGGAAGCTTAGGAGCGATGTCAATAAGCGAACAATGGACGAGAAGTTTATTGAGCCTTGGTCTGGAAGTGAGGCTAAGCTTCCGCTTTCTTTAAATGAACTTATTGATCTTGTTTTAAAAAAAGCGGGAGTTCGAGGCATGGCTTGTTTAAAGCCAGAGGTTGTCGCAGAAATTCGTTGTTATGCATTTTTCTCCGTTTTCGATCCTTTGGTGGCAACTTTGGCGACTGCAAAAATTTTGCGTATTGCAGGGCTTGCTGAGAAGCTCGAGGGGGCTTCGGTACGCACTGCACAGGGGGCTCTCAGTAAAGGGGCGGCCAAGGCAGAAGTATTACCCCCAGCAAAGGTTGTTGTAGAGCCAAAAGTTGATCTTGGACTCCCGTCGGAGGTC
>JBGATJ010000030.1:0-50772 GCA_044229295.1 Pseudobdellovibrionaceae bacterium
TCTTTGAACCCCGCAATTCGCAAAATGGCTTTCGATTCCCTTTAAAGATCGAAACGCGATTGAGCTGATTTCGACAGAACTGAGCAAAAAGAATCGCAGAATTGTAAGTCAAGAACTTGGAATCCAATTCAAAATCTCCTCGGAATTTTTGACCCTAACGACTCCGGGAAATCCTAAAGCCTGATCCAGAACCTGACCCTGGGCTGATTGCCAGGCTGCCAGATTTGCCTGATTGCCTAAAATTGGATTCCTTAAGTCAGTGCCATTCGTTTCAGGTGCCGGTGCCGTCACAGGTAACAAGACGAAACCTCAATATTCTTCGGCGCCGAAATTCCCCTCAGCTAGTGCTCATCATAAGCCGTGTTCACAGCTCCCTCAACCGGAGCTCCACCGCCAACCGTCCGAGTGGTATTTTTGAAAGCCTCATAGTCGTGATTCACAATACGGCGAAGGAGCGGCCTGATCTTAACTCCATCTCTAGCCAGATCCCTTGTCTCAACCTCCTGATCACAGCGGAAAGACACGTTCCCACCGCCGTCGACGGGATAAGCGCCGTAGCGTTGTAAAGTGAGAAACAAGCGACGGCCGTTGGGAGTTAAGCCAGGAGGCATCGGTGTTGTTGCAGGAATCGCCCAAGCGGATCCATAAGGGATTCCGTCAGGACGATTGAGTGTCAGTCCACCGCTATCAATTCCTGTGGCTGGCAAAACGAAGGTGCGTCCTAACATCGGGTACTCCACTTTGCCCGGGACTCGAGGCAGAACAAGTTGTAGGGAGTGTCCAAAATCATCTCTCCCATTGTGAAAGTCAGAACCCCTGATCACCCCAAAGAACACGCCGACTCCAGCTGCGGAGGTTCCGACCCGCTCATGAGGGCGTGACCCTTGACCAGAGCCTTCGTTGCTCCAGCTTGGAAACATGTATGTGGCTGTTGGTTGGGCGGCCGTGCGAGGCCACAGAAATTGGCGAAAGTGCCAACCCGTGCCGTTACGTCTGAAAAACAGGATGTTGCCATCAAAATTGTCTCGTCCTTCGGGCCTGTCAAAGGTGCCGTCATTGGTGACCTCCTCTGGCCACGGAATCGAAACTGAGCCCCAATCTCCACGGCCGTTCTCGGTTCCATTTTTAAAATAAGAAACCGTGCGCGTAGGCATTCGGTCGTCAATCAAGTAAATACTGCGCCCATTGATGAACCCGGTACTGAAGGAAAATCCGCGGGGATACCCATTCCAAATCTGCTGCGAATGATCCGAGCCATCGGCAAAAATCGCGTTTTGCCCCACCGGCCAGTGGTGGGAACTAAATTTGTTGTATGGATTATGGAAAAGGTCCACTCCTGGGGCCATCACTTCAACAGACACGTTCGCTGAGCTGGAGGAAGAGCCACGTCGCAGGACATATCGAATGCGGGCCGTTCCTGTAAAACTGGTTTCTGGTGTAAAAATAATTTTTGTTAGAGATATGACAGCCACTGTACCATGAGTGACACTCTCGATTTCTAAAATCGCGCCGGTGGTGTTTTTGTCATTGGCGATCACATTGATTTCAACCGAAGTGTTTTTTGGCGTGACTAGAAAATCATCGACGGCCTCAAGACGCGGAGGAGTTGGGGTCGGGGTCGGAGTCGGAGTTGGTGTTGGCGGCGTTGGCGCTGGTGTCGGAGTTGGAGTTGGAGTCGGTGGCGTTGGTACGGGCGTAGGCGGTGGCGGCGTTGGTACCCCCAACGGCTGCCCATCTAGGTTGGGTGTGAGACTGGATTTTACCTCAAATCCATTTTCTGCGTTCAAAGCCATGTTTGTTTTTCCAGGCTGGCATCCAGCGGCCAGCATCATCACTAGGACTAAAGAACCCCATTTTGATTCATATGAAAACCCCATTTTTTTCCCCCTTCTCTTTTTAGTGAACTCAAACTTACCAATTGCAAGAGTTGTGATCCCTAAAGTACATCCAAAGTCTTCGATAATCGTTACAGTCTGCGAGCCACAAGCTAGCTCCAGTCAATGCTCTGGCGTCGTGATAGCGATCGGGCTCTCGACCACAAGAAGCTCTGAAAGATCTAACAACGACATCCCAGATGTAGTCCTTTTGAGCGGGAGTGAGTACCGTCTTTGGAGGATCTGGATACCATGTCTGCATACACACAGGCGCTGCAGGTTTGAACTTGCAAGGACACTCTTCAGCTTGCGCGGTCGGCGCAATCCAACTCATCAGCTTTTCTAAAAGAGATTTTGATTCGTTACGACTAATACGCCCGAGAAGGGCCCTAGCACATTCGTTCAGACGTTTTCCAGCAGCGGCCCTTGCTCTCGCTGCAGGCACAGCCTCTCTCGCCCGTGCATACTCTTCACCGTAACCTATATCCACGAGTTTTTCGTTCGGCACCCATTGGTTGCCAGGAAAATAAGTGTAGTCGCCTCGGACCGTTCCAATGTCGGGATCGGAACCTTGGGAACCAGTTTCATCGCCTTCATGTTCGTGCGGACCACCTGTATCGGCACCAGGCTGCGCTCCAACTGCTCGGGCGTAAGCCTTTTCTGGAGCCGCCACAAAAAGTGCGGATTTAACCACTGAGCAGTTTTGAAAAGCCACCGCGCAAATCATGAGCGCAGAAATAATTCCTAGTTTTTTTTGTAAATTGAAATCCATTGTTCCCCCCGAGCTAATTGTCCTTAAATCAGATTAGCTGGGGACGGCGCTGGAAGGGTGTTTGAAAATTTGAGGGAAATAGTCTCAATCTGAGACTGGGACTATAAATCCGTAGCATGTGCTGGGGAAGGAGACACATTTTGATACTCAAGGGATTCTCTGGCTTCAGGAGGGACAAAGTACTGAGTCGATTCGCGGCTGGGGGCCCTTCCTCCAAGCCTACGGCACATGCCTTGAAATGTTCGATCTGGAAAAAAAGAAGCCAAAAATAGCAGTTTGCCCTCGATGTGAGCTTCTGCTGTTTTTTGGGAATTTGGCTGCGCAAATGCACCGAAAGGATTGAGTGAAGTGGTCCATCCGTCTTTATCAGGAATAAAGGCCGGGATATCCACCACCACCTGCACTCCAGTGTCCTGTGCCCACAACATCTCCGACAGCCAAGACATTTCCGACAACTGGGTTCACTGTGAGATTCTGTTGCAAGTTAAACGGCTTTAGTCCAGGTTTCCCCATCGGATCGACAATTTTTGCTCCGGCTAATTGAGACTCAGGCAAATTCAACGCACGGGCAGCAATGGCGCGGTACTGTTTTTCGACAAGCTCTGACTGAGCTTTCAAATACTCTGGCGTTCCAGGTTGGTAATTTTTTGGAGGTTCCACAGATTCTGCGTCAAGATCCGTGACCAACCAAACTTTTCCACTCCCATCACGATGGACGATCCCAGTGACAAGTTGACCGTTTTGCCCGGGGACCGAAAAGTGGTTGCTACCTACAAAGCCGCCCGGGATATTCACACTGATAACACCTGCCACTTGAAAGCGGGACGGAGAAGCCGGCACAGATGCCATGCCTAGAGCTTTTGCTGTTGCACTATTTCCACCCTCAGCTGTAACAGCAAGGTCTGGCTTCAAATCTCCAAATGCATACTTATTTGTGCCGGGAATTAAAGTTGGGACCGGGCTTGCTGTACCGATCTTAAGATTAACTCTAGGATCATTTGCAAGCTGTTCTCTTAAAAACTTTTCTACAGTTCCTACCTCCATGCCAAAACTCGACGACGTCTTGAGAAGATTGTTACCATCCATTTGACCTGTCAAACTTGCAGAACCCGGCATCGAAAATTTCGGAAGCGGAAATTTAGTAGGGACTCCATTGTCTGTTCTCACGTAGTGCTCACCTACGGAGCCTGTGACTTCATTGACGAACTTGTTTCCAGCTTCTGGACCAAAGACATGACGAACTGTTCCGGCAAAAGCCTGACGTCCGCCCCAGTTAATCTGTCGGGTTGGCTCTGGACGTTTTTCAATGGCTGTCACTTGATAGTTTGCTTCTCGTAGAACTCTGGCGGCCACACCACCCGCCCCAGCCGCACCGGATACCACAGCTGTTTTTGTAGGTGGAGGCATCACCGCCTTTGCGAGTGCTCGATCGCGAGCGGCATCGTAGACTTCCGGTCTTGATTTAATCACTTCAGAAATCCGCGAAGCCACCTGAGGATCCACCAATTTCAAAGCTCTCACGAGCCTTGCCCGATCGGTTAAAAGACGGGTTGACGGATAACGCTCATACATTGCTTTTAAGGCTTTCTCGATACGAGACACTTCTGCCGCCTGGAGAGTGTTGAGGCCTGCGCTCTGTGCGGCATGAAACGGCAGAAGGAGTGAAAAAAGCAAGAAAAACAGGCGAATTTGCATGCCAACTTATCGGGATATCAAGGAACTTCTTAAACAGGAAAATGATTCAAACTACTCCGCTGCTGGCTCTGGCTTCACCACACGCTTGAGGCCCTCGTGATACTCTTTAAAAGCCGGCTCGTCCTGGCACCGACGACGTATGGACTCAACCTCATTAAGAACGCCCTTTGACAAAATATGCAGATACTCCTCATTCAGTTTTGAAAAGTCAGATCGTTTTTTAAGATAGTCAAAGAGGTCTTCTTCAGTGGCTTTGACTCGTACTCCTCGTAAATTCAGGTAACCGTCTTGGTACTGGAATTTTCGATCAAAAGCGGGCTTACCGAGGTGTAGCATCTCCGCTGAAAAACCATCGGTGCTGCTAGTTCCATAACAGTAGACTCCTACACCTTCGTTGGCATAAATAGTCTTAAGAGCGCTTGGGAGCGCAAGAGCGAAAGCAAGAGCTGGACTTAGGCGAAGGGTGCTCCCTGCCGCGGCTTTAAATGCTGGTGGGCCAGCCGTTTTTACAAGCCAGACAATCTCTGGAACAACTGCAATGCTAGTTCCCGTGAGAGCCCCCACCCCTGATCCTGCTCCACCGGTAACGGCCCCCATAGTTTTGGCGGATTGAGTGCAGCCTTCAAGGTAAGTTTGTTCTCGGGTATGATAATAGGCGCCTCCCAAGCATCCCAAAAGAGCCCCTTCAGCAGCCCCCATAGCACCATATCCGAGGGTCGTTTCAAGAGTGAGTTTTAAAGCCCAGCCCAATCCCACTTGGGCATGGGCCTTGTTTTCAAGGACATTCCAAAGAAAAGAAGCTCCAGATTTTTGCCGTTGAACATGATCTATAAAAGATGTCCCTGGAGGCAAAAAGCCCGAGCGGACTTGGCCATTGAAGTCTATCTCTCCCATTTTTTTTGTAAGAGTGACTGTCCATTTTTGGCCTTGGCCGTTTAACTCAAGTCCGTCTCTAATGGTCAAGATTTTTGGAGATGGTGCAGAGCCAAGAAGCTCGCGGATTTTTTTTTGATCGTCCGTTGTCAAACGGCTTTTATTAAATGAGATCACAAGATCGCTTGCGAGTTTGGCTTTTGAGGCCTCAGAGGCGAAGCTTGCAAAAAAAGCATTTGCATGCTCTCTGTAGGCAGCTTCGATAATGGGTTCCAATTTTTTCCAGTCAATAGATTCATCAGTCTTGGGAGCTTCACTACCGTTCACCCAGCAAGTGATTAACGATGTAACTACAAAAATAAGACTTTTGATCATGATTCCCCCCCTTGCAACAGCGTGAGAGGGTCACAATTTTAAGTCAAACAAAATTGGTACGGCTATAACCCGTTGACAAAAATCTCAGCCTTTGCGAACCTCCGGCAACTTTCAAAAAGGGGGTTTCATGAAAGCACTCACACTCACTCTCATTCTAGCCATGGCTTCTCACGCCGGCGCATCTCTGCTCGATGGAGATGATACACCGAATCCACCGACTGAATGGAAGAAAGTGGTCTGCGAAGTTGGTGACGCCAACACTGGAGATCACATCGGCACGTTTTTCCCGAGCACCGATCGCGTGTTTAGAGAAGATCGAAATGAGTTCAAAGCTCAGTACATCGGTCAAAACGCCGACGGAAGCATGATGATTAATCTGCACATTGCACTTAAAGACGGCACAACCGGCAGCGTCATTGCCTCGTTGTCAACCTCCAAAGAGATTGATCCTCCGTCGTTGCAGGCGTCTCGCCGGAAAGTTTTTCGTCGACTGACTTGCGGTTTTGAAAAAACAGTTCGCGAGCAGAACTAAGGCTAGCCTTTTCTTAGAATTTCTTGAAGGATGGAAGGCTCTCAGCGAAGGAGCCTTTCGTGATCCAAGAAAAACCACTGGATGTTCATCCTCAGCATAACAATGGTTTCCTGACCCTTGTTTTTAACATCCTCATCCCTGTTTTAATTCTCAATAAGCTCTCGGCAAAATTCGGCGCGCTCCCCTGCTTGATCGTCGCCTTGGCGTTTCCTTTAGGATTTGGACTCTACGATTTTTTCAAACATCGAAAGACAAATTTCATTTCCGTTCTCGGTTTTGTGAATGTCCTCATCACGGGAAGCCTTGCCGTTTTAGGTCTTGGGGGTATATGGTTTTGCGTGAAAGAGGCCGCGTTTCCGCTGCTCATTGGGGCGTTTGTGTTTGGCTCTTCTTACACGGACCGAGCTTTCATCAAGACGCTTTTTTTAAATCCACAGATCATTAATTTGGTCCTTGTCGAAGAACGCTTGGCGCAAAAACAAACCCACGTCCCGTTTGAGCTCCACCTGAGAAAAGCCACTCGCCTTCTTTCGCTGTCGTTTTTAGTCAGTGCTGTTCTCAATTTTGTGATTGCGGAAAGAGTTTTTGTGCCTCTTGATCCGTCGCTGGATGAGGCCGCTAAAGCCGTCCTTTTAAACGCGCAAATTGCCAAGATGACCTATACGGCAATGCTTGTGATTACGGTCCCTTCCATGATTTGTTTAATGGGTGTTCTCTGGTATGTCCTCAGTGGGATTCGCCGACTTACGGATCTTCCGTTCAATGAGATTTTTGCTCCGGACGCGGTCAAAAAAACCTAAAATCCGTCGTCCTCAAACCCCTCGTTGTTTCCTGGAAAAGGACCTCCCGGGAACTCCATTCCAGGGACCGGCGGCGGAGGTGGTGGAGGCGGCGGTGGAGGTGGGATGAACGAATCATCGGTGTCGCCAAAATCGTCTCCATCATCAAAAGATGCGCCGGGTCGAGAGTTATTAGACCGAGAGGCATCAAAGCCCCCTGTCGGTGCGCCGCCCGTTCCTCCAGATCCAGACTTTTGACTGTAGAGGGCGCGTTTTTTAACGTCAGCTCGAGGTCGATCTTCATCGTTAAGTCCGAGTTCGACGATGTCCGTCTTTTGAGTAAGACCTTCTTTTTTAATGGCCGTCTTGTTGCGATTTTTAAGGTAAGCGGAACGTTCGTTATCCCGATCTTTACGAAACTTTTGCCTGTCCCCTAAGTACTCTTTCCACTCCGGCCCAAGCTCTTTGTCTTTGACCTTTTTCTTTCGGTCTTTGATGTAGTCAAGGCGCGCTTTTTCTTGCGCTAAATCCTCGGCCTTTTGTTCGGCCTTGTACCCTTTGAGAGCCCGCAATCGCTCCCGCTCCTCAGCCTCACGCTCTTTTTCGTGCGCTTTAAAACCTTCAATTCGGCGCATGCCCTCGTCCACTTGGGCCCGAGCATTTCCGACGATGAAACTGAAAACTAAAACCATCCGAAGGATCATAAAATCATCATAACACTTTTTTTGATGAAAAGGTTTTTATCATGCTGCGATAGACTTTGTTTGAACTTCTCTGACCAAAGTATTATGTCTGAATATTCGAGGTGCCCATGAATTTTGTTGAACATCTAGGTCTATTTCTTTGCCAAGCCGTCATCATAGTTTCAAGTTTGATCATTGTTCTTGCCTTCTTGTTTTCGGCCCTCAACCGCGCCCAACAAAAACCTCAACTGGACGTTGAAAGCCTCAATGAAAAATACGATGGCCTCATCGACGCCATGAAGTCTCACCTCCTGCCTAAAAAAGAATTTAAAGCTTACAAAAAAAAGCAGAAAAAGAAAAAACCTGACGAGTTAAAAAAGAACTTATTTGTGGTGCAATTTACGGGAGACATTAAGGCCTCGCAGGTGGAAGACCTCAAAGAAGAAATCAATGCCATCCTGCTCGTGGCAGGTCAGGACGACGAGGTTCTTGTACGATTGGAGTCTCCCGGCGGCATGGTCCATGGATATGGTTTAGCGGCCTCTCAACTCAAGCGAGTTAAGGATAAGGGCCTTCGACTCACTGTTGCCGTTGACAAAGTGGCAGCCAGCGGAGGCTATCTCATGGCCTGTGTCGCTAACGAAATCTTAGCGGCCCCCTTTGCCATCGTTGGCTCCATCGGTGTTGTCGCCCAAGTTCCCAACCTCAACCGCGTGCTCAAACGCCTTGATGTCGACTACCACGAATACACCGCCGGAGAGTACAAGCGGACTGTTTCGCTCCTGGGTGAAATCACTCCTAAAAAAGAAGAGAAATTCGTCCAACAGCTCGAAGAGACCCACACTTTATTTAAGAATTTCGTTGTCCATCAACGCCCCGAAATCCCCATCGAAAAAGTGGCAACAGGAGAGTACTGGTACGGAGAACAAGCCACAGGCCTTGGACTTGTCGATCGCATCATGACCAGCGACGAATTCATGCTCAAAAAACGCTCAGATTTTCAAATTTTTTCAGTCACCCACCACCACAAAAAAGGCTTCAGCGACAAAATCACCGAAATGTTCCAAGCCGTGACGGAGAACATTCTTGAGAGGCTCCGTTTTTTACAGTAACAGCATCACTGACAGCACCAGCATCTGAATCAGCCTCACTGACAGCCTCAGCCTCAGAACGGTATCAGTTTCGGTTAAGGGTCCTTAAAAAATGGTTCACCGATTAAAATTCCCGAAAGTTCGCAGTTTAAACTGGAACGGTTGCTGGTGCTGCATCTAATGCTAATGCTAATGCTGATTCAGATGCTGAGGCTGATACTGGTGCTGTCAGTGATGCTGTTTAAGGATTTGCCTTTTCCCCCTCTTCGGGCTAAAAACTTCAGTGTGACCTTTGAAGTCGGGGCTTCAGGTTACCGAGGGACTAATTATTGTGAATGAAGCTTTTGTTTCGGTTAAAAACTTAGAGACGACCTTTTTTATGAAATCCGGCGCCTTTAAAGCCGTCAATAATATCTCTTATGATATCAAAAAAGGGGAAACTCTTGGGATTGTCGGCGAGAGTGGTTGCGGAAAATCGGTCACATCCTACTCCCTGATGAGACTCATTCAAAGACCTGGGCAAGTGACGGGTGGCTCCGTCGTGTTTCGTGACAAAGACCTTCTCAAACTGTCTGAACCTGAAATGCAAGAAATTCGTGGTGGCAAAATGGCCATGATTTTTCAAGAGCCCATGACAGCGCTCAATCCGGTGCTTACGATTGGCCGGCAGATGGATGAGCAAATTCGCAAGCACTTGCGAGTTTCGCAAAAAGAATCTCGGGATCGCGCCATCGAGATGCTTACTCTCGTTGGAATTCCCTCTCCAGCCCAACGTTATGAGAACTACTCCCATCAGCTCTCGGGAGGTATGCGCCAAAGAGCCATGATTGCGATGGCTCTTTCTTGTGAACCTGAGTTTTTGATCGCCGATGAACCGACAACAGCTCTTGACGTCACCATTCAAGCACAAATTTTAGAACTCATCCAAAACCTGCAAGAAAAATTCAAGATGACAGTTCAGTTCATCACTCACGACCTGGGTGTGATCTCTGAAATCTCTGACCGCGTGATGGTGATGTATGCAGGCCAAGTCTGTGAAGAAGCTCCCTCGGACGAGCTTTTTAAAAATCCAAAACATCCTTACACTCATGCTCTTATGGGATCCATTCCGCGAATGGGTCAGCGGGTGTCACGTTTGCGAACCATTGAAGGCAGTGTGCCTTCGCCTTTTGAACTTCCCGCGGGCTGTCCGTTTCAAAATCGATGTCCTAACCGTATCGAAGCTTGCGTTAACCGTCCCCCACTGACTGAGGTTCGCCCTGGTCATCGTGTGGCCTGTTTCAATCCGGTGAAATAATGGCTCAAGTGAAATCCGACAATCCCATTTTAAAAATCGAAAATCTCAAAAAACACTTTCCCATTCGTAAGGGCCTTTTGCTCCGCGAAGTTGGGCAGGTCAAAGCGGTCGATGGCGTGTCCTTTCAAGTCAACCAAGGCGAGACTCTAGGCCTTGTCGGCGAGAGCGGCTGTGGAAAGTCAACTCTTGGACGCACGATCATTCGCCTTTACGAACCCACCGCCGGCAAGATCGAGTTTCAAGGCGGCGACTTTAGTAAGCTCAAAGGTGAGACTCTCAGGAAAACTCGGCAAAACCTGCAAATGATCTTTCAGGATCCCTATGCATCTCTGGATCCTCGCATGACTGTTTCTCAGATCCTGCAACAACCTTTTAAAATTCACGGCCTTTACAGTCCAAAAGAGCGCACTGAAAAAGTGAAACGTCTACTTGAAGTTGTGGGCCTAAAGCCCTCGCACATCAACCGGTATCCGCACGAGTTCTCGGGCGGTCAGCGCCAGCGCATTAGCATCGCCCGCAGCATTGCTTTGAATCCGTCGCTCATCATTGCTGACGAACCAGTCAGCGCGCTTGACGTCTCTATTCAAGCGCAGATTCTGAATCTGCTCAAAGACCTTCAAGAGCAGCTGAAGCTTACCTATATTTTTATTTCCCACGACCTCTCCGTCATTGAGCACGTCTGTGACAAAGTCGCCGTCATGTATCTTGGCAGGATCGTTGAGATGGCCTCGCGGGATGAGATTTTCGCAAATCCCAAACATCCTTACACCCAAGCGCTCATTCAGGCCAAACCTCGCGTTGGGCAAGGCAAGGTAAAGATCAAAAGATCTCTCACTGGTGAGGTTCCTAGTCCCATCAATCCGCCATCGGGATGTGCGTTTCATCCTCGTTGTCCTCATCGTATGCCCGTGTGCTCAGAAAAGGTCCCGATCTTGCAAGAGGTGGTGTCAGAGTCACCCCATCCGGTGGCGTGTTGGTTATATCAAAATGAATAAAGGAGTCTTTAAGATGAAAAGTGCGTTGCTCAAAATTCTGCTCGGATGCAGCTTGGCCCTCGGGTCATCGACCTCCATGGCTTTACCAAACAATGGAGAACTCAAAATCGGAATCTCGCAAGAGTTCGAAAATCTCAATCCGCTGATCATGAGTATGGTCGCAACCACTTACATCCATTACTTCGCAATGCGCAGCCTTGTGAACCTCAATGCCGAAGGCAAGTGGTACCCGCAAATGGCCAAAAGCATTCCAACCATCGAAAATGGTCAGGCCAAATTCGTGACGGTCAATGGCAAAAAGACCATTGAAGCTGTTTGGGAGATTTTGGACAAAGCTCAATGGGGCGACGGCACTCCCCTCACTTGTGCTGATTTTGAATTTGGCTGGACGGTAGCAAAAAGTCCTCTCGTCAGCGTCGGCGAAAAAGAGATTTACACTCAAGTTGAGAAGATCGCTTGGGATCCCAAAACTCCAAAGATTTGTACCTTTACCTACGAAAAAGCAAAGTGGGACTTTAATCACCTCCCTCAGTTCTACCCTCTTCCTAAACACATCGAAGAGCCGATTTTCAAAAAGTATGGCAAAGAAAAAGAAGGTTACGAGCACAACTCAGCCTATGTTAAAAATCCAACAAACCCTGGTCTCTACTACGGCCCTTACCTGATCTCTGAAGTAAAGCTTGGAAGCCACGTCACTCTCACGCCAAACCCAAAATACTACGGCGATCAGCCCAATATCAAAAAAGTCATTATCAAGCTCATTCCTAACACAGGAACACTTGAAGCCAATCTGCGCAGTCAAACCATTGATAAAATTTCGTCTCTGGGTTTGACTCTGGACCAGGCTCTTGCGTTTGAAAAGAAAGTGGCCGCTGAAAAACTTCCCTACGTCGTCGCATTCCAGCCCAGCAACACCTACGAACATATCGATTTGAATTTAGACAATCCCATTCTCAAAGACGTTAAAGTTCGAAAGGCTCTTGTTTACGGACTCAATCGAGAAGATTTAGTTAAAGCCTTGTTTGAGGGGAAACAGATTGTCGCGTTTCACGCTCTCGCTCCGATGGATCCTTGGTACACAGCAGATCCTTCGAAAATCGTTGTTTACCGATATTCCAAGCGCGAAGCCAATAAGCTTCTTGATGAGGCCGGTTGGAAGATGGGCGCTGATGGCGTGCGCACCAAAGGTGGCCAACGCTTGTCTCTTTCTTTCATGACGACAGCTGGAAATAAAACTCGGGAACTCGTTCAGGTCTTTTTGAAAGATCAGTGGAAGCAAATCGGTGTTGAAGTCATTATCCGCAATGAACCAGGCCGTGTGTTTTTTGGTGAGACCACGCGCAAACGACAATTCCCTGCCATGGCGATGTACGCTTGGATGTCAAATCCTGAAAACACGCCTCGCGCGCAATTCGGCAGCAAAAGTGTTCCCACAAAAGAAAATGGATTTTCTGGTCAGAATTATCCTAATTGGAAAAACGCTAAAGTCGATGAGCTCATCGATAAGTTAGATCTTGAGTTTGACTCCGCCAAACGCACGGCGATCGCTCAAGAAATCATGAAGTACTACACTGATGAAGTACCAGTAATCCCACTTTACTACCGCTCTGATGTTGCCGTCATCCCTGCCAATATGACTGGCTTTCGTATGCCTGGGCACCAATTCTCAGAAACCAACATGGCCGAGACCTGGTCGTTAGGAACTAAAATCCAATAAACTTCGTTTGACGGGGATTGAGGCTTTACCTCGATCCCTCCATCTAGTAATGAGGATCCTTAATGACCACATATATCACACGCCGCCTTGTCCAGTTTGTAGTTGTCATCGCCTTACTTTCTTATTTTTGTTTTTACATCATGACTCTTATGCCTGGCGATCCGGTGGATATCATGGTCAGCAGCAATCCTCGAATCACCTCCGCTGACATTGCTCGCCTTCGCGAACTCTACGGTCTTGATCAACCGGTTTACACTCGTTACTACAATTGGGTGAGCAGCCTTGTGCAAGGTGACCTCGGATATTCCAGAACCTACCGCATTCCCGTCAATGAGCTTTTAGGACCTCGACTTTTAAACACCTTTTATCTTTCAATGGCTTCTTTAGTCTTAGCTCTTCTTGTCGCTCTTCCTCTAGGTGTGATCTCGGCGCTAAAACCAAACTCCAAACTCGACTATGCCATCAACTTTTTTTCCTTCGCCGGAATTTCGGTGCCTTCGTTCTGGCTAGGAATCGTGCTCATCATTGGCTTTGCGGTGTATTGGCCACTGCTGCCAGCAGGAGGCACGCAAACTATCGGTAATGATGCGCCGACCACTTTTTGGGGAATGGTGGGAGATCGGGTGATTTACCTCATTCTTCCGACGCTCTCACTGACTTATCTGCAAATCGGGCGATTTGTGCGCTTCACTCGAAGTGCCATGCTCGAAGCTATGCGCAACGACTACATCCGTACTGCACGAGCCAAGGGACTTGACTACCGAACCGTCGTTATTCACCACGGTTTTCGTAATGCTCTGATTCCCCTGATCACGATTATTGCCATTAGTTTTTCATCGCTCTTTTCTGGCGCGCTCATCACTGAGACCGTGTTTGCCTATCAAGGTGTTGGAAAATTAGTCTATGACAGCATCATGGCGAACGACTATAATGTCGCTATGGTGTCCTTTATGATTTCTGTGATTATGGTGCTGGTTGCAAATCTTTTGGCCGACATTCTCTACGGGGTCGTTGATCCAAGGATTTCATTCTCATGAGCTCGCCCGCAAAAACAGAAAAAGACCAAAAAGCTGCAGCTCAACTCAAAACCTCGGTCGAACAAGCCCAGCCCATGTGGAAGATGGTCCTCTCGCAATTTACAGAGCACCATTTGGCAGTGGTTGGATGCTTTATCATTGCAGTTTTTGTCACCATCGCAGTCTGCGCTCCCCTCATTTCTAAAATTGTTGGCCAAGATCCTGACAAGCAAAATGTTTTCAATCGCTATAAGCCGATGATGAGTCGAATTATTGTTTCCACAGACCAGCGCGAAACCGATATCGAAAAATACATTGGAGCCCACCCCGACGAAGCTAAAGCGATTCAAAATGCTCTTGTGGAACAGAAAAAAACTTCGGTCACCAATCCTGATGATGCAATTTTTGATCTGGTGACAACAGTCGAGAGTAAAGAGGCTATCACTCGCCTCAAAGACCTGCACCTCAAAGAAGACATCGCACCTCTCGTACAAACCATTCGCGATTTTGAAACTCTTCACATTCTTGGGACCGACGAGTTAGGCCGGGATGTTTTTATTCGGCTCGTGTATGGCACTCGTGTCTCAATGGGTGTTGGCGTGCTTGTTGCGATCACCTCCGCGCTTTTCGGGCTTCTTGTTGGAGCCCTGGCTGGCTTTTATGGCGGCATTGTTGATACTCTCTTGATGCGAATTACAGACTCCCTTCTCTCACTTCCCCTGCTTCCCGTGTTGATCGTTGTTGCAGCTATCGATATTCATAAAGTTCCTGGAATGAGTTATATCATCACCGAAGAAAATCAGGCCGTGATGAAGCTGGTTGTAATCATGTGTTTGTTCTCTTGGATGACGGTGGCTCGTCTTGTGCGCGGGAGCGTGCTTGAACTCAAAGAACGGGAATTTATTTTATCGGCAAGAACTCTTGGCGCCACTGACAGGACGATTATTCTTCGGCATATGCTTCCGAACGTGATTGCTCCGCTGCTTGTGGCTGTCACTTTAGGTGTTGGAGAGTCGATTCTTTTTGAAGCGGCCTTGAGCTTTTTGGGTCTTGGAATTCAGCCCCCGACTCCGAGTTGGGGGAATATGCTTTTCAATGCTCAAGAATTAATTTACCAAGCGCCGATGCTTGCGATTATTCCGGGCGTGCTGATTCTGTTTACGGTGATCAGTTTTAACTATCTCGGCGATGGTCTTCAGGATGCGATCGATCCGAAGGCGATTCGGCGGTGAGAATATTTAGTACAATTTTGATGTGCATCCGACATTTGCTAGCCTTCAACAGATTCACCTAACGAGCCAAGAATTTGCCAAACTGATTTCAACGTGCCCTCTTCCCAACCGAAATCTGAAAGGGATTCTGAGAGAAAGGGTTATTGCAAGCTCACTTCTTTCGACTCAGTTGTGGTACGGAAAAAGTGTGAAGGCCTTAGCCGAATCCATTCTTAGTCGCAGTGAAACTGAGATCAATAGCGCCGGCAACTACGCTCTTGGGATTATGGAAATCACAGCTCATTTGCAATCTCGCATGGCAACTCTTGAATCCCAAGAGTCCTTTAAAAAACTCCGTTATTTCAATGCAGAAGAACAAGCTGATGATCTTGCAATAAGAGTTTCAATGAAATACCTCAATAGTCCATATGCCGTCAGGACCTGGATGTATGATGCTCTCAATTTCATCTCGCACATGCCTGGCGCCAAAGAAAACTATCTCGAAAAATGTAAAAAAACTTTAGCCGCTGGTGACGTTCCTAACTATGGCCCACTGATTGATATGCACCACAGTCCTTGTTATAGGGCCTATCACAACCAGCGTCTCGTGAAATATCTAAGCAAAACCCAGCCCGGGGACCACCTATAAATAATACCAATAAAAAAACCTAATTTGTACCCCGCCCCCGGTTTAAGCTAACCTCCGCCAATGAAACTTCTGTCAGTAGCCGCCCTTTTGCTCCTAGCGCTCCCAGCTCCAGCAAGCTCTATCGCGGAGATCCTGCAAGCCGGAGAGACCAACCTTCGCTGGCTTTCTCGCGAGAAATTGGTCATCCGAGACGAAGAGTTTCCCCGCAGCTTTCCGATCGAACACCCTTCTATCTATTCCGAATCCACTTTAGTGCAAGATTTTGATGATTTCCGCAAAGAGATGCCTGAGTTTTATTTCAAGGTTGTTAGTAAAAATGCCGCGATTCCCGATTCCTTTCCTATTTCAAAAAAGGAATTTCTCAAACTCGCAGTGCGGATGAACTACCTTTATGTGGATACTAAGCGCTGGCTCGACAATGTCAAAGACATTGAAAAATACAAAAGTAAAAAGAAATCAGATATTAGGGGCTACTACTTCCTCTCCCGAGAAAAAGACATCAACGCCAAACTCCAAAACTGGAAGACTCTTTCTGGTGAAACACAGAACCGCATCTTTGAAAACCTCGTTGGGATCTGTATTAATTCCTATGGCGTCGATGCTCACGGGAACGACCCCATTTGTCGGGGATATCTAACAAAGCAGCTTGAGGCTGGGGAAACACCGACCGCATTTTATAATATGTACATTGATGTCGCTCGCCAGAACTTTGATCTTTATTTTGAGCTCGTACGCCCTCGCAGAGGTTTAACATGGATCGACCGAGGCACTCAAGAAAAACTGATTCTTCCTATTTATGATCAAAGTGGAAAACTCACTCCAAAGATGAAGTCCAAAATCGAGTCCCTTTGGACTTGGGGGCCGTGGCACCTTGAGCTTGTCCCTGATACGAATGCCGAAGTGACGCTGAAGTCAGAAGCCGGCACGCTCGTTTCCAGGCAGCAGAAAAACGAAATTCTCATAGACTCTGATAATGCGTTTAGCGAATTTCGCCAGCAGAAGGTTCTTGCTCATGAGCTTGGTCATGTTTTGGGATTTCCCGATTGTTATGCGGAATTTTTTGAAGGGGACACTGCTCAAGATGGTCACTTTGTGTACTACGAGCTTGATACCACAAATCTCATGTGTTCCAGCACGGGTCATGTTTTGCAAAGTCACTACGAAGCTATAAAAAGAACCTATCTTCCTAAGTCTCGTTAGGGCGTAAGGATTTTTCCTCGAACTTGGGAGAGAACCACTGGGCCAAAATCCCGCGAGTCGTGACGACCTTGTTTTTCTGTGCTGAGAACAAAGTAAAAATCTGGCGGCATTTCATTTTTAAAACTCTGCGCCCAGATGCGAAAGCTATTGGCCTGACTCTCGCTGAGTTCGATGGGTTCTCCTTTTGGATTTTTAAGAAGCGTTTGATTGACCTTCAAGTGATGAGTCTTCGTAGGCTCATCTTTTATGAGCTGAAAGGTATCTCCTGGAAGTGCAACCACCTGACGAAAAACGGATGCAATGAATGGATTTTTTTGTACAACAATCAGATCTCCTCGCTTAGGGACTTGGCAATTGAAATAAACCTCATCAATTTGTATCTGCTGGCCCGAATCGATGAGCCCCTGCATGGTTGAGTCGGTGACGTTCTTAAAGGTAATGCGCTCAGAACACTTTTTTTTAACTTCGGGGCGAGGATCGTTGAAGTTCTTATCTAAGACGGCCTCACCTTCTGCAGGTGGTTTAGTTTTTTTCTCAGCGCCATGAGCAGTGAGACACAGCAAAAAAATCAGAGTGAAAATTTTCACGCGTTGACGTCTCCTGGTAAAATTTGATCTGTGATGATGGAATCAACTCCAAGCTCGCACAGAGATTTAGCGGAGGTAAGATCGTTCACTGTCCAAGCAGCTATCGGGACTTGGCGCTTTTTCAGAGACTCGATACGCCGTGGAGTGAGCATTTTCTGTTCAAGGTTGAGCATGTGAGCTCTAGAAAACCCGCAAAGCCAAAGCTTTCTGAGATAAATTTTATTTTCTGATGAAACCTCTCCGCTCGCAAGAAGGGCCATTGGACAGTGAGGAAGTAAACGACTTATACGCCTCAGCGCGACCGGATTAAAACTTGAAATGAGCACTCTATTTTCGGCGCCGCATTTTTTTACAACCTCACTGACGGCTTTTTCAAGACCAACATCTTTAGAGACGTTCGATTTGATTTCGATATTGAACATCTTTGGTATTGCCCTCAAAACAGCCTCAAGCGTGGGCGCACTCACCTTGGACTGAAGGTCTGCGGCTGAAGTGTTTTTGACAGAGCGAGCATCTCCCGAACCTAGCCGTTTTAAATCATAGTCATGAAACACAACGGGAACGCCGTCGGAGCTCAGCTGCACGTCTAGTTCACACATTTCATAACCAAGGTCCGCCGCTCTTTTAAACGATACAAGTGTGTTTTCTTGGGGACCTTGCCACCAATGTCCACGATGGGCTTGAACACGTGGGAGCGTTAAAGCACTTTGGGGCCACGGACGAGGGCGCCAGTATTTAAGGCTCGCAAAAAGCCATAGAAGCGCGCAGACAAGAGCCATTGGCAGCGCTGATAAAATTCCGAGCTTTAAATCCCCAGTCACGTCAGACACCCAACCGATCAGAGGAGCTGAGATGGCGTCTCCAAGAATATGGCAAGCAAGAATGGCAAAGGCCATTCCGCTGGATCGCAAGTGGTCAGGCACGCGCGATAGAAAAATCACGTTAATTGGGCTTGTTGAAACGAAAAATAGAAATTCAGTGAGTGCTAACCAAAAAACAAAGGAGCTCACTGTTTGTGAGAAGTAGGTGAAAAATAAAAATGGCACAGACAAGAGCATGGAGTAAGCAGAGATGCGCATGTGGCCATTGCCAATGGATTTTTCAAAACGATCGCCAAGAAATCCGCCGGTTAAAGTTCCTAGAAGACCGCTTCCTACGGCCACTCCACCAAAAGTAAGGTTGGCTTTGAGGCTATCGAGCCCATAGACGCGCTCAAGCACCGTTGGCATCCAGTGCGCAAGACCTCCAATCACATAACTGTAGGCACAATAACCTGCAACAGCGATCATGTACTCGCGCTGTTTGATGAGGGTCTTTAAAGTGGTCCACTGATTTTCTTTTTTGTGAAGTTCAACCTGTTCAAGCTTACGAGGGTCTTTGAGCCTGAAAATCAAGAACGTCAGAATCAGTCCAGGAAAGCCCACAAGAAAAAACGCTGGCCGCCAACCAAGATTGTGTCCAAGAATTCCACCGAACACGTAACCTAAAGCTGCGCCTACGGGAAGAGCTGTTGAAAAAATCGCAAGCACTCGGCCTTGTTTTTCGTGAGGGAAAAAATCCGATACGAACGCTGGTGAGGTCGTGGTAAAAGCAGATTCCCCAAGGCCGAGACAAAATCGTGAGGCAAAAACGCCAATGTATCCCCGTGCAAGTCCTGTAGCAAACGTTGCGCAACTCCAAAGGCACGTTCCAAAAGCAAGAATGTAATTGCGAGGTCGGCGATCACCAAGCCAGCCCCACAGCGGAGCTGCAAAAACGTAAGGGATCATAAAGCCTGTGGCAAGCATCCCCGCTTGAAAATCTGAGAGCGCAAGGTCGGCTTTGATCGAAGACAAAAGCGCAGCTAAGATAAAACGATCTATGTAATTGAGGTAATTGACAAGACAAAGCAAAATGAGAACGTACTTTGAGGAATTTTTCAACGAGCTCTCTCCAATTCTGGTTTTTCACGATGGCCTTTGATGTTCCATTTAACAGGCTGTTTCTGCGTTTTTAAAATGAGTTCTCCGTGCAAGTCCCCATGCTCATTCCAGCCTCCGCTAGAGACGACTTTGGTTTTATCGCGATCTAGCGTCGCTTGTAGGCCCGTCCATTCAAGGGCTGTAAAGTCCTTAAAGTTCAGCTGCGATGCAAAGCCCTTTAACAAAAGCGAGGAATCACTATGAGAGCTCAAAGGGGACAAAAATTCGAATACGGGCGCTTCGCGTGGAATATTCAGCGACTGCGCTTTTAAATTCAAAAGGTGCAGCTCATCCCTCGTCTCAAGATTGAGCTGCATATTGGTCATTCCAACCCCTTCGACAGTGAGGTCTTCACATTTCAGTTGGCCTTGAAAGTCTTTAAGGGAGCCTTTGACGTAACGAACATCAACAGCCCCTGAGAGCGGGCCGATGTTTCCTTGATTGGTCATCAGACTTTGAACCTCGTTTTTAAAAACAAGCTCGTCAACCAAAGCTTTAAGCTGTCCAGTTTGAGTTCCAAGGTTGCCATTAAAAACCAAACTTCCTTTAAATGAACCATCTTGCATGCGCACCTGGCTCAGCTCACCGGTCACATCTTCGTCTTTGATTTTCACATAGCCTTTCAGAGAATCAATGCCTTGAATTTCTCGCTGGCCTTTGTTTGAGAAAATCATCTGCAGCCCTCGCCACTCCCCTAAAAGCAAAATCTCTTTGAGAGACTCTAAGTGAATTTGACCCGTCAAATGCCCAAGATCTGCCAGCGTTGGAGAGGGATGAGCCCAACCAAAAAAACTAAAAAATTTCACAACCGACAGATCCTTGATTTGGATGTCGACAGGCGAGACTTTAGGGTTTTCAAGCGGCTCAAGGTAAAATTGCGGACTTTCGATATCTCCCAAATCACCTTCAAGCTTAAGGTCTGAAAAATTCAGGCGAGCCTTTTTGAGGTTTGCTACCTTGTCCTTCAGCCTTAGGTTCAATGACATCCACATCTGCTGCATGTTGAACTCACGATCAAAAGACTTACGGTGTTTTGCAATTTTGTACATCTGACTTAAAGGAATATGCTTAAACTGCAAATCAGATTCGACCTCGCCTTCGGCATTTGCATATTTGACAGACCACTTGTACTGGCCTTCACGCAAAAACCCCTCTACAAAACTGCTTGTATGATCGGGTGTGAGCTCCACAAAAAGCTGCGCCGCCGAGAGATAATCAATCCCAAAATTCTCTTTTGGGAATAAAAGATCCCCACGTACGTTAATGACTCTGGGCTCGCGCTTTTTTAGCTCGACCAAAAGGTTTGCAACTTTCATTTCAAGATTTTTTTGGGGAAGATATTTGATTTGAAGCTGTCCAACCGTGAGAGATTTAATATCAGTCACCTGAAAGCTAATGCTTTTTTGCACAGGCCCAGGCGCCGCTGGCGCAGCTGCTATCTGTGGGCTTGCAGCTGCCGGCGCCGGATGATCGAGCAAAGGCCCTGCGGTTTTGTTCCAATCCCCACACTGCGAAGGAGCCATCGTCAAATCTACGGAAACTTGTCCAGCCCTAAGGTGATCCACCGTGAAATGGCCCTTGATCAGTTCTGAAACCGAAATGGGAAGTTCAAGCTCATCGATCGTCACATTTGGACCAAGCAGGCAGGGATCTTTGCTATCAACAACGATATTCCCAATTAAAATCGAGAGCCGCGGAAGACCCCGGTGAGACAAACTCAGAGTTGCGGACGAAAATTTCACTTGGGCATCGATGCGAGCTTGCGCGAGAGCTGTTCCAAGAGCGGCTTTGATTCTCTGGGGCGAAAAGACAGAGCGAAAAAGACCGCCTAAGGCGAGAGCTAAAAATAGCCCGCCCAACAGAACGGCCAAACCTGGCTGTTCTGCGATTAATGTCTTGTCCCGCTCGAAAGGCCGTTTAGAAACCATGGTCTATTCTGTCGGGGAAGCGGGCGAAAGACAAAATCTTTTTGTTGCTTACACGAATTCGAAGGTGACGATTTCGTACTCTTTTTCAGCTTTGGGGCCCTTTACAAGAACAATTTCGCCTTCTTTTTTTCCAATGAGAGCGCGTGCGAGTGGGGAAAGAATTGAAATTTTCCCGAGTTTCACGTCAGCTTCATCAATGCCTACGATTTGGTAGTGAGATTTTTCTTCCGTGTCCACATCCATCAACGTCACGGTGGCTCCAAAAACCACTTTATCGGATTTGATGGCAGAGGTGTCGATAACTTCAGCACCGGCAAGCTTAGATTGAATGTCGCCAATTCGTCCCTCGATCATGCTCTGACGCTCTTTCGCCGCGTCATACTCTGCATTCTCGCTGATATCGCCATGGGCCCTTGCCTCTTCGATAGATTTGATCACAGCTGGACGTTCTTCATGCATCAAGCGTTTCAATTCAACTTCAAGCTGGGCTTTGCCCTTCACTGTAATAGGCATTTTGTCCGACACCATATGTCTCCTTACCAAAGGGAGTCACGCTACCGAAAATCTGTGGGTTGATCAATCTCTACCAAAGAAGGTGACGCGGCGGGACTTTTTCGTCCTAGGCCAGCCCTAAATTCATTCCGTCATTTGAAAATTTCACGATATACTTGGGAAATGGAAAAACAGGCGGAGTTCATCAGAAAAGCGCAGCGCATTTTATTGAGCACTCACCGAGAGTGCGACGGCGATGGCCTGGGCGCGCAGCTCGCCATGTATTTTGCCCTCAAAAAAATCGGCAAAAAAGTGGATGTCATCAATGTGGATCGAACCCCCAAAAAGTACAAGTTTTTAGAGCCCGACAGCCACATCCGCTATTTTGACGAAAAACCAGAAAAATTAAATTCTTACGATCTTTGCCTCATCTTTGACACGAACGACGAACGGCTGCTCTACCCACTCTTTTCTGAGATCAAAACCCAATGCGCCCAGGTGCTTTTTATTGATCACCATCCCGTTCTTGAACATGGGCCCCATCCCTCCAGCGATTCTCTCATCGACGTGAAGGTGGCAAGCACCGGCGAGCTCGCCTACAACCTGATCCGTGAGCTTCAGATTCCATTGGACCCACAAATAGCTCAGGCTCTTTACACCAGCGTCGTCTTTGACACCCAACTCTACCGCTTTATCCGAAACTCTTCGAGCTCCCACACGATGACGGCAGATCTGTTGAATTACTCCGTGCCGGTAGAAAAAATCCATCGCGCTCTTTTTGGCAATCAAACTCCTGAGAAAATTTCTTTTCTTGCATCAGCTCTGGGCCGCCTTGAGTATTTTTTCAATGGACGAATGGCTTTGATCAAAGTGAAAGCGACGGATTTGTTAAAGCATCAGCTCGACCCCGATGACTCGCGAGATGTTGTCGATTTTATCATGAATATCGACATTCTCGAAGTTGCTGTCCTCATTCGTGAGGATGCTCAGAATCAATACAAGGTGAGTCTTAGAAGTAAAGGTGATATCGCGGTTTTGCCATTGGCTGAAAGTTTAGGCGGCGGCGGACACGTTCACTCTGCGGGAGCATTTGTTTGTGAGGAATTACGGCGCTCTTCATTCAAAAATCATAAAGGCCATGGAAAAACACCTTCTGAACCGTGGTAAAAACGCGACGAGATCGTAATGCCTTTGCAACAATGTCAAACGCAGCACGATTGAAACGCGATTCGTAATGGATGCAAAACACTCAACCAAATTTTGATTGTACCACAGCCGGTGTCGGCGCTTGCGGCGGAACTTGCCGGCGCAAGCTTCAGCCGATGCTGAGGAGAGTTGTTTGACCTATGGAGAATTCCCCGAAGTGCTCAAATGCGACAATCGGGGAAAAGTTAAGCCTTAGTTGTTCTCGTCACAGAAAACAGTCGACGGGTAGTGAGCGGTCTTGTAGTCGGTAAGGTATGAAACAAGTTCTTGATCCTGGAGTGGGGCTGACTGCGACAAGGCAAGAGTAGTTTTTGCCCACAAAGAGATACGTCTTGAGCGGCTCTTCGTCTTCGTCGCGGCGAGATTCTGACTCAACAAACACAGGCTCGTTAAACCCTGAAACAGACATTCCTCTTTCCTGCAATGCAGCCTTAGCTTTTTGAACGAGAAATTCAGATTTTTGGATTTCGCGACTGTCATTTTGGCGCCTTGCCGATTCGAAAAACGCTTCACTTTGTGCTTTTTTGAGGTTTGCGACGATTTCTGATTCTTTTGGAGTCAGAGCGTGAGCCACGGTTCCAAAAACGAGTGAAAGTAGGATCATAAATTTCATTTTGTAGACTCCTTGTTTGCAACAAGGTTATGCAGATCGTGTGCCATTTTGAGAAACGCTGAGCCTGGGCTCTACTTTGTGGGATTGAAGTTTGTGTGAGCGGGTGTCTAAACCTTTGACAGGCGGTAGGCAAGAATCTTCTGCACGTCAGGCCGGCAGGTTCCACACGCACTGCTTGCGCTTGTGAGCCTTGTGACGGCTTCGGGTTTATGAGCACCGGCAAGAATTGCCGAATCAACGATAGAAGTTTTCACCGTTCGGCAATGACAGAGCTCTTCGTGAGGATATGGAAACTCCCATTCCCCTCGCGCTTTAAGAAGAAGTTCGCGAACGAGCATCGGGGCATGGCCCGTTCCTTGAGGGATCGGCCACTCTTTGAGTGGTTTTGCGAAGTGGATTTTAAGATTTTCAGTGAGCTTCAAGAGAGAAAGGCAGCCTTTTGCCTTGATCGCAAATTGACCGCTTTCGCTCTGGGTGAGATCGATGCGATCGTGGCCTTGAAATTCGACGGTCCAGGTCTGCGCGCTCATGAAATCTTATCGGGATATTTGGGTTTTGGGTTAAGGGTGTTTTGTTTTGGGACATAAGTGCGGTCTGACGAACTCTTGCTGGTAGCGACATCTTGGGTTCGCGCTGCTTCTCCGTGAGCGAAAGCGTTTTGAGTTTCATAGATACCGATAACCGACGCACAAATAAAAAGGCGCCATCGTTGTAGAAATCCTGCATTAAAAAGTGAAGTGCTACAGCTGAGATGAAAAATTGAGTAAGACTAAAAAAGAAAGAGGTTTTACGACTTATCAGCACTTAACTCGTGAACAGAGATATACTATTCAGTGCCTTTTGAATAGCGGAAAAAATAAATCAGAATTCGCTAAAGTTTTAGAACTGGTCCCCTACGTTGTTGATAGGATTTTAATGAGAGAATGGCAAATATTCCAATTTAGGTAGGGGGACCAGTGTTAGGAGTTAAATCTGCAATCGGCTAGCCAGTAACTTAAAAAATTTGGCAGTCGGACGCTCACGTTTTTGGACCCCGTACTTATACGTTTGGTCAGCGATCGCTCTTTCTATAAATGAACTTCAATCCTGACCAATCCTCGTCAACAGCACAAACTTTGATATCCACCAAGCCACAGCTGAGCCCCAGCTCCCTTACAATATCTCCTGTAACATCCGAAGAAATCGAAGACGTTTTTTTGGGCCAAGAAATCCAAAGTGCACCGTTTTTTGCCAGTGCTCTTTTCCAAATTGTAAGACCTTTTTTGAGTTCTACCTTTGAGGAAACAAAGGCGTGAATCAAATCGAGCTCAGATGAGGTGGATTTCACAAGATTCACGGCAGCGAGGTCTTTGCTAAGTTCCTTCTTGACTGCGGCAGGCATCCCAACAATTAAAACTGAAGTGCCAGGTTTAATCCCAAGCTTCTTTCCCAGGGGTGTTCCTGAATAGCCAGCCATTATCCCTCCATGTGCTTTCTAAGATCGTTTAGATATCGATCCATGGTTGCGTAGTGACCAAAAATAAAACGGGACATGAATCGAAAGACAGGATTGTATACCTCGCCGTTTTCCGTGATTGTCAGTGCAACCTCATCACCGTTTTCTTTCATCTCAAATGTCCAGGAACCTCCAAAGGGTAGCTCCTCATCGAGAATCTTGCGCACTAAGCGGATCTCGGGGCGAAGACCCCAGGCGACGTCTCGACTTGTTCAACCGCCTTGAGATCAGAGCGCCAAGCGGTGGATCCTTTATAGTCGCTTATTGCAGTCCACACTTTTGACGCTGAAGCCTTAAAGCTGATAGAACGAGAAGCGGTGTGTTTTACAGGTAATGACCATCCCACGGCCAAAACGACGCCAACTAATGCACCTAGAGAAATGATTAAAATCAAAGTGATCTTCATGACTTAACTCCTATGTTATGGTTTGATTGCAATGCCGGCAATATAAATTGTGTTTGAACCGATGTCTTTAATATTTCGGTCAGCCGAAGGAAATGAGGAATCAATGGATTCTGTAGATGCGATGGTTACACAAATTCAAATGCTTTATCCGAGGATCTACATGGCTTGTCACGTAGATCACGTAAAAGCGCGTTCTTCAGAGAGTCAAATTTCAGCGCGCGACTCTTCAATCCTCGCCCATCTTAATTCTGAACACTTTCAGAGGCCCAGCGTACTTGCAAAGCACCTTGAAGTGACTCCTTCAACCCTCTCGGAAGCTCTACATAATCTGGTAAGCCTTGGCTACGTTAGTTTCAAAACCAATCCCGATGATGAACGCCGAACTGAATTTAAGCTCACTGCAAAAGGGATAACCGCAATGAAAAATTCATCGGTGCTTGACTCAAACAAAGTAGCTGATTTGTTAGGACGCCTATCACCAGAAGAGCGCGAAAAAGCTGTTGAAGGACTGCGATTACTGGCTGACGCCGCGATAGAAAAATAGAATTTAATAATTTCATTTTTAGAGCTTATCGAAGAAACGAAATAACCTCAAGATTCAGACCCCGCCTGCCACGGAAACAAGTGCCAATTGACGTCCGCCGAATTCAAGAATACAAGACCAACATGCGAAGGAAATCCAAGCAACTCTCTCTCAAACACCATGGCCATGGCGGAGTCCGTGAAGGCGCAGGACGAAAGAAAAACCCCAACTCCGGCGTCCCGCACATCAAGCGCCCCATCGTTCAAGAAAAACATCCCATGCACATCACGGTTCGCCTGTCAGATGGAGTCGTCAGCCTAAGGTCAAAACAAGCCTTTCGGATTTTTCAAAACGCAGTTAAAGCTAGTCAAGGATTTGGCCTCAGAGTTTTGCATTACGCTGTTTTAGGGAATCACTTTCATTTACTCGTAGAAGCACCAGATTCACAATCCCTGCTCGGGCCATGAAATGCCTGAACGTGCGTTTAGCTCTCGGCCTCAAAAACCTAGGCAGTCTTTCTAAGCCCGTGCTCAAACATCGATTTGATTTAAAAATCTTAAAAACTCCGACTCAAGTCAGAAACGCTCTTATCTATGTTCTCACAAATGCGAGTAAGCACTTTCGGAGCCGTAAAGTATTTGATTGGTTTTCTAGCATTGCCATATGCAATGAAATAGGGATTCTAAAGTGCTTAAGGCCTGATCTCATTTGGCAGCGACCCCCAATCCCGTCACGTGTGAAAAAAGCGCTTGAACTTATTATTTCTCCACCGCAAAGCTGGCTTGCAATCAAAGGGTGGAAGAAAGGCACGAAAAACTGTGACTTGTTTGATCCTCACCCAACATCCCGAACTTTACTCCAATCAACGCCTCTGGCAAGAAGCCCACGCACTAGGCATGGAGCCGCGGTTTTTGAGTCCCCTTGAGATTCGGTGTGGTCAACCGGAGCAGGTCCCGGCCCTCGTGCTCCCAAGGTTTGGGTCGCAGTTTTTCGCAGCGGCTCTTCGGGGTCTTCAACACCTCGAAGCTCAGGGAGCAACATCGTATAACTGCAGCGATGGCATTCGGCGCGCGCGCGATAAGTGGGAAAGCTTGCAGATTCTTAAGTCGGCACAAATTCCCGTGCCACTGTCACTGTATTCGTTCCCAGAAAGCGATAGCCGCTCCCTTTTGAATTCCTTCAAACAGTTCCCGCTCGTGCTAAAAACCATTCATGGTAACCAGGGTCGAGGTGTCGTGTTGGTCGAGTCCCTCGCCGGGGCCCTCAGTGCGATGGATGCCTTAAGGGTTTCCGGTGCTGATTTTTTTGTTCAGGAGTTTATTGCCGAATCGCGAGGGGAAGATATCAGGTGCTTGGTGTTAGAGGGTGAGGTCATCGCCTGTGTGAAGCGAACTGCTCCCCAGGGAGATTTTCGCTCGAACCTGCACCGAGGTGGCAGCGCACGATTTTTTGCTCCATCTGTGCAGACGCAAGATCTTGCAGTGCATGCAACGCAAATTTTAGGTCTCCAGTACGCAGGTGTAGATATCATTGAGTCAGTCCGGGGACCGCTTATTTTAGAAGTGAACCCTTCCCCTGGGCTTGAAGGCATCGAGAAAGTCACCGGCCTGAACCTAGCCCACAAAATAGTTGATAAGCTCCGAAAAAAACCTCTTAATGGGTAAACGAGGTTTCTATGTGGCGCGTGCACTTACTCGCGGCTTTGAAAGATAATTTCATCGCGGTGATTTATCATGAAAAAACCAGGGACGCGTACTGTGTGGATCCCTCAGAGGCCTATCCTGTTGTCCTTTTCTTGCAAGAAAATCGACTTCATCTTCGAGGTATCTTCAATACTCACCATCATCCTGATCACATCGGCGGAAATCAGGAGTTAAAGTCAAGGTATCAGTGCCAGGTCTATGCTCCCCTTAAAAATCAAGAACAAATCCCAACTGGAGATGTTTGGCTTAAAGAGGGCGATGAGCTCGCTATTTCGGACTTGCGGTTTTTAGTCCTAGAGATTCCTGGTCACACTCTGGGCCACGTTGCATTTTACGAGCCTAATAAAAAATGGGCGTTTGTTGGCGACACGCTTTTTTCGTTGGGCTGCGGCCGACTTTTTGAAGGAACATTTGAACAGATGTGGGAAAGCCTCAAACGCCTCAGAGAACTTCCCGAGGAGACACTCATTTTTTGCGGTCATGAGTACACGCTGGATAATATAGAATTTGCTCTTGCCATTCACCCCAATGACAAAGAATTAGAAAAATACCGCACGTTTTTGCAGACAGAAACTCAAAGCGGATTTTTTACGTTGCCTTCAACCTTGAAAATAGAAAAAAAGCTCAATCCCTTTTTGCGAGCTGATGAGCAGGGATTTTTACAGCATCTTGGTGTTCAGGCGTCTGAAGGACTTGAATGCTTTAAATGGCTTCGTGAAAAGAAAAATACTTTTAATATTCAACGAAAAATTTAACGCTTTTTATTAGATCCTCGGGCTACCCGAACAGGGTATTTCTTAGCGTTTTTTTGCATTTTTGCACGAAATGCTTTTTTAAGATCGATTCCACACACATCTCCGAGCCGCAAAATAAAATAAAGCGTGTCTGAGAGCTCCTCACCAAGATCTTTTCTGAAACCTGGTTTACGCAAAGCTTTTGCGGTGTCTTTTTCGCTTTGAAAACGAAAAAGCTCCAAAATCTCAGAGGCCTCAGTGGCAACTCCGATGGCTAGATCCTTAGGGGTGTGAAACTGCTCCCAATCCCGCTCGTTACAAAATTTTTTGACTTCAGCTTGAAGTTTTTTAATATCAGACATGGCCCGGGAAAATCTCATGAAGAATGGTGTTTCGGCGAAAGGAAAAAATTTTGTCGATGTCGTTTTTTACGAATTTAGAGCCTACGCATTTTCCTAAAAACCCGAGAGGGAGTTTATAGCGCACACGATCTGTCATCAGCACTCCCGTTCCCATGGGAGAAAACTCATGGGTGTGATGCCATAAACTGTAAGGTCCTTTTTCTTGAGAGTCAGAAAAACTTCGTGGCGGCTCCCAAGATGCGATCCGGGTTGTCCAAGCGAAAGGAACACCGTAGAGCTTGAGTTTATAGTCAATCAAAGTTCCGGGCTGAATTTTTTCGGTGGATTTTCTTAAGACCGTAAATTTTAAAGATGGAGGAGTTAATTTTTCTAAATTCACCTCATCCGAAAAAAACTCAAAAACTTTTGAAAGGCTCGCGGGCAGGTACTGTTCTGAATAAAAAACTTCACCGCCCCTGAAATCTTGGCACAAACCTAGTAAAGCTTCTGAAAGATGGGTGTGCGCAAAAGAAAATCCCAAAGCAAGCGCCTTTTTGGGAACAACAGCCTGGCTCCCAAGGACCATCGCGGCCATTTCGCCAAAAAGCAGCTGAACCATGGGCTTTGGAACTGGTGGCCTGGGCGTCACATCAAGAGCCCGCGCCAGGCCTTGAGTAAATTCGCGATTGTCTGTGGGAGTGGGACTCACTCCATTGATAACTCCTTGAGCTGCTTTATTTTTCTAGGCCCCAAACAAAAAGATTTGCCAAATCCTCGATATGAATCCAGCTCATCTTTTGTTTTCCATCACCTATCGGAGAGCCAGTCCATTTTAAAAAGCGGAATGAGCTTTTTAAGAGCTCCTCCCCAGGGACTTAATACGACCCCGATCCGAATGACTCCATGACGAGTCACCCCAGCCTCCTTGCACGACTCGTTGAACTGCGATTCCCAGCGAACACACACGTCACTTAAAAAACCCTGCCCCAGATAGAATCCTCGGTGAGGACTTCATTGCCACGATCGTAAAAACCAATCGCAGAGGCCGAAAATGCGACTTGGGGAGGTCTTTTGAGACTCAGAAATAAATTTTTAGTGCCGGTCTCACGAGACTTGAGAATGTCAGCTTTCACTTTGGTAGACCAACGTTTTTCGCCGACCGACTCCCCCATCAAATGTATGATAGCCTCCGCTTCAGCCGGCGCGGTCAAAGGCCCTTTTGATAAATCACCTTCAATGACGGTTGCCGGAAACGGCAGCGCCAGTCTTGCCTTTTTGGCGCATCTTGAAATCACGGTGAGCTCATGACCTTCTTGCACAAGGCGTTTTCCGATCTCTTTACCAATGAGGCCTGTGGCCCCCGTCATAAGTATTTTCATGATCACACGTCCTTTTTTTGAGATTCATGATAAGCCCGCAAGGCGCGGTCTCTCGCCTCTGCAAGATTCACCATTGGAGCTGGGTATTTGCTCGTGCCCCATTCTGGAACCCATTTTTTAACGTATTGCGCTTGAGGGTCAAACTTTTTAAACTGAAGATCAGGATTAAAAATTCTAAAAAACGGAGCTGCATCACAACCAGTCCCCGCGACCCACTGCCAGTTTCCGTTGTTAGAAGCGAGATCATAATCTAAAAGTTTTTGCGCAAAATGGGCCTCGCCTTCAGACCAATGGATCAAAAGATGCTTGGTCAGAAAACTGCCCACGCACATGCGTACGCGATTGTGCATGTATCCCGTTTGAGAGAGCTCTCGCATTCCCGCATCTACAAGGGCAAATCCCGTGGTGCCCGTCTTCCATCGCTCAAGGTCACGAGCTGAAGTTCGCCATTTTATTTTTTCATATTTTTGCCGAAAGGAACCGTCCACCACTTTTGGAAAGTGAAAAAGAATTTGCATAAAAAAATCACGCCAAATGAGTTCGCTGAGCCATGTGTCGCTTTTTTCAAGAGCCGCAATCGCGGCTCGCCGAATGCTCAAGGTGCCAAAACGAAGATGAATTCCAAGGCGCGAGCAGGCATCTTTCGCAGGCCAATCCCGTCGCTCCTTATAGTGCTTGAGCACGTCTGCGTGGATTCTTGGGGCCGCCCAATTCAAATCTGTCTTACGATAGCCAAGGTCCGCCAGTGATGGAATTTTTTGGGGAGAGGTTTGAAAAAACGAATTTCCGCCAGAGGAAAAACTCTTCGGCGGACTTTGCTTCAAGGCTTTGAGCACCGCTTTTTTATAAGGAGTAAACACGGTGTAAGGAGTTCCTGCGCCGGAGAGGATTTCTGATTTTTCAAAAAGGCATTGGTCCTTAAAAGTTTCAAACTCCACACCTTGACTCAGTAAAAATTCGTGGACCCTATTATCTCGGGCTTGCGCCGAAGGTTCGTAGTCGTGATTGGTAAAGACCTTTGCAATCGGAAATTCGCGGCAGAGCTGCTTAAAAGAATCAATAGCAGTCCCATACAGGACCCAAAGGGAACTTCCCTGCGCTTTGAGTTCGTTTTGGATTTCTTGTAAAGACTGCCAAATAAAGTCCACTCTTCGATCGTAGGAGTCAGGGAAGTGCGCAAGGATGTCCTTGTCGAAAATAAAAATCGGAAGCACCTGGTATCCAGACGCAAGCGCATGCTTCAGTCCATGGTTGTCACTGAGTCTCAGATCTCTGCGAAACCAAAACACGGACAGTTTGTTTTCCCCTGACTTTTTGCCGGACAACGCTCCCCCATATGACAAATCAATGGACTTCAGATCGAGTTCAAGATAGTTTAAACTCCCGAGGGGAGCAAAGGATTATCTCATGGCCAGCGCAAAAATCCACAAGCTGAAATCGTCGGTGATGTCCCGCGGCTTTTCTTTAGCGAAAATGACTCTTGGCGCAAGCACTCAGCTAGCCGCCCACGGAGTCAGCCAACTGCTCAAAACCGATCAAGAAAAACAAGAGAACTGGAAGGGATTTGTTCGCGACCAAGCCCTCCGCCTCACCACCGAACTCGGTCAGCTCAAAGGCAGTTTGATGAAAGCTGGACAAATGGTCAGCATGCTTGGCGAGCATTTTCTGCCCCCGGAAGCCAACGAGTTCTTAAAGAGTTTGCAGTCTCAATCTCCGTATTTGATCTGGCCTGAGATCGAAAAATGTTTAAAAGCGGAGCTTTCGCCAGAACTCCTTTCGGAGCTTGAAATCAGCGAAGAACCAGTGGCAGCGGCTTCACTTGGTCAAGTTCACAGGGCCACTGTGAAATCGACAGGGCAAAAACTGGCGCTTAAAGTTCAATATCCTGGGGTTGAAAAAGCCATCGACTCTGACCTTCGCGCCATCAAATCGCTTTTGAGTTTACTTAAACTTTTGCCCAGAGACGTGCAAACTGATGCGCTTTTTCAAGAAGTCAAATCGATGCTCGAGCAAGAAACCAACTATCAAAAAGAGGCTGAGCTCACAGGTCTTTATTCGAAGCTATTGGCCGGAGACTCACGCTTTGTAGTCCCACAAATCGTTCCCCGCTACAGCACTAAAAAGCTTTTGAGCGAAAGTTTTGAAGATGGGCTGCGCGCCGATGACCCCGGAATTTTGAGTTTGCCACAAGAACGTAGAAACACTCTTGCGCAAAATTTTTTGGAGCTTTACTTTATGGAAATTTTCTCTTGGGGCCTCGTGCAAACCGATCCCCACGTCGGAAATTACAAAGTTCGCTTGGGAGAAAAAGACGCCCTTGTGCTTTTGGATTTTGGAGCCACTCGCAGGTTTGGGCAGGAGTTTTTGGAAAAATACAAACGTATGATCAGAGCCTCACTTTTTGGCAATAAGAGTGACCTCATCTCAGCTGCGCAAGATCTTAAATTTTTGGACCCTGATGATCCTGAGGCTCTTGTAGAGGCTTTCATGGATTTTTGCTTTGCAACTGTGGAACCGTTCATCGAGCCATCAGATCCAAGAAATGCTCAAGCACTTGTATCACCTGATGGAGTTTACGACTGGAAAAATACGGATCTTCCTCAGCGACTTTCAAAAAAAGTCTTTCAACTTATTAGAAATTTTAAAACCAGAACTCCTCCCGAAGAGGTCCTGTTCCTAGACCGAAAGACAGGTGGGGTTTTTGTCTTTTTGTCAGTTCTTGGCGCACGCATCGAAAGTCGAAGCCTTTTGTTGAAGTATCTTGCAGGACCTTCGACTGAAAAGGATGCTAACTCCCAGGTAAAACTTGGGAAAATCTGAGGTTGTTCCGATATTTAACCCATGAAGAACGAGTGGCTAAATTCCTTTCAGGGGGATTTCCAAAAATTAATGGAATGGTATTCTGCCAGTCCAAGAGAGCGCACCTTGCTTTACTATGCGCTCAAAAGCGGAGAAATCGACTCCCGCATTTACATTGAGTGGGCAAAAAATCACTACGGCCTTCCCGCCATCTCCGAGAGTTTTTTTGAAACTGATATCCCACTTGACCTCTGGACCAAGTACACACAAATTAAGTGGTCGGAAGAAGTTGTTCCCCTTTGTGAATGGGATGGAGCTCTGAGTATCGCAGTCATCGCGCCACTTGAGAATCCACCAGAAAATGTTGTGCAAATTTTAGCGCCTCTTGAATGCACCGAAATTTGGTACCGAACATTTGAGGTTTTGGGACAACGACCTGTGGAAGCAGAAGCAGATCCCTTTTTTCTAGAGATGCAGGCAGAAAAGCGAGAGCCTCCACCTCCTCCTGAAGACGAAAAAACTTTGGCTATCCCCGGAGACGCACCGCCACCTCCTCGCCCCGATTTTACACAAACTCAGAATCTGGCCCGGGTCGCGATGAAGACTTCCTCGAACCTCCTTGAACTCCAAGATATTGATGATGATGATGAGTCCAAAGAACAAAACGACGAGCGCGAAGAAAAAAAATCCGCGGCTCACCAAGAAGATCCTTTAGAGTCCTCTGAGCAGCCAGAAGATAAAGTTGCTGACGAAGAGTGGCCCGAGGGCCTTGGACCCATGCCCGCAAAAAAACCAAATAAAAGTTTTCTCAACGAAAACCTGAATTCATCAGCTTATGAAAGTGAACCCGAGACTTCTGACAGTATTGATGATATGCCAGAAGGAATGGCCCCTATGGCTCAAGTTAAATCTACGGCAGAAAGTGAACCTGAAACCCAGACTGTTTCAGAGCTCATGGTCTTTTCAAAAAAAGAACAAAAGCCCGCGCCAGCTCCCGCAAAAGCGACGGCAAAACCAGCTCCGGCAGCAGCTTCAAACGCTAGCAGCCAAGGCGAAACGATCATTCACTTTCCATCCTCGGAAGGCGGCGCTCATGGTGATGACAACGAAAAAACTCGAGTGACTGGCGGCAATGAGAGCGTGCTAGTGCACCTCTGGAAACAGCACCGCAATCGTATCGAACAGATCATTCAGCACTCTTTTAAAGAGATGAGAACGGTTTACAAGCAGGTGATGATGCTGCAAGTGGAAGGGGCCAATGTTAAACCTTGGATCTGGGATGAGACCTTCAAGCCACTCCCACGACCCCAACGCATTCCCCTGACTGAGAATAGCATTTTTCGAATCGTGTACAAAACCATGAAGGCTTATCATGGCTGGGTTGCGAATAACCCCGTCAATAAAATATTTTTTGACAACTGGACCGAAGCTGCAGTCCCACCTCACATCACTATTGTACCTTTGATTCAGAATGAACAGCTGATTGGATTACTTCTTGGCATTGCAGAAAATGATATTGCTATGAAGCCTAGCTTGCAGTTGGCGGAGAAGGTGGCTCACCAGATTTCTGGGAACCTGTCTTCGCTTTCCCACAGCCGGAAATCAGCCTAGGAAATCTCTAAACTTCGAAGATCGTCGTGACGACCTAAGCTTATTTTCACATTCCACATCCGAAAATTCCCAGGCATCTGAAGATCCCCCAACATCTCGGGCCACTCGATAATCACAATCGCGCTGGGATCAGCAAAAAACTCCCAAAACCCAAGACTCTCCAAATCCTCACGGGACTGCACGCGGTAAAGATCCAAGTGATGGATCGGCCCGTGCCTGCCCTGATGAAGAGAGTGAAATGCGTAGGTCGGCGAAACCACATCCTGTGAAACCGAACTTAAGGCGCTTTTAACAAATTCAGTCTTACCAGCACCGACAGGCCCTGAAAGAAAAACCACGCTGCCAGGTTGAACGTTCGGCATCCAATCTTTGGCCACTTTCACAAAGTCGCCGTGCGAGAGATCTTTCCACGTCCTAGTTGCCATGAAACGAAAGTTCTTCCACCTTGATATTCACACAATACGCGACAAAGAGAAGCGCGTTGGCTTTTGCTTTGTCGGCACAGCCAAACAGTCCTAAAGCATCGCACGATTTTTTTAGGGACTCCTCCAAACTCATATTTTCGTAACATCCTGAAGCTTCGCTAGCTCTGCAAAGCACCTCCGCGGAATCTGTCTGAGAATCGCAAGAAAGGCCTCGAACCGCCTTGCAAATTCCCTGCGGGATATCCAAAGTCTCTCGACATCCAACGGCTCGTCCTGCCCGGCATATCCCCTGGCCAACGCTCATCGAGGGAGAGCACCCCGTTCCCTGCCCCGACTCACAGATGCTTTCTGCTAGAGTGAGATCTTTGGAGCATCCCTTTTTGTGAGCCCCACGGCACACTCCTTCAGCGATATCGATATGACTTAAGCACCCCGACCCAGCTCCCGCGCGGCAATACTCTCTTCCGGTAATTTCAAGCTGTTCTGCAAGAGCCGCGATAGAAAAGGCAGTGACACGGCAGATTTTTTTGCGCTCTTCAAGATCTAAGTCCTTGGGTTTTGCAAACCCTTGACATCCAAAAATCAGAATCAAAAAGGCTAAGGCTTGACGTTTCATTGTTCCCCCCTTACCGGCATCAGAACTCAAAGGGCCTTGGCACGCAAGTCATGCAAGGCAGTTGGGAGGCGTTGCAACAGATCCTGCGGAGTCATGGCGAGGTAGTCCAAGCCCTGCCTCACCCAACTATCGGCCATAAATCCGTGAAGATACGCTGCAACTAAGAGCGAGCGCCTCGAGGATTGGCCCTGAGCGAGAAATCCCCCGATCATGCCACTCAAAACATCGCCTGATCCCGCTTTCGCCAAAGCCACGTTGCCAGTCGGTATGAAGAAAAATCCATGATCATCTTTTACAATGGAGTGATATCCTTTAGCCAAAACGAGACAACCGGCCATGGACTGCGCTTCTTGCAACCAACGCATTCGATCTCTAAGAAGTGTGGACGTCTCTATTCCTAAAAGGCGGGCCATTTCTTTGGGATGAGGAGTGATGATCCAGGAAGGTGGAAATGGAAAAAGTTTTTCTTGGATCGCCACTGTGATTGCGTCAGCGTCAACAATCACACGTTCATGACCCGAAAGTTTGAGAAGCTCTAAGATACGTGCCGTCTCTGGCGTGACGCCAATTCCAGGTCCAACCACGACACTCGACATTTTTCTCAGCAAATCCAAACTTAAAGCATCAGGTGACTGAAAAAGCAGATAGCTTTGAAACTCAATGGCTTTTAAAGAATCACTTGAGCTCATCAGAGTGACGTAACCGGCACCGCTTCGAGAGGCTGCCTCACTTGCAAGAAGGGCACAACCGGGCTGTGCTTGGCTGCCTGCTATGACAAGACAATGTCCCCCATCGCCCTTATGGGCCGCGGGCTTTTTTTTCGGAATCCATTTTTGAATTTGCGTCCGTGTCACTAACACGCAGGTGTTTGCGATTTGCGCCTTTTGAACCTTAGCAAATCCAAGGGGAATTACTTTTAGGCGACCTACACAGGTGGGACCATTTTCAATAAAAAAACCTGGCTTTGGCATATCAAAAGTAAAAGTAGTGTGCGCTCTTACGGCAGTTCCATGAATGTTCCCAGTCATGACATCAAGACCTGAGGGTGTATCCAGCGAGACGATCGGAACCTTCTGTGCATTCATCCATTGCACCCACCGGGCCGGCGTGCCAGCAACTTCCCGATTCAAACCAATTCCAAAAACAGCGTCTATGATCAGAGATGGCGTTGGAAAGTCGCCTTGTTGAATTTTTTCGCCAAAGGCTGTCCAACGTTCTTGCTGGGCGCTTTTTGACGAAGGCAAAATCCAAACTTGAATATCAGCCTGACAACTCTGCGCAAGATGCCTAGCACAGGCAAGACCATCGGCACCATTGTGCCCAGGTCCGCACAAAACCACGACGGGCTCGGGCTTTCTAAGTTCAAAGTAAAATGCCGTGAGAATTTCTCGCGCGGCTAAGGCTCCAGCAGTCTCTATCATCAGATCTTCGGAAACTCCCCGAGCGATCATAGCGGTCTCGATCTGACGAAGCTGGTCGGGAGTGGCAAGTCTCATGATTAGGGAGACTCATTCCGAAGAGCGAGCTTCATCAAATGCACGGATTTTTCCAGACCGTACTCAAGCGCATAGCAAATGAGGGAGTGCCCGATATTGACTTCTTCTAAGTGGGGAAGTTTACAGATGTCTCTTGAGGTTCCAAAATCCAGACCGTGCCCTGCATGCACATGCAGTTTTAATTCGTGCGCTAAAAGCGCGGCCTCACGAAGCCTTGACCACTCTTTTTTTTGCGCGGGACCTTTTAAATGCACCCACTTACCGGTGTGAAACTCCACGGCATCAGCGCCAACCTTAGCACTCCATTTGACCTGCTCCAAGGAAGGCTCGATAAACATCGAGGTCTCCATGCCTAGCGTTCGCAAAGGATCAATAATTTTACTGATGGCAAGGGCCGATTTTTTGACATTAAGGCCCCCTTCGGTGGTGAGCTCTTGGCGTTTCTCGGGAACAAAACAACACCAATCAGGTTTGTACTTAAGCGCGATTTTTTTCATCGCTGCATTCGGGGCCATCTCAAGATTTAAGGGCACCGCGATTTTTTGAGCCAGGTTTGCAAGATCAGACTCCTGAATGTGCCGCCTGTCTTCTCTCAAGTGAAGCGTGATTTGATCAGCTCCTGCGGCAATCACTTTGTGAGTCAGATCCACGAGGTTTGGGTAAGATGTCGTGCCTCCACGAACCTGCCTGAGAGTCGCGATATGATCAATATTCACACCAAGGCGAATGCTTTTTGCTTTCATCAAGACAGCTCTTTTTGAAGGTACGATGCCATCCCGTCTGCGTACTCAGCGATCTTAACTTTGTCGGGCCCTTCAACGAGAATTCGCAAAACTGGCTCAGTTCCAGAGTACCGTACAAAGACGCGCCCTTCACCGTTGAGGTTTTTTTCAACCTCAGCAAGCCTTCCATCAAAGCCAGGAATCTCCGCGAGCGGAATGCGTTTTTTGACTCGGCAGTTGATGAGGACTTGCGGAACATCCTGAAAAACTTCGCTGAGTTCGGACATGGTCTTTCCAGTTTGGCGCATAACTGAAAGAACGCTCAAGGCAGCGATACAACCATCCCCTGTTGTCGTATGATCCAGAAAAATGATGTGCCCTGACTGCTCGCCGCCTAGGTTGTAACCTCCACGGCGCATCTCCTCAACGACGTACTTATCACCGACGTCGGTTTTGACAACTTTGATGCCATTTTCTTTCATCTTTTTTTCAAGCGCAAAATTACTCATGTGAGTGGTAACAAGGGTGTTATTCTTGAGCGTGCCTTGTTTTTTCATGTGAAGGGCACACACGGCAAGAATATGATCTCCGTTGACGATCTGCCCTTTTTCATCAATGAGAATGACACGGTCAGCGTCCCCATCAAGACTGATCCCGACATCGGCTCGGTACTGCTTCACCGCCTCAGCCACTTTTGCAGGATAAAGGGCACCGGTTTTGTCGTTAATGTTTGTGCCGTTGGGCGAGTTTCCAAGCACGATAACTTCGGCGCCCAGCTCTTCAAAAACGGCAGGTGCGACTTTGTAAGCCGCCCCATGAGCACAGTCTAAAACGATGCGAAGACCATCGAGCGTGTACTCAAGAGGAAACGTGCTTTTGACGTAGACGATGTATCGCCCTTGGCTGTCGTCAATACGTTTGGTGCGACCCACTTGTTCGCTTTTTGGAAGAAGAGTTGTGAGCTCATCGGAGTGAACCAGCCGCTCAATGTCTCTTTCCATATCGTCTGGAATTTTATATCCGTCAGGGCCAAAAATTTTTATTCCGTTGTCGTGAAAAGCATTGTGACTTGCAGAGATGACGATCCCGGCAGAGGCGCGCATGGTTCTTGTCAGATATCCAATCCCAGGAGTTGGGAGCGGTCCTACGAGTTGTACATAAACCCCCATGGAGTTAAGGCCGCTGGCAAGGGCCATCTCGATCATATACCCTGAAAGACGCGTGTCTTTACCGATGACGACTTTAGGCGCTTGGGGATGAATATTTTTTTTCTGAAGCAGATAGCCGATAGCCTGTCCCACACGAATGACGATTTCAGGAGTCATAGGGAATTGATTGGCTGTTCCTCGAATGCCATCGGTGCCAAACAGGCGAGGGATTTTTTGGTCTTGCACAGTCATTGATTGAGCCTCCAGGGATTATTCGTACCCTAAAACGGAGGCTTAAGGTATCACTTTTTACCTTTGGCAATCTCCACGCGAATCACGCTGGGCTTAGTGGAGATCAACTTCACCCCGAAAGGTAAATCCATTTTGGCGACGGGAACTTCCACGTCGTAAATGCCTTCAGTGCGGTCACTAAGGTCAATAGTGATTGTTTGCGTAGACTCGTTTTCGATAAATCTTTTAAGTGAAGCCCGTGGGCCCGAAAGTTTTATTTTTACAGAGTCGGCGGACTGCTCCACCAAGGTGTACTGGGGACTTAAGAGGAGCTCGACCTCAAAGTTTTTGGCCATAACAAGATCGCGCCTGCCTAAAATAGTGAGCCAAAGAATCAAGGAAATGAACAAGGCTACGATTTTATAACTGAAGTTGTCAGCCACAACAAAGGCGATTTTTTTCCTCATACCGTTTGCGAAATCCCCTTGTATTTAAGTCCATAAACTTCGTAAAGCGTTTTGCGGATGTCAGCCAAATCCACATGGGGATCGAGGTGCCCCCCTTGAACAATGCCCACCGAGCGATTCTCCTCACTGACGACAATCACGATAGCATCAGACTCTTCGGTTAAGCCAAGGGCTGCTCTGTGACGTGTGCCAAGGTTTCTATCCAGCACAGGGTTTTTACTCAGCGGCAAAAAGCATCCAGCGGAGTGGAGCTTTCCCCCACGGATCAAAACGGCGCCATCATGAACGGGACTTGAGGGTTGAAAAATAGACGTCAAAAGCTCACTGGAAACTTTGGCATCGATCTCGGTGCCTTGTTCAATGTGATAATCTACGGAAATCTCTCGCTCGATAACCACGAGAGCGCCGAAGCCTTTTTGCGAGAGCGCAATCATGGCCTTTGCGATCTCTTCGATGACTTGAGTTTCCTGAATCGCCGAGACTTCGCTAAAAAATGGATTGCTTCCAATATGAGCCAGAGCACGCCTGATCTCACCCTGGAACAGAATCACTACGATCACAAAAAGATTTGAGAAAAACTTCTCTAGAAGCCAATTGAACGTGTAGAGCTCAAACCACATACTCAAGATGTAGGCGATGGCAAGAATGCCAAGTCCGCTGAGCATCTGTACCGTTCCTGACTTTCGAATCAAGATCAAGATACGATACACCACGAGCCAGACAAGAAGCATGTCAAATAGGTCTTGCAGCCGCAAGTGTGTGACTATGAAGCGAACATTTTCAACAACTGGGTTCACGCCTATTTGACTTTCTAACTATGCGGTTACAGGACCCGTTCCACCGATAGGATCGGTCACGCCGCCGACTTTTTTATCTTGTTTATCCGCCGTAGGCTCTGCTCTAAATCCGCCGCCGCTGTTACGATTTGCTCTTACTTTTTCAAGCTCTTCGACTTTAGCACCATTGACGATCATCTCAACCTCATTAGCGTCGATGGTTTCGTATTCCAAAAGCGCCTGGGCCAAGCGTTCCAGCACATCACGATTTTCCGTCAGCACCTGTTTTGCAAGTGTGTAGCCGGTGGAAACAATACGAAACACCTCGCGATCAATCTCCTCTGCCTTGGCATCTGAGTAATCTTTTTTGGTCTGTCCGTATTGCATTCCTAAAAACACAGGACCTTCTCGCTTTTCATAAGAGAGTGGTCCCATTTTCTCGCTCATCCCCCACTCACAAACCATGCGGCGAGCGATGTCGGTGGCGCGTTCGATATCATTCCCTGCGCCAGTGGTGAAATCGTTAAACACGAGCTCTTCAGCAGCACGACCGCCGAATAAAAATGCGATCATGTTTTCAGCTTTATTTTTGGATAAACTGAGCGCTTCTTTTTCTGGAAGTGTCTGTGTGATCCCTAGGGCCATGCCGCGAGGGATGATGGTGACTTTGTGAATCGGATCAAGACCTGGAAGTTTTTTACCAACGAGTGTGTGCCCTGCCTCATGGTAGGCGGTCACGCGCTTGTCTTCTTCGCTGATGACCATGGATTTTCTCTCAGACCCCATGAGCACTTTGTCTTTAGCGCGTTCAAAATCCTCATTCTCTAGGTAGCGCTTGTCAGTTCGCGCGGCAACGAGTGCTGCCTCGTTCACCAAATTCTCAAGGTCAGCTCCAGAAAATCCAGGCGTGCCCCGTGCAATTTTCGTTAGATCAACATCAGGTCCCAGCGGAGTTTTTCGGGTGTGCACTCCAAGGATTTGCTCACGACCTTTGAGATCAGGCTTATTAACAACCACTCGGCGGTCAAAGCGTCCTGGTCGTAAAAGTGCAGGATCAAGAACATCGGGGCGATTGGTGGCTGCAATCAAAATCACACCTTCATTGCCTTCAAAACCATCCATCTCGACAAGCAATTGATTGAGAGTCTGTTCGCGCTCATCATGACCACCGCCCATACCAGCGCCGCGATGTCGACCTACGGCATCGATCTCATCGATGAAGATGATACATGGAGCGCTCTTTTTACCTTGTTCGAAAAGATCGCGCACGCGGCTGGCACCAACGCCCACGAACATCTCAACGAAGTCAGATCCAGAGATGGTAAAAAACGGAGCTCCAGCCTCGCCGGCAACGGCTCTTGCTAAAAGCGTTTTTCCAGTTCCTGGGGGACCAACCAAGAGGACCCCTTTTGGAATGCGGCCGCCAAGTTTTGTGTATTTTTTAGGATCCTTCAGAAAGCTCACAATTTCAGCGAGGTCATCTTTAGCTTCGTCAACACCTGCGACCTCTTTAAATGTGACTTTGTTTTTATGTTCCGTTAGAAGCCGCGCTCGACTTTTGCCAAAGGACATGGCCTTTCCACCGCCGACCTGGATCTGGCGCATGATAAACAAAAACATCGCAACAATCAAAATCAGCGGGAGCCAGTTGATGAAAAACGATTGTAAAAATCCGGAGTTCTCTCCCCGCTCATAGTTAGGGACAATGCCGTTTTCAACGACCATCTTGTAACCTTCATCACCTACGTTTCCGGTAAATAGAAAGTAACGACCTTTGTATTTCTTTTCTGCCTCTGGCTTCATCTCGCCAAACACTTCGCTGGTGTCTTGGCGGAAGGTGACCGAAGCCACTTCATGAGCCTTGAGCGCATCGACAAATTTGGCGTTGTTAAAATCTGGGATCGTCGCCTGATGCCTATTCTCATAGGTGTGGACGATAAATACCATGACGATCACAATGAAAAACCAAAGCGCTAAAGTCTTTTGAGTTGATTTCATTTACGGCCTTTCTGGGTTTTTCGCTGACGGGTCAGGATCACCCTTACATCTCTTAAAAATACCATGATTCCGTGCGTGCAGCCTAATAAAAGTCCAAGGACCCGTCCTAAGAAGTGCCGCGTTGCCTAACGGTGATTTGCTGTGCGTTAACACTCCAAACACAACCTGCCACTAGAAAGCTGTGGGCGTTTTCTGGTTTGTCTAGATTTTTGAGAATTTCAAGGACCTGAGAGTGAGAAAAATCCACGACCCCTAGAACATGCAGAGCTCTGGCTACCCACTGCTTCTGCTCTCGATGAGAGAGGAGCAAATACTCTCCCCAAGAGATGGTGTTTGTCGAAGGAGTCATTAAAGGCTCCCAGGCCTGGGCGATGAGGTCTAGGGATTGAGCCATCTTATCACAGCCCCCGGGATGCTGGACCTCAAGGGACGGCAGCCACTGGTGACGAATCCAATTTCGTAAATACGAAGTCTTAACATTTGTAGGATCTTGCAAATAAGGCACACTCGACTGACGCTGATAAGCTTCTAGATCTTTCCTGGAGACTTTTAAAAATGGACGAAGCACTTGGCCGTCAAACGTAGTCATCGAAAGGAGGCCTTGAGGCCCTGTGCCTCGAATCAAACGGATCAAACGAGTCTCCAAAAGATCATCGCTATGATGAGCCGTCACCAGCACCTCATAACCTTCGCGTGTAGCGATTTCACGCAAAGCCGATTGACGAAACTCTCGGCAATCCTGCTCAGACTCAAGACAGGAAGGCGAAATCCGCTCATAGAAAGAAATTCCAAGACGAGTGCACTGCTCTTTACAAAACTCCAAGGCCTCATCACGATACTCGCGCTCAGGTCCCCTGCCGTGATGAATATGAGCTGCCGCTAGGTCAAACCCATGAGCTGAGCGAAGATGAAAAAGTACCTGGAGGAGACAGGAGGAATCAAGGCCTCCAGAAAAAGCCACGAGAAAGCGCTGCCCGTCCCAGGTCCAGGAACTCAAAAGCAAATGAAGCTGGGATTCAAAGGGTGTCCAAACGCTTTTGGTCACTGCCTACACAGTCTAATAGGTAACGTGATGAGCGAGGGCCTCTTGCATGCGAGGATCTTTGATAGCAACGACGCTGTTTTTGTTAAAAAAGCGAAACAGCAAAAGTAAAAACACGCCAAAAAATCCTAGAAAAGTTCCTGCCTGCCACAAATTCACAGTGAATTGAGTGTCGTTGAAATTAGGATAGACCATCCAAAAAATATCTACGTACTGCATGAAAATCACTAGGTAACAAACCATTTTTAAGTGGGATGGCGTGCGCTTGGCCCAACGGGGTAACAACGCAATAAAAGGAACGATGAACCGAAAAATCAAAAGGGCTACGCTGATGGCCATCCATCCGCCCTGACTTCGCATGAGATAAAACTCTGTTTCCTCAGGAATGTTTGCATACCAAATAAGCATGAATTGGCTAAATCCGATGTAAGCCCAAAAAACTGTAAAGCCTTTAAGGTATTTCGCCATATCGTGAATATGCTCATCATTGATGTAGCCTTTGACCGTGCCTGTAGATTGTAAGTAGTAAGCAAGCAGGATCAACACCGCCATAGAGCTCTGAAACAAGCCAGAAAAGGTGTAAACTCCAAAAATGGTGCTGTACCAAGAGGGCGACAGCGACATCAGAACGTCCACGGAAAATAGAGAAAAAGAAATGGCAAAAAACAGAACAAACGCGATGGACAAAGGAACGTTGGTCCGAGTGAGTTGATCGTTCCCAGTCTTGTCCTGTTTCAGTGAGTTACCGACGATCACTTGAGCAAATACAAATGATCCGATACTAAAGATGAGAAGACGAAGAATCAAAAAACCCGGGTTCAAGTAAGCGGTTTTAGCTCCGAGAACTGCGTTTTCAGAAACTTGCTCCGGATTAGCCCAAGGATAAAGATATTTAAGACCTAAAACCAAAATCAAGGATCCAGCGATGACTGCAGGTAAAAATGAGGTGAGTCCTTCAGAGATTCGGCGAATCGAGGAGCTCCACCCCGATTGAGCAATGTTGTTGATCGCCGCAAAAAACAAACCCCCAAGACCGAGACAAGTGAAAAAGAAGAAACTTACCAGGTACGCAGGCCAAAACTGCTCTTGGTGACCGGCCATCCCTAGTCCCAGAGTGATGACTCCTATGGCCGCCATGCCCATGGCGACAAGTTTGGCCGTGGAAGACGGCACGAAGGTTTTCACCTGGAGTTCTACTTTATGATTCTGATCAGCCATTTTTTACCCTTACTTTGTAGCAGTGTCGTTCTTTTGCAAAAACCGAATGTAGTTGACTACGGCCCAACGATCGTTATGAGACGGCAGATGACTTGCATACGGCCCCATCAGACCTTGGCCCTCGGAGATCACGTGAAAGATTTGTCCATCTTTCCAACCTCTGATTTTTTCTGAAACCAGTGACGGCGGTTTTAAATTCAGTTTTGAGGATACAGGCCCATCCCCGTGAGCGCCCATGCCGTGACAAACCATGCATTGGGTTTCGAAGTTCTTTTGTCCTAACTGAAGAAAGTCGTTAGAGGCCTCATGGGCAAATGGGTTTTCATTTTGTGCAGCCCCGACAGGGTCCCCTTTGTATTTGTAGCGAGTCACCCCAATAGGAACAGTATGCTCAGGGGGCTCACGCATTCCACGGTGGGCGACAGACCCTTCATCATACTCCTGAGGCCAAACCGCAGGACTCTCCATCATATCTTGGATGAGCTCGACATTGGGCTCTTCACTCGGCCCAGTGCAACCGGAAATCCAAATCGCGCTGAATGCTAAAACGGCTAAATGCATTTTCATCTTAGTACTCCACCACTTTTTTGACCTGCTCGGCACCTAGCTCTCGAAAGAGCTGATCAATTTTTTTCTCGTCGTATCCAACATCATCAGTGGGAATAAAAACTGCAAACTTATGCGAGGTCAAATCGGGATCAATCACCGGGGGGTCCACTCTTGGCAAACGTCCAACGAACAAAAGCGTTGCGACTGAAGAGAGAGCTGAAAATAAAACCGTCATTTCAAAAGTAATCGGAATAAACGCTGGCGCTGAGAAAAATGGTTTGCCTGCAATGTTCAAAGGCCAACTGACAGCTGCTGTCCAATATTGAAAGTACAATCCTAAAGAGCACCCAAGGATGCCCCCGCCAAACGCGATGTAAGGAATGAAGGAGCGCTTAAGTCCCATGGCATCTTCCATCCCGTGAACGGGGTATGGAGTGACGGCATCAAATTTTTTAAAACCCATCTCACGCACCCGAGCGGCAGCTTTGACGACTTTGTGCTCGTCCGTCCAGATTCCTGCAATCCCACCTTTACTCATGATGACCTCCCTCATGGCCCACATCTCGAACCGTCTTCACTTCCGCAATGGAAATGGCTGGAAAAGCTCGGAGATAAAGAAGGAATAGAGTAAGAAACATTCCAAAGCTTCCAACAAGAACTCCCGTATCAAACCACGACCATCCATAGTTTCCCCAGCTTGAAGGGAGAAAGTCGCGATGCAGAGATGTCACGGTGATCACGAAACGTTCAAACCACATTCCGATATTTACAAAAATCGAAGCCACAAACATGATTGGGAGTGATCTACGGCATTTTTTAAACCAAAAAACTTGGGGCGATAAAACGTTACAGCTGACCATCACCCAATAAGTCCAAGCATAGGGGCCCAAGGCTCGATTCATAAACACGTAACGCTCGTACTCATTGCCAGAATACCAAGCAATGAAAAACTCAGAGGCGTACGCATATCCGACCATTAAACCGGTGGCCATGATGATTTTATTCATCACCTCCATGTGATCGATGGTGATGTAGTTTTTAAACTCTGGAAAGCCGATTCGAACCAAGGTCATCAAAGTGATAACCATTCCGAATCCAGAAAAAATCGCTCCGGCAACAAAGTATGGAGGAAAGATCGTTGTATGCCAACCAGGAAGACCCGAAACCGCGAAGTCAAAAGATACGATGGTATGAACTGAAAGCACGAGAGGCGCGGAGAGACCCGCCAAAAGCAAGTACACCATCTCATAGTGGCTCCAGTCACGCGCCGACCCCCGCCATCCTAAGGAGAGCACCCCATAGACAGTTCTGCGAATTTTATTACGGGCACGATCGCGAATAGTTGCAAAATCGGGCACCATCCCGATGTACCAGAAAACCACGGAGACCGTCATGTAAGTGGAGACCGCAAACACGTCCCAAAGAAGTGGCGATCTAAAGTTCACCCACAAAGGTCCGCGCTGATTAGGATAAGGAGTCAGCCAAAAATCAAGCCATGGCCTTCCTGTATGGATGAGAGGGAAAATCCCCGCCGTCATAACGGCAAAAACCGTCATCGCTTCGGCAGTTCTTGCGACCGATGTTCTCCATTTTTGCCGGAACAAAAACAAGATGGCAGAAATGAGGGTTCCAGCATGACCGATACCGATCCAAAAAACGAAGGTTACAATCATGGTTCCCCAAGCAATGGGGTGATTCACTCCAAGAAGCCCCATCCCGTTGGTGATGATGCAACCAATGATGATGAGATAAAAAACGAAGAGGACCTTGGCACTGAGAAAAAGCCCCAACCATCCTTTGGAAGGGAATCTCTCCAGTGGGCCGCAAATATCGTCGGTGATCTCTTTAAGGGACTTATTTCCTAGGACCAATGGGTTGCGACGAATCATGAGTGTTCGCCTTTCTCAGCTGCTGATTCTTTAGTGTTTCGAATTTTCGTCAAATACCGAATCGAAGGTTGCGCATTAAACTCTTCAAGCACGGCATAAGCTCGCTCTTGTTTGTAGAGTTGTGAAACACGGCTTGTAGGATCGTTCATATCGCCAAAGGTGAGAGCCTGAGTCGGACAGCTTTGCTCACAGGCTGTCTTGACGTCGCCGTCTTTGAGGCCGCGCTTTTCAAGCTTAGCAACTTGTTTGCGGTCTTTGATCCTTTGGACACAGAACGTGCACTTTTCCATAACCCCGCGACTTCGCACCGTCACTTCAGGGTTGAAAGCCATATGCAGAGGTTTCGGTGTGTCGTGAGTGTAGCTAAACCAATTGAACCTTCGAACTTTGTAAGGGCAGTTGTTAGAGCAATATCTGGTTCCTACGCAGCGGTTATAAACCATATCATTGAGACCCTCATCACTGTGAGTGGTCGCAAGAACTGGGCAGACCGATTCGCAAGGAGCATTATCACAGTGCTGACACATCATGGGTTGAAAAACAGTTTCAGGATTTGCAGGATCTCCGATGTAATAGCGATCCAGACGAATCCAGTGCATCTCACGATTTTGGATCACGTACTTCTTACCAACAACGGGAATGTTATTTTCAGAATGGCAAGCGACCATACAAGCACTGCAACCCGTGCAAGAGTTCAGATCCACCGTCATTCCCCACTTGTGGCCATCATACCGATGGCCTGGGAAAATTGTCCAAATTTTATGGCGATGAATTCCAGCTCCATTGTTCTTTAGGTAAGATGCTAGCGTGGTCTCGGCAACGATCTGTCGGCCTTCCATTGAGTGATGAGTTTGCGTCTGCGCGAGCGGAGTCATGCCGCCAGTTTTTGTCAAACCCGCTTTTTGGCCGGAGAACACCAGGCCCTCATTCTGAAGAGTAGCCAGTGTAAACGCGTTAACACCCACGTGATTTCCAACGCCGCCAACAGCGGTTCGTCCGTAACCAACAGCTAAAGTCAAAACCTCGTCATGCAGACCTGGTTGAATGTGAACAGGAACATTGAGTTTTTGATCACCTACAGTGACATCAACATTAGAGCCTTGCTTGAGCCCCTCTTTTTCCGCGGTCGCAATGGACACAGATAAATAGTTGCCCCAAGTGATTTTGGTGACGGGCTCTGGGAGCTCTTGAAGCCAGCTGACGTTAGAGAGAGAACCATCTCCGATTTGCACCGATGGATAAAGAACAAGCTCATATCCCGAAGCGGCCGCAGGGGCTTTAATTAAGGAAACAGCCTCCGTTTTAAAGCTTCGCGCACTTGCCGAGGATTCAGCTCGTGTCGAGCAAACTCCTGTTTGCAGGCACTCAAACCAAAACTCTTCAAAGTCTTTGCCTTTGCCGGATTTTGGAAAAACCTGTTCTTTCCAATAATTTCTCAGGTACTCGTAGTAGCTCTCGGGCTTGGTCATACGCTCAGGACCAACCTTCGCTGTGAAGGCCCAATTCATCATATTAAACTGCACGGAGCGAGTGTCAAAAAGTGGTCTGATGGTCGGCTGTTGAATGGAGTACACACCTTTGACGAACTCACCGTCGCCCCAGGCTTCCATGCTATGATTGTCTGGCAGAATATAGTCGGCAAAACGACCTGTTTCATCTTGCCGATCGCCTGTGTAAATCACCATCCCTACATTTTTAAGAGCTTCTTTAAAACCTGAGGTTGCAGGAAGAGCATAGACAGGATTGCTTCGATGAATGATCAGAGTCTTTACTTTTTTTGCAGACATGTCTTTGATGAGCTCACTCATCTGACTTGAAGACGATTTGTAGAAGCCTGCGGCGCCTGCTGCATCGACAGTTTTGCCATCATTTTCTAGGGCTGAATTGAGCAGATTCACTGCAACCTGAAGAGCTACTGCCGATTGTGTCTGCGCTGCAAGACCGCCAGCGACAACTAAAGACTGGCCACGAGCGGCCCAAAGATCTTGAGCCATCTCTGTGAGGAGCGCAGGCTCGATCCCAAGATTTTGTGCTGCATTTGCAAATGCACCTAGAATGCTCTTCACCTTCTCATCACCCGAATATCGAGTGAGACCTTTTTTTACAACGAGCTCGTGGAGAAGACCCATGGCCACCCAGATCTGCTGTGAAGGCTTGATGCGCACTCGAGTGTCGGCATTCGCTCCCGTAAGAGAGAAATGAGACTCAAAAACCACCAATCGCGACATGTCCGCGCCCGGCTTACGGGTCTTTGAAAAATCTCGAGCAAAGGCGGTCGGCGCAATCCACGTTCCTAAAAAGTCAGCATCGATAGAAACCGTCATTTTTGAATGATCAAAGCGATAGCGAGGCACAACATCGTCGCCGTAAGAAGCGCGCTGGCCAGCTCTGACGTCTTCGTGACCGAGAGGCTCCCAGACCACGTGCCTGGCTTTGAAGGCTTGACTAAAATCTTGCAGGAGCTGGGAGAACGTCGGCGAAGCCACGTGCCCTGACAAGAACACAACATCGCCTTTTGCAAGCTGGGCTGCGATTTCTTTATCGGCATCATCCCACTTGACGGCAACGGCATCAAAATTGGTACGTTGCTTATTCTGCAAAAGCTTCATGGGTTTTTGCAAACGATCAGGATCGTAGAGATTGAGAATGTGCCCTTGAGCTCTGGCGTTCAAACCGCCTTGATTGCTAGGATGAGCGGGATTGCCTTCGACTTTGATAGGTCGACCTTCGCGAGTTTTAACGATCAAACCGAAACCTTCAGAACCGTCAAACCAGCTCGAGGTGTAATAATTGGGAACTCCGAGAGTGACCTCTTCGGGCTGTTTAGAATAGGGAACAATTTTTTGAACAGGACGACGAACACAGCTTGCTGTCGCAAGGGCCAGGCTTGCGCCCATCAACTTAAGGAAGTCTCGTCTTGCGACCCCATCGCCATCATCGGATTCTTTTAAAGGAGACGACTGAAACTCTTGCTCTGCTAATTTCTGAAACTCGGGGTTTTTAGACCACTCCTCAAGACTTTGCCAATAGCGAGTGTCTCTGATTTTCGCAGGACTCTTTTCGTGACCGTGATCATCGTCATGATGATGATCATGATCGTCGTGATCGTGACCAGCATGGGTAGGCTCATCTAAGTTCATCGGGGCTTCCTTCAAGGGGCGATCGTGAAAATTTTCAGACATAAAGTGTGTTGACCTCTAGCTCAAATTTAGTGATGACACGTGGAACAGTTCGTCGGCGCATGGTTCTCAGGCTGACGATGGCAATTCACACACCAACCCATGGACAAATCAGAAAATTGAGAAACCCTCTGCATGGTTTCGATGGGCCCATGGCAAGTGGCGCAGTTCTGCCCCTTTGCCAAGTGAGCAGCGTGATTAAAGTGCACAAAATCAGGCAGCATGTGAACGCGGACCCACTCAATGGATTCACCCTTTTCGTAAGCTTCACGAATTTTAGTGATGTGAGGGCTGTCCGTCTTGACCTGATTGTGACAATTCATACACGTGGAAAGCGCAGGAATGTTGGACTGCTTACTTCTCTCCACTTGGTTGTGACAGTACTGACATTGAATTTTGTTTTCAGTCACATGAAGGGAGTGATCAAAAGGAATCGGCTGAACCGGCGCGTACCCCTTATTGTATCCAATTCCAGGTTG
>JBGATJ010000106.1:0-7426 GCA_044229295.1 Pseudobdellovibrionaceae bacterium
GCTTTCGCAGCCTTGCCAGCTTTTTTGGTCGCCTTTTTAGTGACTTTTTTAGTGGTCTTTGTTGCTTTCTTAGTTGCTTTTTTTGCCGGTTTTTTGGCTTTTTTCTTTGCCATTTTAAGTCGCCCCCCAAGTTCGTTAGGTATAAGGTGGTTTTTCGACCTTTAGCCTACAAGCAGAAGCGTTTTAAAGTAAACCGTTTTTTTAAAATTCTGAAAAGAGATTGGAAATGAGCCCGGCAACAAGTGCCGGGCTGTCAGTGACATTGATTAACCGATGAGTTTCAAGGCTAACTGGTTCACCTGGTTAGCTTGAGCTAATGTTGCCGTTGAAGCCTGCAACAGAATATTGTTTCTGGTCATTTCAGAAGACGCAGCAGCAATATCAGTGTCACGAATGCGCGAATTCGCCGCACTCATATTTTCCTCAGCGACAGCCAAGTTATCAACCGTTGAAGTCAGTCGGTTTTGGAGAGCTCCGAGATTGGCTCGGGTTCCATTCACGCGCACTTGAGCCTCATCCAAAGCTTGAAGAGCGGTTTGCGCTCCTTCTTTGGTGTGATAGTCCAGTGCAGCGAGACCTAAAGCATCGATCGTAGCCACGTTTTCAGAGGCATTAAAGCTGATACGGTCCTCGGTGTCTTTGTTAAAAAGACCCACCTGGAAGTCAAATTTAGGTGTTGATCCGTCGAGGAGCTTAGTCGTTCCCCAAGTCGTGACCGAAGCAATACGCTGCATCTCTGCTTTTAACTGCTGAACCTCTTTGTCGACAAATCCACGTTCAGTATCTCCGACCGTGTCTGAACCGGCTTGGATTCCCAATTCTCTAAGGCGTACAATGATGTTACTGATTTCGTTAAGTCCGCCCTCTGCAGTTTGCACCATTGAAATACCGTCACTGGCATTGCGTCCTGCCTGCCTGGCAGATCGAATTTGTGCTTTGAAACTTTCAGAGATCGCGAGACCGGCAGCATCGTCGGCTGCAATGTTGATGCGGTTTCCGCTAGAAAGCTGTCCCATGCTCTTTCCGATAGCACGTTGACTGTTCGCTAAATTACGTTGTGCATTGATGGCACTAATATTGGTTGTTACTCTAAATCCCATTTGAGTTATCCTCCGTTAGTATTTTTCATGAATTCCCTCCTTAGTGTGTTAATTTCCCTATTTTTAAATTGTTTTAGGGTGGCATCCGAGCCTTTTTTTACTGAATTACGTTCGAAACTAGAAATGAATAGTTGAACAATCGTCCGTGAATCCTCCTTTCGATAGTGAGAGCGATCATTGCTCTCCGGTTCTTCCTTGATCCCTTAGGACCTTGTCTGTGATACGCATCTCTTCGGGAATTGTGTTACTAGCTTGACAGGACCGAGGATGGGTTTTGAACCCTCGAGTCGAAAACTGCCCGATAGGCTTGGGAGCGCTCGGGGCATTTTTGGTCAGAAGCCCTGTAAATTGTAGTGTTTAAAAACCTAAACCACAGAGTCTTTGACGCTCGTTCAGAAAACGGTCACAACCTTTCCGGCGAGGTTTGAGTTGAAAGCGGCTTTTTTCATTTTCGTAATTTGTCTATCTCCGGTTTTTAGAGCGCAAGCACAGCCAGAGACTGATCCTTCGACCGATACCATCATCTCCACCCAGCGTGGAAAGCTCGATCAGGTTCAGAATAAAGAAAATATCCATCTTTTGTATCACCGGCCCCTGTATTTCGCTTATGGGGAGCCCCAGACAAAAATCCAACTGAGCTTTAAATCTGCCTTGGTTGACGAGGTTCCACTCTATTTTGGTTACACGCAAATCATGTTTTGGGCTCTTGCTGAACAATCGAAGCCTTTCACCGATTCGACATATAATCCCGAGCTTTTTTACCGGCAAAGAGTGGTCAACTCGGTGGTCAAGTCTGTGGATTTCGGGATTTTCGAGCACAGATCTAACGGAAAGGCGGAGGCAGCTTCGCGCTCCTACAACCAAAGTTACATCAAGCTCAACGCGGACTACGAATCTAAGTACTGGGTCACTGCTGTTTCCACAAAGTTCAGTTATCTCTACGAAACGGACGACACCAACCGCGACATCATGGCCTATGTGAGTCCCCTAGAAATTGAGGTTCGGTTCATCCAGCTTCTCAATTGGTGGGTGAATGAGAATGAATTTGATGTGCGATTTCACCCAGGCGGTAAGTATGCGCAGGAGTGGGATAAAGGGGGTTACGAGGTCGGATGGAATTTTCGCCTTGGGAAGCTTAAGGTGGTGCCTTCGTTTTATATTCAGTACTATTCGGGGTATGCGGAGAGCTTGTTGAATTACAATGAGTACGTTCATGAGTGGCGTGCGGGGTTTCGGTTTTAGATATCAGGAAAAGGAAATGCTGGACTCGATCGGAGCCCAGCACATATCGGAATTAGTTAGCAGCCGCAGCTGGGGCCTGTGCCGCATTGGCTGCAGCTAATCGGGCCTGAGCCGCTGCTTTTACAGCCTCATTATCTGTGACTTCAAGGGACCAGATGATGTTTCCGCTTTTTGTAGATGTCCCCGCTTGTCCAACGCTATCTACGGTCGTATAATTAATTTTAACGCGTCGGCCAGAATTGAGGACTTGGACAGCATAGTCAAAGAGCTCAGGTTTTTGTATACTCATGAGCTGAGCTTCTTTTCCATTGATTTGAACCATAACCTCATAGGTCTTAAGGCACTTCCCTGTGTGCTTTGCCTCAACAATATAGCCGGGGGTAACGTACTCATTGCCGGTAATGTTTAACGGTTTGCGGGCCAACGCGTAAGGATGTTTAGCAAAATAGTCTTGTGTGCTATCGGTCTCTACTTTTTGGACGCTAGTTACTGCTGAGTTAGTTACCGCATCCTTATCGATAATGTAGCCGCCGGTCCAGCGTCGCGCCATTTCGGCCACCATATTTTTTGATACGAGGGGATGAGCAAATATATCGTAGCGGATAACAACATCGTCATCGACACTTATTCCAGCATCATCCAACATGCGTTTCTGGGCTCCGTCTTTTATTGCAATCGTTCTCGGAGAGACAACCTCAGGCTTTCCTGTGATAGCGTTGTCAGCAGTGGTACCCACAAACCCTTTACCCACCTGAAGACTCAGTTCATTGATCACTGTGTTGTTCGTGGTGCTTTTTAGAGTTCCTCTGATCCAACCGACGGTCGATTTGGTGTTGATACCGACGTTGCAGTTTGCATCAATCCAGTAATGTAGATCTTGAGTACCAATCGCTTTGGGATCAACGGGTTCTTTGAGAGTAGATTTAACGACATTAAAGGGGCCCGTGACTTTTTCAACCGCGGTTTGAACTCTGGCAGCACCCGCCTCAACTTTGGCAACGACCGCCTGGACCTTCGCTACACCACTGCGAACGGCTTGTCTCGGACCAGCGGTCACAGCCTGCACTTTGGCTACTGCGGCGTTCTTACCGTCGACGATGGCTCTTCCTGTAGCCGTAACTTTTGCAGCCACATTTTTAGCGGCAGCTTGGGCCTGTGCGTAGGTCATACGTGCTCTTTGTGATGCGGTCTGTGTTTCAGCGTAAGATCCCAAAGGCATCATGGCAATGAGAACTGTTGTAAATAATCGAAGGGTCATAAGGACTCCTAGTTAAGTGTTACGATTTTAAGTAGGAGCAAGTTCGATGCGCGGTGGTGCCTGAGTAATTTCTTCCCGAGGTATCAAAGGGAGACAAGTGCCGTAAAATGATTAGCCACTGACAAATTAATTTGCTGTCTCATTTCGAGAATTTAGGATTTTATCGTTGTTGGCCTAGTCAATCTCCAAGAACCGGCACAAAGCCATACGTCCTGTTCGCACGTAATGCTCTTGCTGAATCTGCTGCCGGTGCGGTTCGCAATTGTATCCTAAGGTACATGTTTCGTTGACCGTATCAAAATGAGTGCATTGCTCGCAGCAATAAATGAAATCGTATTTAAAGTAATCCTGTGGATTGATTCCGTCGTAACGAATCGAAGGCCGTAGCTTTTTAGGGGTCTTTTTCGACGCGTTCATTGACAAGCTCCTACGAGGCATCACTATTATGACAAGGGGTTCACTTATGACAAATAACATCGAAAAGTTCACTAAAAAAAGCCAAGAAGCGCTCCAATCTGCAGCCCAACTCACAGAAAAGCGAACCAACCCGAGTATAGAGCCAGAACACCTTTTTTATGCCCTTATGACCCAAGAAGGGGGTACCATCCCCCGCATTTTCGAAAAGCTGGGTATTAAACCACAAACTGTTCTCCAGGACCTTGAAGCAAGACTCGATAAATTCCCTAGGATTTCTGGCGAAGAAACCAGGACTCAGGCCAGCCATCGCCTCATGAAGGTCATTAAATCCGCAGAGGACGAGGCCTCACTTTGGAATGATGCTTTTGTTTCAACCGAGCATTTTTTCTTGGCGTTTGCGAAGGCCGGTGATGGCGATCTCAATTCGCTTTTCAAAAAATGGAATTTAAAACAAGACCAGATCATCCAGGCCATCAAAGAAATTCGCGGAAATCAAAGGGTGACCGATGACGAGCCCGAAAACAAATACGAAGTTCTCAAAAAATACGCCCGGGATCTCACAGCTCTTGCCGCCGAAGGCAAGCTTGATCCAGTGGTGGGACGGGATGAAGAAATCCGAAGGGTCATTCAGGTCCTGTCTCGCAGAACCAAAAACAACCCCGTCTTGATCGGTGAGCCAGGAGTTGGAAAAACTGCGATTGCCGAGGGCCTTGCCATTCGAATTATTAAAAATGATATCCCGGAAAATCTTCGTGGAAAAAAACTCATGTCGCTAGATATGGGCACTCTCATCGCTGGCGCAAAATATCGTGGAGAGTTCGAAGATCGCCTCAAAGCCGTCATCAAAGAAGTGACAGAGGGCGAAGGGCAGATCATCCTTTTCATCGACGAAATTCATACGCTTGTGGGCGCCGGTAAAGGCGAAGGCTCGATGGATGCGGGTCAGCTCCTCAAACCAGCTCTCGCAAGAGGAGAGCTCCGCTGTATCGGAGCGACAACACTGGATGAGTACCGCAAAAACATCGAAAAAGACGCAGCCCTTGAGCGCCGGTTTCAGACGGTTCTCGTGGCAGAACCTTCAGTGGAAGACACCATCACTATTTTGCGTGGACTTAAAGAAAAATACGAAGTCCATCACGGTGTTCGAATCACCGACGCCGCACTAGTAGCGGCAGCTCGCCTGTCTCACCGCTATATTACTTCACGTTTTTTACCAGATAAAGCTATTGACCTCATCGATGAGGCCGCGAGCAAACTTAATATCGAGATTGGCAGTGTCCCCGAAGAGCTCGACGAAATTCAGCGCAAGATCATGCAGTTTGAAATCGAGCGAGAGGCTTTGAAAAAAGAAAAGGATGAAGCTTCAAAAGAGCGTCTTGAAGTCATCAATAACGAAATTCGTGACCTCAAAGCCAAGGCTCAGGTCTTTCGTGAGCGTTGGGATTTTGAGCGCAACGCTATCGATAAAATAAAAAAACTCAAACAAGATATTGAAACTGTAAAAAACGATATGGAACGCGCCGAGCGTGAGGGTCAGCTCGGCAGAGCTGCTGAAATCAAGTACGGACAACTGCCAGATCTTGAAAAACAGCTGCAAAAATATATTGAAGCTGAGTCTAAAGGCAAAGAACGCCTTTTAAAAGAAGAGGTGACATCCCCCGACATCGCCGAGATCGTGGCTCGCTGGACAGGCATTCCCGTCTCAAAAATGTTAGAGAGCGAACAAGCAAAACTCTTAAGTATGGAAGAGTCCCTTAAGAAGCGAGTCGTAGGGCAAGATCACGCCCTTGAAGCCGTGGCTGATACGATTCGTAGATCCCGCGCCGAAATTGGCGATCCGAATCGCCCTATCGGTACCTTCATATTTTTAGGACCAACGGGAGTCGGCAAAACCGAAACCGTCAAAGCCTTAGCAGAGTTCTTATTTGATGACGAAACCGCGGTCGTGCGCATCGACATGAGTGAGTACATGGAAAAGCACGCCGTCTCAAGGCTCATCGGCGCTCCTCCAGGATACGTGGGCTACGATGAGGGGGGCCAACTCACCGAAGCCGTTCGCCGAAGACCGTACAGCGTGGTGCTTTTTGATGAAATCGAAAAAGCGCACCCCGATGTTTTCAATATTTTGCTGCAGGTCTTAGATGACGGAAGACTCACGGACGGGCAGGGCAGAACCGTTGATTTCAAAAATACAATTTTGATCATGACGTCAAACATCGGATCACAACTTATTCTTGATCCAAAAATGTCAGAGTCGCAAAAGCGAGAGCTCGTACTCAACTCCCTTAAAGAGCACTTCAGACCAGAGTTTCTCAACCGTATTGACGAGACCGTGATTTTCAATTCTCTCAGCCAAGAGCGCCTCAACCACATAGTTGAGATTCAGTTGCAAGCCGTTGCGCGCCGGTTGTTAGAGCGAAAGATCACTCTGAATTTCGACAAATCCGCTTTAGAGTTTTTGTCTCAAAGAGGATTTGATCCCATTTATGGAGCAAGGCCACTAAAACGAGTCATTCAAACCGAATTGCTCAACGAGCTCGCGAAAAAGCTGATTTCAGGCGACGTCAAAAATGGACAAAATCTTAAGGTTGGCGTGAAAGGTCAGAAACTGACCATCGAACCCACTTGATTCTTTGGCTCCTCCTCGAGATGATAGTCACGAGGAGGGCACGCCATGGCATTAATTTTAAGATGTTTGAGTTTTGTCATCATTTGTTTCGTCTCAATAGGAACATTTGCAAAATCCAAACCCAGCTACGCCTACGAACAAGAAGCTCCAAGCCACAGCCGCGTCACCTACGACCTCGGCGCCGCAGTTGGAAGCTACAACAACATCAGTTACACCGAGATCGGCCTCGGATTAAATTGGTTTTTCAATGATTATCTCGTATGGAGAAACGCGCTTTTCTCACGCTTTGGAAGCGAAATTGACAGCATCTACGGACTCGATAGCTCAGTCAGGGGAGTTCTCGGCGCCGGAAACTCAGCCCTTGGAATCACAGTCTTTGCAGGCCCAGGATATCGATTCGTCAGTAAAGGGGACAATGCGCCCTTTCTCGAAGGAGGCCTGATCTTAAAGCTGGCAGGATTTTCGCTCGGGGGCGGAGCAAAAGCGCTCTACTACTCCAACCGAGCCGGAGGACTGCCCAATCAAGAAACGATCTATTTTATTATTCTGTCGGGAGGGGGGTCTTTCTAACAGCACCGGCACCGGCACCAGCACCAGCATTAGCCCCAGCTTCAGCATTAGTATCAGCGTCAGTTTCTGTACGAATGGCACTTACTTAAGCGCTGCATTTTTGTTGTTTTTTTCGCTGCTCATAGGCCCATCCTTTTTTAGTGAAGTCGTTTCTGGCGAGCTGTCTTGGTTTTTTGAGTTGCCCGTATTTGATTCGTTGGTATTTCACCA
>JBGATJ010000031.1:0-47593 GCA_044229295.1 Pseudobdellovibrionaceae bacterium
CAGAACCTGAACCTGGGCTGATTGCCAGGCTGCCAGATTGCCTGACTGCCTCAAATTGGATTCCTTAAGTCAGGTGCCGGTGCCGTCACTAACAACCCTACTAATCCGGACTATCGAAAAAGATGTGGGTAATAGTAAGATTTAACCTATGCAGATCCAAGACCAAAGCTCATGACACCTCGTCATCCACCATTGAACTTATGCCTTGAACATATGCCAATATGCCTTATGCCATTCAAAGGTCTGCGCGGTCAGTGACAATTGTCGAAAGCCCGATTGCAAAAATGGGCTGTCCCTTCTGGTCAGAACCAATAAAATGAAGTGTCGAACCTTTTTACGGTGGCATCCAATTTGTAATAGGAAGAGTTGAGGACCATTTTCGAAGGAGATGAAAATGAATAATCGACTCGCCAAAATTATTTTGGCTCAGTTCGTATGTATGGCCAGTATGGCCGCGGGACCCAAAACCCCAGCCGTACTTAACTTCAAAGAGTGGAAGAGTGAACGAGTGCAGGAAGCTCTCGCCCACGTCGTCAAAGTCAAAACTCAACTTGAAGTCCAAAAACGTAAAAACGAAGAGGAGTCAGCCAGCGTCGCTTTCAACGACGTTTTACTAGGAGACGCTAAACTCAATGGCGCGCCGACAGGTCCTGGTGTTGATAAGGAGGCCGATGGCACCTTGCTCAACGACTCTCTCGAAGTTAAGGCTAAGATTCTTGATGAGCTCAAAAAGGAAAATCAGACAGTTGTAATAAAGCGCAAAGCTGAGCTCAAGGCTCCCAAATTGATCGTGAAAAACGAAATGAGCCTGGAAAAGGCGGAAGCTGAACTTGCCCGGGCCAATCTCGTTTTGGAGATGGTCCGAGAATTTACGATCAAAGACTATTTCCAGCTCTACCTGCAACAGCAGGAAAGTAAAAAAGAGTCCTTTAGTGAAGCTGCGAGCCGGCTATCTGCTCCTGAGGTTGCCGAGCTCCTAGCGTTGATGGATACCAACCCTGAACAGCGTTTGGTTCGGAGCGGTCATGCCCTCCTTACCACTGATCAGAAATCCAAAACTCTAAAGTAAGACAAAAACTTAACGCACGTAATCACCTCCCCGGGCCGAGCTCACCTACAGTTTCATTTGTGAGCTCCCTGAGACCTCAAAGTCCCTTTGATGTCGGGCCCGGGATCCCCCCACTCTTTTTTTAAAGCGCGGACCTTGACAGCTCTAGCGCCCCCCTCATATTGATGGCGTTTGAAAACCAAATAAAATTCAATTTTTAGGGAGGCATTTATGGCTAAAAATATTGGCGTAAGACCCCTGCACGACCGAATCCTAGTTCGTCGTATGGCAGAGGAAGAAAAAACGGCAGGTGGATTATTCATTCCTGACACTGCAAAAGAAAAACCTCAACGAGGCGAGATCATCGCGACTGGAAAAGGGCGCACGACTGAAGATGGCAAAACCCTCCCTCTCGAAGTCAAAGTCGGCGATAAAGTCCTTTTCGGCAAATATTCTGGAACTGAACTGAAACTTGACGGTGAAGAATTTCTCATGATCCGTGAAGAAGACGTCCTTGGTATTTTTAACTAATTGAAATTTGAAGGAGATCAATCATGAGTAAAGAATTACGTTTTTCTGACGATGCCCGCGCCCACATTCTAAAGGGCGTAAACACACTTGCTAACGCCGTTCGAGTGACCCTTGGGCCTAAAGGCCGTAACGTGGTGATCGAAAAGTCTTTCGGTGCCCCACTTATCACTAAAGACGGTGTCACCGTTGCCAAAGAAATCGAACTTGAGAACAAGTTCGAAAACATGGGCGCGCAAATGGTTAAAGAAGTTGCTAGCAAAACAAACGATGATGCCGGTGACGGAACGACAACAGCTACAGTTTTGGCCCAGGCGATTTTCCGTGAAGGTTCAAAAATCGTAACTGCTGGTCACAATCCAATGGCAGTAAAACGCGGTATTGATCGCGCTGTAGAAATCGTTAAAGAAGAGCTAAAGAGCTTAGCGAAGCCTGTTAAAGGCAACAACGAGATCGCTCAAGTTGGAACAATCTCTGCCAACAACGACCCTGAAATCGGTAAATTGCTTGCTGAAGCTATGGATAAAGTAGGTCGCGAAGGTGTCATCACTATCGAAGAGAGCAAAACTGCTCAAACTGAATTGACTGTTGTTGAAGGAATGCAGTTTGACCGAGGTTTCTTGTCTCCTTACTTCATTACCAATGCTGAGCGAATGGAAGCTGTTTTAGAAAACGCTTACATCTTGGTTTACGACAAAAAAATCGCCTCTATGAAAGACATGATTTCTGTTCTTGAAGGCGTGGCTAAGTCGGGCCGTCCACTTTTGATCATTGCTGAGGACGTTGAGGGCGAAGCTCTTGCGACTTTGGTTGTGAACAAATTGCGTGGAACATTGCAAGTTGCTGCTGTTAAAGCTCCTGGCTTTGGCGATCGCAGAAAGTCTATGCTTGAAGATATCGCCGTGCTGACTGGTGCAAAAGTGATCAGCGAAGACATCGGCCGCAAACTTGAGCAAGTCACTATCGCTGACCTAGGTGTTGCAAAACGCATCATCATCGATAAAGACAACACAACTGTGATCGACGGAGCTGGTAAAAAAGCTGAAATCGAAGGTCGTGGCGCTCAAATCCGCGCGCAGATCGAAGAAACAACTTCTGACTACGATAAAGAAAAACTCCGAGAGCGTCTTGCTAAGCTTTCTGGTGGTGTTGCTGTCGTTCACGTCGGCGCTCCTTCAGAAGTTGAAATGAAAGAGAAAAAGGCTCGCGTCGAAGACGCGCTCAACGCCACTCGCGCTGCTGTTGAAGAAGGCATCGTTGCTGGTGGAGGAACTGCCTTGGTTCGTGCCGCTCAGAAAGTTGATAAATCTAAGTTTTCTGAAGACGAGCAATGGGGTGCTGCAATCATCCGTCGTGCTTGTGAAGAGCCGATCCGTCAAATTGCTGCTAACGCAGGATTGGATGGAGCCATTGTTTTGGATAAAGTTCTTCAAAACAAATCTACAACGTGGGGATACAATGCTTTCTCTGGCGAATATGCGGACCTTCTTAAAGAAGGTGTGATTGATCCAGTGAAAGTGGTTCGTTGTGCTCTTGAGAACGCTGCTTCAGTAGCATCTCTGATGATCACGACAGAAACTATGATCGCTGAAGCTCCTAAAAAAGATGACGCTAAAGGTGCTCCTGGAATGGGTGGCATGGGCGGCATGGGAGGAATGGGCGGTGGAATGGATATGATGTAATCACCGAGAGTGGTTACTTCGTAACATTCACACATTCGTCTTTGAATGTAGCAAAAGGCCTGGTGAAAACCGGGCCTTTTTTTTAGAACAGGTGCTCGACCCCGCACGCGAGCGTTGTCAGCCTTTGACTAGTGCTTGTTGCACTCTCAGTTCGGCTTCCACTTCCACTGAAGGTTGAAGAATACAGATCAAAGCTGAGAGTTGCTAGTGCGCTGAGTTTATCTTTGATTCGATAAGTTCCAAATATTGCGAAATGATTGATGGTGCTAGTACTGCTTGAGCCACTTGTTGCCGGAGCCTCACTGAGTGTTGGGCTTAAATAAAAGAAAAGTTCTGCGCCTGCAGAGTATGGGGAACGAGTCGCAAAAGGGAATGATCCTCTAAAGCCGAGGTTCAATCCACTATAAGTAGACTCTGTGTAAGCAAGCGGGACAGAGCTATCAACGAAGGTTTTGTAAACCGAGTAACCAACAAGGGTTGAAAATTTGGGTCCCCAAAAAGAGGATGAAAGTAAAAAATTTCGCCCTACATACAATCCATATTTGGTCGTTGAGACAGAGAGAACTTCGGGCTTACTTCCTGGAATTGGATTTTGAAAGCTGCCAACCGCCTGGTTGAACTCCCCATCAAACGACCATGCTGAATTCAACCAAAGCTCACCATTTAAGAAAAGACTCGGGGTGATCTTTGAAGAAGCAGAAATTCCGCCGGAATTTTGGAGTTCAGAGTTTGCAGTGATACTCCCAAGTCCCAATAAAAAACTCATCTTACCGAAAGTGGCAGGGTCCTCTGGAAGCCACTCTTTGGGTTCGGCACCGAAGCTGACTTGAGCGTCGTCACGACCAGCAAGTTCTGGCAGCGCAGTGCCTTTGGCGTCAAACACGGGGTCGGTGTAAGTGACTTCATCTTTTGTGAGAACTTTGGAGTTTACTTGAACGACTCCTCGTTCGCGCTCTGATGTAAGTGTCCCAAAGCTTAAGGTGTCATCCACTTTGGTGAGGCGAATTCGTCCTAAGACTTCTTTTTCACTAGAAATCAAAAATCCGTATTTTGGGTGTTTATTGAGTTTGGTGATCAGAATGACGGTGAGCTCATCACCCACCTGAGCGCCGTCCAATTTTCCCAAGCTTACGGTGACATCTTGCCCGCGTCGGCTCAAGACGAATCCTCTATAAGGCATGTGGTCCATCAGTTTGCTCAGTAAAGTTGAGCCTTCTCGTTTGACTTCTTTGAGTTCAAGCTTTTGAAAGTTGGCGACAGATTCCTGGGAGAATAGCGTTCCGTTGGCTTTGGTGTAGAGATTAAGAGTGATGCTAAGTCCATTCGGTCCTTTGATGAGCTTACCTTCGAGAAGGGCATCGGCCTGCGACTGCGATAGGATTTTTTTAACGGTCGTTGGATTTTCTGCAAGATCAGCATCGCTTGTAGTTCCTTTGAACTCTCGAAGCGCCCACTTTTTTCGATTTAGTAAATCGTTCGTGATTTGTTCTTGGACTTTTGTGGCGTAGACATTTGCGACGTTGTCCGAAAAAGGCATGATGGTTATGGACCGAAGGGTGGCTTCAGAATCAGCTTCTGATGAGATTTTGTTGATCTGACCAAAGATGGGCTGCGCAAAGAGCAGAGTTAGAAAAATCTGAGGAAGCATTTTTTTAATATCCATTTTGTTATTCTGCACGACGGAGGTACTACGGGTCAAATAGCTCTCAAGACTTGCGTGTTAAAATCCGAAATGTCGTTCATGAAATGGGTTTTCTTACTGGCATTTTTCTATCAGGACCTTTGTAGGGCTGATCTGGATCTTCAAAGTCGGGGGTTCATGCCACAAGGCACAGGTTCAACTCCTGACCTTGCTATTGAATCTGGTCGATATCAAGTCAAGGGCTCTGGCCCGAAAACAGTGAAAAGCAGTCCCTCAAAGTCGGTAGCTAAAAAGCGAGTTGTTGTTAAAGAACCTGATCGCGCACCTGCCGCAGTTGTCGAAGAGCCTTCTGATATCACTGAGGAAAAAATGGAAGCCTCCTCGCCCGAAATAAACAGTGAAGCGACGTGGGCAAATTACGACAAAAACCTTCATCCCGAAGATGTTCGACGAAACAGGATCGACTTTGCGGTTTTACCTTCACTCTTGAGCCTTGAATCAAAAAGTGATTCTTGGTACCGAAACTTTAACTTTGTAACCCCAGCTTTCAAAGTGGATTTGAACGCGTGGATCCTTCCAAGTTTTGGTTTGCATGCGGACTATCTCACATCAGTGGGCGCCGATATGCCATCGACACCTCAACCAGGGAATCGCACCGGGTGTAGTTATGAGTCGGTAAGTTTTGGAGTTAGGTCACGTCACTACTACGGCGTGGGAAGAAAATCCCCGTCACTTGAGGTCGGACTTTCCTATGTGGAACAGGCTTTGAAAGTCCCATCTGATGAGGCTCAGCGATCGAACACCAAAACCTCGGGTTTTGACTTGAGTCTAGTCACCCGTTGGCCCGAGAGTCCACGCTATGCCTCTTTGCTTGGGGTTAAGTGGGCTCCGAGGCAGACTCATTCCGAAAGTGGAACAAAATTGGATCTTCATTCTGGTGACAAAGTAGACACAGTTCGCTTTGGCCTTACTGCAGGTGGAGAAATTCTTTTAAGAAGGTCTAGCCAAGTTGTATGGAATATCGATTTTTCTCTGGAGCGAAACGTGTTCACAGGCATTTCCAACAAGTCCGATCCTGTAACGACAAGCTCCTACTCAAACATCTCGGTGTCGCAGACTGTGGTTTTGTTTAGTCTGGGCTATCGCTGGGCTGAGGGCTTGCCTAAGGGCGATTGAGAAGGAAATCTCGACTTTTGCTACGCTGTCGTAAAGATCAAATTACATTTATAATTTTTCTATGGACAAAAAAATACTGATCGTTGATGACGCTGCTTTCATCCGAGAAATTTTGCGGGGCATTTTTGAAAGGCAAGGATACCGATTTATCATAGAGGCTACTGACGGCGCTGAGGCTATCCAACTGGCCATGCAATTTCATCCAGATGTGATTTTTATGGATTTGGTTCTTCCCGAAAAAAATGGCATGGACGTCGCAAAAGATATCTTAGAGCGAGTTCCTACTGCCAAACTTGTGGCCTGCAGCTCACTGGATCATGAGAGCATATTTTTACAAGCCATGGAAATTGGGTTCTCAACTTTTTTGTCTAAACCATTTAACGAGATTGAAGTTCTACGTGCCGTCAACGACGAAATAGAAACTCTGAAGGGGGTAGGAACGTGAGTGAGTGCTTATTTGTTATCAAAAGTATCTTGATTACCGCAGTGCTAATCATGGTCATGCAGGTCAAAATGGGCTCATCCACACTCGAGGATAGAGCGTACTTTTTTATTCATGACTCAGGTTTGGGTAACACCTTCTCTGGCGTTGCCAGCGGTCTTGTAAAATCTGGGCACGATGGCATTCAACACATCAAATCGACATTGGGTTTTCCTACAGAAAGTAAAATTGTAAGCCACGCAAAAAGTCGCCTTAAATTCGAAGTCGATCGATCCAAAGAGTACCTAGATCGAAAGCGGGCCGCCGAAGCGGATAATGATTAGACCACTTCTTTTTTGGCTTGTTTGCCTTTCGTCACTCTCATCATGGGGCGCTTTTTCTAATTACAATACTGTGGTGATTGGGGATCGCTCCTCAGGTATGGGTGGTGCGGCCACATCGCTTTCGGGAGATGCATCAGCAGATGCATTTTATAATCCTGCAGCACTAGCTCGGCTCACGGGCGAGGCTCAATCTGGCACTGTAGGAACCTATCAAAAATCAGATACTGAGTATGGCAACATCAGCGACGCTAGGGCTGCGGCGCTTAGAGCGAATCTCGGTTATTTCCGAGCTATCTCTGCAGCGAGTGGTCACATTGTAAAAGTGGGTGATAATTATTTGGGGCTTTCGATTGTCGTTCCTGATTTTGATACTTTCCAGGGGGAATTAAGTTCTGACGGGACGAGCAGCTCCTCTATGACATTTACTGATGAATCCCTTTGGGTTGGAGGTGCAGTTGCGCGGCGCCTAGGGGCCCAAGACACCATCGGCCTTACAACTTACTACACGGCTCGCAATGCCTCTCGCACAACCATGGAGAAATTGTTTCCGACATCTGATAACGCGATCATTATCAATGAAGATCGCAGTGTGAAGTCGAATTCGATAGTTTTTATTTTGGGCTATCAAAAACAGATCAATGACAATTGGACTTACGGAGTTTCTCTAAGGCCAACCGCGATTCGTGTTGGAGGTTTTGGGACCTACAGCTATAGCCGGGTTGAAGCAAATCCATTCAAAGCTGATCCACCTACCAACTTAAGCCGTCTTTCTGCACGAACGGAGATCCCTGCAAAATTAGCTATGGGAGTTTCTTATTCAGTCCCGAGGTCTTTTACGGTGGCCTTTGATATTGTTAACTATGCACCAGCGGAATATGATGACTTTGAAGACACGCGGTATGCGGATCACATAAAGCATGTGAGCACCACCAACTACATGTTGGGGACCGAGGTTTATCTCTTAGAATGGCTAAAGGTGCGAGGTGGTGTTTACACCAACTATTCTTCCCACCCGACGCCTGACGAGGGCTTTGGTCGCAGACAAGGCGATCATGTTGATATGACGGGCTTTAGCGCCAATATCTCAGCAACACGCAAAAATGCCTCTTACACTTTTGGAGGTTACTACACCGGAGGATCCGGAGTTTCTCTCCAAAAATCTAATGACAACCTCAAAGGCACGGTACGAAGCGAGCAGGTGTTCACCATGCTCGTCGGTTTTTCGCACACCTTTTGAAGAAGCAATTACTTCGCAGCGCCTGTTGGACCAGTCGTCGTTGCTGTATTCGTTGAAGTCGCAGCTGTGTTTGCTCTGAGTGAAGTCGGATTCATAAAAGGACATGTTGACTTCGGAGCTGGTTCTCCTGCACTTGCGAACTGGGCGCTCATTAAAAGCATCCCGATAACGATGGCAAATCGTTTGATATTCATAACTACCTCCTGAGACAGTCCCTTGAGCGGGACATGTGTGACTGAGACATAGCCAAGAATGTGCCATTATGAGATTTCTTATAGTTTTCAGTATCTTAGGCGTAGATTTAATCGTGAAAAACTGTCTCATATTGAACAGCTCAAAATGAGACACTTTTAAAATGTCTAGATTTTGGACAGGCGTGTATCAAATTGAGTCAGGTTAGCGGGTTTCCTCGTCGGCAGCACCACCAGGAGTCGTGACAGTGCTTGCGGCCTCATTAGCTACACCCGAGTAGTTTGGAGAAGGCGCCTGATTGAGTGTGGTTGCAGTACCGTTAAGCCCACAGCCTGGATTGGTTGTGGCACTCGGATCTATAACTTGAGGACACGCGGACCCCGACTGATTATTCGAAGGACGTGCGCCTGCTTCACAGGCCGCCGTAGGTGCTACGGATTCTTGCATAGCAGGGTCATCGACAGCAAAAGTGAGCGGGGACCATCCCAAGAGCGAAAGAATAAGTATAAGACCGAATTTCATTTAAGACTCCTTATAAGTAAACTTCGTTAGTTGCTGGAGAGATGATGTCCAACAAATTGTTAAACGTGCTTGCTACCTGCACTGCTACGCTTGGCCCTTCTTTACTGTCAACCTTGCTAATTTCACCAGAGGGTTTGTAAGAGACTCTAATGCTCCCCACCCCAGGTCTAGTCACCGTTGCAGGTTTGCCGAATCGATCTTCGTAGCCAATCTTTACAAGCCGTTTGGCTTGATCAACGATGGTTGCAATACGACCACGTTCATCGTAAGTGAGCTGTACCTTTTGACCGTCGCTATTTTGTGCAAAGTTGAGGTTTCCTTTTCCGTCATATTTAAACTGGGTATTTTTGGTGGAAACCTTTTTACCTTTGTCATTCATGTAGTCTGTAGTGACTTGGGAAACCTTGCTGATCTTATTGTCGTACTGAAAAACCATGTGAAACGCCGGAGTGGTTTTTGTTTTCACGAGGCCGTTGTCGTAGTACGAAAAAGTGAGCTTTTCGTTATTACGGCGAATGGAAATAGGTCGTCCAAATGTCTCGTGATAAGCGATGTCAGTTTCGTTGTTGTTGATTTTAGTAAGGACTCGCTGCAGGAACACTCGTCCGTCAGGACGTTTTGTATACCAAAACTCGTAGCGGTGGTTTGAGACAACCTCTTTGCCGCACGTCTTGGCAACTGTTGACCAATAGTGATTGATGGGGTCTTTAGGATCTGATTCGTAACCATATTTTTCGTTACACTTGGCTCGATCCGTGAACGTCATCACCCAGTCTTTTTTTGTATCGTAAGTCAGAGCGATGAAGGTGTTATCAGGGTAAGAGGCTTTCGTGAGATTATGGAGATCGTCGTATTCAAAAGTATAGGTGTTGTTCCACGCGTTGCGGGCAAAAGACAAGTCATCGAGGTTTTTAAACTTGTACTCGGCCGAAGTTCCCCCAGGTCCTGAGATGGTTTTTACTTTTCCGTTGGGGAAGTACTTAAAAGTCAGCTTACGACCGCCATTATCTACAACCTCGCGAATGCTTGATTTATCGTATTCAATTTTGAGGAAGTTTCCATTCTTGTCATACATGGCCGTGAGCTTGCCTTGCAGGTTAAAGCGCATGCTGCTTCCATCTTGAAGCGTTCTTACATAAAAACCTTTTTGGAGTACAAAATTCTCAACTTCGCGACCGTCAGCTAAGAAAGTGGTTCCTTCTTTAACAGGCACGGTGATCCCGTATTCTTGTGCGTACTTAGAGCGAATGTTAATGTCTTCATACATCTGGTCTGTAAGGGTTTTAAAATACTTATCGCCTTGAACGTTCTTTTTATCGGCTTTCATCTTGTTGATGATTGTGGCAACGGTCTTTTCAACATCTTTCTTGCCAAAGTTGCGAGGGGTGTAGACAATCTCCAGACCTCCTCCGCATTCGGTGAGTTTGAGGTTTCCTTCTGGCGTGATTTTTACGTTAGTTTCAAAATCCGAGCACCAACCAAAACCGAACATCCCGCTAAAAAGAGATCGGCTATTGTAAGTTCTCGAAACTCGAAGATCATATCCCGTTCCCGGGACGATGATGTCAACCCAGGTGTTACTGTAGTTGGCATTTTTCATGTCAACAATTCCCCAGGCATACGAAGTAAACAGGAAAAGAAATGAAACGGCATAATTTCTCATATGGTCAACCTCTTAGACTTCTATTCTAACTATTTTTCTGATCACCAATCCACCGATGATTTGCAAACCAAGCATGATTACTAAGAAAAACATGCCTAAAGTCGTGTTAAACAGCGGTTTCACGTAGTTTGGATCGACGACCAAGAAAACCCCAAGGAGTCCAAACGGGACCATCGTCATTATCACTCCCTGCATGAGACCTTGGGCTGTCATTGCTTCGATTTTTTTTTCGAGCTTCTGCCGTTCCCTTACTGTAGTGACAATGGTTTGGAAGGTTTCGGCTAAATTTCCGCCCGTTTCTTTTAAAATATTGATGGAGGTCACAAACATTTGAACGTCAGGTTTTGGAATGCGTTCGCTCAGCTCAAGGAGAGATTCCTCTACACTTCGTCCGAGACGAATTTGCGAAAGCACAAGGCTAAATTCCTGACTTATTGGCGGCTTCATGTTTTCCACCACACGTTCCATGGATTGAGTCACGCTCAAACCACTTTTTACTCCGTTGGCCATAATTGTAAGGCCGTCGACCATTTGGCTCACGAAGGTTTTGGTCCTTTTCTCATGCATGTTTTTGATAATGACTTTAGGTAAAGTCCAACCCCCTAAGGTTGCTATAGTTCCGACGAGAAGCCCGATGAGGATGTTCGGCCAAAACAAAATGAAGAAGAGGGCTCCAACACCAAAACTTGCGAGCATCAATACTATTGTGATTTTCTTTTCGTCGGTTTCGACGAACATCATATCTAGGAGTTTGATAATTTCCTGTTTTTGACCGGTGCTTCGAGTGTGGATAAATTGGAGGATACGTTCGATAGAAAAATAAAGAGCGATAAAGACGAGGATGCCAATGACTACAACGAGAACTGGTCCTTGCATTAGAAACGTCATGTTTTATTGCCTCCCGTTTTGTTGGTTGCATTTGTCTGGCCAGACGGAGCAGGAGTACTTGCGCCGACGGCCGCCTTCATTGGTGTTGGCATCAGTGCGGCTTTGTTCACAGCTGGAGTGGCCGCTCCGGGTTTAGGTGCTGGCGATCCTGTTTTTTGTTCGTTAGTAAAAATGGATCTAGGTATGATGACACCTTTTTGTTCCAACTTTTCGATGAATGTGGGGATTAATCCCATCGCCTGGAACTCACCCATGATCCGGCGATTTTTATCATAGCCTGTTTCTTTAAAGCGAAAAATTTCTTGCATGGTGACTGTCTCGCCTTGCATTCCAACAACTTCGGTAATGCCAAGAATTTTACGACTTCCATCTGAGAGACGAGAGATCTGAATGATCAAGTTGACCGCGCTTGCGATCTGTTCCTTGATGGCTTTTGCGGGGAGATCCATACCCGCCATCATACAAAGAGTTTCAAGACGTGCGAGGCATTCTCGAGCTGAGTTGGCGTGAGTTGTCGTCATCGAACCATCGTGACCTGTATTCATGGCCTGTAACATGTCCAACGCCGCGCCATCGCGGCACTCTCCAACGACGATTCGGTCAGGTCGCATCCTCAAAGAGTTTTTGATAAGATCCCTGATGCTAATGGCCCCAGTGCCTTCCATATTTGCAGGCCGGGTCTCAAGGCGCACCACGTGCTCTTGCTTCATTTGAAGTTCGGCCGCGTCCTCTACAGTAATGATCCGCTCATTTGAAGGGATAAAGTTTGATAGCATGTTGAGAAGCGATGTTTTTCCGGATCCAGTACCGCCTGAGATAACGACGTTCAATCCATTTTCTACGCAGATTTTCATAAAGTCGATCATCGATTGAGACATGCTTCCCCACTCGATGTAGTTTTGGGAAGTGATTCCATCTTTTCTAAATTTACGTATTGTAAGTGCGGGACCATCGATAGAAAGCGGTTCGATGATGGCGTTGACCCGGCTTCCATCTTTAAGGCGGGCATCCACGTAAGGCGTTTTTTCGTCGATCCGTCTGCCGAGGGGAGTTACGATCCGCTCGATGACGTTTCTCAGATGCAGATTTGAAGTAAAAGTCACTGGACTGAGAGTGACCTTACCAGATCGCTCCACGAAGATGCGGTGGTAACCGTTGACCATGATCTCCGTAACGCGCGCATCCGCGAGTAAATCCTCAAGAGGTCCAAGACCAAGAGCTTCGTCCAAAACCTCTTTGATGATGCGAGAGCGCTCTTCGCGAGCCATCCCTTGAGCTTCTCGGTCCACAACCTGACTGATGACCTGCAAAGTCTTTTGATGAAGGGCTTTTTCTTTAGCAGGGTCACCTTGAGTGTCGGTGATTCCTTTTTTTAAATCCATGGCCTTGATCAGTTCGGTGTGGGTTTTAAGTTTAAGTAATGTTCTTGGATCGATTTTGTTTTTATCGTCACCTGCAGTGGCGGCGCCAGTTTCGGGAGCAGCTGCCGCTGCCTTTGGTTTGAGCTGTGTTTTTAGTTTCTGTAGGAGGCCGCCGGCAAGCTTTCTAACAAACTCGTGATAAGCTCCAGAAATTGGTGCTCTTGGCTGTGCAGAGACAAACGGCTGTGAGCGTTGTACGCTTCCAAATGTGGTGACGTCATCTTGTGGAAAGATGGCCATTGGAGGTAGCTTCAGCGTTTGAGAAATAGATTGTGGTGACAAACCCGTAGGGTTCGCTTTGTTGATAACAAGGTGGAAAAAGTCATTTGGTATTGTCGCCATCTGAAGTTCGTTGATGAGTCTGAGAGTTTGGTTGACGACAAGCACTTCAGGTGCAGTGACTATAAGGATACTATTGCTTTCCTCAAGAAAGCTCATCTGCAAAGGTCCTAGCTCGCATCCTAAGTCGACAACGATGTACTTGTAAAACCGGCTGAGGTTTTCAAGCTGTTTGCGAGAGAGTTCGGGATCTGCCATCAAAGTTTCATCGGGTCCTCGAACGGCTCCTAGATAGTGAAGTCCCGATGGGTGGGCACTTACGATTGTACCGAGAGTTTGCTGATTGATCGCGCCTGTGTATCCGCAAAGTTCGCCGAGTGTTTTGTTGGGTCTAAGGCCTAGGATCACACTTTGGTCACCGCAGCTACGAGCGTCTGCATCGATCAGGAGGGTGGGAGCTCTAAGCTCAAGTAAAAACGCCAACGCCATGTTCGCAGCGACGACACTTTTGCCGACTCCGCCTTTTCCACCCGCGACACAAATTAGATGACATCCAGGATTAATTGACAAGACAGTCCTCCCACAGTCTCTCTTTCGGACAGTGGGAGTAACTTCTCAATGGACATAAGCCTATACTCTACTCGCGAAGTTTGAACTTTTTCTTGATTTTCTCGGATCCAGCACTCGCCGAAGTTTTGATGACGGGAGTGACAAACACCACAAATTGGCTCTGCTGCCTTTGGAAGTCTTTAGAAGCATACAGGCTAATGATTGGGTTTGTAGCAGCGTTTTTCGGAAGCTTGTTGTAACCAGTGCTTGTCGAGTTTGCGATCAAACCGCCGATCGCTGCACTCTGACCGCTCTTAACGACGATGGCGGTGTTGATCTGACTTTGAGAAGTCAACGGACCTGCGTCTGATAATCCGATAAGGCTCGACAGACCGAAGTCGAGCTCTAGGTTCAGCGTGTCTGATCTGGCTCCCAAAATTGTGGGTGTGATAGCTGTTTTTAATCCAACCTCTGCAAAAGCCGTTGATGGCTGACCGTCTTTACTGATGATCTGATAAGGAACATTGGTCACTGACTTGAGTTCCCCTTTGCGGCCGTCTTGGACAATCATACTTGAGCTTTGTAACACTCGCGCATGGCCATGCTGTTTGGCCCAATTTAATTTCGGTAAAAGATTGGAAATGGTTCCAGTGATGCTGCTAACAACTCCACCTTGAGAGCGAGAGTCAGATTTAAAAGTCATCTGTGAACCGTCACTAAGATCTGGAGTCCACTGAAAGCGAAACCCTTTTGTATAGTCTTTTTGCAATTCAACGTAGTGAACGACGAGTTGAACAATTTTTCCTGGAGGTGGTGGCGCTCCTTGTTTGACGGTGATCAAGTTAATCACGCCATCATTTGCAGCTTTTCGTTTTTTTACAACACCCTCGGCCTCAGAAGATTCAACGATAACATCGGGAACATAAGTTTTAGCGATGATCTCAGCCTTGGCTCGCTCGTCTTCGCTATTGGCCACACCCTCGAGAATGAACTTTTCATTGACCGCGCGGGCATGGATTTCTGGATTGTTGATATCCCTTTCGATAAGTTCTGCAATCTTTCTTTGAGCCAGTGGACTGAGCGAAACTAAGCTTTGTGCAAGGCCGTCGTACTGTCGAACCACGCTGTAGATTCGGTTCATGTCTTTGGGAAGGAGAATCTGTCCGTCAACAACGACCTTGTTGTTTACAATTCGTATCTGGATCCCTTCAACGTCACCCAAAAGCTCTCGGATCTCTTTGACAACTTTGTCGATATTGCTCTTTTTAACGTCGATTCTGATTTCGGAAATAATTTTATCTTTTCCATCTAAAATGGTCAGAGTTGCGACACCAAAACTAGTTGCTTTGAAACGAATCGTTTTTGACTCAGAAGCGTATGAGACTTGAGCTACTTTTTTGAAGTCGCCGCCAAACTTCACATCACTAGGAAGATCTGGCATTTTTTCATCATGTTCGATTCCGATGGTCAAACTCACGAACTTTCGCGAGCTTTTTTCTTTGACCGCCGTGAACTCTTCATTGTCTTGTGCGAAACTCAAGCTGCTCAAAGTAAAGAGAACGACTAAGGCGATGGCCTTTAAGTGACTCATAACTTTCACCTCTTGGTTGAATACGCTTAACTGTTTCATAGATTCCTAAACCTTCCTTTGGGCTTTTCCTGCGGTGGAGGAACAGCTGCCGGGGGTGGTGTCACAGGCGCCGTTGGAATACTGCTTGGAACTCTCGGCGTGTCGACAGAAGGTTTGCCTGTGATTGTTTCTGTCGTTGACGATGCCAATTTGACCAGGTTTCGATCATTGGGGTTTCTGAGAGTCATGTAGAGATTTCCGGGCGCTGTCGAAAGAATATAAATAATGTCTTGAGCTTCTTTAGGTCCAACCTCTATGGTCACGGTCGTAAAAGCCATATCGTTTTTAATCGGAACGTAAAACGCTTCTTTCCCTGTAGGATCGAGCTCCAAAAGTCGGGGAATGTTATTTGCGATACGAGAGCCGGTTGCTAAGATCACAATATCTTGCATCAGCACTTGAACTTCGCGTTTAAGACTAATCCCTTTTCCAATATCAACGGCTGCGATAAGATCGATGCGGTCACCGGGGCGCAAGAGCTTTGCAACTCCTCGAACTTCGTCAACCGGGATTGGTAGCGCTCGTTTTCCTGGCGAAACCTGAAGGGCAAGACCTGTGTCAGGACCTGGAGTTAATAGTTTTGAAGATAGAATCTGTTCACCCTTTTTGATTGTAGCCGCTGCAACTTTGCCAACAGCAGATTCTGGCTCGCCAACCGCATTGGGTTCGATAAAATCTACAGGCCGCTCCACAGTATCAAGCATAGTATCGTCAACAGTTTCCATTTCGAGAATGTCTTTAGAAGCCACAACAACGCGTTTAGAAGATCCAAATTTTTTCGTGAGCTCAGCCTGCTTCTCTTGAGAGTAGCTATAAAGCAAAAAGGCGGCGAAAAGGCCGGCGGCGAGTGAGATCCATAAGGCTCTTGTCTCATTAGAATTCATATTAGTACCCCTAGTCCGTTCCGCATTCGGAGTTGATACACATGCCGTAAATCGTTTTAACCCACACGGGGTTTACACCTTGTCCTTGATACCTTTTTCCGGCGGCGATAGTTTGCAAAGTTTGGTTATGAACAACAACTGATCGGCCCTCTTCTTCATTATTCTGATGAAAGCGAATATTTCGCTCAACGGGCATGAATTGAAGATTGAATTTGCCGTCGAGCCTGCCTTCGTTAACAGTTGTGTGATAGCGAACACCTGAGGCTCGGTAGTAATTCTTTTCCGTACCGTCGCCACCACTGTCCCTGAGATAGGTCAAGTTGGGTCTATGGCGAAAGGTTTCAAAAGCGTAGTTCCGTGAAGCGATCGATTGAATAATGCCGGTATGGATAACTCCAAAGAAACCTAAAACGAACGAAACTAAAAGTGCCACGATCACGAGAGCAGGAACCATCTCAATGGCGGCAGATCCTTTTTGACAACGAAGGCGACTGTTTTTCAACATCCGTTGTCCTCCATGGGTATATAAGAATCATCTTTAATTTGCAGTTGACCAAAACGGTTGGGATCTAGATTTTTAATTGCTGCGTGACGGTCCTTCATGAATTGCTGGCATTCATTTTGTGTCGGTTCTCGAATTAAAAAAGCAGCGACGTTTGTCGAAAGGCCGTCATCTTCATCTGTGGTTCGGCCAATAAAAGGAATCTGAAAGTTTAAAACTTTTGCCGTCAGCTTGGCACGAGCTCCTTCAAACGGAATTCCGCGAAACGATTCTTTACCATATTCTTCATCAAAGGTGTCCTCTTGGCCTCCGCCTTTGATTTCAAGATCTCCGGGTTTTGAAATTGTGAACCAACCACCGGAATAAAGAGACGCAAACGCGCCAGTAGTTGTGAGTTCTTTAAATTTTTCGCGAGCGGATTCGATTTGAACCGTTTGCGATACGTTGCTTGCCATGTGAGAGCGAGCTGTAGAAAACAAAATATACTGACTGACTTCAATCACACTCAAAGTAAAGCAAAGAGCAAACAAAATCTGCATTACCAAAAAGCAAATGATAAATGAAAATAAGAAATCTAAAGTAAGAATCCCCTTTTCGTTTTGAATGAGTTTGAGGCTTTGCTTTTTCATGGTCCTGCTTTCACGTCTCCTTCGAAGCTAAGATTTCGACCTTTCACATTGGGATGATAAGCCCGAGCTTCTGCGGCCGGTTTCCAAACACCACTTTCGACCATCCCAGCAAGCACTTGCCAGGGGTTTTGAATCAGGGATTTAGCGTAGCCCATATTTTTAAGCGAACGAGTGGCGACCAGCATGACGGCGACAGCAATCATCACGAGTAATATCGATTCCAAAATGGCTTGGCCGCGCGCATTTTTTAGCATCATGGCAACACTCCATTGGCCTTCATTGTTAGCATCGACAGCCATCCAAAAAAAAGAGCGACCATAAAAGGAATTTTATGAAGCTTAAGTTGAGATCCTTTTGAAATTTTAAACGCGACTTGAAATGTATTAAACATGAGGTCTTTAAATTGCCCTTTAAAGATAGAAACAAAAACACCAAGTAATGCTCCCCAAAAAAGGGCCATGGCCAAAAGAACGAGGCAGTCTTTCCAGGTCAGCAAAGGAGAAATCGCGATTAAAAACTTACAGTCACCCGCGCCTAATGTTCCTGTTAAGTAAAGTGGCAATGTGAGTAAAAACGAAAAGCCAATTGAAAGCGCCATTGTTTGAAGCTCTGAAAATCCGTAGTGAGATATTGCGATAATTATGGAAAACCCAAAAATAGATAGCACGACGTTGTTACGCACCTTTTGAGTGCGCAAGTCCTCGAGAATTCCTATGACTAAAGATCCGGCGATGGCCAGATCTTTTACGATTGTCGGTGCCATAACTTACAAATCCTTTTACTTAGGAGGCACAATCCACTGATTTGAGCCTCCAGTGGTTTTCGGCTTAAACCCCTCTCCTGTCGCTATCTGCATTTCAATTCGAGCGCCCAACCGAGGACCAGACTCTAAAAAAGAATCCCTAGGCCCGTTCACCAAGGTTCCCATTAAAACAAATACAAATATGAAAAGAAGTAAGAGATATTCTATGGTCATTATTCATCAACGGTGATTTTACCGACTCCGCCTTCAAGCTCACCCATCTTGTTACCAACAAGTTCAGTGATTTTTTTACGAAACATCAGGGCGATTGTAACTACGACAACCAACAACAAGATGTATTCTGTGGCGCCCTGGGCAGACTCGTCCTTCCAGAATTTCTTCAATAGTGAGTACAAATTTTTCATTTCAATTCCCCCTTTACTTGAAGAGTATCGGAAGAAAACACCACGGACATAAGTAGCTAAAGTATTAATGGGTTAGACTAAGGGCGAGAATTGCTTTTCTTATTAAAAACAGATAATAGAATCTCACTATGAGACACTCAAAATGCCTTGTGATCGCCCACGCAACTTACGGGTTAGCGCTAAAAAATTTGCAGGAATTAAGTCAAAGGTGGAAATTGCTCAATCACCAGACCATCCAGCTATCTGAGGGCGCGTACCTCGTCGCTTTTTTTGATGACCAGGGCCCAAGTCAAGCAGACCTTAAAAGCATATCTATTGGTACAGAGTCGACTCGGCTCATCGAAAACCTAGACCCTAAGGTGTGGGAGTGTCACCTTGGCTTAAGTCCTGGGCCAGGAGAGATTCAAAACCTAGTCATCATGGAGTTTGAATTTTTGGGAGATCAGTTTTTGGCCGCTACAAAAACTTTAGACCTCGGAGGAAGGCTGATAGAAATGCGCTCTGGCCGTGGGTCTCAAGGCCTGTGTCGGTTAATTGTCTGCTTCGATCAGGCAAGCGCGGTTCCTTCACTACAATCAGTTCTAAAGTCAGAGATTAAGAATTTTCAGTGGACAGAGATTCTCTCGCCTACCGATGTCGTGAAATCTTACTTTCAGTTTTTTGAGCATCAATAGCTTTTTGAGGCAATCAGGCAAATCTGGCATTCGGGCAGTCAGCCTAGGCATCAGGGTGTGGCTTGGGGTCTGAATTGGTTTGACTCGGGGTGGAGGTTCCCAGATACCGCTCCCGATTCAGTGGACTGAGGGCCGTTGACTGGTATCTTGTGCCCGAATCTGCGGTTAAAGCCCACACTTCTCAATAGCGTAGTCAAACTTTTTGACCCAATCAGTTTGATGGGCATTTCGAAGTTTAGAGGCGACAGTACGAAAATCTTGAAGAGCCCGGCGATCCAGTTTACAAGCTTTTTGGAAGGCCCCGAGTGAGACCTCATACTTTTGTAATTCGTAAGCGTTCCTAGCGAGGCCAAGTTGAGCCTTGTAAGATTTTGGATCTGCCTCCGCAGCTTTCGCGAAACATTTATAACCTTGAATGTAGTTTTTTTGATCCTCTAAAAGACTGCCATAAATTCGTTGTACTAACTCGGATTTTGGAAAACTCTGAGAGGCCTTTTCTAAAACTTTGTTGGCTTGTTTGTCGTTGCCGGCATCTTTTAGGTATAAAGCCCAGTAAACATGATTGTCTGGAAAAAGGGGATCCTTCTCAACCGCTGTAGCACAGAGTTTGGCGGCGGCATCGAAGTATCCTTCTTCAACATTGAGCCTGCAAAGTTCCCTGATATATTCCGTTTTTGGTCCCCATATTTCATTCATTTCTTGGTAAAGAGTTAGAAGCTCATAGTTATTGCCACTTTTTTTAAGTGAATTCGCGAGTCCTTGAAGAGCCGGCAAATATTTTGGATTGATTTCTAAAGCGAGCTTGTAGTTTGTTATCGCACTTGGCGTTTGATTGGAGTTAAAATAAGCATCACCAATTTTGGTCAGTGCTCTAATGTCTTTTGGGTTTTGGCCAACAACCATATTTAGAAAACGGATTTGATTGATCCAGTCCTTTTTTCCTTCATATGCTTTACTGAGAAGATTTAAGCCTTCTCGATCTAAATTTTCAATTTGGCCTTTGAGCAGATCCAAAGCCTTGTCATACTTCTTATCTTTGAGAAGGGCTTCGGCATCGCTCTGAAGTTTCTTTGTTTTGGGAGTAAGAACCACCTTCTTGGGGGCGGCTGGACTTTCGCCTGGGCTTGCTGGCTCTTCTTGAGCCCAAGCTGCACTAAAGTAAAGAAATAGCGAAAAGAATCCGATAAGCCAATAGGACATGAGGAGATGTTAATACAAATAACAGTAGCACCCCAAGTATTAAGTTCAAAAAGTCGTGGACCCCACGGAATCTTAAACTCTAGAGGACAAGGGGTTGTCGAGTTCGTACTTATTTTGATTGTCTCTGTGTCTATTATTCTCGCTGTGATGAATCAGTTTTATAAACCGTTTGGTCAGTGGGCTTCTAATTATATGGGAGAGTATCTACAGTGCCTGCTAGAAGCTGGCGAGCTTCCCTCGTTAGGTGGCGAAGGTTCGGTGGGCGAGTGCAATCAAAACTTCAGCAAGGCAAGTTTTTCTTCTGGTCGAGTAGCGCGAAACTCACCAACTGGGGTGAGCATTCCCTCAGGCGGCGAAGGCGGCGGAAGCAAGGGCTCCAGTAGCGGAGGCGGATCTGGCGGCGGCTCCCGCGGTGCCGATTCCAGAGGAGGCGTGGATCGCCTCTCCGCAAGTCCCCAAAAAGGACCCTCCGGTGGCGGAGAAAAGGACGCCACTGCGGGCCCAACCCAAGCCCCTTCAAGTCAGTTTGCAAAAAGAAATACTGCTGCCGCTTTTCAATTGGGTAAGGACAAAAAAATCAGAGCCAACGGACTTACTGGATATCTTGCACAACTCAAAAAGAAGAAGGAAGAGTCGGATCGACAACTCTCTAGGGGGCTTGCTTCGGAACCAGGCAGCTCAAGACCAAAAAAGATCGCTGTAAAAAAGAAAGGCAAGTCGGGAGAGATGGTTGAAAAAGCAGAAAGTGAGTTTTCGCTCGGATCTCTCTTTAGAGTTTTCTTAATCATCATCCTTCTCATCATCATGTTTGTATTTTTCGGTGGCCAGGCTTTGCAGATCAGCAAAAGCTGGGAGAAATAGCACGCCGCAAAATGCTCTTTTCCAATTTCTGCAAGCGCGCAGATAATAATCCATACATTATAAAATAAATTAGCGTTATTTCAGTTGAAATGTGGATCCTTTTGATTGATATAACTTCCTCTGTTCGCGGGGGGGCCCAAATTGGAAAAAGTGATTGAGATCAATCGCAGGAAAATATTTTCCATAGAAGAAGCAAACGAAATTTTACCAGTAGTTCTTAGAATTACGATGGCTGCCAGCCAGAAAGTTCAAGCACTTATAGACAGGTTGGATAAGTTTGATTCAAAAGATGAAAAACGTGTTTTAGAAGTCGAAGAAGAGATCAACAGTATGATCAACGCCTGGCAGGCAAAGATCGAAAAACTAGGAGCCTATCCCAAGGGGTTGTGGATCGCCGACTTTGACAATGGCGATGGGTACCTTTGTTGGAAGTATCCAGAGACAGAAATTCAGTTTTTTCATCGATACGATCAGGGGTTCTCAGGAAGAATAAAGCTTCCGCCGCTTTCTGTGACGAGCTAAAAAATGAAAATAGCAGTAGCCCAAATCAACTCCTGTTTGGGAGACTTTGCTTACAACGCCGATAAAATTCTTAAATTTATAGGTCAGGCAAATAAAGCTGGATGTGACCTAGTCGTATTTCCTGAAGCAAGTCTGTTTGGTTACCATCCATTTGACTTGCTTGAGCGCGCATGTGCGATTGATGCGCAAATGCGATGTTTGAATCATATCCACAGAAAAATGCCCAAAGGAATTGCCGCCATCGTTGGATGTTTTGAGAAAACACATCTCAAAAAAGGTCGTCCTTATTTTAATTCAGCAGCGCTTCTCGAAAAAGGTAAAGAGCCCAAGTTTTTTCATAAACAGCTTTTACCGACTGGCGACGTTTTTGATGAAGGTCGCTTTATTGAACGGGGAAGAACCGAAAATAATTTTTTCAATTTTAAGAAAAAAAAGTTTCTCGTTACAATTTGCGAAGATATCTGGGCGTGGCCGACAGAACGGGGATATAGTGCCTATGCAGAAAATCCATTAGCCAAAATCAAGGCAAAAGTAGATCTCGTCATCAACCTGAGCGCTTCACCGTTTTACCATGGAAAGCAACATTTGCGCGAAGACTGCGTAAAAAGAACCGCCGCTCACTTCAGTGCTCCTATGATTTATGTAAACCTTGTAGGCGCACAAGATGAGCTTATTTATGACGGCGGAAGTTTTGGTGTTAGTGCTAGTGGAAGGAATATTTTAAAGTGTAAGCATTTCGAAGAGGACTTTAAAGTTCTAGACTTTAACAAGCCTAAGTTTGGTTCAAGTGCATGCCCTTTTTCGGGAATCGAAAGTGTGCAGAAAGCTCTCGTACTTGGGATACGGGATTTTTGTGAAAAGATCGGAATTCAGAAAGTCCATTTAGGTCTTAGCGGTGGGATTGATTCCGCCGTTGTCGCATGTCTAGCCGTAGACGCTTTGGGAGCTAAGGCAGTTTCTGCATTGGCGTTAACGGGACCCTATACGACTCATGAAAGTCAAAAACTTGCGGCTCAACTTGCTACCAACTTGGGAATTTCATTTAAAGATATCGACTTCAAAAGTCTCTATGGTAGCGCCAATGAACTTTTAGCATCTGAACTTAAGGCCACCGAATTTGGATTAGTTCAAGAGAATATTCAAGCTCGACTCCGTGCCATTTTGCTGATGGCATATTCTAATCTCCATAATAGTCTTTTGTTAAACACGAGCAACAAATCAGAACTCGCTTGTGGATTTTCAACGCTCTACGGAGATCAATGTGGGGGCCTCAGCCCGCTTGGCGATCTCACAAAAGATCAGGTTTATCATCTTGCTGAGTTTTATAATCTCCCTGAAGAGAAGATTCCATTTGAAATCATTTCGCGAGCCCCTTCAGCTGAGCTCCGTCCTGGGCAGAAAGACGAAGACACCTTGCCCAAATACGAGATTCTTGATCATGCAGTTAGAAAAATTGTTGAAAGGTCTAGGTCTGCAACTCTCCCAGAAGAAAAATGGCTACTTCATCGCCTGTTTGCAAGTGAGTTTAAGCGTTGGCAAGGTCCACCTGTTCTCAAAGTTTCTAGCCACGCATTTGGAAGAGGACGTCGATTTCCGATTGCTCACCGATTGAAATATTAAAATAGTGAAAGTAAATCCAGCTGCTTTGGCTGGCGAATGATCTGGGGAAAGCGATACTCGGGTCGTCCGGTAAGAGCTACCAAATTGGAATGATCTGGAAACTGCCCATTGACCGAAATTCTTTTGAGCAAAGCCCAAAAGAGATGACCGCAGTAAGTGGCATCTTGTTCTGCACGGTGAAAGTCCGTTGTTGGAATTTTCAGATGCTGAACGAGGGTTCCTAGTTTGTAATTAGCTAATCCAGGTAGAACTTTGCGTGAAATCGGGAGAGTATCAACGATCAACCCTTTCGCTGCCCGGCACTCATGTTTTTTTATGTCAGAGATCAGAAATTGACCGTCAAAGGTTGCATTGTGAGCTACAAGAACGTGGTCTTCACAAAAATCAGCAAAAGGTTCTAAGAGAGTTTCAATGCGTGGTTTGCCTTTGACCATATCATCGGTAATTCCGTTAACTCGGGAAGCGCCCGGAGAAATGGGACGTAGAGGATCTACGAGAGTTGAAAAAATCGCACTAGGCTCTCCATTTTCAAACTTCACAGCCCCAATCTCAACAATTTGGTCAACGCCCGGAACAGTCCCTGTTGTTTCTAAATCAAAAGCTATGAAATTCATTTCACTATTGTTACAAAGGAGATAGTGAGTGGCAAGTCCTAGGACATTGTAGCAAACCCCAGGAGAAGTAAAGTGAAACCGTCGATCGTGATTTCTCCATCTCAACAAAAGCTGGAGTTTTCTCCGGGGCAGAGCATTTTAGAGATCTTGCTAAAGAACCGTGTGAATGTTGATCATAGCTGCGATGGAAACGGCAGCTGTGGGACTTGCCGGATTGTCGTCAAGCAGGAACCCCTTACTCTGGATCCAAGGAATGAAATTGAGCAAGAGATGGCAACCGACCGCAACTTTTTTCAAAATGAGAGGCTCGCCTGTCAAACTGAAGCTCGCGATGGACTCATCATCGAGATTCCTAGACCAACATTGTCGCCCAATAAATAAGTCCACCAAGAGGAATTAAAAGCCAAGTCGCGACTCGGCCCCAAAGACTTAAAGTAAAAACACCCATCGCAAGTAACATCTCAGCTTTGTTCAGTTTCATCGACTGCCCTAAAGTGATAACAGCAAGAAAAATGGAACAGGCAACAGCAGCATTCGAGCCTAAAAGGAAATCTTTAATCCAGCGCTGACGAGCCATACGTTTTACAAATCGTGGAAACCAAGTGACCATGTGAACGAAACTCGGTAAAAAGATCGATACAGTCGCAACTACAGCGCCTGCCATTCCCGCGACTTTGTAACCGATGTAAGTCACTGTAATGACCACAGGACCCGGAGTGACTTGGCCGAGCGCCAGCGCTTCTAAAAACTCCCGATGTGTGATCCAATGCAGGTTTTGGACAAAGTCGTGCTCGAGAATGGGAACAATAGCGACACCTGTTCCAAAAACAAAAGCACCTGCGCGTAGACAAACCCCCGCTAAAGAACTCAGATGATCGGAAGCTAACATTAGTTCCAAAAAGATTTTGACAGTATAAGCGTCCCTTTTCTACTTTAATTTTAAAATAAACAAACGCTGGACATATCCATGTCACTAAGGAAGTACCACCATCCATTTCAGAGAAGAAAAGCGGCGACAACTGCAGCCAATACTCCTGGTTTGTAATGCCATTCATTACAAGTACTAAGGAACGAATGCTCGCAAGGATGACTCCAAGAGCCGATATTTGAAGTCCCCGTTAAAATACAGAAAGTTGACTATTCTCTTGGTGAACGCGCTCGAAAACATGTACCAAAAATAACCATTAGCAAAAATGCGGGAAGACAGCTCCCAGGGCTGCGACACAAGCTCCGAGAAATCCTGCTCTGTGCCTTCCTAGAAAAACAGAAGTCTGAAAAGCGATGGGCCCGGGCAAGGCTTTGATCATGGGCAGTGCAGTGAGGAAATCATCTTGCGACATCCAGCCGCGCTTCTCTACGAGGTCACGCTGTATTTGAGCGATCACTGCAGTGGTCACCAAATCCAGGCACCCCAGGCGAAAAAAATAGACTGCGCATTCTATAATTCTATTCATCTAAGGCCTAACATAAAAAGGATTGGAGTAAATCCACGTGAGCCACTTCTTTCCATCAGGAATTGGGAAAGTCGGGATCACTCTGACGATTACTCTGTACACTCCTGGTTCCGATATCGCCACGTCAAGTTTTGGCTCATTGGACGTGGCGATTCGTTGTCCGTTGCGAAGAAGAACAATTTCAAATGGAACCTTGGGCGTTGACGGCAGCGAAACGTCAGCACGCAACTTTTTACTGAACTTGATTTCGTCTCCCATCATCCGAGTTTTTTCTCCGTCATCGATAAAACATCGAAAGCCCGACGGGTCTCCCAGTAAATCAATACTCATGTAAAACTGGCCTTGCTGAAGAGCGCCTAAAATCTTTTGTCGATCGTTGATAGCGTTTCCCGTCAGCTCGGACTTGAGAATGACATGGTTGCTGATCAATTCGAAAAGACGTTTGTAACTGGGGAACTGAAGTGAATAATCATTCCACAGCACTGCTTTTGCTGTGGCCTGACTCCCCGCCATTCCAATAGTCGGTTTTTCGTTGTTGAGTTTATCCCAGAGTTCAAGTTCTTCAACAGGTTCTTGAAAGAGCCTTAGAAACGCAATTTTTTGATTGAATGGATATACAAAAAAACTCCATAAAAAGGAGAGAGCTGAGGACTGCCAGCTTTTTACCGAGAGGCTTTTAAGGTTTAAAATCTCAATTCCATCAATCCCCTCGTAAGAACCAGTCCATCGAAAACCATTCAGCGTTGGATGTGAAAGAACCAAGAACCCATCTTTGGTGTCATGATTTTTTTGTGAAAGATAATCAGTAAAGCGCACTTGAATTTCACCAAGAGAACTGACGTCAAGTTTCTTCATGAAATGAAAGTAAATCAGTCGGGAGTCTACATAGCTATATTGCCCAGCAAACAAGACAAGGAGGTTGCCGTTATAACCCTCAAGATTTGAGGGAACCTCAAACTGATTTAAGTCTGTAAAAAAAATAAAATCTAGCCCGGTGTCTTTAGCTTCTTGGATGATGTCAAGGTGGTGACCACTTCCTTGATTGAAACTTGTATGTGCGTTGGTTATTCCGCGGTAGTCGTAGTATCCGTCTGGGTGAGTTTTTTGAATATCCTGATTTACCACTGATATGTCCCACTGGGAGAGCACAATTCCGTAGAGAATGTAGAGACAAAATGCGATGATGAGCCAAATGGTCGTTCTCACTTCGTCAAGATCCTCCAAATCTCAAATTCAGGTTCAATCTCTTTCACCTTCGTTTTAGATTGAATTTGTGAATTGATCCAGTCCGGAAGGCCTTGGTCCTTATGCAAAAACAGTAAAAATTCCTTCGTTTTTGGGGTCGATTCTTCAAATGTGTCAAAAAAATCAATTCGAAGCTCCTTTGAGTTTATAAGGGCTTTTTAGTTTCAAACCAGATATAGGCAGCCATTTGATAGTTTCAAAATAAATCGAGTTCTGAGCCACCCACCTCTAAAATAAGGTTCTGATATCGATAGGGTTCGTTAATTTTTCCAGGCATCCCAGAAAAAACGGGTTTCACAAGATGCACGGTCGTGAAAATAAGGAGAGGTATCCAAAGACCGTAATACGCCCAACGGAGCTTCGGGTTAAAATTCTCCTGGCTTGCTAGCACCATGAGAGCTGGAAATGAAGCTAAAGGCCAATTCATTTCGACATGTCCCTTGAATGACGAAAATAGAAAAAATGAAAATGGCAGCAATAAAAACACCCAAAGAATTTTTAAGTTTGGAGCCGCAGGCAGGCGCCATAGAAGAGGCAATAGAAATGGTGTGATCAAAGCGACCTGGCCTAAAATATATTCACCGGTCCATTCTGGATTCCAAGATTTGGCACCAAGCCCATGGTTTGTTTGAAATAGAAATGACTCAAAATGATTTTGTGCATTCCAAATAATGACTGGTGCAGAAAAAATCAAACCCAGCACTACTGTCAAAACGAGGTATTTCCATTTCACGAACGAAAATTGGTGAGTGACTCCGAGTGCAATGAGCGCCGTTGGAACAAATAAAACGATGTTGTACTTAGAGCAAAAACCAAGTCCAAGGGAAGCACCGAGGAGAGCGTATGTTATAGCCTTTGGATTTTTTAGAGTTTCCAAAAGAAGTAAGATCGAAAGACTCCAAAAAAATACAAGTGGAATGTCAGGCGTAATTACGGACGATCCAACTCCTAAGAGGGGCGAGGCAAGTGCCAATAGCAGACTCGACGACAAATCGATCGAAGACAAATGCCTTCGAATCAAAAAATACCAAATCACGAAGGTTCCGTGACCCATGAGAATTCCTGGCACACGAACGAGTGAACCGACGTTTTCAAGGGGATGGCCCAACCAAAATAGCCATGAGACAAATGGAGGATGATCAAAATAACTGAGCTGTAGGTGATGGGACCAGACCCAATAGTAGGCTTCGTCAGCTGTGAGCGGAACCCAACCCGCCAGCGCTATTTTGACGGCAAGGCTTGCAAAAAAAAGGATCAGCAGCGCGCTCTTCACACCTTAAGGGTATTTCAATTCCAGAGGTTTTCCAATGTCTCCCGGAACTCCCTTATCTTTGCCATTGTGAAACACATTCACACTCCCACCATCACTGAGCTTTAACCGAATTTGATTTTTTGATTTGAAAGAGTGCACTTGGCCCGGCGCTAAACTGATCTTTGCTGATGGTGATCCATCAATAAAGTATTCTATATCAACTTTATTGAGTGCTTCAATCACGACCTCGTGCGGTCCTTTCAGGACCGGACTTGGTGATGCTCCTGGTGTCACGCTCGCTTTCGGAGACGGACTAGGAGTTACTGAGGCCTTTGGAGTTGGGGTTGGAGTTACTGTTGGCTTCGGAGTCGGAGTTGGCGTTGCTGTTGCTTTCGGAGTTGGAGTAGGTGTGGCGGTCGCTTTTGGCGTAGGAGATGGCGTTGGCGTTACGCTCGCCTTTGGCGTAGGGCTTGGAGTGGCTTTAGGAGTTGCGGTTGCTTTTGGGGTCGCAGTCGGGCTCGGAGATGGACTTGCCGTTGCGACGACAGCTGGTGCTGTCTTTTCGGGAGGAGGAGTGCCTCCAGGGGGCGGGGTTTTACTATCCTCAGTGGTGTCGGCGACAATTTCGTTAGCTTTTGGAGCTTCATCAGTTCCGGCGACATTCTCAACAGAGTCTTTTTCAGGAACCGGGATGGCTGTGGCCGGCTGATTTGGATTTTCAATCAACGCACTTTCAATTTGCGATTCACGTTCATACTTCTCAACAATACGGCGGATAACGACAATAGAAATGACAAGAAAAATAAGAACGCCAACAAAAATGACTTTCGCACTCGAGGACCATTTATGACCTTGCCCTAAAGTTTCACCAGTGGCTTCCCCTGCAGAGGTTGAGGCCATAGAAGTGATTTGAACAGGCGTGCCACCCACGTCTGCCGATGTCTTTTCCTCTGGACGAGTCGATCCCATCTCGTCATAAAAGTTTTTTAGGATTTCGTCGACATCAAGCTTTAGGTAGGAGGCGTAAGACTGAACGAAACCGCGCAAAAATGTTTTTGCTGGCAATTTGTCAATTTCACCCTCTTCAAGATTTCGTAAAATCTTACTGTTGATTTTCAAAGTGAGGGCGACTTCATTAAGTGAGACACCTTTGGCTTCGCGGGCCTGCTTGAGGATGGTTCCCGTTTTCTTCATGGCTTACCTCATTATCCTTAGCATCTGTTTGGCTTTTTCAGTGTACTTTCCCGACGTGTAATTCTGAACAACTTCTTGCATTCGAGCTTTCGCTTTAGATTTTTGCCCCATCTGGTAGTACGTGAGAGCACTGTAGTAGTGGGGCTCATCAATTTGACTTTTTTGGCAAAAACGTACGGCCTGATCCAAAGCCTTTGCAGCGTTATCAAATTGCTTGAGTTCATAAAGGGACCTGCCGTAAAAGTTATGAGTCTCACAATCTTCTCGCGAAACGTTAAGAGCTTTTGAAAATGACTCCTTCGCTTCGGTGTAGTTTTGCGTGTAAAACTCGATAAGTCCATTATTGAACCAAGCCTTTTCAGGTGTGGGAAAAGTCAAATCAGCAAGAACGACAGCAATCTCTTTACGAGCTTCATCGTACCGTGTGCGTTCAATGAGAATTCTTACCAAATTATTTCGGGCTTCGGTATAAGCGGGGTCTAAAGCCAGCGCCCGCTGCAAATGAACTTCAGCTTCTTGAAGTCTCTCGCGAACAAAATAGGCTAGGCCTAGATTATTTTGAACAACGGGATTTTTTGGATCCAATTTTTCGGCAATGAGAAGTTCTCGTAGAGCTTGTGGATAGTTCCCTTGGCTAAGATGAGCGCTCCCAATTTGGAGATGCAGTTGAGCCTCTTCTTTTTGATCTTTAGAAGCGCATCCCATTAAAACCAAAATCATAAAGGGAATCAAAAGCTTAAACATATTTAAGAAATATCAGAAAGGCCATGGGCGTGCAAACTCAATTGCACATATTCACACAATCAAGGCCACGGTTTCAACATGATCGGTTTGTGGAAACATATCCAGGGGTTGGAGCTGCTTGAGTTGTCTAGGTGGCAAGCCGTTTTCGCTTCGAATTTGGCAAATAAGCTTATAGTCCCGCAGAAAGCTCGTGTAGTCACAACTCACGTAGATGAGTTTTTCGAATTTTGAAAAAGCAATCGCTCGGATCACCTCAGGACTGCACCCCGCTCGAGGTGGATCTAAAACCACCGTAGAGAAATCCGCAATCACGTGACGTTTGAGAAACATACCCACATCAGCGTGATAAAAATGAATCGTCTGAGATTGAAAGCCTCTTGCTTTAGCTGTTTGTTGGGCGTGGCTGACAGCTTCAGAGTTAAGTTCAACAGCGTGGATGTGTGCTCCCCCAAACTTCTCCCGAATTGGAAAAGTCAGATTTCCGGACCCACAGTAAAGATCATAGACCGTTTTTGGTTTTTCTGATCCTATCCACTGCAGGACAAAATTTATCAAGTTTGTGTTCTGGGCGGTGTTGACCTGAGAAAAGGCGGAGTCGACAAGGCCTTCTTCATCAGCTGTTTCGTCAACGATAACAAATTTTCCATTTGAGAAAAGTTGGACGGCTTGAACTGACGACGCCAGATGAGAACTTTGAATCTTATGAATCAAATCATTGATGCTCTCTTCTGCAATCAAACATTTGTCAACAGCCACAAGTTCGTGGGTTCTTCTTTTGTAATAGCCGAGTCGACCCCCTTTGTGGCGAAGGCGAATTCGATTTCGGTAGTGAAAGTCATTAGGACTGGGAACGATCTTATCAATTTTTGGTGACTCGCCGGGAAGGTGACGGCGCAAATAATCCTCAATCATCTTCTGTTTTTGCAAAAGTTGCTCGTCGTAGCTGATGTGTTGCCAAGAACAGCCACCACAAACCTCAAAGTATTTGCAGGGAGGCGACACACGAGATGGCGAAGGCTCAAGGATTTTATCCAGAGAGCCACGCGCAAAGTTTTTCTTAAGTTCGACAATTTTTACGGAGACAACATCACCCGGAGCCGTGAGGGGCACAAAAACCACTTGGTTTTCGAAGCGCCCCACACCGCTTCCGCCCTTAGCCAGAGCATCGATCTTGAGTTGAATGGTTTGGCCAGGGCGTAGTTTTTCCAGAATTAAGCGTTCGGCAATTCGTGTTTTTCGAAGAAGAGATTCAATTCGCGTTGAGCACTGGCGGGGCTATCGCTGCCGTGAACGGCATTCTCACCCATGTTATCGCCATAAAGCGCGCGGAGAGTTCCAGGAGCTGCTTTTTTAGGATCAGTGGCGCCCATAATTTCGCGATTTTTCGCGACAGCATTTTCGCCAGAGAGAGCGATCAACATGACTGGACCTGAAGTCATGAAGCTGACGAGTTCACCAAAGAAAGGTCGTTCTTTGTGTTCAGCGTAGAATTCTTCGCATTTTGATTTAGAAAGCAAAGCGATTTTACCGCCAGCGATTTTGAGTCCATTTTTTTCAAACAGAGCGATGATCTCTCCGATTTTATTTTTCTTCATCGCATTGGGTTTGATGATACTGAAAGTCATTTCTTTAGCCATAATTACTCCTTAGTTATTTCAGGCATGATTTTAATGTGACCCCAAGATCTCCCGGGCTTCGCGCGATCTTGCATCCGGCCGATTGCAAAGCTTCGAACTTTGCTTCGGCGGTGCCCTTGCCGCCACTGATAATGGCGCCAGCATGGCCCATGCGTCGTCCTGGAGGTGCGGTAGACCCGGCGATAAATGCGGTCACTGGTTTTTTAAATTCTCTTTTAATAAATTCGGCAGCTTCTTCTTCGGCAGTTCCGCCGATCTCTCCGATCATAATCACAGCATCGGTGCCAGGATCTTTGTTGAAGAGCTCAAGCACGTCGATAAAGTTCGTTCCATTGACGGGGTCGCCGCCGATTCCAACACATGTGCTCTGTCCAAGTCCCAAGGCCGTCAGTTGGTGAACAGCTTCGTAGGTCAAGGTTCCAGAACGAGAAAGCACACCGATCCTTCCAGCTTTATGAATATGCCCGGGCATAATCCCAATTTTGCATTCATCAGGCGTGATCACGCCAGGGCAATTCGGACCGACAAGACGGGTCTTCTTGCCTTGCATGAAGCGCTTCACGCGGACCATGTCTAAAACAGGAATTCCTTCGGTGATGCAAATCACAAGATCAAGCCCCGCATCAACAGCTTCCATGATGGAGTCTGCCGCAAATGGCGGCGGCACAAAAACCACAGAGGCGTTACACCCAGTTTTTTCTTTTGCCTCGTGAACGGTGTTAAACACAGGAAGGTTCAAATGCGTCGTTCCACCTTTACCGGGAGTCACACCGCCGGTCATTTTAGTTCCGTAAGCAATCGCCTGTTCGGAGTGAAATGTTCCTTGAGAGCCGGTGAATCCTTGGCAAATCACTTTGGTATTCTTGTTAATCATGATGGACATTATTTTGCTCCTTTGACGGCGCCGACAATTTTTTGGGCAGCATCGTTAAGACCATCTGCAGGAATGATATTGAGCCCACTTTCTGCCAGAATCTTTTTACCCAAATCCACATTAGTGCCTTGCAAACGAACCACCAGAGGGACCTTAAGTCCAACCTCGCGAGACGCTGCAATCACACCATCAGCGATGATGTCACATTTCATAATACCACCAAAAATATTTACAAGGATCCCTTTGACATTAGGATCTCGCAAAATCAACTTAAACGCGTTGGTGACCTTTTCTTTATTGGCACCGCCGCCGACATCTAAGAAGTTTGCGGGATTTCCACCGTTGAGCTTGATGATGTCCATAGTCGCCATCGCAAGGCCAGCACCATTGACAAGGCAACCAATGTTGCCGTCAAGCTTGATAAATGCGAGGTCAAACTTACTGGCTTCGATTTCAGTGGGATCTTCCTCAGCAAGATCGCGCATCTCAACGACTTCTTTTTGTCTGTAAAGTGCGTTGGAATCAAAATTCATTTTTGCATCTAGGCAGATTACGGTGTTTTCTTTAGTCACAACCAAAGGATTGATTTCGGCAATGGCACAATCACGTTTCGTGAAAGCCTCGTAAAGACCAATCATAAAGGGCGTCGCCTTACCAACAACGTCACCGGACATTCCAAGAGCAAACGCCATTTGACGACACTGAAAGGGCTGAAGTCCAACCGCAGGATCAATATCAATTTTTTTGATAGCATCGGGATTTTTCGCGGCGACTTCTTCGATTTCAACACCACCCTCTCGACTTCCCATCATAGCGACGCGTCCTGTAGCCCGGTCGACAAGAAAAGCAAGGTAGTACTCTTTAGCGATGTTGCAGCCTTGCTCGATATACACCTTGCTAACGACGCGTCCTTCGGGACCGGTCTGGTGAGTAACGAGGGTCATTCCTATCATGGCCTTCGCAAGAGATTCGACTTCGGCAAGAGTTTTTGCGATTTTTACACCGCCCCCTTTGCCCCGTCCCCCGGCGTGAATTTGCGCTTTCACGACCCAGAGATTACCGCCCATTTCTTTTGCGACTTTCACAGCTTCATCGGCGCTGTGAGCAACAGATCCTTTGAGCGTCGCCACTCCGTAGCGACTCAAAATCTGTTTGGCCTGATATTCATGTATGTTCATGAGACTTCCTTTTTCTCTTAATATTCAATTTTTTTAAGCGCAGTGACAAGTTCTTCTACAGCTTTTATGGAGTTTTGAAGTCCAGCTTTTTCAGAGTCGTTGAGTTTCAATTCAATAACCTTTTCCATCCCTTTGCCACCAAGTTTACAAAGCACTCCAACAAACAGGTCTTTAACTCCGTACTCGCCTTGAAGGTAAGCCGCGCATGGAAGAATGCGACCTTGATCTTTAAGGATCGCTTCAGCCATTTGAACAGCGCTGGCAGAAGGAGCATAATAAGCGGAACCTGTTTTCAAAAGATTAACGATCTCAGCACCACCAGATCGAGTGCGTTGAAGCAAAGCTTCGAGGCGATCAGCCGGTAACATTTCAGTCAGTGGAACTCCACCGACAGAGCAGTGGCGTGGCATTGGAACCATCGTATCTCCGTGCCCACCTAGAACAAAGGCCTGGACATCTTTAACACTGACGTTGAGTTCTTCAGCAATGAAAGAACGAAATCGAGCACCATCCAAAACTCCGGCCATTCCTATAATTCGCTCGCGCGGGAATCCCGTCACTTGCTTAGCAACAAACGCCATGGCATCGAGTGGGTTACTGACGACAATGACAGTTGCGTTCGGAGAGAACTCCTTAATTCCAATACAGCAATCTTTGACAATTTTAGCATTGGTCGCGAGGAGGTCATCGCGGCTCATTCCAGGTTTGCGAGGAAGACCCGCTGTCAAGATGACCACATCAGAACCAGCTGTGTCTTTATATTGACTTGTCCCAGTCACACGCGAATCAAATCCCTCAACAGGAGAAGATTCAAAAAGGTCTAGCGCCTTACCTTTAGCTGCGCCGTCGTTGATGTCGAGAAGAACCACGTCGCCGAGCTCCTTTTGAGCTGCCCAGTGAGCTGCCGTAGATCCAACAAAGCCTGCGCCGATGACCGTGATTTTCTTACGCGTGTGTCCCATGTAAGTCTCCAAAATAAGGTTTGATTTTAATGACGAAATTGTCAGAATTATTTCTGTATACCCAAGGCTTTACACTGAGTCATGATGAATCTTTGTTGGCTTCAGCTCTCAGCAAAATTTAAGACCTTCACCTAGCTCGCAAAGGAGAATCGTTGAGCGCAGCGTCAGCCCCCCTCATCGAACTGCAAAACGTCACAGTCGCCTTCGGCAGCGACGTGATCTTGAAGGATATCTCTCTTACGGTTCAAAAAGAGGAAGTGATTTTCGTGATTGGCCCCAGCGGTAAGGGAAAGTCGACACTCTTGAAAACCATCGCGGGCCTGATCTCGCCCACTGCGGGAAAAGTCCTTATAGAAGGCCAGCAGTGGAGCGAAATGCGCGGCGCAACTAAGGCGCAATTACTCCGGCGCTTTGGAATGCTTTTTCAAAAAAATGCGCTTTTTGATTCCATGAGCTGTGGGGAGAATATTGCGTTCCCGATGCGTGAAACTACGGATACCTCAGAGCCTGAGATTGATAAAACTGTGGAGATGTTTCTGGAAAATGTGGGAATCCCCCATGCGAAGAACCTTTTCCCAGACGAAATCAGCGGCGGAATGCAGAAGCGTTTGGGAATTGCGCGGGCGTTGGCGCTGGCTCCAGAAATTATTTTGTATGATGATCCTACCGCGGGCCTTGATCCGATCACGAGCCGCAAGATCATCGATTTGATTGCCGAGTTTCAGAAGAAGTCCCGGTCGACGGTAATGGCGATTACTAATGACATGAACCGCGCGTATCAGATGGCACAGCGGATTTTGATGGTGGTGGATCAGACCGTGCTTGAGGCAGGTGGACCGGCGGCGATTTTGGAGAACCGGGATCCGCGGGTGCATGGATTTATTCGGGGTGAGATGTAGTTTAGCATTTTGTGGAATAGGCCTCGGTGCGTGGGACGTAGAAGCAGTTGATCATGCCGTCGAGTATTTTTAAGTTTTGCGCGGCTTCGGGAACCGTCGCAACTTCTGCGCGGGCATGTTTTAAACCTGAAGATCAAATTCAAAATAGGCGATCGTTCCTCGCACATAAGAATTCCACTTAAAATGATCATTCGGATCGTAGGCTTTTTGAAACCGGGGCCTTGCGAGTTTTAGTTGGCTTTCCATCGCATATAGCTGGGCTGCGTGCCAGTAGAGAATTCGTTCTTCGTTGGGGAGCGAGTTGTTTGTTCTCGCGGAAAGTATCGATGAGCTTTGCTACTTGGAGCCTACAGCCAGTTTGGAGCTCCTTTCGCCAGCCTTCGTTGGTTTGGTCGAAGTGCTCGTAGTCCATGGTGAGATAGCGTGCTGTGGAAATGGTGCATGGGGGCTGGGCGTTTGCTGCGAAGAAGAGGAGTAGGAGTGGTTTGATCATAGATGATGAGAATAGCAAAATGCTAGTTAGGTGTCGAGATTACTACTTCAACATGTACTGGCCATAAGCCATCCTCCGCCTGTGAATGCTTGTGGGCAACCTTGCGGTTGACCACTGCCACCCACAGCCGAGTTCAGTCTTTAGCGCCGAGGGATTTTAAGAACTTGTACATCTCGAATTTCTCTGGATCAGTCTTGTGGAGCTTCGCCAACCAACGTAATGCTCCCATTGCTGTTGGGTCTCCAGTATTGAGCCAGGCTCCAGCTTTGACCAGTTTTGAAATCGCTTTTTTGTAAGGTGTAGAGTCCTGAATCCTCATGAATTCTGCATTTGCCCCGTCGACGACGTGCATTCCGACCGCCGTAAAACCCATGAATCCATAACTATTCATATCTCCATGGGCTTTAATATACAAATCGATGACCTCTAAGTTCGTAGTGAAGTGAATCACAGTATTTCCGCCGTTCTCCTTTGCTGTGATCGAAGCTCCAGATTTAGCTAAGAAGATTGCCAGATCGGGATACCTTGTGGCAGCCGTAAGGATCGGAGTATCGTCACTGTTGTCTCGATTTTCCATATTCGCCTTAGCTCTTACCAAAAGCTTTGCGATAGCGAGCACTTTGGCTTTCCGTGCCTGGTAGTCGGATTTACAGATCTCGGGAAATTTGTTGCCAAAACAGCTTTGTGGAACTGCAGCTGTCGCTACAACGTGTAGCGGAGTGCGCCCATTATGATCTTTAGTTTCTAACACCGAAGAGTCTACGTATGCGTTCCTGAGTGCTTGTTCCACACAAGTCACCCGCAGGTTTCTGGCATAGTCGAGCAGTTGCCACCCGGGATTATATTCGTACTCTAACGAGCAGTCCTCAGATTGAACAGGATGAATCGCAAGTTTCTTCACTACTTGGTCCGTGAGATAACCTGATACCTGGTTAGAAGTGTCGTAGTTTGAGTCTTCATTGTTGGGCGGTTCGATACCTGCCAACGCAGCATATTCGTGGTGAATTAGTATATATTGTTCGGAGGCATCAACTGCCATAAACTTTTTCCAGTCACAGACAATCTGATTATTCCCGAGAAAATCAAAATCAAAACGACAGGTCTTCGGCCGTCCATTGATATTCACGGGAAAACCCACATCTCCAAAACCCACGCATTTAATTTTCGCACGATTGATTTTATCTAATATCGAAGTCGAATACTGATCCGAAGTCACCCCCGTCGGAAGCACCAAACCCTTGTGCCCGCCCTGACCAATCCACTCACGAATATCATCGCGAATCATCTGAATCCGATCCTCACACAGATCACCCCCGCCGCTGCCCGAAGGCCCAAACCCAAACGCGCCAATGGAAACTGCCATCACCGCAAAAAATCCGTATAAACTATTGAAAAGACTCATAAAAAATACTCCCGTAGGAAATGGTTAAACACTGCAATTGCTGGTCCAACCGTTGTTAATAGGATCCTATTTTTACTGGAAATCACGCGACGCATCCATATCTTTATTGTCAAAAAATACCGAATTTTGGTAAAATTAGTAACAATGAAAAAGCGCTCCGTTTTCGAGTTTGATTCCTACAAAAAAGCCATGTCCTATTTCCTTCTCAAAGAGGGGCGCCGCGGGCAACTCAGTCGTGCCGCCGAGACTCTGCAGTGCCAACCCTCGTTTCTCTCCCGAGTGATCAAATCTGAAGTTCACCTCACGCTTGATCACGCATATCTACTGACTCAGTTCTGGGGAATGAATCCCTCTGAGCGAGATTATTTTCAAACTCTTGTGGAACACGAAAGAGCGGCAGCCGCGCACTACAAATCTTTTTTAGCAACCCGACTCTCAGAACTTAAAAGAAGCCACGAATCTCTCCAAAACCGTGTGCAAAAGGACAACTTTTCACTGCCAGAACGAGAAGCCATTTATTTTTCTTCGTGGCACTGGAGCGCGCTTCATTTTCTTGTTAGCATTCCGGAGTTCCAGTCGGTATCTGCACTTTCCTCAAGACTTGGGCTCACCGAAATGCTGACCAAAACCTACCTTGAACAACTGCAAATCTTTGGACTGGTAAGAGAGGATCGCGGGCGGTGGCAATACGCCGGCGGTCAGTTTCACATCCCAAAAAACTCTCCATTTGTGGTGCTTCATCATCAAAATTGGCGGCATCGAGCGGTGTTGGATGCACAGGTTTTCAATGGTGATAGCGTCCACTACACGACGGTATTGACTCTTAGCAGACCCGACGTTGAACGGTTAAAAAACCTGGTTCTTAGCTTCATTTCTGAGACCGAAAACATCGCGAGACCCTCTGCGCCCGAGGAGAGCGTCGTCTTAAACTGTGATCTTTTCCGAACCTAGCACTAGGCACTCGTCTTGCAATCTGCCTCAATCAACTCTAACGACATCTTTCACCCCACAAAGAGGTGTCAAAAACTAAGGCGGTTGTATGAAGCCAACACAAATTCTTCTCGCGCTCCTCCTCACAGGGCAAATCTCCCAAGCAGCGCCAAAACTCATGACCTTCAAGTCAGCTCCGATGAGTACCGGCGCCATGCCTTTCAATAATAAGTACAAAAACCAAGCGGCTTTTCAACGGGCGCGGAGCGGTTCCGGAATTACCAACAAAACAGTCTCGCAAAAACCCCTCAAAGACTTTTTTAACTAACATTTGCCGTAGGATTTTGTCACAATGACCGAGTGATAGAATTCAAAAACATCGTTAAACGATTTGGCGAAAGAACCGTCATCAAAGGCCTCAGCTTCAAAGTTGAAGAGGGCCAAATTCTCTTTATTTTAGGAACCAGCGGAACCGGTAAGTCAGTTCTTCTTAAAAACCTCGTGGGTCTCATGCGACCTGACGAAGGCGAAATCTGGATCGATGGGCAAGAAACCTCTAAACTCTCCGAGCTCAGTTATTTACCCATTCGAAAAAAATGCGGAATGGTTTTTCAACATCCGGCGCTCTTTGACTCACTCACCATTTACGAAAATATCGCGTTTGGCCTTCGTAAGCATTACCGGTTTGATGAGGCAACGATCAAAACAAAGGTCATTGCATCCTTAAAGATGGTCAATTTATCGCCCGAAACTATAGACAGAAAACCCGGCGATCTCTCCTATGGAATGCAAAAACGCGTGAGCCTCGCGAGAACTGTTGCGATTGAACCAAAGATTCTGCTGTTTGATGAGCCAACTACGGGTTTAGATCCAGTCACAACCAACGCCGTTAATATGCTCATACAAGATTTATCTCGAAAACTGAAAACGACTTCGATTGTCGTCAGCCATGACATGCACTGCGCTCTGAAAATTGCCGACCGGATCGTTGTGCTTGATAAAGGTGAAGTCGTCGATCAAGGAACACCGCAAGAACTACTGCAATCGGTCCATCCTTTGGTCGTGGGATTTCTCGAGGAGGTTCGCCAAAGTGCTCAAGGCCATTAACGATATCTTGTCAGAAATTGGTGCGACAGTTATTTTTCTCGGTGAGATTTTTAAAACGGCCATTCGTTCCCCGTGCACGTTTCGTCAAATGTGCGAGCAAATTTGGCGCGTTACCGTACAAAGTTCTGCAACAACGGCAATGGCCGGATTTTTTGTAGGTGCGATTATGAGCGTCCAGTTTACTATGCAGATGAAAGAGTTTGGCGCGCTTGGATTTTTAGGCGGGCTATCTACTAGCGGAACTGTTCGCGAAGTCGGTCCACTTTTGATCGCATTCATGCTTAGCGGAAAAGTCGGTGCATTCACATCTGCAGAACTAGGAACCATGCGTGTGACAGAACAGATCGACGCTATCAGATGCCTAGGCGCTGATCCTATGCAAGAAATCATCCTTCCAAGATTTATCGGCATTATCATTTCGAGTTTCTTTCTTCTTGGAGCCGGTCTTGTGATGTCTGTGTTCGGTGGAATGTTGATGGGTGGCGTTTTTGCAGACGTTAATCCGCAAGAGTATATTCGACATATTCCTACCATCGTTACGTTGCCTTCCATCGTCAGTGGCCTCGTCAAATGTTTTGTTTTTGCCATGCTCCTTGCCACTATTTGTACCTATAAAGGATATTCAACCACCGGCGGTGCTAAAGGCGTTGGAAGATCCGTTGTTAACACTGCCGTTTCAACAATGATCGGAATCGTGATTGCGGATTGGTTTACCACATTCTTAGGCGACATCGTTATACGCATTTTTACCGGGGGCTTTGCATGAGCTCCTATATCAGAATCGTTACCGATTTTTTAACGCTAGGACTTCAAACATTTTTTGGGGTTTTTAAGCCACCCTACCGAGTTTCTGAAACCATCAAACAAATCGCCTTCGTTGCTAATGGCAGTCTCATAATCGTGGTTTTTTGCGTGAGCTTTGCGGCGATGGTCACAATCCTAGAGTCTTCCTTCCACATGAAGTTAGTCATTCAAAACGACTCCATGGTTCCAGGTTTTGCGGCAATGCTGATCTTACGGGAACTCGGAGCCATCGTTACCGCCTTGCTCGTTACATCTCGTGTTGGCGCGGGGATTGCGGCCGAAGTCGGATCGATGCAAATTACAGAGCAGATTGATGCTTTTCGAATGTTAGGAATTGATCCCATCAACTTCATTGTCGTCCCGAGATTTGTTGCGTGCATTGTTGCCGGTGTGATTTTGACTTTGATTGCGAACTTGATCTGCATCTACTGCGCGATGGTCGTAAGTGATATGTACCTAGGTTTTAGTGCAGGGATGTTCATCTCTGCGATGAACCGATTCGTATCCTTTCAAGATGTCGTTTTTGCTTGTATCAAAGGCGCTTTTTTCGGCGCGGTCATTCCTATCGTAAGTTGTTTTTCTGGATTCCGTTGTAAGTCGGGTGCCGAGGGCGTTGGTCTAGCTACTACAAACAGTGTCGTCGCATCTTCGGTCTTGATCATCGTTCTAGACTTCGTTTTGTCCTACACTTTTTCTCATTTTTACTAAAGAATAGAGAGACGGAGTCGTGTATGAAAGTCGAAGCCAAAGTAGGCATGCTATTTTTGGGATCCATCGGATTAGTTGTTGCGTTTGCTTACATGATGGGGTCGCTCAATCTCTTTGAAAACAGTCATGAGCTTAATGTTCTCTACAATTTTGCTGGTGGAATTGATGTTGGCTCACCGGTTCGTGTGATGGGAATCAAAGTAGGTAAAGTCAAAAGTATCACATTCGATCCAACTCAAAAAGATTCCAAGGGCGAAGAAGTTAAACTTAGAATTGTCATCTCCGTCGATAAAAAAGCCTGGACAACCATTCGCGAAGACTCTCAGTTTTACATCAATTTGGCAGGGGTTATTGGAGAAAAATTTTTAGAGATCACCCCCGGTAATCTTTCTGCCAAAGAATTTGTTCCGGGAGCCTCTGTTCGTGGAGAAGATCCGCCCCGTGTGGATCAGTTAATTTCGCAAGGTTATGGACTTGCCGGAAAAATGCTCAGTATGGTCGAAAAAAATGAAGGCTCGGTGAGCAACTTGATTCGGGAGCTTGATCATTTAGTCACCAATTTCAATAAGACCCTCGTACTTTTAGATCGAACCACTAAAAATCCAGACATCGCAAAGCTAATGTCAAACACCTTAAAAATGAGCGACGATTTGGTGTACCTAACCCACAGCCTACGATCCGAAAAGTCCGAAAAGACTGTTGAACTTCTACAGAAGCTTCTTTTCAGATTGGAAGACCTGGATGGACCAGCCATCCGCAAGTTTCTCCAACAAGAAGGCGTAAAAGCTAAAATCTTCTAGATGTTCTAGAACCCGATTGACCATTTAAATTTTTCCGCTACAACTGCATTGAAGGCCCTTAATACGCGGGAGACGTTGTGAAGTTGTCGGCAATGAGTTTTGTCTTTTTTCTCGGAATGGTGAACGCTAAGGCAGCTATATTAATAGAGGAAGGCAATAAACCCCTTAAAAGTCCCCACGCCGAGAAGATCACTAAATCTGGAGAGACCTCTACCGTTTTAGAATCTGATTCCTCAGAAGTTTCCCATCGATCTTTTGCCGAGCTCAAAAGTCGCCGAAGAGTTGCCGCCGGTGGGCAGATCGCTGGAGGCTCTGGCTTGATCGGCACTCAGATTGAGCTCAATTTCACTCCCTACAATGCTTTCACTGTCGGATTTGGGGGGAGCTCAGGATTTCAATCATTTCAGTTTTTGTGGAAGCGAACGTTGAGTGGTACCGTGTTTGTTCCTTATCTTTCGCTCGGACTTGCCCACTGGATGAGTCAAGGCGACGGACAACCTTTAAGAAAAACATCGCCGGCCTATCTTGAAGGTCAATTGCTCAATGAAGAACAGAAAGCGACAGGAAAGTTCACGAAGGAATTTTTGATTCCAGCATTCGGACTCCAATATTTCCAACTTTTTGGTTCAGCGGTGGGAAGCTCAGTATATGCAGAAGTGGATTTGATGACGGATCTTACGAGAGGCCTTGTTGTCCCAACCGGAAGTCTGGGATTTTTGTACTACTTTTGAACATATCGACACAATTTTTGACGACGACTCGCGGATTTTACGGACATCGAGCGTTTGAGCAAAAAAAAAACCCCCGATTCCGGGGGTTTTTTCTTTCGTTAAAGCCAACTATTTCTTTTTAGCAGCTTTACGAGTGGTCTTCTTTTTAGCGGCTTTTTTTGTTGTCTTCTTAGCTGCTTTCTTTGTTGCTTTCTTTTTCATCGCTCCTCCTAAATTCGCGGTTGCACATGTTGCATTCGCTGTTGTTATTGAAGACTTCTTATCACAAGTGTTCACTATGTGACCCTTATCGTCAATAAAAAATTTTCATTGAGTCTTTTTTTTGCCTGCAAAGATGTTTCGGAGGTCAATGATGTTGTGGTGGTGTGTGGTTTCGGCATGCGGATTGATGTTCGTTTCGCGGACAACGCGTGTTTTGATCGAACAAAAGATTCTTCAAAGTGAAATGATGACAAAAATTGGCACCGCAATTGCGATGTTCACGATCATCGCTTCATTTTTCTTCCGATCTCACCTCGAATTTGTGTGGTTACTTTGGTTGTTCAGTAATTTTTTGTTGCTGCTCATGAAGCGAATCTTACAAGCACAGCGTGTTCAAAAATTTCACGACGATATTGTTCCAATTCTAGACGAAGTTCACCTGTTGATGAGTATCGGTCGTAGTTATCGTGAAAGCTTGGAAACTGCTTCTCAGCGCGGATCTCATTACTCACGCGTGATCCTTTTTGAGTTTCTGCGGGTGTTACGATATTCGCAAGCGATGGCATTGTCTCAGTTTGAACAATCGATCCAAAATTTGTTAAGTGATCTTTTAAAAATTGATCGCACCGAAGGAAAAAAATTAGAACATTTGAAGTCGCTTCGGTACAAACTTGGAATTGAATCTTATTTTAGACATAGGTCAAGGCAAGTGACTGCGCAAACACGAATTCAGGCCGCTGTGATGACCATTTTGTACGTTGCTTTGTTGATTTTTGTCGTTTTGAACTTCGGATTTTTTCATATTCTTAAATTTCTTTCATTTTCTATATGTTTTTTCGCGGTGGGACTGATTTGGATTCAAAAAAGTGGAAGGAAAATAAAGTGGAAGGTCTAGCTCCGCCCCTCAAACTTCTTTTGGAAGTCAAAAAATGCATTGAATGTGGAGAAACTGCGAAAGCAGGTGTCCAGGCATTTCTCCAATCCGATCAAAGCGACTTCGCGCAAGAGGTTCGAAGTTGGTTACTTCGGATAGAGCTCGGTAGACCAGATCCTTGTGCCGTGGAACACTTATCTGTAGCGCGAAGGGTGCTTCTTACTTTGTTAGAAAGAACGTTTGCAGGTCAGTCCATTTTAGGACCTCTCAAAGACCTTGAGCAGGAAATGATTCAGATGAGCAAGATCGAAATTGATACACATTTGGCAAAACTTCCTTTTCTTCTGCTTCTTCCACTAGTGTTTTGTCAGTTCCCAGCGTTTCTTCTGCTCCTCTTTGGACCGGTTTTGGGCCATTTGCTGGCTTCGCTGGCTGGAGGTGGTTGATGGTCAAAGAGACTTTCAGTTGTTTTTTTTTTGATTTCCTTTATCTTTGAAGGAGAACGCATTTTAGGAGGGGTTATGAGGGTGTTCAAAAACCTCAATCAGCTCAAAGAGCTTGTAAACGAGGTCAGCTTACCCAGACCGAATGAGAAGCGAGTTAAAGAACTTATGCAGGTTTTGGGTATGGAATACTGTCCTAATCCGATTGAAAGGTTGGAAAAAATCTTCATGTCTGTAAATATCGAGGGCGAAGGTGCTCCAAGCCCAGGGCCGGGAGCCGATAAATCCGTCTAAGGATGAGAAAATAAAAAAAGGACAATCGTGAGTTTTTCGACTAAGTTTTTAACCACCCTCATTGCGACTTTATTTTTAGTTTGTCATGTCTCAGCTCAAGCCGAATCTTCAGAACCTTCTCCGACTCCGGTCACTGATCCTACCGAAATAAAACCTGAACCAACAAGCCGAGAGCTTCGTGCTTTAAGCCAAGGATATGTTTTTGGAACTTATTCGTCGCTGGATTTGATTCTGCCAAGCAAACTTGGCGTGACGGCGGGCTGGGTACAGAATGTGGATACCTCGGCCGAACTGGAATACATGCGGGGGAGTTATTCTGTTCCATTCCTGATTAGCGATTTAGGATCCATGGTGGATGAGCGCGTTTCCCTCAATAGGCGTTCTTATTTTGGGACTAACAGTTTTAACGTCAGCTATGGAATTAGTTATTTTAGTTTTCGTGTCGAAGTTGGCGATGCCATTCTTAGCCGTATTTCTTCCGGCGTATACCCCAGCTCAACGCTGTTGGAACTGAGTTCTCTAGGATTGAACGTTGGCGTCGGGAACCGCTGGTCCCTTACAGAACACCTTCTTTTCAGCGTTGATTGGATTTCCTGGTACCAACCCATATTGGTGTTGAAAAGAGAGGCCGGTTTCCTTTCCAGCGTGAGCGATCCCGTCGATAAATCCAATATCAACAAGGCTATGGACGTGATTTCTTACTTTCCGCGTTTTGCCGCAATAAAAGTTCAACTTGGGTGGTCTTTCTAAGTTTACCTCTTTTCAGAGGCTTGTTCTTGAGTTAAACCTACACAGGAATCCAAAGAGGTAAATTATGAAAAAAGTGCTCAATTCCATTGTTGATACCATTGGGAACACACCGATCATTAAATTGCATAACTGCATTCCTTCAAGCCCCCATCAATTTTGGGCGAAGCTGGAGTATTTCAATCCCGGCGGGAGTGTCAAAGATCGCATCGGAATCGCAATCATTGAAGCTGCAGAAAAACGTGGAGAGCTCAAACCCGGCGGAACTATTATCGAGGCGACCTCCGGGAATACAGGCTTAGGTTTAGCTCTTGCCGCCTCCGTGAAGGGTTACAAGTGTATTTTTGTGATGCCAGATAAAATTAGCGAAGAAAAAAGAGCCATTCTTCGAGCTTACGGCGCGAAAGTTGTGATCACGCCAACTGCGGTTGAACCTGAAGATCCGCGTAGTTTCTACTCCGTCGCTAAAAAACTTGTCGAGATCACTCCCAAATCTTTTTATGCAAATCAATATCACAACGCCGACAATCCAACTCAGCATTATAAAACTACCGCGGTAGAAATTTGGGATCAAACAGGCGGCGAAATTGATGTTTTTGTTGCAGGCGCTGGAACAGGTGGAACCATATCTGGAGTCGGTCGCTATCTTAAAGAAAAAAAGCCAGATGTTAAGATCGTTTGCCCTGATCCTATTGGGAGCATTCTTTATGATCTTTTTTATCATAAAAAAGTCGTAGATGCGCCTCACTCGTACAAAGTCGAGGGGATTGGCGAGGACATGTTGCCGCAAAACGTTCATATGGATGTGATTGATGCGTTTGTGAAAGTCGGCGACAAGGAGTCATTCTTAATGACAAGGGACCTCGTTGCCAAAGAAGGGATCTGTGTCGGTCCTTCGGCAGCACTCGCACTCGTCGGTGCCATCAAATACTCCAAGGAATTAAAAAAGCCTTCGAACATTCTAGTCATGATGGCAGACAGCGGTCGTTCTTACTTGAGTAAAGCCTTCAACGATGCCTGGATGCGTGACAACGGCTTCTTACCATCTCCGTTAAAAAATCGAACGGTATGGGATATCGTTTCCTCAAGGGACAGCGGCGGCCTCATCAGCGTAGACATTGGCGAGAGCGTTGTTGATGTCGTTACGAAGATGAAGAAAATGTCGGTCTCTCAAGTGCCTGTCTACTCTGGCGGGCAAGTGATCGGTGTTTTAGACGAAGCTGATTTGCTTGAGCCGCTCGTCAAAGGAACTCTCAAACCCAACGAACCGATTTTGCACTTAGTAAAAGGCACAATAATTTTCGTGGACCGTGAAGATGATCTCGAACGCCTGAGCGATCTCTTCAAGCAAGGGTATGTCGCCCTTGTCAAAGACGGCGAAAAAATCCACATTCTCACCCGAATCGACCTCTTAGAGTATTTGGGACAAGTTAAAGATTTAGCTTAAGGAGTTACAATGATCGACAAAGACCAAAACTACGGATTTGAAACTCGCGCGATTCACGCAGGACAAGAGCCGGATCCAACCACAGGCGCCATCATGACTCCGGTATACCTGACGTCTACCTATGTCCAAGCCTCACCGGGCGTTCACAAAGGCTATGAATACAGTCGTACCCACAACCCAACTCGTAAAGCTTTCGAAAACTGCATCGCCAATCTCGAAGGTGGAAAATTCGGTTTTGCATTTGCCTCAGGTTGCGCAGCAACCACAACGTTACTCCACATGTTTAAGGCTGGCGATCATGTCGTTGCTGGCGATGACATGTACGGAGGTTCGTTCCGTCTTTTCGACAAAGTCATCAAGAACAATGGCATCGAGTTTAGCTATGTCGACCTGACCAATCTTGATAACTTACAGAAGGCGATCAAGCCTAACACGAAAATGGTTTGGCTTGAGACCCCAACGAATCCGACGATGAAGTTAGTAGACATCAAACGAGCTTGCGAAATCGCGCACCAGAAAAACATCATAGTGATGGTCGACAATACATTCATGAGTCCCTATTTTCAGCGTCCTCTTGAGCTTGGAGCCGATGTTGTCGTGCATTCGACAACTAAGTTCATCGGTGGCCATAGCGATGTCGTTGGTGGAGCTGTGGCGACCTCTCGTTCGGACCTCGCTGAAAAAATCGCTTTCTTGAGCAATTCTATGGGTGGAATCCAGAGCCCGTTTGATGCGTTCTTATCTCTCCGAAGTTTAAAAACTCTTCCTGTGCGCATGCGCGCTCACGAAGCCAACGCCAAAGCCGTCGTTAGGTTTCTTGCCGAACATCCAAAAGTTGAAAAGCTCCTTTACCCAGGACACCCAAGCCATCCGCAGCACGAGCTTGCCAAGCGGCAAATGGTCGGAATGGGAAGCATGATCACCTTTTACATTAAAGGTGGGCTCGGGGCAGCGAGAACTTTCCTCGAAAGTGTAAGACTCTTCGCTCTTGCAGAGAGTCTTGGTGGAGTTGAATCTTTGATTGAACACCCTGCGATCATGACTCATGCGAGTGTTCCGCCAGAAAATAGAAAGGCCCTTGGGATTGACGACTCTTTGATTCGTTTGAGTGTTGGGATTGAGTCTGAGGCGGATCTGATTCGAGACTTGGCTCAGGCTTTTGATAAAGTGAGATAATGGCGCTGCGCAACGAATTCCTTGAACTGGGCTTTTGACTTTCGCGCGCTGTCTGCAGTATTAAGATCCTTCCGACAAATTTGATGGCCAGGTAGCTCAGTC